>JBDHWG010000001.1:0-436286 GCA_039810085.1 Anaerolineae bacterium
CCTCATCGCCCGTGCCGACCTCAAGCATAATCGCAACCCGTCTGGCTGTCCATCGCGCGGGCGGTCGCGCCAGCCATTTTCATACTTGCGGGTGACCCTAGGGTCATATAGACTCCGCTCGAAGTGACAGCAGGGATGTCCTGGGAGAATTAGGTTTGCGTTTTTCGCGTCCCTTTTCGCGCCTTTCGTGGTTCGCAGGCTGGCTATTGCGCGTCGCCATCCCGGGACAGGCCGACGAGGCGCGGCGTATCGCTAGCCAACTCGGCGTCGATCTCGGCCACCAGGTCCGCGTAGACCTTATCCGAGATAATCCCATCGCGCTGCAAGTCCGCCACCAGTCCGCGTTGCGAGCGCAACGCTTCGCGCTGAGCCCGATTCAACGTCGCCGTCGCCAAGTCGGGCCGCGTTTGCAGCAAATCATGCACCTTCGCCTGCAAATCTCGCTGCGCCGCCTCGATGTCGCCCTGTAGCATCGTCAAGATATCCGTCGTCACCAGGCCCTCGTCTCGCAGTCGGCTCAGGCGGTCGGCCGCCGCGCGCAGCATCAACGCCTGTGCCCGCAGCCGTTCCCGCGCGTCGTTGTCGGGCGACTGCTCCACCAGCCCCAGCCGTCGCAGGAACAGGTCCATCGTTGTCCCCTGGACGAGCAAGGTGAACAGGACGACGCCGAAAGCCATCACCCGCAGCAGGTTGCTGTAGGTCAGCGTCGCGGGGAGGCTCAACGCCAGCGCCAGGCTCACCGCGCCGCGCAGCCCACCCCAGAACAGCACCTTCGTGTACGCCGACGGAATGCCCTCACCCCAGCGGTTCAGCAGCCACGTGAGCGGGAACACAATCAGCCGCGACGCCAGTACGGCGACGATGGCGACGGCGATGGGCCAGGCGTCCGCAGCTAGCACCGCGAGGTTGATTTGCAGGCCGATGAGCAGAAAGACCATCGAGTTGGCAACGAACGCCATGTACTCCCAGAAATTATACAGGACAATCTTCGTCGTCGGCGACATCCCGCGCGGGCCTAGGCTGCCACTCAGGATGCCCGCCGCCACGACGGCCAGCACGCCGCTGACGTGCAGCCGCTCGGCGAGCAGGTAGCTGCCGTAGGCCACGACGGTCGTCAGCGTCGTCTCGATGAGATAGTCGTCGATGAGGCGAATCGCCTGCGACATGAGCCAACCCAGCCCAACGCCGATGGCGATGCCGCCCGCTGAAACCACGATGAAATCGAGGGCGCTGCGCGGCAAGCTGTAGACGCCCGTCAGCGCAACCGCCAGCATCACGTCAAAGACGACGATGGCCGTCCCATCGTTCAGGAGACTCTCGCCCTCGACGAGCAGCGTCAGGCGCTTGGGCGCGCCGAGCGAGCGGAACAGGGCGACGACGGCGACTGGGTCCGTCGCCGACATGAGCGCGCCAAAGAGAAGGGCGATGGGCAGCGGGATGCCGACGCCGAGGCTGACAATCCCGCCCACAATCAGCATCGTGAGCAAAACGCCGGGCACGGCCAGAACGGTGAGGGCACGCCAGTTGTGGCGGAGCTGGGCCAGGTTGATGTGGAACGCGGCCTCGAACACCAACGGCGGCACGAAGATGCCCAGGATCAGCTCCGGAGTAAGCTCCAGCCGGGCGACGGGCACGACTGTGAAGGCCAGCCCGACCAACACGAGGGCGACGGTGTAGGGAACGCGCAGCCGCTGCACGATGACCGCCACAATCGACGCCGCTAGCAGCAGCTCGACGATGAGGGTCTCAGCGTGCAGGAACGCTTCCATCTACAGGATCGCTCGCAGCGCCTCGCGGCTGATGTTGGCCCCGCACAGCACGACGACGACGTTGCCGCCGGGGAAGGCGTCGCGCTGCCGCAGGTAGCCCGCCACGGCAACGCCCGCCGCCCCCTCGATGAGCATGTGGTGGCCGTCCACAACGATGCGGATGGCGTCGGCAATCTCGGCCTCGGACACGAGGACGTAGTCGTCCACCAGGGTACGGCACAGGTCGAAGGTGATGGCGTCCGCCTCGATGCCGCCGGCCGAGCCGTCGGACAGCGTGGGTAGCGACTCCATCTCCACAACATGCCCGGCGCGCACCGACTCGGCCATGACCGGCGAGTTCTCCGGCAGGCAGCCGATGATTTGCACGCCGGGATACACGGTTTTCAGGTAACCGGCGATGCCGCTTATCAGCCCGCCGCCGCCGACGGTGACGAACACCGCGTCGATGGGCGTGACCTGCCGTGCCAGCTCCAGCCCAATCGTGCCCTGCCCCGCCACGATGGCCGGGTCATTGTACGGCGAGATGTACGGTAGGCCGCGCTCCTCGGCGAGATGCCGCGCGTAGGTCTCGCTCACGACGCTGTCGTTGCCGTGGAAAAGCACTTCGGCCCCGTAGCGGCGAATCATGTCCACCTTGGTCGACGACGCCGTCTCCGGCACAACGATGAGGCCGCGCGCGACCAGCCGGCTCAGGGCATACGCCACCGCCGCGCCGTGGTTGCCGGAGGACGCGGTCACGACGCCGCCTGCACGTTGCGACGGGGACAGCGTCAGGAGTTTATTCATCGCGCCGCGCAGCTTGAACGAGCCGGTGTGCTGGATGTTCTCCAACTTGAGGAAGACGCGGCTCTGGCCCATCTCACTCAGCGGCAGGGACAACTCGACCGGCGTCTCGCGCACATACGGGCGGATGCGCCCCTCCGCCAGCATCACATCATTATGCAGTGTCATCATTCGTGTCACTTAGCGGCCGGCTGGCCCAGGTCGTGGGCGAGACCCATAATGTCGGCAATGTCGACGTCGCCGTTGCCATCGATGTCGTAGGGAGCGTCCGCATCTGTCGCCGGCCGCCTGGGCCAGTGGCTCACCTCGATCTGGACATCTTCGGCGTCAATGATGCCATTATTGTTGAAGTCGCCTACGCCAGCGCGGACGCGGGTCGGGCGTGGCGTCGGCGTGCGCGTGGGCGTCCGGGTCGGCGTCGGCGTCCGCGTGACTGTCGGCGTGCGAGTCGGCGTGCGGGTCACGGTTGGTGTCATGGTTCGCGTTGGGGTGAGGGTGCGGGTTGGCGTGAGCGTCGCCGTCGGTGTGGCGGTGGCCGTCGGGGTCGGCGTGCTCGTCGCCGTCGCCGTCGGGCCAGGCACACCGCTAGCGGCGGGTAGAACGAGCAGGGTGATGCTCTGGCCGGGGAACGTCGCGTCGAAGCCGCTGCTCGTGACGGCCAGATCGGCGTCGCGCACAATCGCGCCGAGGTTCGCCGGGCTGTAGCGGTAGACCTGGGCCGCGGCAGCCGGCGCGAACCCAGCCAGGCTCACGTGGCTGGTGAGACCGTTGCTCGTCTTGTTGACGACCATCAACGTCAGGGCGTTGTCGCTGCTCCGCTGCGCGCCGTAGACGGCCAGCGTGCCCTGGTCGGCGCTCGCCGCCTGGACGCTCGTGTCGCCGAAACCGCTGCCCGCGCCGTCGTAGTTGCGGTACAAGCGGAAGGCGAACGCGCCGGGGTCCGTGACCTGCGGCGGCTCCCACAGCGTCGCCAGGTCCAGCCCCTCGCGCCCAAAGATGCCGAGGACATCGGCCTGCGCCAGCGCGCCGTTGATGTTGTCGAGCGCGCCCCAGTTGTACTCGCTGATGGCGAGCTTCGTGCCGGGGTAGTTTTGGTTCACCCACTCGTGCATTCGCGGGATGAGCCGGACCGTATCGTTGATCCAGCTCTCGTCCACGTAGGTCGGATCCCACAGCGAGCGCGTCGAGCGCAGCCGTAGCGCCTGGGTCGTCGCGTCGCCGGCCGGCGAGAGGGAGACGCCCGACGCTGCCGGGTAGTAGTGTAGGTCCAGGTAATCCAGGATGCGGACGCCGTGCCCCTGCTCGTAGGCGGCCATCTGCGCCAGGTACCACGGCGTGAAGGCAACGCCGCCGTGGGCGTTGCGGTCCTGCGGGTTGTTCCACCAGTTCCCGCCCGGCGCCTGGTCCAGCGCCGACCAGAAGTAGGCCGTCCAGCCCCACAGGACGGGGCCGAGGGTCTTGGCGCTCGGGTCGGCGGCCTTGATGGCAGCGGCATACTGGTACGTGCGGTCGCGCAGCTCGTCGTAGCTCGTCGGCGACGGGTGAACGTCGCGGTGGGTGCTGTTCCACAGCATCGGCTCGTTGTCGAGGTTGTAGTAGGCGACGCCGCCGTTGGCCGCCGTGCCGTAGCGCCCGACCAGATGGCCGATCCAGCCCTGGACGAACGTCGGGTCGATGGCCGTGCTCGTGTCGGTGGGGTCATTGCCGGTGATGTTCGCCCCTGCCGGAGTGATGCCGTTGCCGCAGTCCGTGCGCCAGGGGTCCACGCTCGCCTGCGCGCCGTACTTCGCCACGCTGAAGCCGCAGGCGTAGGCGCGGGATTTGGGCGTCCAGCCGATGAGCGGCATGGTCATGATGGTCTTCGTCCCCGTCCGGCGGTCCTGGTCGACGAAGGCGTCGGCCGCTGAGCCGTTGGGCAGCGCGGTCGGGTTGGCGTTGTCCTCTGGGATATTTTCGAAGTACCAATCGCTGGCGTGGTTGCTCGTATCGTAGAGGTAGTTGTAGCGCGTCGTCGCGTTGCCGCCCCAACGTCGCACCGGCAGGCGCACGGCGTTGGCGAGCGCCTCGCTGGCGTAGTTGATGCCGTAGATGTCGGGGCTGATGGGGTGGCGGCTCGCCGAGGCGTCGACGCTCAGCGCCGGGCCGACACCAGGTGGAGGTGTCGGCGTCGGCGTGGTGGTTGTCGAGACGAACGAGATGTCGTCCAGGTAGAACGTCGCCTGGGCGTGGCCGGTCGTGTCCTGCCAGACGACGCCCGTGATTTGCGTCGGGCTACCCAGGCTGCTCAGCGGCACATCAACCTGCGCCCAACTGCCAGCCGGTACGTTGACCGACGTCCCCTGGCCGAGGTTCTGCGCGCCGTCGGCCAGCTTCATCTCAACCCCCTGGCCGCCGCTCGCGCCGCCGTGGATGTAGAAGCGCAGGACGTTGTACGTCCCACCCGGGATGGCCGTGTCGGTGTGCAGGTAGAGACCGGCCCACGCGGCGGTGTACGTCACCGCTAGAGACTGACTCCCGCCATGTATTGGCGCCGTGTTGGCGAAATTCGTCGTGGTGCTCCACGACCAGTTCTGCCAGCCACTCGCAAGACCGTCGGTGTAAACAATGCCGCCGCCTTGGGCGTGGCCCTGGCCGGGAAGCAGAGCCACAACCGCCAGGACGGCGACGAGGACCAGCAAGCGCGTCACGGTAGACAGGCGGGGAGACATAGGGATAGCCTCCTGAGAGCGTGTAGGCCACCATTGTAAAAAACGTACAAGACGCGCCGTCATTGCGAGGAGGGCGATAGCCCGACGAAGCAATCTCACACCGGCGGACAGCAGTGCTGTTGGGGGACTAGAGTGTCCTGCGCAAGGGTGTGAGATTGCTTCGCTCCACTCGCAATGACAAAACGGATGACTACGCCTGGCCGAGCTTCTCCAACGTCATGCAGTAGGCCACCGGGCCTTTCTCGAAACTCGACAGGCGGAAGAACTCGTCCGGCGCGTGGATCTGCTCGTCGTGGAGGCCGAAGCCGAGACCGACGGAGTACGCGCCCAGGTGGCGCTGGAACAGCTCGGTCACCGGGACGCTGCCGCCGGAGCGGACATGGTACGGCTCGCGCCCGTACATCTCCGTCAGCACCTCGCGCACCACCTGCACCGTTGGCAGGTCCAGGGGCATCAGGTACGGGTACGCCTGGAACGGCAAAGACTGGACGCTGACCTTCACGCCGGGCGGCGTGTGCTTCTCGACGTGGCGTACCAACAGCTCGCGGATGCGCTCCGGCTTCTGGTTCGGCGCGAGGCGGCAGGCAATCTTGGCGTGGGCCTCGCGCGCCAGCACGGTCTTGATGCCCTCACCCTGGAAGCCGCCCCACATTCCGACGATCTCCAGCGTCGGGCGCACCCACAGGCGCTCATACGTGGTATAGCCCGGCTCGCCGAACACCGTGTCGATGCCGATCTCGGCCTTATACTCGGCTTCATCATACGGGATGCGCGCAATCTCCTCGCGCACCTGTGGCGTCAGCGGCACAACATCGTCGTAGAAACCCTCGACCGTGATCGTGCCGTCCGGCGCGTGCATCGAGTCCAGGATGGCGACGAGGGCGTGCAGCGGGTTGGCAATCGCGCCGCCATACATGCCGGAGTGCAGGTCCGAGCGCGCGCCCTGCACGTCAATTTGAATCGCGGCAAGACCACGCAGCCCTACGCCGATTTCTGGCTCGGTCTCGCTGAACTGGCCGCTGTCGGCGTTGAGCACGACATCGCACGCGAGCAGGTCTTTGTTTGCGGCGACGAACTGGCCGAGCTGCGGGCTGCCGATCTCCTCCTGGCCCTCGAAGATGAACTTCACGTTGACCGGCAGCTTGCCGGTCGTCTTGAGCAACGCCTCGGCCGCGATAATCGGGCCAAACATGTTGCCCTTGTCGTCCGTCGCGCCGCGCGCATACAGGCGGCCGTCGCGGATGGTCGGCTGGAACGGCGGCGTGGTCCACAGGTTCACCGGGTCCACCGGCTGCACGTCGAAGTGGCCGTAAATCAGGATCGTCGGCTTGCCCGGCGCGTGGAGCCAGTCACCGTAGACGACGGGGTGGCCGCCGGTGGGCATAACGCGGACGTTCTCGACACCGGCAGCCGTGAGGCGGTTCGCCACCCACTCGGCAGCGCGCTGCACGTCCGGGGCGTGCTCGGACAGGGCGGAGATGCTGGGGATACTCGCCAGCTCGATAAACTCATCCAGGTATCGCTGCTTGTTCTCGTTCAGATACTCTTGCCAGGAAGGCATTCGCGTCGATCTCCTCTCACTCCGGTGTGGTCGGCGTACCCTTCAGGGGGCGAAGATAGTGGGAATGTCGGGTCAGTTGGGGGAGTATTGTACGCCAGCGAATGCCTTTCGCCAAGATTGAGTGAAACTCAGCCTACCTTCCGGCGGCGCTCCCCGAGCCGGGCCTGCTGGCGGCGAAGCTCGTCGGCGTACTCGCCGTGCAGAATACGCCGCAGAACGCCGTCCGCGTCCGGCGCGAGATCCCACAACCCGCTGTTGTGCCAGTGGTCGAGGCGGTCCCAGTCGTGGCGGTCCAGGATTGGGAACAACGTCACCCCACCGATGGGGACGCCCATCTCCCACGCTTGCTCGACCTCATCCACCATGAAGCGCAGCCACGCCGCCCGCCCCGCGCCGTAGTGGCTAGTCTCGGCGATGAAGAGAGGCCGCTCATAGCGCGCATACACCTCGGCGAGAATCTGGTGCGGCGGCCGCCAGCGGTTGTCCAGCGGCTTGTACGCCCAGCCCAGCCAGCGGCCACTCGGGTACTCCCACTGGCTGTTGTGGTAGAAGTTCACGCCCACGATGTCCAGGTAGCGCGGGTGGCCGCCAAGCTGCGGCTCCATCCGCCCGACGAGCATGTCCGCCGACTGGAACTGGCCCAGCCGCGCGGCCTCAACCTCGGCCGCCAGGTCCGTGCGCCCGCGCTCCGGAACAATGTGGATCATAGGGTCCACGTGGACGAAGCGCGCGCGGCTGTCCACCGCCCAGACTTCCTCCATCGCTGCAATCGCGGCCCGCGTGAGCTGCATCTTCAGCTCGTAGCCGCGGCCCTTCTGGAAGGGATGGAAATACTGCGCGTCGCCCGCCCCCCATGCCAGGTACGACATCTCATTGACCGGCGTGTAGTAGGGCACGCCATCGGTGTGCTCGCGCATGAAGCGGGCCGTCGCCCGGGCGAAGCGGGCGAAGCGGGCCACAAACGCTGGCGAGAACACGTCTACATCGTCCGGCCAGCCATAGTGGCACAGCGCCCAGATAACCTGGATGCGCCGCCGCTGGGCCGCCTCCACCATCGGCGCGAGGGACGAGAAGTCGTAGTGACCGCCGCGGTCGATGAGGTGCCAGCGTGCCGCGTCGCGTGCCGTCGTGATACCTAAGCTGCGGAGGCGGACATAGTCGGCGTCCACCTGCCGGTCGTGCTGGGTCGAGGCGATCATGTCGAGGCGGACGCGGTCCTGGTTGATCTGGCAGCCGGACTCGAAGCCGGCCACCCAGAAGGAACTGAAAATCTGGGGTATATCCACAAGAGGCAATGGTCGCATGGTCACTCCACAGAATAGCAAGGGGCCAAAGGATGGAACCTTTGGCCCCTTTTTCGGCGCACATCGAGAAGCCTTAGCTCTTGTTGTGCTCGGCGGCTTTCTGCTGAAGCTCGTAGTTGATGACCGTGGGCAGATGCTGCTCGATCCACTGCGCCATTGCCAGGTCTTCCTGCATGATCTGACGGCAAACCTGAGCGGTCTGCATGTCGCCTAGCTGCTCGGCGGTGTGCACGAGGGCCTTGTAGCAGGCGACCTCGAACTGCTCGGCGGCGTAGTCGGACAGGCAATTCTTCACCGGCTCGTCCTTGAACGGCGCGGTAGCGACGCTCTGCATCGTGCCGACCAGCCCACCCACGGCCGTCTTGATGGACGACACGCTGTCGCCGCGGCGCTCGATACACGCCTTGACCATCTCAGCGTGGCGCTTTGTCTCCTCGATGTGCTGCTCGTCGCGGCGCTGAACCTCGGGCAGGTCCTTCGCGTCGTCGGCGTGCTGCTTCAGAATCGGCACCAGGCCCATCTCCATGCTATACGCATCCTTCAACCAGGCATTCAACAGTTCTTCGTGAGCCATCTTCAATCCTTTCTGCTAACTGTGCTAGTCTTGAGCGGTATCCCGCGTTCGCCCGTAGCTTAGCAAGTTTTGCGCCACCATACCCATGAACAAACCTTTTGATTATATTCTTCAGAGCTACAACGGCTTCATCGACAGTAAACGGGCGAGCCGCACCGGGGGGACGGCGCGGCTCAGGAAGGAGGGGGATGGGGGATGATTGCTGTCTACGCGGCGCGCCGCCTCTTCCTCGGCCGCGCCTCCTCAGCCTCCACGATCACTGGCGTCTCAGGCGCTTTGGGCGTCGGCTGCGCGTCGGCGTCGTAGCCGACCATCAGGTGGTGCGGGCGCACATACGCATTCCCGCGCACTTCGAAGCCCGGCGCCGTGACACCCTCGCCCAGCGCCGACGGATGCACGATCACCAAATTCGGCTCGACGCCGAAACGCTCGCGATAGCGCTCCGCCGCCAGCTCGACCTTGACGGTAAACGGCGTCTTGGGGTCTTTATCGTACCACATCAAACCGATATCCATAACTGCCACTCCCGACTAGAATGTGTGATGGTGGGGAGCATCGCTCACGTCTCCAGGCAGGCAGTCATACCTGCCCGTGTCGGGGCTAACCATCCTCACCGACAATATTGAACTCTCGCTGCACCGGAGGCAGCGCAGCCTGTTGCGGATACCAGCCGCCCATGTTGCGCGGCATCGGCGGCATCTGCGCCGTCGGAACGACGATGATCTGCGGCGGCGCGGCCGGCGCCATGCCCTGCCCCTGCCAGGGCTGGAGCGCCGTCCCCGTCTGGGGCTTCTCAGCCTCGCGCGGCTCCGAACGGCGCGCGGCGTACAGGACGAGCAGCGCCACGGGCAGCGTTCCAACAATACCCAGCACAACCCCAACGACGACCGCCATCGCTTCGGACCCTATGCGGATCGCCACCGCCGCACCCAAGCCGGCGAAAAACGCAATCACAGCACCTCGGAAGAGCCACTTCACGTTCGCCTCCTGTACCTCTGTCATGCTGAATGAAACGAAGCATCCTTCGATGCTGCTGGGGCCTCGGCGCTGCTCAGGCGACAACCATTACGATGCCTTCTTTTGGCCGCCGGGTAGAACCTGCCATCCGATGGGGCGGGCCTTCTTGGGGGTAGAAGGCGCTTGCGGCGCTCCCAGGCCGTCGAGGCCCAGCGCGAGCTGCTGCGCACCGTCTGGGACGGCCGGCGACGGAGCCGCCGGAGCCTTGGGGCGTGCAGGTGGCGGCGTCGGCGGCGCCGACGCCGGAGTAGGCGCTGGGGCCGGGGGCCGAGCGGCTGCCGCACGTCGGCGCGGCGCAGGCGCTACGGGAGCCGCAATTGTGGCGAGGTCCGTCAGCGGTCGGGGCAGCTCGCCCGGCGGCAGGCAATCGTTCAGATCGCTCTCCGACACGAAGGCGGCCTGAAGTCGGTGCGCGTTGCCCTGGACCACGAGCAAGAAGTCGCCGCGCCCCACCAACCGCTCCGCGCCACTCTTGGCGATGCCCGCCGCTACCCGCGCATCCTCGGCGCTGGCGACGCTTCCGACAAGCCGCGCCGGAAAGTTCGCCTTCACCAGCGAGCCGATGATGGCGCTGCTCGGCTTCTGCGTGCAGCACACCAGATGCAGGCCCGCCTCGCGTCCGCGCTGGGAGATGCGGGTCAACGCCATCTCGACCGCCGTCCCGCCGACCAGCGCCAGGTCGGCCAACTCGTCGATAAACGTCACGATGCGCGGGAGTGTGATGCGCTCGCGGTCACGCCGCTCCATCTCCTGCACGAGCCACTGCAACGCGACAATGGCCTCCTCAGCGTTCTGCGCCACGCTTGCCACCAGGTGCGGCACGTTGGCAAACGGCGCGTAACCGCGACCCTTCGGGTCGATGAGCAATAGCGCCAGGTCCGCCGGCGAGTTGTAGTGGGCCAGGCTGGCGATCATCGACCGCGCCAGCGCGGTCTTGCCGCTGCCCGTCGTTCCGCTCACAAGGACGTGAGGAACTTCTGGGCTGGAGAGGCGCAGGAGAATCGGCGTGCCTTCACCGTCCATGCCTAGAATCGCCGTGTGCGGTGGAATGTGCTGCAACCGCTCGACCAGGTCGAACAGATGCACCATGCTGCGGTCGCCGCGCGGGAATTCCAGGTCGATTGTCGCGCCATGCCGGACGACGCGGCACGTCGCAACGCCGAGGGCCAGGGCCAGCTCCTCGGAAAGCCGGGTGATTTGGTTGATTTTGGTGCCGACGGCCGGCACCAGGTGGAAGCGGACGATTTGAGGCGTGACGGAGCCGCCGGTGACACGGCCGTTGATTTTGTGGCTGGCCAGCACCGCTTCGATCTGGTCAGCCTGGTAGTGTAGCTGGTTGATGCGCTTGCTCATGGGTACCGCCTCCCAAGGCGGACCCTGAAGGCGGCCTACGCCTTCAGGGTCTTGGCCTGCACCTTCTCAGACCTGGCGGATCACTGCGATAACCTTCCCCTGCACCCTGACCTGCGCCGGATCACAGTAGATCGGCTGCATCGTGGCGTTCTCTGGCTGAAGCCGAATGCGGTCGCCTTCGTGGAAGAAGCGCTTCAGCGTCGTTTCGCCGCCCTTGTCGGTCTCAATCCAGACGGCGACCAGGTCCCCATTCTCCGCCGTGTCCACGTGCCGCAGGATGACCGTGTCGCCGTCGTTGATGAGGGCGTCGATCATCGAGAAGCCGCGCACCTTCATGGCGTAGACGTCCCGCGTGTCGCCGACGAGGTCGCGCGTGAGGGTAAGGGTGTCCACCGCGCTGTCGTCCGGCTTCGGCAGCGGCAAACCTGCCGCAATCTCGCCATAATGCGGGATGACCAGCACACCTGTCCCGTACTGCGCGCCGTCCCAGCAATAGAGCAGCTCGATGCCGCGCGCGATGCGCGGGGTGATGCGCAGAAAGCCTAGCTCTTCGAGGCGCTTCACGTCGCGGTGAACGTGGTCTTCCGACTTCATCTGCATCGCGTCGCGGATCTCCCGAATGCTCGGGGCACGGCCGTGGCGATTCATGTATGTCTCAAGGAATCTCAGCATCCGTCTCTGATGGTCCGTCAGTTCTTCAACTCTTGGTCTCACAGCCCCTCCTAGAACAGAACTCTTGTTCTACGAGTAGTAGTATAGCAGAACAGGTGTTCGATGTCAAGACCCAAGGCAGGGTAAAAACGGGGGTTTGCGATTTAGCACTCTTGCAGCTTCTCTGCTATAATAGAAACCTCCTCGTGGAAGATAAAAACTTCTTTAAATCTGCGCAAATTCCCCCTCTACCACTTGACAAACGTCCAAACTGGCGTAAAATATATCTCGGTTTAGCACTCTCGGTGAGTGAGTGCTAAAACACTCACCGAAAAATCACTTTGAAGGAGGTAGTACCGCATGAGCTTGAATCTTAAGCCTCTGGGCGACCGGGTGATCGTCGAGCCGATTGAGAAGGAAGAGATGACCCCGACGGGTATCTACGTACCCGAGACCGCGAAGGAGAAGCCCCAGGAGGGCACCGTCCTCGCTGCTGGCAACGGTCGGCTGAACGAGGAGACCGGCAAGCGCACGCCGATGGAAGTGGCCGTGGGCGACCGCGTCATCTACCAGAAGTACGCGGGCACCGAGGTCAAGATCGATAACAAGAAGTACCTCATCCTGAGCGAGAAGGACATCCTCGCCGTCGTCCAGACTGAGAAAGCTAACGCGTAAATCGCTGCCACAGAAGCGCAAGGAGGATAGTGGATATGCCTAAGCAGCTAGTATTTGGAGAAGAGGCGCGCCGCGAGCTGAAGCGCGGCGTCGATAGCGTCGCCAACGCCGTCAAGACGACCCTAGGCCCCAAGGGCCGCAACGTCGCCCTGGACAAGAAGTTCGGCGCGCCGACCGTCACCCACGACGGCGTAACCGTGGCCAAGGACATTGAGCTGGAAGAGCCGTTCGCCAACATGGGCGCGCAGCTCGTCAAGGAAGCCGCCACCAAGACCGACGACACCGCCGGTGACGGCACGACGACCGCGACCGTTCTGGCCCAGGCCATCATCACCGAAGGTCTGCGCAACGTGGCCGCCGGCGCCAACCCGATGCAGATTCAGATCGGCATCCAGAAGGCGCGCGAGGCCGTCGTCCAGGCCATCAAGGACACTGCCATCCCGGTCAGCGGTCGCGACGACATCGCCAACATCGCCACCATCTCCGCGGGCGACCGCGAGATCGGCAACCTCATCGCCGATGTCATGGAGAAGGTCGGCAAGGACGGCGTCATCACCGTCGAGGAGAGCAAGGGTCTGGCGTTCGAGACCGAGTACGTCGAGGGTATGCAGTTCGACCGCGGCTACATCTCCCCCTACTTCATCACCAACCCTGAGCGGATGGAAGCCACCGTCGACAACCCATACATCCTCATCACCGACAAGAAGATCTCGGCCGCCGCTGACATCGTCCCCATCATGGAGAAGCTGGTTCAGACCGGCCGCCG
Organism: Anaerolineae bacterium; assembly: GCA_039810085.1. Lineage (GTDB taxonomy): Bacteria > Chloroflexota > Anaerolineae > Epilineales > JAHCIE01 > JBDHWG01. The sequence continues at coordinate 13,162 of JBDHWG010000001.1, forward strand.
CGACTTTGTCGTGATTGCCGAGGACGTCGAGGGTGAGGCCCTGGCGACCCTGGTGCTCAACAAGCTGCGTGGCACGTTCAACGCCCTGGCCCTCAAGGCCCCTGGCTTCGGCGACCGCCGCAAGGCCATGCTGGGCGACATCGCCACCCTGACCGGCGGCCTCGTCATCAGCGAGGAAGTCGGCCGCAAGCTCGAGACCGTGACCATCGCCGACCTCGGCCGCTGCGACAAGGTCATCTCCACCAAGGACGACTCGACCGTCGTCGGCGGCGCAGGCAAGGAGAGCGAGATCATGGGCCGTATCGAGCAGATCAAGGCCCAGATCGAGCAGACCACGTCCGACTACGACCGCGAGAAGCTCCAGGAGCGCATGGCGAAGCTGAGCGGCGGCGTCGCGATCATCCGCGTCGGCGCGGCCACTGAGACCGAGCTCAAGGAGAAGAAGCACCGCGTCGAGGACGCGTTGCGCGCCGCTCGCGCCTCCGTCGAGGAGGGCGTGGTGCCTGGCGGTGGCGTGGCCCTGATCAACGCTCAGCAGGCTCTGGCTGACCTGAAGCTCGAAGGTGACGCTGCGACCGGTGTCCGCATCGTGCGTCGCGCCCTCGAGGAGCCAATGCGCCAGCTCGCCGAGAACGCGGGCATGGACGGCGCGGTGGCCGTGGACGACGTCCGCCGCAGCATGCGCGAGAGCGGCAGCAAGACGATGGGCTACAACGTCATGAGCGGCGAGATGACGGACATGATGAAGGCCGGCATCATCGACCCGGCCAAGGTGACGCGCTCGGCCGTCGAGAACGCCACCTCCATCGGCGCGATGATCCTGACCACGGAGGCGCTCGTGACCGACCTGCCTGAGAAGGAGAAGGCGGCTGGCGCCCCGCCGATGCCGGAGTACTAAGCCGACGGTATCGCTTGATAGACAAAACACTGCCTCCCCGCAATGGGGAGGCAGTGTTGTTTGTAAGAGGGTCAGGCTTCGGACCCCGAAAGGCACGAAAGCTCACGAAATACACGAAAGTAAGACGTGAACTTTTCGCGCCTTTCGCGCCCTTCGTGGTTCAGTATTCCGCGTGCAGACTCTAGGCTGTCGGCCGCAGGCGGACGGTGAAGCGGGCGGCGAGGCGTTGGAGCATCGCCAGCTCGGGCGAGCCGAGGGCGAGGGCGGCCACGAAGAATGCGACGGCGCCAATTGACAGCTCGATGATAGCGCGGACAGCGCCCGGCAGCGGCGGCATGAAGAGGATAACGCCGATCAGCACGCCCGTCATGACCAGGGTCGCCAGAATGGTCTTAACCAGTGACAGGCGCAGCATCCCATCGTCGAACCCACCGATGCGCCGCCAAAGGATGGTGGCGAGGATAGCCATCTCAATCGTCGTCGCCAGGGAGTTGGCGAGGGCGAGGCCGCCCTGCTGCATCGGGCGGATGAGGATGAGGCTGAGGGCGATGTTGAGGCCCATGACCAGGACGCCGAGCAGCACGGGCGTGAGCGTGTCGTGGAGGGCGTAGAAGGCGCGGGTGATAATCTCGACCATGGAGTGGGCGAACAGGCCCAGGGCGTAGAATTGTAGGGCGTCGGCGGTCAGCGACGTTGACTCGACGCTGAACGAGCCGCGTTGCAGGAGAAGCTGGATGATGGGCGTGCGCAGCAGATACAGCCCAGCACTGGCCGGAATGGTGACGAACGCGATGAGGCGCAACAGCCCAGCCAGCGTCTGTTTCATCTCCTCGTGTTCGCCGCGCGCGATCTGCGCTGAGAACGTCGGGAAGACGGCGTTGGCGATGGACAGGGCAAAGATGCCCTGCGGCAGAAGCATGATAACCCAGGCATAGCTCAGCGCCGCCACCTTGGCCGGACCGTCGTCCAGGTGCGACGCGAGGTTGACGTTGGCGATGAAGTTGAGCTGCACCGCCGCCAGCCCCAGCGTCCGCGGCGCGATGAGCTTCGTCACCTCGCGGACGCTTTTCAAGTGGAGACCAAATGTCCAGGAATAGCGGCTCGGCAGGCGCAATAAGCCCGGTATCTGAATGCCCAGGTGAAGCGCCGCCCCCAGGACGACGCCCGCCGCTAGTCCGGCGACGCCGAAGCCGCGCGGCGCGAGGACCAGCGCGCCGAAGATGATGGCGAGGTTATAGACGATGGGGGAGAGGGCGGGCAAAAGAAAGCGCTGGTACGACTGGAGGATGGCCGTCACCAGGCCGCTGACGGCAAACAGCACCGGCGACAGGAGCATGATGCTCACCAGGTTCGACGTGAGCGCCTGCTCTTCCGGGGAGAAGCCGGAGACGATCAGACTGGTGACGTTGCTGCGGAAGAAGGCGGCGACAACGGCGAAGATGATGAGCAGCACCGTCATGATGTTCATGATGGCGCTGGCCGTCTGCCACGCCTCGCTGTCTTCGTCGCGGGCGATGAGGCTCGCGAACACGGGGATGAATGCCGACCCGATGGCCCCCGCGCCAATGACGTTGAACAGCAGGTCGGGGACGCGGAACGCCGCCAGGTACGCCCCGTAGTCGGGGTTGGTGCCGAACTGGTAGCCGATGACCGCTTCGCGGGCCAGGCCAAGGACGCGGCTGATAACGAAGGACGCCATCAAGATGGCAGTGTTCTTGGCCAGGACAGAGCGCCGGCTCAACAGGTTACCTCATCTGGTGAAATTCGCACCGGCAATTCTAACGGTCTCGGCGCAAATGTCCATTTCCGACGTGACACCTCGTTGAAGCCGGTATATACTTCGCAGGACACGCTCATTCAACACAAAACTTACGAGGATTTATGGAGCAGACACCAACCCCCCGCCGTCGGCCACCGCTGGCCGCCATGAGAGCCGTCAATCCGGTGATGAAGATCCTGCTGCGCTCGCCTCTCCACCGCCCCATGAGCAAGCGCCTGATTGTCCTGTCGTTCACCGGCCGCAAAAGCGGCAAGCCGTACAGCATCCCGGTCGGTTACGTCCAGACCGACGCGAACACACTCCTTGTTACGACGAACAGCGGGTGGTGGAAAAATCTGCGCGGCGCCAAGGTCAAGGTGCAGCTGCGCGGCAAGTCATATACGGGCGTCACCGACGTCACCACCGACCAGGAAGGGCTGCAAGGGATGTTCCGCCAGCTGCTTGCCGATGCGCCACAACTGCGCGAGATTACCGGCGTGCGCCTCGACGCCAGCGGCGAGCCAGTCCCGGAGGACGTAGCGGCGGCGCGAGGGCGCGGCTTCGTCATCGTTCGCATCAAGCTAGACAAGGCTACCTGAGACTACTTGCGCTAGAAAGGCTGCAAGTTCACGGCGGCACGGTGTCATTGCGAGTGCAGCGAAGCAATCCCTTGCCAACGCGAAAGACTGTCTAGTGCGCATGGCGGGTTATTGTCTCTGGCGAGAGATTGCTTCAGCGGCAAGGCCCGCCTCGCAATGACACCCGTTCTCTCTCCTTATAGGATGCGGAGGCTCTACAAGCGTGGCAGGACAATCCCCTCCTGCTTCATGTACTTGCCCGCCTTGTCGGCGTAGCTCGTCTCGCACACCTTGCTGGCGCGCAGGAAGAGCACCTGGCCGATGCCTTCCCCGGCGTAGATGTAGGCGGGCAGCGGCGTCGTGTTCGAAATCTCGATGGTGACCTGTCCCTCCCACTCCGGCTCTAGTGGCGTGATGTTGATGATGATGCCGCAGCGGGCGTAGGTACTCTTCCCCAGCACGATGCACAGGATGTCGCGCGGAATGCGGAAGTACTCGACGGTGCGCGCCAGGGCGAACGAGTTGGGCGGGACGATGACCGCCTCATGGTTGGCGACCGTAATCTCGTCGAAGCTCGTCGGCGCGAAGTGCTTCGGGTCCACAATGGGCATGAACGTTGACTTGAACACCTTGAACTCGTTGGCGACGCGGAAGTCGTAGCCGTAGCTCGACAGGCCAAAGCTCACGACGCCCTGGCTGTCCACTTGCTTGATTTGCTGCGCCACGAATGGCTCGATCATGCCGTCCTGGACAGCGCGCTCCGCAATCTCACGGTCACTCAAAATCATCGGCTGGGACTCACTTTCTGGAATCAGGTATCTCAGCAACTCCGCCGGAAACCCGCGTGGCGGCCGCCAGCATCAACCGGATGTCATCATAGGTTGTGTCGGTGACGGGGGCAAATCGCTCCACAAACCCGTGCGCTAGCTCCGCCTGGGCCAGGGGATCGTCGCCCATCGCCAACAGGACGGCCCGCACCGCTGCCTTAAGCTCCGCTGGCAACTGGCGCGCGGCCACGACCGGCTGGATAGTGGACGGGCCGAGGCTCTCAACCACCCGCAGTTGCGCCTCCAACTCTGGATTGTCGCGCAGTTCAATCGCCAGCACCTGCGAGTCGATGGCCGCCGCATCGACGGCGCGGGTTGCAACGAGACGGATGGCCTGTTGATGCCAGCCAGCTTCGACCACGCGGCCGAAGAAGCGGAGTGTTTCGCCCATTTGGGCGAGCTGGTAGCGGACCACATTGTAGCCGGAGTGTGAATCGAGGTCGTTGTACGCCCAGGCACGACCGCGCAAGTCAGCGAACGTGTGGAAAGGGCTGTCTCGATGAACAATAACATCCGAGAAGTACACCGGCTGTCTGTGGTAGCGCTCGCCCTGCAATACGGGCGCAGCCAGCAATTCGACGGGCGCTGGCTGTTGGGCGGCAAGCTCAACATAGGGAAGACCGCACAGAAAGCCAACGTCGGCCTGGCCTGCCGCAAATTGATCGAAGGATACACCGACCTGTAGCGTAGTCGGATACCCCAGGTGTTTCCCGACATACTCCGCAATAAATTGGTAGACAGGGAACATGTTGGGGGCCAGAAAGGTCAGAAAGCGCAGGCAGCCGCTCCTCATAATGCCCTCCCAGGGAAGATGTCCCCGGTATTGTAGCCAAGGAGTGCGAGGCTGCAAACATTCCTAAATCATCCCCACGCTCCAGTGGGCGCGGAAGGCGGCGTGCGTCCAGGGCAGGCGCTCGGCGAACACGCCTTCCATGATTTCGGCGTAGGCGCGGATCTCGGCCTGGGCGTGGGGGCTGTTGCGCAGGTGCAGGAAATTCATCAGGCTCAGGGCGTTCACGGTCCAGATGAACGTGGTGTACTGGGCCACGGGCAGGACGATGCGCGCGTGCTCGCGGGCTACGCCAGCAGCCAGCATCTCCTCGTACAGAGCGCGGGCGTCACGGTAGAGCGTCTCGATGCGCTGGGTGAACGCCGCGTTCTGCTCGGCGTCCATGTCGGCGTAGGTGTAGTCCATCGCCTTGCCGACGCGCACGCGGAGTTGCGCAGGCACGTAGAACTCATCCTGCAACATGACATACCGTCCAGATTCTTCATTAAGTGAACTGAAGCGATGACGAAACCATTGGCGGGCTACAAAAATCGGGGCGCGGACGCGCCACTGGAACACAACCGACTCGAACGGGCTGGTGTGCCGGTCGCGCATCAGACGGTTGATGAGGCCGCGATCCCGCTCTGCCTGCTTCTCCGACTGGTCCGTCAGCGAAGCCAACTCGCGGTGCAGGCTCACGCGGGCCGATGCCGCGATAGTCTGGTCGGTCCCCAGCATGTTCCACAGCTCGACGAAGCCGTGGTCCAAGACGGGAAAGTGCGCGAGGGGAGCAGGGGCGGCAGGCGAGATCATGACGGTCTCCATTCCGATTGGACTCACTGTGGTGGCTGAAGTATATCGTACTCGCTCGGGGAGGGTCAAAGATGACGAATGGCGTACGTCAGATTCGCCGGGGCCGTTGACGGGGTTATAATTCCAGGCTGTCCCCCGTCGTCGTATCCCGCTCGAACACGCGCGACACAGCGACGCGAGCTAGACATGGTATCTATCTTGCTTTAATGACCTTGCTGTCAATTGCGAAGGGGCTTTCCAGGCGTTGCATAAGCACGCTCGTGCGCCTACGCAGGCCGTAAGCCCCTCATCGTGTTCTTCCGCCATCACAGAGGTTTGTTCATGATATCCGCATCGGACCAAGCCGCCACCACGGCCACCAGTATTCACTTTGGCACCGACGGCTGGCGCGCTGTCATCAGTGACGAGTTCACCTTTGCCAACGTGCGTTCTGTCGCCCAGGCCATCGCCCAGTGGGTGCTGGCGCAGACGCCGCCCAACGGCGCTCACAGCGTTGTCGTCGGCTTCGACACGCGCTTCCTCTCCGACCGCTACGCCATCGAAGTCACGCGCGTCCTGGCCGGCAACGGCATCCAGGTCTACCTCACCAGCGGCAACTGCCCGACACCCGCCCTCTCCTGGGCCGTGCCCAGCCTCAAGGCCACAGCGGGCGTCATGATTACCGCCAGCCACAACCCACCACGTTACAACGGCATCAAAGTGAAGGCCAGCCACGGCGGCTCCGCCATGCCCACCGACACGGCCCAGATCGAAACATACCTGCAAGAGAACCTGGCCGCAGGCCGCGCCCCCGCCTACACCAAGTACGATGCGCCCGGCCACGACCGGGGCGACTCGCCCCAGCACCCCCTTATCAGCCGCTACAACACCCTGCCCGGCTACCTGGCGCACTTGAAAACCCTGGTGGACTTCGACGCCATCGCCGCCCTCAACCCGCGCGTCGTCGCCGACCCAATGTACGGCGCGGGCCGCGGCTATCTGCGGGCTATGCTCGGGGCGTGTGGCGTCGAAGTGCATGAGATCCGTCACGAGCTCAACCCCGGCTTCGGCGGCGTCCACCCGGAGCCGATCCCGCGCAACCTGCGCGCCCTGGTCCACGCTGTGACCGAGGGCGAGTTCGACGCCGGGCTGGCGACGGACGGCGACGCGGACCGTGTCGGCGCGGTGGACGACACCGGGCGCTTCGTCAGCCCGCACATGATCTTCGCTCTGGTCCTGCGCCACCTGGCCGAACGCGGCCGGCGCGGCGACGTGGTCAAGACCGTCTCGACGACACTGCTGGTGGACCGCCTGGCCCGCCACTACGGCCTGACGCTGCACGAGACGCCAGTCGGCTTCAACCACATTGCCGACCACATCTTGAAGGGGGACGTGTTGATTGGGGGCGAGGAGAGCGGCAGCCTGACCATCCAGGGCCATGTGCCGGAGGGCGACGGCCTGCTCATGGGCCTGCTGCTGCTGGAGGTCATGGCGCAGCAGGGGCAGCGCAAGCTCAGCCGCGTCATCGACGACCTGCTCGCCGACCTAGGCCCGGTCTACTACGACCGCCACGACCTGCGCGTGCCGCCGTTCTCTAAGAAGGAGATGGTCAAGCGGCTGACTGACAATGCGCCGGCGACGCTCGCGGATGTGCCGGTGGCGCGGGTCAACAGTATGGATGGGGTGAAATACCTGCTACAGGATGACGCCTGGCTGCTCATCCGGCCGTCAGGGACGGAGCCGGTGCTGCGCATCTACGCTGAGGGCCGCAGCCCGGAGCAGGTGCAGGCGCTATTGGAAGCGGGCCAGACACTTGCCGGGGTCTAGCCTATCCGGCCGACGGGCGGCGTAGCTTATCGGGTTTCGAACCTTAAGCACTTTGCACCCCGCATCGCCCGGAAGTATCGTCCAGGGCTGCCAGCCGCATACACAGGGGATACAAAAGGGATACAGTCCCTCAGAGCAAGACAAAGGGCGAGCCTTACGGCCCGCCCTCGCTATTGTCCACGTACTGTGTTATACCGAAGCTGAACTTGCAGCTTTTCCAGCCGCGTTTGGTATTACGCCGAGCGGTACTGCCGCGCCGGCTCCGGCCGCGCCAGATGGCGCAGCAGGTCGGCGGTGCGTCGGACGGTGAGCTGTAGATCGAACATCCGCTCGACGCGCTGTCTCCCTGCGCGGCCCATCGCCGCCATGCGCTCCGGCGTCGTCAGCATCTCAAGCGAGCGCCACGCCACCGACTCCCAATCCTCCGGAAAGACAATCAGCCCCGTCGCCTCGTTCTCGACGACCTCGCGCACACCACCCGCAATCATCGCCACCGTCGGCAGGCCGCAAGCCATGCCTTCGAGCAGCACGAGGGGCATCCCCTCGGTACGCGACGTTTGTACCAGGATGTCCAGCGCCGGATAGACCTCTTCCGGCTTCTGCGCTAGGCCAACCAGGTGAAACACATCCTCCAGCCTGAAGTCGTGGACCATGTTCCGCAGGTGCTCCCGCATCCCGCCCTGTCCGACCATCGCAAAGTGAACGTCGGGCCGCTCGCGGTGGATAATCTGGGCGGCGCGGACGAAGTGGTCCGGCCCCTTCTCGTGCTCTAGACGGCCGACAAAGCCTAGCAGCGGCGCGTCCAGCGGGATGTTGTGCGCCAGCCGCCAACCTGTGCCATCACCCCCTGGCTGGAAGCGCTCCAGGTCCACGCCGTTGGAAATGCAGTAGACCTTGTCGGGCGGAACGCCCATCGCCAGGGCCTGGGTGTACGTCTCCTGGCACACGGTAATCATGGTCGAGCCGACAGCACGCCAGATGCCGTACTCCTGGGTCGTCACGTTCATGCTATGCAGCGTGACAAGCACCGGAATGTCCAGCAGATTCCCGGCCAGGCCCGCCAGGACGTGGGCCTTCGGCATGTGCGCGTGCATCACGTCGATGTTGTGGAGGCGCGCTACCTCCATCGTGAGCTGGATGGAGCGCCAACGCGGGTCATCCTCCATCGTCGTCACGTAGACCGTGCAGCCAATCTGGCGCAGAATCGCCGTAAACGGACTTTCGTACGGAACGATGCACGTTACCTCGAACTGGTCGGCGGGAAAACGCTGAATCATGTTACGGACGTACATCTCCATCCCGCCGACTGTCGCATTGCCCACGATCTCGAGCACCCGTATCGGACTGTCGTCGCTCGCTCCGTTACGCAGCCGAAGCTGCCGCTTACGAGCTTCCATAGTCATTCATCTCCTGCGGAGAAGCCGTCGCTCCCCGCTATTAGTCTGCCGTTGCCGACGCGCCCACCTCTGGACGCGGCTTCGACAGTCCAAGCCAAGCTGCGGCTGTTCCCCCCATGATTCGTTCCCGGCCCGCTGCGTCAACGTTCAGGTCGTCGAGCAGGCGATACACCTCGTCCACCATCTCGCGGATGTGCGGACCCGAGCACGGGAAGAATCGGTCGCTGCCGAATTGAATGCTGCGCGCGCCGATCACGTCAAGCGCCTTGCGCAGCACCTCATGGCGGTAAATGGGCGGCGGTCCGAAGGAGATGTCAAAGCGAAACTGCGACTCATCGGGGTCGACACCATTGATGAGGTCGATGACCCCGACGGCGATGGCCTCGTCACACCAGGGCCAACCCAGGTGCGCCAGCGTGACCCGCAGGCCCGGATGTTCCCGCACCGCTTCGTAGAAAGTCGGGCGGCAGAAACGCCCGGCCCGACCGTTGATGAATATGCCGCTGTGGAACAAGACCGGCAGGTGGAGCTGGTTGGCGCGCTCGAACAGCCGGTGGGCGACATCGTCGTAGGGATACCACCCATCCGGCACGAGCTTTAAGCCGCGTAGCCCCCACCGGGTCACGGCCTCTTCCAAGTCATCCGGCGCAGAGGGATGCAGGGGATTGACGACTGCGAAGCCGATCAGGCGATCAGCGTGGCCCTGGACCAGGCGGCCGAGGTGTTCGTTCCCCGCCCGCAGCGAGTCGCGGTCATCCAAACGATAGGGGTCGGTCAGGAATGGCGCGAGGAGGACAGCGATGTCCACCTTCGCCTCGTCCAACGATTGCAGCACATCGTCGGTACGCTCCCGGCCCGAAAGGTGTAGGTGTGCATCAATGAGCATAGTTTCGCTTCTAGCCGCCGTCGGCCTCGCAGCCTTCCAGCGGCCTCCTCCTGGATTTTTTCCTATGCAAGTCTTGTGCCAGTCCGTCCGTTATGACACCTGCGCCGGTTCCTCAGCCGCACGCTTGTCGAACGCTTCCTCGATCAAGCGGCGCATCTCGTCGGCGATGTAGTCCCAGGTGTTCTCGTTCACGATCTGCTCGTATCGCGCCAGCCGCGCGGCGCGCTCGTCCGACGTCTCGGCCATGGCGTGCTCGACAGCCTGGACAACATCCGCCGCGTCGTTGGCAATGTACACCACGTCGCCCCAGTTGGTGACGACATCGTGCACCGGCGTGCTGACGATAGGCTTCTCAGCCGCCATGTACTCCAGCGTCTTCGTCGGGCTGATGTAGCGCGTTGCCTCGTTCATGGCGAACGGCATCAGGCACACGTCGAAGCCCTTGAGGAAGTTGGGCAGCCGCCCATACGGCTTCTGGCCGGGGTAGTAGATGTTCGGCACAATTGGCAGGTCCTTCGGGTCGATTTTCACCACCGGCCCGACCATGACGATGGACCAGTCCGGGCGCTGCTCGGCCACCTGCCGCAGCAGGTTCAGGTCGGCGCGCTCGTCAATCACGCCGTAGTAGCCCAGCACCGGGTGCGATAGCTCGGCGATTTCCGGCGCAACCTCGGTCTCCGGCTTGAGCGCCTGGGCAAAGTGCGATGGGTCCACGCCGCTGCAGAACAGGTGCAGGTTGTCGTGCTGACCCTGGCGCGCCTCGTAGATGCTACGCCCGCCGGTGAAGACGACGTCGGCGTGCTTCAACACGTGCTTCTCGCGCTCAGCGAGGTCGGGCGGGGCGCCCTTGAAGTTCGCCAGCTGGTCCATCACGTCGTAAACAACGACGTCGTGGGGCAGGCTCTCCAGGGCGTAGTCGGGCATCGGCGTGTAGAACCACAGGATGACCGGGCGGGTGAGAACGTCCTCGCCGTCCTCGACCTGTAGCCAGCCGTGACTCATCATCGCGCCCCGCGCCAGGTCCATGTAGGCGTCGCGCCAGTTTTCGAGCACGTCGGCGCGGTTGGGGAAGCGCGCCTGGTACGCGGTCACGTTGTTATCGTCGGCGACGACGCGCAGCTGCGGCTCGCCCTCGTCCGTTGGACTGACCTGTGGCTCGTTGATATAAATCACCGGATAGTGCTGCGCCAGGCGCGAGAGGATGTGCTGCGGCCGCTGCCACACGAAGTCCCAGCCGAGGTGGGCGAGGACGATGATACCCGGCGTCTGCTTGCTAATTGACAACATAGGAATACTCCATTCTTGTGATAGGCGCTTTGGCCTGCCTCGTCACACGACGGGGGCCGCGCCCATGCGGTCGAACCGCCGGTCGGTCACGCGCCGCAGAAAGGCGACCAGCTCGTCGACGTGGGTGTCGAACGCGAACTCCTTGCGCGCGGCGCGCATGTTCTGGGTGAGCTTCGCCATCCGCCGACGGTCGCGGAGCTGCTTGCCCAGGTCGGCAAAATCATGGAAGAAGACGCCCACGTCGTGGCGCGTCGCCAGGTTCTGGATGGCCGTCATCGACGGGCGCGCGTCTTTGAGAATCCAGGGCAACCCGGCCGCTGCGTATGTGCCAATACGAGCCGGAAGGTTCAGGTCATCCCAGTTGGAACGGCGCAGATCGCCTCGGTTCTGGCCGCCAAAGACGTGGAACCAGGCGGCGTCGTATTGCGACAGCTCCCGCACCCAGTCGGCCGGCTCCACGGTATCGTGGATGTGCATGTAGCCGGTTGCCAGGCCGTTGCGTGTCCAGTTCGGGAACTGCTGGTGGAAGTGCTTGCCGTAGAAATGAACGTGGATACGGGCGCGGGCAATCTCGTCGAATGGGTCGAGGCCCAGCGGGCGGCCGGTGCAGACGGTGTGTACCTCGCCATCCCGCGCCGAGAGCTTGGGCGCCCACGCGTCGGTGAAGTAGTCGAGCTTGGGCAGGTCGCCGTCGAGGATCATCGTCGTCGCCGGGTCGAACTTGCGGTCCAGCGCCATCTCATACCACGCCTGGTTCTCGGGGCTGATGAGAATACACCCATCGCTCTCCCGCAAGGCGCGCATGAGATGCGGCCACAAGCCGCGCTCCAGGCAGACGAAAGGGCCTTCCTTGAAGTGGAACACGACGGGGATGCCCAGGTTCGCATCCAGCACATCGTCGATGAGGTGAAGCGCCTGCCAGTTGAGCAGGGCATAAATCACGTCCGGGCGGATGGCGAGGACGCGCTCGCGCCAGTGCTCGTCGTTCGGGATGGTCTCGATGTTGCCCCAGGCGAACGGTCCGATGGCGTCCCACGACTCGGGCGTGCTGATCCACAGGCCATACAGCTTGTGGCCCCGTTCCTCCAGCGCCAGGAGCCGCTCCGGGTTGAAGCCCAGCTCGCCCACGACCAGGATCTTCAGCCCACCGGGCCGGGGCAGCGCGCGCACCTGGGCGAAGCGGCCATAGCGCGCCCGCTCATCGACCGTCGGGCCGCGCGACGGCTGGTAATTGAGGAACTCGCCGGTCGGCACGTCGTAGTATGAGCGATAGCGGGACACACCGCCGGGCAGGGCGATAATCTTGTGGCGCTGGTTCGGGTGATCCACCCACTCGCATGTAATGTCGCCGACGTAAGCGAAACGCGCGCCGTGGGACAGCAGACCGCGCCAGAAGTCATCTTCGAGAGTATCCGAGACAACCTCGCGCCGCGTCGGCCAGCGTACCTGACCTTCCAGGTCGCGGCGGTGCATCACCTGCACCAGCGCCAGGATGTTGCCGTTGTTGAGAGCATCGCCCTCGCGCCCAACCGCGTCCTCGCCCTGGAGCGTCGGGCTGTACTTCTGGTACTGCCAGCGCACGCCGCCATAGGCCAGGTGGACCTCCGGCTGGCTGTCGAGCACGGCGACGAGTTGCGCCAGGTGCTCCGGGTAATACACGTCGTCCGACGGCAGGTACGCCAGGTAGCGCCCGCGCGCCTGGGACGTCGCCAGGTTGAGCGCCGCGCCCAGCCCGCCGTTGCGCGCCAGGCGGGTGTACTGGATGCGCGAGTCATCCAGGTACGGCGCGACGATGCGTTGCGTGTCATCGGGCGAGCCGTCATCAACAATCACCAACTCCCAATCCTCGAATGTCTGGGCGCGCAGACTCTCCAGGGCACGACGAATGAATGCGGCGTGCTTGAACGTCGGCATGAGGACAGAAACTTTGGGGAGCGGCTGGCCTGCGATGATGCTGTGCATGACAACTCCTTCAAACGTTCCTTCAGGCATTCGATCCGCCAGGGGGCCGGGCGATGATGAGCTCAAGCCCATCTGGCATCAGGCGGCCGGGCATCTCAGGCATCGGCTCCAGGCCGACCTCGGCCAGCCGCTCCACCCACCACGCGCGCGGGCGCATGGTCGTGTGGCCCTGCTTCGTCGGGTCAGCGCAATCCACGGCGGCGACAAAGGCGCCGCGACACACGCGCACCATCTCCCGGAGGCTGCGCTCGACGAACGGCTCCGGGATGTGCGCCAGCACGTCCGTGCATAGCACCACGTCGAAGGCCCCCGCGTCGAACGGCAGGCGGTCCGCCGAGGCGCGGATGTGATAGGGTTGAATGCGGCTCAGCCCGGCCAGGTATGGCGACGGGTCCACGCCCCACGCATCGACGCCCCCCGCCCGCAGCGCCTCCACGACCCAGCCGCGCCCACACCCCACGTCCAGGACACGCTGGGCGCCCAGGCGCGACGCCGTCTCCACGTAGCTGTTCAGCCGGTCAGGGTTGTCGAGCCAGGCGGCATTGCCCAGGTAGTAGTCGCGGTTGTAGCGGCGGAAGTTCAGCCAATGGGTGTTGAAGCGGTTGCCGTCGTGGATGTAGTAGTCCGACAGCACCTCTGGCACCCAGACGAGACCGACCCTGTGGCGCTGCCGCAGCCGCGCCCAGAACTCCATGTCCTCGTTGGTAAAATTCGTCTCCGTCCACATCTCCGGCAGTAGCGCGATCAAGTCGCGCCGGTGCAGCCCGTCCCCGGTGTCGATGCCGTGGTTCGGGTCAACGATGTCCTCTGTCGTGCCATCGGGCAGGTGATGGCAGCGCCCACCATACGCGCCCGCGGCGGCCGGGTTCGCCTCCGCCGCGGCAACCAGGGCCGCCAGGTGGTTGGGCCGCCAGGCGTTGTCGTCGTCGATGTAGGCGATATAGACGCCGCGCGCCATCATCCACCCCATGTTGCGGGGCCGCGAGGGGTGGCCGCAGTTGATGGGCAAACGCAGAGTGTAGAGTCGGGGGTCGTCAAACGACGCCACCACCTGTGATGTGTGATCGGTGGAAGCGTCGTCTACGACTATCAATTCCCAATGCCGATACGTCTGCTGAATGACTGATTGAATTGCCCGCCTCAGCAGCCCCGCTCGGTTGAACGTGGGCAGGATGACCGAGACGAGCGGTGTGGATTGCGGATCGTACTTCACACAACACCACCTGCAACGGAACCAAAACTGACGCCGACTGGCGCCGACTCGCCCATCGACGCCACCGACTCAAGTCGGTGGCTGACATGGCAAAGCCTGCTGAAGCAGGCTCCGCAGCCCACTTGAGTGGGCTTTCCCCTATCAGCCTGGCACTTGAGTGCCAGGCGTCGGAGGGCGAGCCGATGTAATCCTATCCTGGAGCCAGTTTGGTAAGGTAACGAACAAGCGTGATCGAAGGTTGAAACTAGCTCGCCGCCGCAATGGCGTCATCGGCCACCGCGCCGAACTTCTCCTTAGCGAACAGGTCGTTGACCTTCTCCGCGGCGCGCTTGCCGGCCAGGATCGCGTGGTCGGAGTTGTAGTACTCCCACTCGGCGAAGCGGCCCGACAGAACGATGTCCACGCTCTCCAGCCAGTCGCGAATGGTCTTGACGCTCTGCTCTTTCCATGTGTCCGGCACGACGTAGGCGTAGGGCAGGTCGGCCTCATTGGCCACCAGGACTTCGTCGCCCTCGCGGATCATGCCGACACGCTTGCAGTCCTCGATGCAGCGCTCGATCAGCCCTTCCTCCGGCAGCGGCTTGTACGCCGAGTAGGTAATCTCGCACGTCAGGCCGGTCGTCCCGGGCGGAGCGCACTCCTTGCTGGCGTTGCTCTGAACGAAGATGCGGTGGAAGACCGTGTCTTCGGGATAGTAGATCCAGTGCTTGTCCGTGACGTCACCCCGGTTGATGCCCAGGTTGACGCAGCGCACCGACACGTGGCGCAGACGGCTGGCCGCCGCCTTCACTGCTGCCGGAGCGCTCGTGAGGAGCTTGTTGACCAGGACAGGCAGCGGCATGGTGACGACAAGGCGCTTGTAGCTGATGCTGCTCCCGTCGGCGAGGGTGACTTTGTGCTGGGTCGGATGAATCGCGGTAATCCGCGTGTTGAGGCGGATGCGGCGCTCGTCCAGGTAGGGCAGGAAGCCGCGCACCAGCGACTCGAAGCCGCCCTTGATGGGGTAGCCAAAGCGAGCGTTCGGGCCGAGCGGCTTCGGCAGCGGCCGCAGGCCGCCCATGATGATCTCTTCCAGGTTGGGCTGAGGAACGCGGCCGCTGAGCCAGGTGTGGCTCATCTCTTCCAGCGGCACGGCCCAGAGCTTCTGGTTGTAGGGCATCATGAAATGCTTAGCGATGCCGTCGCCCCAGAACATCTCGATGTACTCCTTGAAGTTCTGCGGCTCCTTGCCGTGGTCCTGCTCATAGCGCGCCTTGATGGCCCCCATGATGCAGTCCTTGACGACATCTTCCGGTAGACCGTACGTGCTGGCCTGGAAGGGGTAGCGGGTATAGACGCCCTTCGAGTAGACCCACGCCTCGCGGTCCTGCCAATGCACATTGTCCCCAAGCAGCTTAGGATACATCACGTCCTTGACATAGTCGCTGTTAGTGAACATGATGTGCCCGGCGTAGTCGAACGTGAACCCACCATCCTCAATCGAGCGGCACAGCCCACCAACGCGCTCGTGCTGCTCAAGAATCAGCCAGGATGGCCCGTTGAGATGGTAGGCTGTGCTCAAACCTGCCGGCCCCGCACCGATGATCACTGTGTCCTGCATAACTATCTGCTCCTTAAAAGACCACCACGTAGCACCAGAACGCGGAAGCCCTATGCTTCCGCTCCTCTGACTTCTGGGCCGCGTTTAGGTCGGCTGTTACTTCGCAAAAAGCAAGAAGCATGCCAGGCTGTTTGTGTAATAACAGGACAATGTGAGCGACCGGCGAGGTTTCAGAAAGCAGACCAAGACCAGGGGTAAAGCGGGAAATAAAGCAGCGCCCCCACCGTCGTGAGACAGCAGGCGCACCGTAGGCATCGCATAGGTTTCAAGGGCTTGACCTAAGGCGGCAAAGATGGTATACTGTTGCCTGCGAACGCGAGAGCGTTCGGCCTAGGCGCGGATCGACCTCCCCCCCGGATCCGCGCCTTTGCCATTTCGGGCGGCTACTGGTACGCCAGCACCTCGCGCACGGTGAGTCGAGCTGCGTTGCGCGCCGGCAAGAAACTGGCGAGGGCCGCCAGCGCCACCACCACGACGATCCAGGCCACCACACCCGTCCACGAGAAGGCGTAGCTCAATGGCATCTGGAACAGCAGGTTGCCCAGCAAATCCGACAGCAGCCGCCCCAACACATACGCCAAGGCCGCTCCCGTCAGCCCGCTCAGCACCCCAATCAAAACGCCCTCGACCATGACGATGCGCTCGACGGCGCCATCCGACGCGCCGACCGCGCGCAGCACGCCGATCTCGCGCATCCGCTCCAGGACGTTGAGACTCATCGTCCCGGCCAGGCCGAGACCGCCGACGACAGCCATGAGCACCGCCATCACCATCAACAGGGCCACGATGATGTTGAAGAACAGCTCGTTGGACGACCGAATCTGGCCGCTCGTGATGCCGCCCGCCGAGACCTTGATGCCGAGGGCCTTGAAGTGCTCCTCGACGGCTTTCTTGACTGTGTCCTGGTACGCGGCATCGTGGCGTTCGGTGATCATCTGGAGGCTGCCCGCCCGGCCGACTTCGCCCATCATGCGCGCATAGTACGGCAGGTTGATATAGCCGAGGCCGATGCCGCTCCCGAAACGCCCCACGACACGCGCCAGCCCGACGACGCGGAACGTCTCATCCTTCCCACGCACCTTGAGCTTGATGTCGTCGCCGACCCCGATGTCCTTCTCCTGCTTGAGCACGTCCGTACTGAGCACGATGGCGTTCTCGTCCTCCGGCACGAGCCAGCGCCCCGCGACGATGGTCGGGTCGAGCATGACGGTCCTGGCGGGCGGGGCCATGATGTCGATGCTCTCACTCTCGCTGTTGTCCGCGCGTACCCGCCGCAGGCTGGTATAGCCCCACGTCTCGACGCGCGTCACGCCTGGGACGGCCATCGCTTCGCGTTCGAGAACGTCGGAGCGGTACGGGCGGCTCAGCGGCAAGATGATGTCCATGCCGAAATTCTTGAGGGCATCGTCCAGGGTTAGCAGCATGGACGCCCGCACGCTGAACACCGTGATAAAGATGGCGCCGCCAAGGACGAGCGCCGACAGGGTCAACAGCAGGCGCGTCTTGCGACGGAACGTGTTGCGCAGGGAGATGAGCATGGGCCGCGAGACGCCGCGCACCCGCTCCAGGATGCGGTCGATGATGTTCGTCCCGAACCGCCCATGCCCCAGGCCATACTCGGTAATGGCCTCACGCACTGTGACGCGCGTCCCCATGAGCACCGGCGCCACTGCTGCTAGGAGCGGAACGACCAGGGAGATGGCTGCCATCAAGACCAGCACGCCGGGTAGAACGCGAAACTGGGGCATGTCCAGGTTGACGAAGCCGGCCAGGTAGCCGACGAGGCGCTGTGACAAGAGCATCGCCAGCGGCGCCGCGACCAGGAAGGCCAGCACGCCGAAGATAAGCACGGTTACGATGTACATGCCCATCACCTGGCCGCTCCGAGCGCCAATCGCCTTCATGATCCCGATCTGGCGTATCTGCTGGCTCAACAAGGCGGCGATGGTGTTGACAATCAAGAAGGCGCTCAGGAACAGCGCGAGCAGGCCCAGGGCATTCAGGAGCAGGAGCAGCGCCTGGAACAGGTCTTGCAGCGGGTGCCGCCCCGGCTCCGGCACGCTCAGGCTGCCCACCGTCCGCCCGCTGTTTTCGAGCTTGCTGCGCACAGTCTCGGCCACCTGAGTAATGTGCTCTTTGCCAAGCTTGTTGCCCGACACAAGGATGTTGAGCTGGTTCATGTCCCGCGACCCGGTCAGCCACTCTAGCGTGTCCAGGGTGATGTAGCCGTAGGCCGTGTTCATGAACGTGGCAGGCAGATTGCCCGGGTCGCTGACAAGCCCAGCGGCGCGGATGGTGCGCTGGCGTCCGTCGTCGGTCTCGATGAGCATGTCATCGCCGACTTTCAACCCTGGTGGCACGAGGCCGGGGATGAGCAGCGACGACCGCTCCAGCAGCACGGCGTGCTCCGGCGGCGGCCATGTCCCGCGCTCGGCCCCGAACTCCACGGCCGGCCCATACGCGCCCTGGCGGAAGATGCGGTTGATCTGGATGTGCCCGTAGTCAGGGATAGCGTACAGGAGGAGGGACTTCCACTCGTCGCCGACGCGCAGCTTCACCGCCGTCACGCCGCGGCCCTCCGCCGCTTCGATGCCTGGCATCCGCCGCACGGTTTGGATGAGATCGTCGTCGATGCGTTCGCTGAAAATCGTGGCGTTGGCGAAGTTGGTGCGGGTAAATGTCTCCGCCAGCACATCGCTGACAAGCGTAAACGTTTGCGTCACAAGGCCGACGGCAAATACGCCGACAGCAATGGACAACACAACCAAGACAGTACGTGTCTTATTGACCCCAATGTCGCGCACGACTTTGCGCCAGCGCGGACCAAACATGGAGGGCCTCTCTAGGTGATGACGACCGAGTTGTCCGACCCCTTATCGTTCGGTACGTATTTGTCGGCGGCGCTGTCATTGTACCAATTGACGCCGTCGGCGACGTAGCGAAACTGATATTCCTTGCCAACCTCCAGGTCAAGAACGACCTGCCACTCCCCTTCGGGGCCATCCTGCTCCAATGGCGTCTTCGTCATGTCCCAGTTGTTGAAGTCGCCGACGAGATAGACGCTCTCCGCCCAGAACTGGGCCGGCAGCTCGAACAGCACGCGGACAGTTCCTGGGATTCGGCCAGGGTATTTGCGTATCACAAGCGGGCCTCCTCGTGTTGGACGGGGATCGATTGAGGCGCAACTGGCGGTGAGAGTTGCCCGCCGGTTGTCGCCGGCGGGCAACCTCATCAATTCACCGCTTGATGTTGTAGAACGCGTCACGTCCTGGATAGCGGGCCGAATCGCCCAACGTATCCTCGATGCGTAGGAGCTGGTTATACTTGGCGGTGCGCTCGCCTCGGCCCGGCGCGCCGGTCTTGATCTGCCCGGCGTTTACTGCCACCGAGAGGTCGGCGATGGTCGTGTCGTCCGTCTCGCCGGAGCGATGGGACACGACAGCCGTCCAGTTGGCCCGCTGCGCCATCTGAATCGCCGCCATCGTCTCGGTCAGCGACCCGATCTGGTTCAGCTTGATCAGGATGGAGTTGGCCGCATTCATCTGGATAGCGCGTTGCAGACGCTCGACGTTCGTCACCAGGAAGTCGTCACCGACGAGCTGCACCCTGTCGCCAATGCGCTGGCGCAGGGCCACCCAGCCGTCCCAATCGTCCTCGGCCATGCCGTCTTCCAGGGAGACGATGGGGTAGCGGCTCACCCAGTCGGCCCAGAAGTCCACCATCTCGGCGGTCGTCAACTCGCGCCCTTCGCGCTCCAGGACGTACTTGCCGTCCTGGTACAGCTCGGTGATCGCCGGGTCAAGGGCGATGGCAATGTCGCGGCCCATCTCGTAGCCTGCCGCCTCGACGGCCTCGATGATGAGCTGGATAGCTGCCTCGTTGCTCGGTAGGCTCGGCGCGTAGCCGCCCTCGTCGCCGACCGTCGTGCTGAAGCCGCGCTTCTTGATGACCTTGCCCAGGGAATGATAAATCTCCGCGCCCCAGCGCAGGCCCTCGTGGAACGACAGCGCGCCGACCGGCATGACCATGAACTCCTGGAAGTCGGTCGAATTGATGGCGTGCTTGCCGCCGTTCATGATGTTCATCATGGGCACCGGCAGCATGTGGCCGAACGTGCCACCCAGATAGCGGAACAGCGGGATGCCCAGGGCATCGGCAGCGGCGTGGGCCGTTGCCAGCGACACGCCCAGGATGGCGTTCGCGCCCAGGCGCGCCTTGTTCGGCGTCCCGTCCAGCCCGATCATGAAGTTGTCGATGCCAACCTGGTCTAGCGCATCCCAGCCGGTTAGCTCGGCGGCAAGCTCCTGGTTCACGTGCTCGACGGCCTGGCTGACGCCCTTGCCGCCCCACTGGCTCGCGTCGCCGTCGCGCAGCTCCAGCGCCTCATGGGCGCCGGTGGACGCGCCCGACGGCACGGCCGCGCGGCCTTGAGCGCCGCCGACCAGCGTGACCTCGACCTCCAGCGTGGGATTGCCGCGCGAGTCGAGAATCTGGCGGGCATAGATGTCATCGATCAGCGTTTCGTCCCCATAACCCAGTGATTGAGGCATATTATTCTCCTATGCTGAGAGGAATGTGCGATTCGCGGCTCAAAACCTGCTGAGTCAGACATTCGACAGGTAATGAGCTTCCGCCTCATTATATCCCCGAATCCTATGGCTGACAAAGGCCGCTAGACTCCGGACCAGTGGTGGCAGTATCATTGACCCGCCACGCCATGTGGCTTACATTCATGTGATAGGTAGAGTGACAATGCACGTGATTTCCGACACTGAATTGCGCCGCTTTGTAACGGCGATCCTGGAAGCCGCCGGCACACCGGCGGACCATGCGGCCCTTGTCGCCGACTCCCTCGTCGAAGCGAACCTGTCCGGCCACGACTCCCACGGCGTGATCCGCGTCTCTCAGTACATTGATAACATCCGCGAAGGAACGCTCATCCCCGACGCGCGCCCAGCCGTCGTCGCCCGCCACGGCGCGACTGCCCAGGTTGACGCCCATTGGGGCTGGGGACCGCCCGCTGCGCTTCTCGCCTCCGATACAGCGATTGAGGTTGCGCGAGAGTACGGCGTCGCCGCCGTGACCGTCCGCCGCTGCAACCACATCGGCCGCGTCGGGCTGTACACGGGACACATTGCCGAAGCCGGCATGGCCGGCATTGCCCTGGCGAACGTGCGCGCCTGGGTTGCGCCGTATGGCGGGCGCGCGCGCATGATGGGCACGAACCCCCTCTCCTGGGCCGTACCGCGCGCGCCGGGCCAGCCGCCGCTAGTGCTGGACTTCGCCACGTCGAAGCTGGCCGAGGGGAAGGTGCGCGTGGCGCGGGACAAGGAGTTGCCCGTGCCGCCGGGCGTCATCGTCGACCGCGAGGGCCATCCAACCCAGACGCCCCAGGACCTCTATGATGGCGGCGCGCTGCTGCCCTTCGGCGAGCACAAGGGCTATGGCATCAGCATCATGATCGAGCTCCTCGGCGGCATCCTGGCGGGCCAGGGGCCGAGCGTTTTGCCGAGCTTTGCCCACGGCAATGGGACGCTGCTGTTCGCCCTCAACATCGAGGTCTTCGCGCCCCTCGACACGTTCATCGAGCAGACTGAGGCGTATGCCGCTCGCCTCAAGGCCAGCCTGCCGTCAGAGGGCTCGGCCGGTGTGCTGCTGCCCGGCGAGCCGGAGCAGATGTCCCAGGCCCAACGCCGGGCGGAAGGCATCCCTCTCCCCGACCAGACGTGGGCCAGGCTCCAGGACACTGCGCGCAGCCTGGGGGTTGTGTGAGGCGGAAGTGACGAGGTGACGAATGGACTACGGCGCAAATTATGATGTTGTGATTGTGGGGGCGGGGATCGTCGGGCTGGCGACGGGGCTGGCGCTGAGCGAGGCGCACCCGACGCTACGCCTGGCGATTCTGGAGAAGGAGCCGGTCGTCGCCAACCACCAAACCGGCCACAACAGCGGCGTCATCCACTCCGGTATCTACTACAAGCCCGGCTCCCTCAAGGCACGGCTGTGCGTGGACGGCGCACGCCAGATGAAGGCGTTCTGCGAGGCGAACGGCATCCCCTACGACCCGGTCGGCAAGGTGGTCGTCGCCACAAGCGAGGCCGAGCTGCCGCGCCTGGAGATCCTGCACGAGCGCGGCGTCGCCAACGGTGTGCCCGGCGTCGAACGCATTGGCCCCCAGCGCCTGCGTGAGATCGAGCCGCAGGCGGCGGGCATCGCCGCCCTGCACTCGCCCTACACATCTATCGTCAACTACCGCCAGGTGTCGGCGACGATGCAGCGGCTTCTCGAACAGCGCGGCGTCGCCGTCCTCATAGCGAGTGGCGTCCAGCGCATCGATACGCAGGGCGATGGGCTGCGCGTTCACACAAGCCGGGGCGACTTTGCGGCGCGGCGGCTCATCAACTGCGCGGGCCTCTACTCCGACAAGATTGCGCGCATGATGGGCCTCGCCGTCGATGTACGCATCATCCCGTTCCGCGGCGAGTACTATCTTCTCAAACCTGCCAGCGCCCATCTCGTGCGCGGCATGATCTACCCCGTCGTCGATCCCGCGCTGCCGTTCCTGGGCGTCCACTTCACCCGCACCCTCGACGGCCACGTCGAAGCCGGCCCGAACGCGGTCCTGGCCCTGGCGCGCGAGGGCTACCGCATGACCACGCTGCGCCCCGGCGAGCTGGCCGAGACGATGGCGTTCCCCGGCTTCTGGCGCATGGCGATGCGCTGGTGGCGCACCGGCATCTACGAGTACTACCGTTCGTTCAGCAAGGGCGAGTTTGTGCGGGCGTTGCAGCGCCTTGTGCCCGCGCTCCAACCAAGCGACGTGGTACGCGGCGGGGCGGGCGTGCGGGCGCAGGCGGTGATGCCGAACGGCGCGTTGATGGACGACTTCGCCTTTGCCGAGACGCCGCTCTCGCTGCACGTCCTCAACGCCCCCTCCCCCGCCGCGACCGCCTCCCTCGCCATCGGCCAATACATCGCGCAGCGCGCCGGCGACGTGCTGCGATTGGCTTCGTGAGGAGATTGGCAACGCAGAGGCGCAGAGACGCAAAGGAAGAAGACAGAGAGGAAATGATCATGTTCAGCGGTCAACCCCGACACCAACACGGTGGAGTGGCCCAACGGCGCCGACTTCGCCCCCCGAGTTTCTGCATGACATTGGCACAACCGTCCAGCCATCAACGCAGGTAGTCGCGTGACTGCTCAAAACACAGACGGCGGTGTCGCTGCGAGGAGGACGATAGGACGACGAAGCAGCCTCCCGGTGGGCAAGAGCCGCGCTATGCTGCGAAGGGCGCCCATCGCACGGGCGGGAGATTGCTTCGCCAGCAGGGGCGGAGTACCGCCCCCCGCACCCCGTCTTCGCAATGACAGCCTAGCGTTGTTCATTAGCATAGCAGCTAAAGGTCAATTTACTCATTGCCCCTCATTTGCAGCCAGTCGTTGCGCAGCAGCTCGTACAGCACAATGTCGTGCCAGCGGCCCTCGCGGAAGATCTCACGGCGCTCGATGCCGTTCTGCGTGTAGCCCGCTTTCTCCAGGCTGCGGCGGCTGCCCAGGTTCTCGGCGAACGCCGCCGACCTGAGCTTCTCCAGGCCAAGCTGGTGGAACGCGAAGTGCGTGCGCAGGCGCATCGACGTCGAGCCGATGCCGCGCCCCCAGTAGCGTTTGTCGCCAATGATCGTCCCGCTGGAGGCGTTGCGGTTCTGCCAGTGGACGCCCTCCAGCGCCGTCCCGCCCACATGGACGCCGTCGACGAAGATACCCCAGTAGATCGTCCTTTCGCTGTCCGTCATCTTGTCGAACCACTCCTGCTCCTGCTTCGCCGATGGCGGCAGAGTCATCAAGAGATAGCGCGTCACCTCCTGGTCGGCGAACCAGGCGCGGAAGTTGTCCAGGTGCTCGGGGCCGATAGGGCCAAGCGTCAATTCACCTTCCTGAATGTATGCGCCTAGCATTCATGTCTCCTGGCTGAATCGTCTTTCCGACAACGTTAGCACCAATGATACGCTTCGTCAATTCAGGGATGTCCCCCTCCCCCGTTCTGGGAGAAGGCCAGGGTGAGGGCTACAGACTTTGCCCCTGGCCGTGTGCGGGTGTACAATGGCCCACAGATACCGCACAGGAGACTTTCCATGAGGATTGACGAGGCCACGCGCAGAATCAAACAGGATGGCATCATCGCCATCATCCGGGGCGACTATCCGCTCCCCCGCATCCTGGATACCGGCGAAGCGCTGCTCGCGGGCGGCGTCACCATCGTCGAGGTCACGCTGAACAGCCCTGGCTGCCTTGAGGCCATCCCGAAGCTGCGCGGGCGATTCGCCGACCGTCTCATCGTTGGCGCGGGAACGGTGCGCACGCCTGAGCAGTGGGACGCGGCGACGGACGCGGGCGCTCAGTTCACCGTCGCGCCGAACTTCAGCCTGCCCACCGTCAGCCGTGCCCTGACGGAAGACATCTTGCACATGCCCGGTGTCTTCACGCCAACCGAGGCCCAGGACGCTTTCGCCGCCGGCTGCCGCATGCTCAAGTTGTTCCCGTCCGACGTCGTTGGCCCGGCGTATCTCAAGGCTCTGCGCGCCCCGCTCAACGATGTCGATTTTGTGCCCACAGGGGGCGTCTCCGCCGACACCCTCGGCGCGTTCGTGCGCGCGGGAGCTGTGGCGGTCGGCGTGGGTAGCGCCCTTGTCGCCGGCGCCAGCCAGACTCTCGACAACATCACTGACCGGGCGCGGCAGCTGCGCGTCGCGTGGGAGGAAGTCCATGCCCGAGCCTAAGCGGGACGTGACCGGATTCGGCGAGGTCATGCTGCGCCTTAGCGTCCCGGTCGGCCGCCGCCTGGAGACCACCCACCGCCTGGACGTCTTCCCCGGCGGCTCGGAGGGCAACGTCGTCTACGCCCTGGCGCGCCTGGGGCGACGCACCGGCTGGGTAAGCGCCCTCCCGTCCACCGCGCTCGGCCGCATCATCGCTAACAATTTACGTAATGCCGGTGTTGATCTCGATGGCGTTATCTGGTCGGCGGCGGGCCGCGTCGGCACATACTATGTCGAGTTCTCCGCGCCGCCCCGCCCCATCCAGGTCATCTACGACCGCGCCGACTCGTGCGTTTCCCGCCTGCGCCCCGAGCAAATCAACTGGCCCGCCTTCCTAGACACGCGCGTCATTCATGTCTCCGGCATCACCCCGGCCCTCTCGCCGTCCTGCCGCGCCATCACCGAGCAGGCCATCGCCCAGGCCCGCGCCGCGGGCGTCCAGGTCAGCTTCGACGTCAACTACCGTCAGAAGCTGTGGACGGAGGCGAAGGCGCGCGAGGTCCTGGAGCCGCTGCTCCACGGCATCGACCTAGTGCTATGCAGTCAGATCGACGCCAAGCGCCTGTTCGAGTGCAAGGGAACGACGGAGGAAATCGTGCGGCAGATGGTCGAACGCACCGGTGCGCGGCACGTCGTCGTCTCGTGTGGTGACCAGGGCGCGATGGCGTGGGATGGGCAGCAGGTGCTCTGGGAGCAGGCGCTGCCGGTGCATATCGTGGATCGTCTGGGCGCGGGCGATGCCCTGGCCGCCGGCGTCCTCCACGGCTGGCTGAGCGGCAGTATCGCCCAGGGGTTGCGCTATGGCGTCGTCCTCGCCGCCCTGGCCTTGAGCCAGTTCGGCGACATGGTGGACACGACGCCTGAGGAAGTCGAGTCGCTCGTCGCCCGCGCCACCGGCGGCGTCATCCGCTAGTTCCGTCCGCGAAAGGATACCCCAAGCCTCATGAAGATCGCCGTCTCCTCGTGGTCAGTGCGTCACTACATCAACCGCGAGTTCCCGTTCGACCACTTCCCCGCCGCCGCTCGCCAACGCTTCGGCGTCGACGCCGTCGAGCTTGTGTCGCGCCACATGCCCGCGCCCGACATGCAACACATCGACCTGTTCAACGCCGCCCTGCGCGCCCACGACGTCAAGGTCGTCAACGTCCCCATCGACGTGGGCAACATCTCTGACCGCGACGCCCGCCGCCGCGCCCACGACCTGCGCGCCATCAAGACGTGGATCGACGTGGCCGCCGAGCTGGGCAGCCCCAACGCCCGCATCAACACCGGGCGGCAAGAGCAGCCCTACGACCTGTCCATCACCATCGACTCGTACCGCGAGCTGGCCGAGTACGCCTCGGCGCGGGGCGTGCGCATCCTGCTAGAGAACCACGGCGGCATCTCCGCCGACCCGGCCAACATCATCCGCCTGGGTGACGCCGTCGGCTGGGACCGCTTCGCCACGTGCCCGGACTTCGGCAACTTCGCGCCGGACATCCGCTACGACGCCCTGGCGCTGGTCGCACCCCACGCCGCCCTCGCCCACGCCAAGGCGCTCGACCTGGACGCCGAGGGCAACATGCCGGAGTGGGACTTCGCCCGCTGCATGCGCATCATGCGCGACAGCGGCTTCGGCGGCTACTACTCGGCTGAGTTCGAGGGCAAGGGCGAGCAGTACGCCGGTACCCAGGCCAACATCGCCGCCATCCAGCGCGCCCTGGCCTAGCTCACGCCACGTCCTCGCGCGTGACGCCCTCCGTCTCTAGCACGAAGTCTGGCCCGTAGGCCGAGGCGGGCGTCTGGTAGCCCGGCGGCGCCTCGCCCGCCAGCACGCGCCCCACTGCCGCCAGCGCCAGCATCGGCGTCCAGGTGTAGCCCGGCTCCGGCCCCGTCATCCGTGCCACCGCGCGCCCGCCTTTGTCATCCGTCACCTCACCCCACACGGCCACCGACGACCGGGCGCGCTGCTCGGCTGTGGGACCGGCGGGCTGCGCCCGCACGGCGCGCTTCAAGACGGCGCGCACCGGCGACAGCTTCAGCAGCGGCCGCGCATAGCGCGCTACCCGCAGCGCGTCGATGGCACGGGGCAGCAGCGCCATGTAGTCCTCGATGTTGGGGATGCCCGTGCTGTAGTAGGCGGTGAAGATGTCGCCCCAGGGCATCTGCACCGCCTTGACCGGCCCTCGCCCGAAGTCGATCATGCGCGTCTTGGCCGCCAGGGGGACCATGACCAGCCGCCCATCCCGCCGCACTTTCCCACCCGACGGCGCCATCTCTAGCCCTGACAGCGCCGTGCCCCGCGACATGCGGGCCGGGCCGCGGGTCTGGAACGCCAGGGTCAGGTGCGTTGCCGTCGGCAAGCGGCGCTTGAGGTGCAGCGCCAGGCAGTCTGTGGGCACGACGTCGAAGCCGACACCAGGCAGGAGCATGACGCTCCGGGCGCGGGCCTCCGAGGCGCGGGCGGCGAGCGCCTCGTACACCGACAGCTCGCCTGTAATGTCCAGGTAATGCACGCCGCTACGCAGGCAGGCATCAGCCATCGGGCGCGAGGTATAGATGTACGGCCCGGCGGCGTGGAGGGCGACCGGCACATCGGACAGGGCGCGGTCGAGGCCGGCCGCGTCGTCCAGGCTCACCGCCCTGTAGTCCAGGCCCAACTCTTTCGCCTGCGCCGCGAGCTTGTCCCGGCTGCGGCCCGCGAGAATAGGACGCAGGCCGCGCTCGACGGCCAGCCGTGCGATGAGATCACCCGTGAAGCCGGTCGAGCCATAGAGCAGAAAGGTATCAGCCATTGTATCCTCTACTGCGACTCGCTGGCCGGGCGCACGCCGACCAGGACGCTACGGGGCGGAATGGTGACGGTCGACTCCCACGCCTCGCCCGTGCGGGCGTCCCGCCAGGCGGGCGGGTAGAGCGCCGCCATCTGATACTCGTCCGTTGGGTTGACCAGCCCCATGTACTCGCTCTGGGCCGACGCCCGCCGGGCGACAAGCACGCCCGGCGGCGTCTCCGCCATCTCCCACACGCCCGCAATGTGCGTCAGCCAGGCGACGACGCGGTCCGCCAGGGCATCGTCAAGCCACGCGCCAACGTAAGCGACCTGTCCACTCCCCACGCCGCGCAGTGTCGCCGCCGCCTGTCCCTCCAACGCACCACTGCCCCACGTCGCAATGACCTCGACGCGCGGGGCAGGCTGCAAGCTCTCCGCCCACAGCATCACCGGCGCCGTCTCCCCCTCCCAGACTAGCTCGTAGGTCACATTCGGCGACAGGCTGTGGAACGCGGCCACCTGAACGCCGGCCAACTCGGCCAGAGCGCCGGGCGGGCCATCGGGGTTGACGACGTTGCTCAAGGTCTTGAAACCGCTGCGCGGCCCAAGCATGAGCGTGCCGCCCGCCTCCACATAGGCGCGCAGCCGGTCGGCCAGCGCGGCGTCGACCAGCCAGAGCGTCGGCGCGACGACGAGGCGGTAGCGCGACAGATCCGCCCACGGCGACACCACGTCGGCCGGGATGCCCGCCCGCTGGAAGGCGCGGAAGGTAGCGAAGACCTCGCGGCGCAGGTCGAAGTCGGCGTTGTGGGGCTGGAGGCTCGCCGCCCAGTCGTCCTGGTACGAGTAGAGGATGGCAACGTCAGCCGTCGGCGCGGCGCTTTGCAGAGCCTCCAGTAGCGGCCGGTCGGCGGCGAGGTCGGTCACTTCCTGGTAGCCGAGGTCAGGCGTTCCGTCGTGTTTCAGCAGGCCGCTATGGAATTGCTCCTGGGCGAAGTGGCACGCGCGCCAGCGGAAGAAGACGACGGTGTCCGCCCCGTTCACGAGATCTTCCACGGCCCAGGTACGAACGACGCCGGGCCGCGGCGTCGGGTTGTACTTGCCCCAGTTGACGTAGCCCGGCTGCTGCTCCATCACCCAAGTCGGCTGCTGCTTGAGGCCGCGCATCAGGGCGTGGTAGAACGCCGTCATCGCCGAGTCACCCATGTCGTAGGCGTGGGGTGGGGGCGTTGCCCCAGGGCCGTAGAGGAGGGGCGTATCGCGGTCGGTGTTGCCCGTCGGATAGTTGTCCCAGCTCACGAAGTCCAGGTCGCGCGCCAGGGCGTGGTAGTCGATGGCGCGCACCGGCCCCATCAGGTTGTGGGTAATCCAGCGGCCCGGCGAGGCGGCGCGCAAGATACTGACCTGGGCGTGCTGGTACGCGACCCAGCTATCGGAGGCGAAACGGTAGTAGTCGAGAACGTGGGACGGATTGGGCTGGCCGAGGACGAGGTTGGGCGGCTCGATCTGCGAGAAGTCGCTGTAGGTTTGGGACCAGAAAACGGCGCTCCAGGCGTCGTTCACGGCATCGATGGTCTCGTAGCGCCGCATGAGCCAGCGGCGGAACGCGGCGGCGCAGTGCGGGCAGTAGCAGCGCGTCGTGCTGCCGCCGCCGAACTCGTTGTCGATCTGCCAGCCAATCAGGGACGGATGCTGCCCGTACCGCTCGGCCATGGCGCGCACGATGCGCTCTGAGGCCGCCTGGAAGTCCGGCGCGTTGGCGCAGACGTGGCGGCGTCCTCCATGACGGCGTCGGCGGCCGTCGGCGTCGACCGGGAGGATGTCCGGGTGGGCATGGACGAGCCAGGCCGGTGGGGCGGCGGTAGGCGTGCCGAGGATGACCTTCAACCCGGCATCGACCAGCGTCGCAATGGCGCGGTCGAGCCAGTCCCAATCGAACTGACCGGCCGACGGCTCCATCTTCGCCCAGGCGAACTCCGCAATGCGCACACATTCCAGGCCCAGGCCCCGCATCTGGGCCGCGTCCTCAGCCCACCGCGTCTCCGGCCAGTGCTCAGGGTAATAATCGACGCCAAGCAGCATACCTTCTCCTTTGCGTAAAATACGTTATCTCGACAGTTGGGCGGTGATGGGGCATAATCTAGTCCATGTCCGACTTAGCACCCCTATCTCTCTCGTTGACAGACCCACAAGCGGTCGCGGCAAACGCCGGCGGCGCGCTCACGCCAGCGCAGCAGGACGCCCTGGCCGGGCAGTTGCGCCGCATTCGCGGTCTGCTCATCTTCTTTGTTGTCAGCGCCGTCCTCCTGATTCTCATTGCCCTGCCCGTGTGGCTCGGCCAGGAGATGAGCGCCTCGCCCCTCGCCCAGGTCATTCGCGTGACGCTCCTCGCCGTCATCGCGCTGGTGTTGTTCGTCACCGTCTGGACCATGACGCGTACCCGCCAGATGCGCGCCGACCTGGCCGAGCCACGCGTCGCCAGCGGCGATGGACAAGTCACCTGGAACGAGTCCGCTTACGTGGCCGAGGTGGCCGGGCGCAGCCTACTTGCGCTGCGCGGCGCCACGCTGCCGCCGCCCGGCGCGTACCGCTTCTACTACCTGGCCCAGAGCGGCTGGCTGCTGTCGGCGCAACCTCTGAGCGCCGCCCAGCCGACCGAAGCCGACCTGGCGGCGCGGCTGGCCCAGGCCAACGGGTTTCTGCTTTCGGCGCTGCCCGCCAACCGCGATGGGCGACTCGGCGATGAGCAGTCGCCCTGGCTGCTGCGGTCCTTGCTTGGCCCAGCGCTGCTCGTCGCCTTCGTCGTCGTTGCCGCGCTCGTCCTCGGCTCGATGGCTATGTCCGTCGGCCCGGCGTGGCTCGCGGTTCTCGTCGTCCTGTCGGCCGTGCTCATCATCTTCGGCGACGTGATGCGCATCGTCAACACCCTGCGCGACATCTCACGGGGTCGCGTCCTGGCCCTTGAAGGCAGCGTCGAGCGCGTGACGACCGGCAGCCGCAGCCGCCCGACCTACTACTACACCCTGGAGGAGATGCGCTTCCACGTGACCGAGGCCGGCTACAATGTTCTGGATGAGACGAAGCTCTATCGGCTGTACTACGTCCCGCATAGCGGTCGCTTGGTGAATATCGAGCAAGTGGGATAGACTAGCCTAGCCGCTCCCCCAGGCGCGCACAGTCTCCACGGCGCGCTGCCAGCGGGCGTAACCCGCGTCACGCTCGTCCGCCGACAGGCGCGGCTCAAAGACCGTCACGGCGCTCGGCAAGGGCGGCAGCGCGTCCGCCGACCAGATGCCCGCGCCGATGCCCGCCAGCAAAGCTGCCGCGCGTGCTGTGGTCTCTGTGAAGGCCGGGCGTACCGTTGGGATGCCCAGCATGTCGGCCTGAATCTGGCACGCCAGGTCGCTGGCTGAGACCCCACCGCCAAGGTAGAGCTGGCTGACGTGGATGCCCGCCTGGGCCGCGATGGTTTCTAGAATCGCGCGCACCTGGTAGCCCAGCGCCTCGAGGAAGGCGCGGACGATGTGCCCGCGATGGCTGCCCAGGGTCAGGCCGAGAATAGTCCCACGCGCGTTGTGATCGTTGTACGGGACGTTGAGGCCGGTGAAGGCGGGCACGAAGACGACACCACCCGCATCCGGCACCGAGGCCGCCAGCAGCCCGACCTCCTCGTCGCGGTCGAACAGGCGCGCACTCTCGCGCATCCAACGAATGGCCGCGCCCGTCACCGTCGCGTCGGCCTCCATGCAGTACGTGATGCCCCCGCCCATCTGCCAGGCGTAGTAAATGTTGATCCGCTCCTGCTGCGGCGCGTGGCTGCCGGTACACACGTCCACGAACGTCGCCGTGCCGTGGGTACACTCGGCGTCACCGGCGCGGCGGCAGTCGTAGCCGTACAGGGCCGCCTGCTGGTCGCCGATCATCGCCAGCGCGGGAACGGCCACCTCGCGGCCATCGACCCCCGTCAGGCGCAGCACGCCGTAGTCGTGAACGGTGGGAGCGGCGTCCGGCAGGATGGTGCGCGGCACGCCGAGACACGCCAGCCACTCGTCCCAATAGCCGTGGGCGCGGAAGTCATACATGCCCATCTGCTGCACCAGCGACAGGTCGGCGGCGTGGCTGCGCGCCTCGCCCAGCGCCACGAGCAGCCACTCGGCCGACGGTCCGACGCGCAACCGGCCGGCGTGGGCCGCGTCGGCGAAGGGCGGGTCGTAGCGCATCCGCCACGCCAGGTGCATCGCTGAGCTCCACGGGCCGGGGAAGTAGCCCAGGCGCTCGCGCCAGTGGCTCGCCTGGGGCCACGCCGACAGCTCGCCGACGAGATCGACGGTGCGAAGGTCCTGCCAGGTGATGGCATGTCCCACGGGATGGCCCGTCTGGCTATCCCACG
Source organism: Anaerolineae bacterium (assembly GCA_039810085.1). GTDB lineage: Bacteria > Chloroflexota > Anaerolineae > Epilineales > JAHCIE01 > JBDHWG01. The sequence continues at coordinate 44,915 of JBDHWG010000001.1, forward strand.
CGAAATCGGTGTTGCGCTGAGAAGCGATGCCGACAGCGGCTACGTCGGCGGGGGTGATGTTCGCCCGCCCCAGGGCTTCCGCTATGGCGTCTGAAACTGTCGCAGCGACGGTGAATGGGTCCTGCTCGACGCGGCCCGGCTCGGGGTAGAGACGCACCAGGGGGCGGTAGCCGTAGCCGCGCACCTGGCCCTCGCGGTCCAGGACGAGGGCGCGGCTGCCGCTGGTTCCCTGGTCAATTCCGACAACGTAAGATGGATTTGGCATAGTCGTTACTGATAGCGGAGGTTGGACCACGAAAAGCGCGAAAAAGAGGCGAAAGGCACGAAAAAAGATCGCCCAGCGAATGCCTTTCGCGTTTTTCGCGGCCTTTCGTGGCCTTCGTGGTTCAAAGGGTTACGGCTCGACGAGATCTTCGGGCAGCAAATCGCCAAGGTTTCGGATGACGTACGTCGGGTGAACCGGCGAGGCCGACAGAGCCGAGGCCGGCGTCGCCCCGGTGAGGGTCAGCGCCGCTGCCATCCCCACCTCCAGCCCCATCAGCACGTCGGTCTCCAGGCGGTCGCCGGTCATCACGCAGCGGTCGGGCGGCAGCTTCAAGCGCCCCAGGATGGCCTCGGCCATAGTGCGCGATGGCTTGCCGACCACGGCCTCGACCTTCGTGCCCGTACACGCCTCGATGGCGGCGATAATAGCCGCCGCGTCCGGCTCGCCACCCCCCGGCACAGGGCAGTAGCGGTCGGCGTTGGTGGCGAAGAACCGCGCGCCGGCGCGAATGGCGTCGAACGCAATCTGGAGCTTGCGGTAGACAAAGGTGCGGTCAAAGCTGGCGACGACGGCGTCGATGCGCTTCGGGTCGTCGGTCAGCTCGAAGCCGCCCGCTGCCAGGTCGTGCTCCAATGGCTTCTCGCCCACGACGAACACCCGCGCCCCCGGCATCGTCTTCTGCAAGAAATCGACCATGACCATCGACGAGTTAACGATGTCATCCAGGGGCGTGGGCAGGCCCAGCCGCTCAAGGCGTGTGGCGTACTCCTGCTGGGTGTGGGTCGGGTTGTTGGAGAGGAACACCGTGCGGCGGCCCATCTTGCGCAGCGTCGTGATGGTCTCACCAGCGGTCGGCAACAGGGCGTCGCCCAGGTAGACCGTGCCGTCGAGGTCGAAGACGTAGGCATCGTAGAGCACCGTCGGGCGGCGCGGGATAGGTAGTGTATCGGTCATGCGAGTCGCTCATGGTACACCTGACAGGTTTTCGAAACCTGTCAGGTGTGGGAGTTAGCCCTTCGTCGCGCCCAGGGTCAGGCCCGCGATAAAGTAGCGCTGCAAGAAGATGAACACAAGCACCGTCGGCAAGGCAGCAATGATCGAGCCAGCGATGATGACGCCGTACTCGGTGATGTACTGCCCCTGCAAAACAGCCAGGCCCGTGGTTACCGGCTTCAGCTGGTCGCGCTGGATGAGCACCAAGGCCCACAGGAAGTCGTTGAAAATCCAGGTGAACTCCAGCGTCGCCAGAGCCGCAATCGCCGGCAGCGTCAGCGGCATCATGATGCGGCGGTAGATGCCGAACTCGCCACAGCCGTCGATGCGCGCCGCCTCCAGAATCTCGCCCGGCACCGTGCGCATGTAGTTGCGCAGGACGAAGGTGCAGAAACCAAGCTGGAAGGAGGTGTGCAGGAGGATGGGCGCCCAGTAGGTATCGTAGATACCCAGCGTATCCGAGAGCTTGAAGACCGGCAGCAGGAGAATCTGGAACGGCAGCATCGCGCCGGCGACGAACATGAAGAAGATGATGCGGTTGCCCCTGAACTTGAAGCGCGACAGGGCGTAACCCGCCAGCGACGAGAGGAACAGCGTTGCGATAAGCGCCGGTAGGGTGATCACAAAGCTATTGGGCAGGTAGTGGGACAGGCCACCCCGGTTCCAGGCATCAATATAGGCCTGGAAGTTGATGCCGGTCGGCAGCGCGAAGAAGCCCCGCTTCAAGATGTCGTCGTTGGTGCGGAACGAGGTCAGGATGGCGGTGATGACCGGCACGACCCACAGCAGCGTCAGGCCATAGACCAGGATGTAGACGATCCATTTGCCAATGGAGACTCTAGGACGTGATTCAGCAGGCGCAGCAGCAGCCATGGCGCGTCCTCCCTAGTACTCTAGCTCGTCCTGGAGGACGCGCCACAGGTAGATGAAGATGAAGATCGAGGTCAGCAGGAACAGCACCACGGCAATCGTCGCGCCGTACCCCATCTTGTAGTTGTTGAACGCTTCGATGTACATGAACGTCGCCATCACCGACGACGCATTGGCCGGACCGCCGCGCGTCATGATGTAGACCAGGTCGAAGGAGCGCAGCGAGTCGATGATGCTGATGACGACCACAATCACGGTCACGGGAGCGAGTAAGGGCCAGATGACGCGGCGGAACTGCTGCCAGCCATTCGCCCCGTCCACCTTCGCCGCGTCGATGAGCGTCGGGTCCACCCCTTGCAGGCCGGCCAGGTAGAGCACCATGATGTAGCCCACTTGGCGCCAGATGGCGGCAGCGATGATGCACCACGTCGCCAGCGCCGGGTTGGCGAGCCAGCCTTGCTGCAGCGCGCCCAGGCCCACCGTGCGCAAGAACGTGTTGAGCAGGCCCTGCACCGGCAGGTACATCCAGCCGAAGATGAGGCCGATGATGACCGGCGCGAGGATGTAGGGCGAGTAGATGGCCGACTTGACCGCGCGGGCGCCCGGTAGGTTGCGATTCAGGGCCATCGCCAGCGCCAGGCCCAGCGCCACCGGCACGGTGATGAAGGAGACGAGCCACTTCACGTTGTTGCCGATAGAGGTATAGAACAGCGGGTCTTTGAACAGCCGCTGGTAGTTGGCGAAGCCGATATAGTCCGGCGACGAAATGCCATCCCAGTTGGTCAGGCTGAGGTAGAACGAGTAGAACATCGGGCCGATGACCCAGATGAGGAACATGATCACGGGCACGGCCAGGAAGAGGTAGGGCGTGTACACCGGCGCGCGGTGTGAGCGCCCCCGTTTTACGGCGACCGGACGCGTTGCCTCGACGCTGCCAGTGGCGGCCATGCGATGGCTCCTTTCGCACGCGGCGCGTGCTGAGGGACAGGGGGCGAACGCGACGCATTCGCCCCCGTCCACACACCCACAGAAGGGTTACTGCTGCTCCTGCGCGAAGATGCGGGCGCGCTCGGTCTCCAGATTGGCGAGAATTTGCTGGGCATTGCCCGGGTTCGCCATGAAGTCCTGGAACGCGGCCATGCCCTTCTCGGCCATCTCAGGCGTCGTGTCTCGGTCATAGAACTGCGCCACGTAGTCGGCCTTCTTGATGATCTCGATGCCCTTCTGCGTCGCGGGCGTGAAGATGCTGGGGTCGACGTCACCGTTGGTCGGCAGGCGCTGCAAGTTCTTAGCGAAGTAGGTCTGCGCTTCCTTCGAGCCGAGGAAGGCCAGGAACTTCTTGGCGGCCTCCGGGTTTGGCGACTTGGCGGCAGCAAAGAAACCGTCCGTCGGGGCATCCTCACCGACCTTGACGTTAGGGTCGATGATCGGGAAGCGGACGAAGTCGAAGTCAGCCTGCTTGTCCTTCGGAATCGAGTCCATGATGAACTGACCCATCAGGTACATGCCGGCCTTGCCGTCGATCATCGGCTGGAGGCCCTCCTGCCAGGTGTAGGCCGTCGGGTTGTCGATGAAGCAGCCCGCGTCGAGGAGCTTCTTCCAGTTGTCCATCGTCTTCGCCACGCGCGGGTCGGTGTACTTCTCCTTGCCGAGCATCAGGTTGATATGGAACTCGGGGCCGTTCGTGCGCATGTTGAGGTAGTCGAACCAGCCGGCGGCCGGCCACGGCGCTTTCGTCCCGATGGTGATGGGCGTGATGCCCTTGTCCTTCAGCGTCTTGCACGCGGCCAGCAGCTCGTCGAACGTCTGGGGCGGCTTGACACCGGCTTGGTCCAGGGTCTTCTTGTTGTAATACAGCGCCCACCAGTAGTAGCTCGTGGGGACGAAGTACTGCTTGTCGTTGACGCTGCTCAGCGCCTGGAAGCCCTTGGGATAGGACTTGTCCCAGCCCTGCTGCTTCCACACGTCGCTGATGTCCATGATGAGGCCCTTGTCAATGAAGAAGCGGGCGCGGTTCCCGGCGAACCAGGTCATGACATCCGGCGGGCGGGAGGCGGCCAGGTACGTGCGGATGGCCTGCTTGAAGCCCTCGTGGTCGACGATGCTATGCTCGACGTCGATGTTTGGGTTAGCCTTCTTGAACTGCGCCACCAGGTCCTCGTCCTGCTTGCGCGGCTCAGGATCGCTCTGGTAGGAGTTGTAGACCAGGCGCATGTTCGGAGCAACCGTCACCTGGACTTGCTTCTCCACGGTCTTCTCGACGACGGACGTTTCCTTGACGACGACGGTCTGGACGATGGGCGCGGCTGTCGCAGCTGCCTGGGGCGCAGCCGCCGGAGCGGACGAGCACGCCAGGACGACCAGCGCCAGGACGCCGAGAGCGCCCAGCAGCAAGACCAGTCTCATTTTGGGTGTGATGCGGCTCACAGTTTTTCCTCCATTAGAAGGGTTGGGATGGGTTGGGATCAACCAATGGCTTGGTGGCTTCGTTGTCGATGGCTTGAGACTTCCGGGGTGTGACCTCCTTTGGCGGCATCTGCCGCGCCACACGATTGGCGGATGACAAGATGGGTTGCGAGACGAATAGGTTCAGCCGGCGGGATTTCGCCGTGGGTGAGGTCGATAAGAGTTTGCGCCGCGACCTGCCCCAACTCATACGTCGGCTGGTGAACCGTTGTGAGGGGCGGGTCGAAATACGGCGCGGAGGGAATGTCGTCGAAGCCAACGACGGCGATGTCGTCCGGCACACGCCGGCCGTGCTCCCGTAGCGCCTGCAGCACCCCCATCGCCATACGGTCGTTCTGAACGAACACGGCGTCGAAGGCGGCGCGGTCGAGCAGGCGCAGCATTGCCGCGTAGCCGCTGGCGCTTGTCCAGTCTCCCGCGTCGATAAGCCCCTGGTCAACCTGGATGCCCGCCAAGGTGAGAGCCTCGGCATAGCCTGTCAGGCGCTCCTGGCTGGCGTAGAACTGGCGTGGGCCGCTGATGAGCGCGATGCGGCGGCGGCCCTGCGACAGCAAATGGTCGGTCGCCAGGCGTCCCCCCTGGACATTGGCAATGCCGACGGAGACGACGTGGGGGCGGCCGCGGCCATAGCCGATGGTCACAACCGGCAGGTCGGGCGATACGTGGTCGAACAGCGCGCCCGTGTCGCGGTCGGAACCGTGATAGACGATGAGCAAACCTTCAGTCTGGTGTTGTGACAGGAGAGGGGAACTCAGCGGCTCGCCGTCAGGGCTGCGCTCACCGCCACTGACGAAGATGAGGTAGCCCTGGCGGCGGGCCTCGGCCTCCGCGCCCTCGATGATGCGGGCGTGGGTATAGTCGCTGAAATCGGCGGTGAATAAGCCCAGTACGTGGGTGCGCTGGGATACAAGGCTGCGGGCGATGGCCGAGGGACGATAGTTGAGGTCGTCAATGGCTGCCTGCACCCGTCGCCGCGTCTCGTCCGAGACTTCGCTTTTGTCGTTCAAGACGCGCGAGACGGTCTGGTAGGAGACACCGGCGCGGGCGGCCACATCCTTGATTGTCGTCCGCTGACGCTTGAGAACGCCCATGGACATGCCTCGATGTTGAGCGTGGCCCGTGAACGTTCCCGTGAACGTTCACAATCAGTTTATCATGCCTTTAGGCGGTTGTCAAGAGGCAAAATGGGGGAATCTACGAAGCGCGGATAGGACTTCCCCCTCTCCCTTTGAGAGAGGGGGAGAACGTGAGCAAAGCTGTTAGCGCGTTAGGGACGGTGGCAGATCGTGGAAGTTATAGTTTGTTCCGACGAGCGGGAGATAGGCAAAGTAGGTGCAGCCGCCCCCCGGACATGGCGTCGGCGTCACGGACGGCGTCGCCGTTGGCGTGGCCGTTGGAACTTCGCCGGCTGTGCCGACGGTCACACGGTAGCTGGTCGGGCTTGCCGCGTCGTCGCTGGTCTTGCCCTGGTTGGTGATGACGAGGATCACGCGCTGAGCGCCGGCCGGCGCCGTGAAGCTCGCCAGCGTTGCTGTCTGTCCAGCACCGGCGACACCGGGTACCGCATCGACCTGCAAGCCGTCACCCGTGTCGGCGACGACACTCGCCCGCAGCGCGCCCTTCGCCGCCGTATTCGCCACTTCGACACTATACGCGCCGCTGGTCGGCAGACCGACATAGTTGATGGTGTACGTATCGGTGATGCTGCCCGTATAGCTCGCGCCAACCGAGGCCACCTCGCCGTCATTCTGGATAGGCGTGCTCTGCATCCGCGCCGCGATCAGGTCGCCGTCGCTGAAGCAGTATGGATTAGCCGTCGGGCACTTCTTCATAAACCGGATGGCGATGGCGAAGTTGTGGAAGAAGTCGTTGAAGTTACTGCCCCGCGTCTTGAGCGCGTTGTCGTAGGCTGTAATGGCTCGCTGCCCCGCCGCCACGTTCGCCAGGAAATCCTTGTAGACTGTCTCGCCGCCGCCCGGTGTGTTCAGACCGCCGAACCGCTCCGCGCCATAACGGAACATCGGCCAGTTCGAGTACTTACTCGCGTCAGGGTAAGTGACCAGCGATTGCTGGAAGTTGGGCCAGAGGTACTGGTAGTTGTCATGGCCGTTCGGCTCGACCTCATCCTCGGCGTATGCGGCCGATGACTCCGACCACATGGTCGCTTCCGCCGGGTCCGGGTCGCCGACGCCGAACTGAATGGAGTGGACAAACTCGTGGGCCACGGTGTTGTCGAGGGCCTTCAACCCCTGCGTCGCATCTCCCCCCGTGAACGAGGGGATGTTGTCGTTCAGCACCATGCACGTGGCGAAAGCGTCCGTCTCCGTCGCCGGGGTATTCGGGTTGTCCCCGACGAAGGCCGTGATGGGCGGGTTGTTCGTCGTCACGTAGCCGTACAGGTTGCCGTCTCCGGTCGCCGCCAGGTCGGCCACCTGCACCGGGTATTTGCCGAACGTGTTCGCCGCGCTGAAAGGCGGCTTCGGCCAGCCGTACTGCGTCACCTCGACGTTGAAAGTCTTCTCAAGACCGGCCGTGTACTGCTCAATCGTCAGGCCGCCCTTCACCGTCCCATAGTTGACGCGGAAGTTTGCGGTGTCCGTATTGTTAGGCTCGTCGTTCTTGTTGCACAGCGTGCCTTGCGGGTGCGTCAGCCGCGCCAGCTCCGAAGCGACAGCCGACGACAGCAGTGTGACTTTGCCCATCCCCTGGTTTTGAAGCGTGCGGTTGACCTCCGTGACGGCAGTCGTGCCGTACCAGCCAGCCGTGCCATGATACTGCATCGGCAGCTTCTTGAAGTCGTACACGGCATAAGCCAGATACAGGACGCGCTGCTCAGCGGTAATCTCACGCCGGCTGTACGCCTGCTCGATCAAATCCTGGGTGGACAAAGACCTGGAACCAGCGGATGAGGCTGTGGCGCTGGACGCGCCGGCTGACTGCGCCAATACGGGTAGCGCGACCAGGACGGCGAGCAGAGCGAGCGTCGCCAGGGCAGCAACGAATCGGCGTGGAAGGGGCGGAAGCATTCGCACAACGAGTCTCCTTCAGGATGATGTGAGTGTGAACCGGCCGATGGAGGGTACGTGGAGGCAACACAAGCGCGGGCACTCCCTGGCGGAGTACCCTATAGTATGACGCTAACGCAGCGCGGGGCGCGCCCATGCGGGTCGCTGATGGGTAAGTGTATGCGAAAGGGGGCCGGACGCAAGTCCGACCCCCTCGAAGTGTGACAGCCGAAACGGCTACAGGCTATGGTGGTCGCGGAGGATGTTGCGGGCAATGACCAGGCGCATGATCTCGCTCGTCCCCTCGCCAATCTCCGTCAGGCGGTTGTCGCGGTAGTAGCGCTCCACCGGGTACTCACGCGAGTAGCCCGCTCCGCCGAAAATCTGCACCGCCTCGAAGCATGCCTTCTCGGCGGCCTCCGAGGCAAACAGCTTCGCCATCGCCGCTTCCTGGGTGAAGCGCTTGCCGTGGTCCTTCAGCCAGGCGGCCTGGAGGATGAGCAGCCGCGACGCTTCGAGCAGCGTGGCCGAGTCGGCAAGCTTCCACTGAATGCTCTGGTAGTCGGCGATGGGGTGGCCGAACGCGACGCGCTCCTTGGCGTAGCCAACCGCCGCCTCGAGCGCCGCCATGCCCAGCCCCAGTGCCATCGCGCCAATGCTGATGCGCCCACCATCGAGGATAATGAGCATCTGCTTGAAGCCCTGTCCGACGGAGCCGAGGATGTTGCACGCGGGAACGCGGCAATCCTCAAAGAAGAGCTGCGACGTAATGGACCCCTTCAACCCCATCTTAGGCTCGTCCTTGCCAGGGATGAAGCCGGGCGTGCCCTTCTCGACGATGAAGCACGAGACGCCGCGATCCTCGCCGTCCACAATGGTCCGCGCCGTCGCCACAATGATGTCGGCGATGGAGCCGGATGTAATCCACATCTTCGAGCCGTTGATGACCCAGCTATCGCCGTCCTTGCGCGCCGTGGTGCGCGTTGCGCCGGCATCCGAGCCGGCCTGCGGCTCGGTCAAACCAAACGCCCCCAATCCTTTGCCACTGGCGAGATGCGTGAGATACTTCTGCTTCTGTTCCTCGGTGCCAAACAGGTAGAACGGCGCGCAGCCCAGCGAGACATGCGCGGCGTAGGTCAAGCCCGTCGAGCCACAGGCGCGGGAAAGTTCCTCGACGGCAATCGCGTAGCTGACCGTATCGCCGCCAGCGCCGCCGTACTTCTCTGGGTAAGGCAATCCCATCAAGCCCAGCTCGCCTAACTTCTGAAAGGTCTCGGCCGGGAAGCGGCCTGTCTCATCTACCTCACGCGCGATTGGCGCGACTTCTTTCTGGGCGAAGTCGCGCACCATGTCGCGCACCATGCGTTGCTCTTCGGTTAGTTGAAAGTCCATGCTGGCTTCCTCCGCCCAAACGGGAGACCCGTCTGGCGACATCATTGTCACGGCGGGATGATGAATCGGTATGTCGAACGCCGACTCTAGTATAAACCCGATGGCGCAACGCGTCAATGGGTAACGTTGTCTCGCGTGGGGAATTTAGTGGTCGGCGCTGATGACCGGCAGTTGCCAGCCCTGGCTGTCGTGGGACCAGACAACCTGAATGCGGGGCTTGGTTCCCCGGCTGCGCTCGGCGGCCGACATGGCTGTATCCGACGGCTTGAGAACGAACATCGCGCCCATCACTACGGCGAGGACGACAATCGCAAGCCAGAGGTTAGTATTCATAAGGCGCACTTTCCAGTGAGTGATGTGAGCTGCTACAGTGCTCTCATAGCATAATGCGCGCCATTGCAGCACCGCGACATTATATCGCTGGGGGGAATTTGAAGCAACTTCTCGCAAACGTTTTCGCGTGACTGGCTCCGACGACGTACCGTTCCCCCTCCCCTACCGAGGCGGGAGGAACGGTAGCGGGTTGGGAGAAGGCTGGCGGGCCGTCCACGGCGTGTAGACGGCCCGCCAGGTTAGAGTTACTGCGCAACCACGATGTACGGCAGGAAGACGCAGCCCGTGCGGATGTCGATCTCGCCGCTCAGGTCCACGGGCAGCGACTCGCTCTGAACGTTGGAGAGCGTGATCGAGGCGCTGTCGCCGTTCGCCAGGTCGATGCCCATCGAGCCGCAGCCGACCACGCGGAACGTGATCTGGGCCAGCGAGCCGCTGCCGTCGACCGAACCGTCCGTCCGCGCGCCAGCCAGCCGGACGATGTGCTTGCCGTCGGCTGTCACCGCCGTCTGCTCCATCGGCACAACCAGCGAGCCTTCGGGCAGCAGGCTGCCTGCCTTCACCTGGACGCCCGGCCGGTCGGCGTCCGCGTCCACCACCTCGACGACGTGCGGGTCGTAGACGAGGTTGACAGCGCCACCGTAGAAGCCGGTCAGGTTGTCAAGGTTCACCGTCACTGTCACCAGGTCGCCCAGGCCATAGACGGCCTTCGGGTTGTCCACCGACAGGCTCGCCTTGGCCGGGGCCACGTTCGCCTGCGGGGCCTTGCTCGCCGCCGCCTTGCTGGCTGCCAGCGAGAGCGCGGCGGCCTGCGCCCCGTCCGTCGGCCCGACGCGGTCGAAGTTGTTGCTGACCAGCACCAGGTCGAAGACGTTGACGCTGTTGTCGCCGTTGATGTCCGCCTGCGGCTGGAAGCTGGGCATGCCTAGCTGGCTATCGTAGGCCGCCGCCACCAGCGTCAGGTCGAACAGGTTGATGATGTTGTCGGTGAAGGCGTCACCGCCAATCATCTTCAGCGTGCCGAGCGGCGTGTCGATGCTCGTCACATCGAACTCACGGCGGATCGGCAGGTAGCCATCCATCGTCACGGTCAGGACGTGATGGCCGTACGACGTGCCGGGGATGTCGAACGCGCCGTTGAAGTCGGTCACGGCCGAGCCTTCCGCGCCGCCGTCCACCAGGACCAGAGCGCCCGCGTAGCTTGTGCGGCCCTCGAGGATGACGTTCCCGGTCACGTCGTCGCGGTTAGGTGGCGCGTACGTCTTGCAGGAGATCACCGGCGAGTAGCTCGAGTACTCCCCGTCGCCGCTGTTGTAGAAGCGGGCGCGGTAGAAGTAGAGCGTATTCCCCGCCAGGCCCATGTTGCGGTAGCTGCCCTGGCTCGACGGCAGGACGGCAATCTCACCCCAGTTCACGTCGTTGAGCGACCGCTCGATGCGGATGCTCGTCGCCTCGGCGCCCGGGTTCTCCCAGATGATGTCGATGGCCGTGGACGAGTAGGTGCGGCAGCTCCAGTCGGGCGGCGGCGGCGGCGGCTTCTGCGGCGTCTTACACGCCACGGACGTGGTATATGGCGTCTGGATGCCGTTCTTGATGCCCGCCACCTGGTACGTGTAGGTCGTGTTGGCCGTCAGGCCGGTATCGTAGTAGATCGTCGCGCCGGCCGGCCGCTGGATCGTCGAGCCTGTGGTGAACTGCGGCGACCTCAGGATCACGAGCGAGTCGTAGGCCGCGCTGTTCTCCCACTGGATGTTGATCTGGCTGCTGCTCACGACCGAGCAGACCAGGTTGAACGGTGCGGTCACCGGGCTGGTCGGCGTCGCCGTCGGTGTGTTCGTCGGCACGCCCGTTACCGTCGGCGTCGGCGTATTCGTCGGCGGCACACTCGTCGGCGTTGGCGTTGGCGTGTTCGTCGGCGGAACGCTTGTCACCGTCGGCGTGTACGTGTTGATCGGCGTGGTACACGTCACAGCGTTGCTGTACGGCGTCGCGCTGTTCCCCTTCAAGCCGCGCACCTGGTACGTGTACGCGTTGCCGGGTAGCGGGCTGGGGTCATTGTAGAATGTCGCGCTTCCTGGCGTCACGACGATTGGCCCACCGGGGAAGATCGGCGTGCGCAGGATCTCGATGTAGTCGTACCCACCACCGTTCTGCCAGATTAGGGTGATCTGCGTCGGGCTAGCCACGAGACACTGCAGGTTGTATGGCGGGGCCGGCATCGTCGGCGTCGGCGTCACTGTCAGAGTGGCCGTCGAGGTCGGCGTCGGCGTGATCGCCGTCTGTAGCGTCAGCAGGAAGTCGTTGGGCGTGTACGTCGTGCCTGGTGTAAACGCGTTGACCACGAGCTGGACGTTGCTCAGCTTGAACGCGCTGCCTGGCGGGTTGCCCGGGATCGCGTTCGTCGCGGTGTAGCCCGGCGGCACGGTCTCGCGCACCTGGTACGTGCCCGGCAGCAGGTTGCAGAAGCGGTAGTGGCCTGTTCCATCCGTCACCATCGTCTGCAACACGTTGCCGTTGTTGTCCAGCAACTGCACCGTCACGCTGGTCAGCTTCGGCTCGCCGCCGTCGATGGTCCCGTTACCGTTGATGTCGTAGTAGACGTTGCCCTCGACGCACACCAGCCCCGTCGTCGCCGTCGGCGTCGGCGTCACTGTCAGAGTGGCCGTCGAGGTCGGCGTCGGCGTGATCGCCGTTTGCAGGGTCAGCAGGAAGTCGTTGGGCGTGTACGTCGTGCCCGGCGTCAGCGCGTTCACTACGAGCTGGACGTTGTTGAGCTTGAACGCGCTGCCCGACGGGTTGCCCGGGATCGCGTTCGTCGCGGTGTAGCCCGGCGGCACGGTCTCGCGCACCTGGTACGTGCCCGGCGCCAGGTTGCAGAAGCGATAGTGGCCTGTTCCGTCCGTCGCCATCGTCTGCAACACGTTGCCGTTGTTGTCCAGCAACTGCACCGTCACGCCAGTCAGCTTCGGCTCACCACCGTCGATGGCCCCGTTACCGTTGATGTCGTAGTAGACGTTGCCCTCGATGCACACCAGCCCCGTCGTCGCCGTCGGCGTCGGTGTGAGCGTCGCGGTCGCTGTCGCTGTGGCCGTTGGCGTCGCCGTCGCCGACAACGTCAGCAGGAAGTCGTTAGGCGTGTACGTCGTGCCCGGCGTCAAGGCGTTCACCACGACCTGGATGTTGCTCAGCTTGAACGCGCTGCCCGACGGGTTGCCCGGGATCGCGTTCGTCGCGGTGTAGCCCGGCGGCACGGTCTCGCGCACCTGGTACGTACCCGGCGGCAGGTTGCAGAAGCGATAGTGGCCTGTTCCGTCCGTCGCCATCGTCTGCAACACGTTGCCGTTGTTGTCCAGCAACTGCACCGTCACGCCAGTCAGCTTCGGCTCGCCACCGTCGATAGCCCCGTTACCGTTGATATCGTAGTAGACGTTGCCCTCGATGCACACCACGGGCGCTGTCGCCGTCGGTGTCGGCGTCGGTGTATAGGTTGGCGGGCAGATACACGGCGTCGTGGTTGCTGTTACGGTCGGCGTCGGCGTGACCGTCGGCGTCTGTGTCAGCAGGAAGTCATTCGGCGTGTACGTCGTGCCCGGCGTCAACGCGTTCACCAACACCTGGGTATTGTTGAGCTTGAACGCGCTGCCCGGCGGGTTGCCCGGGATCGCGTTCGTCGCGGTGTAGCCCGATGGCACGGTTTCGCGCACCTGGTACGTGCCCGGCGCCAGGTTGCAGAAGCGATAGTGGCCTGTTCCGTCCGTTGCCATCGTCTGCAACACGTTGCCGTTGTTGTCGAAGAGCTGCACCGTCACGCCGACCAGCTTCGGCTCGCCACCATCGATAGCGCCGTTGCCGTTCAGGTCGTTGTAGACGTTGCCCTCGATGCACACCAGCCCCGTCGTCGCTGTCGGCGTCGGCGTCACGCTCGGCGTGTTCGTCGCGGTGGCCGTCGGCGTCGCCGTCGTCGTCGGTGTGACCGTCGGCGACTGCGTCAGCAGGAAGTCGTTGGGCGTGTACGTCGTGCCCGGCGTCAACGCGTTCACCAACACCTGGGTGTTGTTGAGCTTGAAGCCGCTACCCAACGGGTTGCCCGGGATCGCGTTCGTCGCGGTGTAGCCCGATGGCACGGTTTCGCGCACCTGGTACGTGCCCGGCGGCAGGTTGCAGAAGCGATAGTGGCCCGTTCCATCCGTTGCCATCGTCTGCAACAGGTTGCCGTTGTTGTCGAAGAGTTGCACCGTCACGCCGACCAGCTTCGGCTCGCCACCATCGATAGCGCCGTTGCCGTTCAGGTCGTTGTAGACGTTGCCCTCGACGCACACCAACCCCGTCGTCGCCGTCGGCGTCGGCGTCACGCTCGGCGTGTTCGTCGCGGTGGCCGTTGGCGTCGGCGTCGCCGCTTGCGTCAGGAGGAAGTCGTTGGGCGTGTACGTCGTGCCTGGCGTCAGCGCGTTCACCAACACCTGGGTGTTGTTGAGCTTGAAGCCGCTACCCAACGGGTTGCCCGGGATCGCGTTCGTCGCGGTGTAGCCCGATGGCACGGTTTCGCGCACCTGGTACGTGCCCGGCGGCAGGTTGCAGAAGCGATAGTGGCCCGTTCCATCCGTTGCCATCGTCTGCAACAGGTTGCCGTTGTTGTCGAAGAGTTGCACCGTCACGCCGACCAGCTTCGGCTCGCCACCATCGATAGCGCCGTTGCCGTTCAGGTCGTTGTAGACGTTGCCCTCGATGCACACCAGGGATGCTGTCGGCGTTGGCGACGGGGTCGCGGTGACGGTCGCCGTCGATGTGGCCGTCGGCGTCGGCGTGTTGATGAAGGTACACGTGACTGAGCCGCTGTACTGCGATGGAATGCTATTCCTGACGCCGCGCACCTGGTAGGTGTACGGCTGGTTGATGACCACGCTGGGGTCACTGTAGAACGTCGCACTACCCGGCGCGAGAACCGTCGGCCCCGTATTGAACTGCGGCGCGCGCAGGATCTCGATGTAGTCATAGACCGCGTTGTTCACCCAGGTCAGGGTAATCTGGTTGGCGGCCGTCACCGCGCACACAAGGCCCGTGGGCGGCGGAGGCGGCGTCGCCGTGAACGTCGGCGTCACTGTCGGTGTGTTCGTATTCTGGCTGGTCGGCGTGTTCGTCGGCGTGTTCGTCGCCAGCGGTGTGTTGGTCGGCGTGTTCGTCGGCGTGTTCGTCGGTGTATTGGTCGGCGTTGCCGTCGGCGGCACGTTTGGCGGCGGGTTCGGGTTCACCCAGATGTCGCCGCCGTCCCTCGGGTTATACGTGAACTTGACGCGGACGGCCGTCGGGTTGCCAGAGAAGGCCGCCCCCTCCGGGCTGTAGAAGTCGATGTGGCCGGACTGGATACCCACCGGGAAGTCGGCCGGGCCGCTGCCGTTGGTGTTCGGCCGCGGGATACCGGGGTAGGGCGAGTTCGGGTTGGCCTGGCGCCACGCGTCCGACAAGTCTGCCTGGGTCGACTGCGAGCCGTCGGTTTGTGGATCAAGATCGGTGCAGGCGAACAGCGACAGGCGGCTCTGCGTCGAGGTCAGGCTGCTGGTGAGCAGGTAGTACTGGTCGTCTGGCAGCGTGACATCGGTGTAGCGGTCAGGGATGCTAAAGTACTGCTCGGTGCTCCAGTTGTCGCGTATCGGCGAGCCAGGTGTGCCGACGGCGCGCGGCCACAGCATCTCGCGCAGCTCACCCGTGAAGCGCGGCTCCAGGCTCTCCGCGCGCACGCCGACGGCGAGCGGCGGCGCCCCGCGCGGCATTCCCACGCAGTCGGAACTGCTGTGTACGCCCGACGAGGCGAACTGGTCCGGGGTGATGCGGTCCACGTCCACAGCAATCGTGTGCTGCATGTTGAACGGCGGGACCTGGGAGATGGTGTTGGTGTCCGGGTTATTGAGCACCCCACCACGGAAGTAGCCTTGCAGGACAAGGCTATCCTCCAGGTTGACAAAGGGGGCAACCTTGGGAACGGGCGTGCGGAGCGTGATGTACTTGAACTCCCACGGCTCGCTGCCCTGCCCGTTGTCGCTGGGCGCGGTGTTGATGGCGACGACGTTGTACTCGTGGCCGTCGACGTAGAAGCGCTTGAGATACCACGGGTCGCCCGGCGTCAGGTTGTGGCCGCCCTGGCCGTTGTCAATCGCGGCGTAGGTCGCGCCCAGGGCACGACCGATGGTCACAGAAACCGTTTCATCGAACTGATTGACCGCGCCAATGTAGACGAACCAGGCGCCGTCCGTGCTGCCCAGGTTGCCACCGCCGGCCGGGATGCGGCGCACAGTGTTGCGGTTGGCGATGCCCATGTCACGCACGTTGAACGTGGACGACAGGATGAAGTCGGGGTAGGACGAGTACTCGCCGTTGCCCAGCGAATGCAGCCCACCGCCCGTGTACCAGAAGTCGAGGTCGACGCTGGGCGGGACGTTGTAGCCGCCCACGGCGACGTTGCGCAGCTTGACCATGTGGTCCAGGAACTGGACGCTGTCGCCGCGCCGCAGGGTGATGTTCTGGACGGAGAAGACGGCCAGGCCGTCGAGGGGCAGGGTGTTCGGGCGCAGCGTGTCGAGCGTGCCGTTGCCGTTGAAGTCGGCGGAGATGCCCGTCTTCGTCGCCAGCGTCCGCTCGCTATCCACCGTCACGATGTCCGGCGTGCCGTCGAAGTTGGCGTCGAAGGTTGTGATGCCAAAGCCGAAGCTCGGCGACGACGGCGTCCAGCCGATGCCGGCGTTCGCTGGCGGGAGCGGTAGCTCGTTGCGGCCCGTCGCCATGGGGAACGCGATGCGCGTCACGCCCGGCTGGCCGTGCGTCGGCTGGTCCCGCGTGTCCAGGAGCATGAACGTCAGCTCCTGCATCAGCGCCGGGAAGCGGTAGTCCTGCGACCGATTGCCGGTGTTCAGAATCTTGTCCAGGTACGAAGGCTCGTACCACATACGCTGGTAGACCTTCTCCCGGGCGTCGTTCTGCTCGACGGAAATCTGCGGGTAGAGCGCCGACAGCGGCTCGCCGCTGTTGCGGAACTCATCCATGTAGGCCGGGTTGAAGGTAATCGAGTCCTTGCTGGGCGCTTGCGGCAACTGCGGATTGAACGGCGCCCACGGGTCGGTGTACGGCGGCACTTCGACCGGATAACCGCTCAGCGGGTCCCGCGTCACGTTCAGGTCGCCTGCCGTCGGCGTGATGGGGTCCGTCGGGCTGACGACCGGGCGTCCGTACAGGCGCAGGCTCTGGCTGTCCATGTAGACCTTGCCAGATGGGTTCGCGGGGTCGCCGGAGCTGGACGGGTCGAACCAGAACTTAAAGCGGTTCTCCAGCGCGGCCGGCGCATCGCCATTCGTCGGCGCATTGCCGCCCCACTGATACGGCGTGACCTTGTTCTGCGCCCACAGGTTATACTGGGCATTGGGGTCACGGAACGCGCTCGTGAACAGGTAGAGGTCCGGGTTCGGCACCTCCTGGCCCGTGGCCGAGTCGATGCGCGTACCCGTGCGGCTCGCGTTGAGGTCTGGGAAGGCGAACTCGGTGTACGCCCACGGGAGGGTCCAGATTTGCTCGTCGTAGAAGAACTCGTTCTCAGGCAAGTCGCCCGCCGCTGGCCGCTCGCCGTACTTCTCCCGCAGGATGCTCATCATCGCGGGATGGGTCGTCTCAGCGCGGTAGGTGAAGTACATCTCGCGCGGGTCGGTGTAGACGCTCGTCGTACCGGCCAGGTTTGGCCCCGATTGATAGGGGTACGGGCCGTTGGCCTGGAGGATCGGCGGCGCCGGGCCGACGAGCTTGCCGATGAAGCCCATCTGGTCGTAGCGGCTGGCCGGCGTCAGGCCCACCGTGTCGTTCACGTCGGTGAAGATGTAGTGCTCGTAGTTGTACGGCGGGAGGACGGCGAGCGGCTCGTTCGCCCCGTAGCCCTTCAGCCGCACCGAGTGCTGCGCGATGGTGATGTTGGGGCCTTTCGGCGTCGGCGTGCGCAGGGTGATGAATTCGAAGTCCGAGGGATCCGCGACAGCCTGGAGTTGGTCAGAGCGGCACGCCGCGATGACGGGCGCGTTGTTGCCGCGCACCGCCATCGCCACCACGTTGTACTCGTGGCCGTCGACGTAGAAGCGCTTCAAGTACCACGGGTCGCCGCCCAGGCGGTCGCCCACACCGGGCGAGGACTCCATCGCCGTGAACGGGTGGCCGAGAGCGCGGCCGACCCACAGGCTGACTGTGCCGTCGGCGGTGTCCACACCTTCGACGTACGCGAACCACGGCGTGGGGGTGGTGTTGCACAGGTTGGAGCCAGGGCCGCCATTGGGGATGCTGCGGACGTATTCCACCGGCCCCTGCGTCCCGGCCAGCGCCATGTCACCCGTAGCGACAAGCTGGTTGCCCAGGTAGCGCGGCTTCAAGTCGCCGGTGTACCACACGTCTAGCGAGACGGCGTTGTTGAAGATGCCCGCCACGCGGACGACGTGGTCGAGGAATTGGGCGTACTGGCCCTGACGCAGCGGCGTGCTGCCCAGGTTGACGTTGAAAACGGCCAGCTCGCTGCCGTCGGGCGCCTGGCCGGAGCCTGTTGTCAGCCCCTGGAGCCGGCCGTCGCCGTTGAAGTCGACCGCCAGGCCCGTCTTCTGGAACAGCGTCAGCTCGCTGTCCACGCGAACAATGTCGTTCGTATTGTCGAAGTTGGCGTCGAGACTGGTCAGGCCGTAGCCGTTCGAGTCCGGCGCGCCGTTGTCATTATCGATCTGGCCGTCTGGCCCGAACAGGTCGGCCGGCCGCATGCCGACCGGGAAGACCATCTGCACGGTGCCGGCCTGGCCAAAGAGAGGCTCCGGCTTGCCTGGGCCGCTCGGAACGGGGCGGTTATTCTGCATCAGCATGTAGGTGAACTCTTGCTGAATCGCAGGATACCACACGTCGTCGAAGAACACCGACTCCCCGTTGATGATGCGCGGGTCTGTTGGCTTGCCCGTATTCGGGTCGCGTGTCAGCTTACCGTCGGAGTTGAGGTCCTTGTCCCAATGCTGAGGCTCATACCACAGCCGGTACCAAACTTTCTCAGCGGCGTTGAGCTGGCTGGCGTTGATCTGGCCGTAGAGGCGCTGGTTCTCGTCGGGCGTCTCGGCCTCGTTCATGTAGGCCGGGTTCCACGTCACCGAGTCTTTGCGCGGCGCCTCCGGATGCTGGGGGTTGAATACCCCCATCAGGTCCGTATACGGCGCGTCCTCTGGAATCTTGCCCGTAACCGGATCAACAACGGCCGGGGCCAATCCCACGCCAGGGTCGAGGACATTGTCCGCCCCAGCGCCGAAGTAGCCTCGGCCGTAGACGCGCAGTGTGTAATACGGCGACGGCGACTGCGCTCCTACGCCGCCCGCCGCCAGGAGTAGCCCCCCGGCGACGATAAAGGCCAGTAACGCCACGCTAAATAGAGCCATTCGCAGCGGTCTGCGAGGGGCCTTCAGCCACCTAGGGGCTACCGGCCGGCGTGGTTGAACGTCTTGAGACATGACTCGCCTCCTCCCGCACGCGACAATGACGGTGCGCACTAAACGTTACAACGCACAGTTGGAGGCAAACGTTATGACCTTAGCCTTAAAGGTTACGTTAGCTTTTATATATTTTTCACAAATCCGGGAACCCGCCGTCGGATGGGGCTACACGCCTAGCCGCGCCCCCACCATCAGCAGCCCCGCGATGGTCTTGACGTCATTCCACTCGCCCTCGCGCGCCCGACGCACCGCCTCAGCCAGCGGCATCTCGACGACTTCGATGTCCTCGTCCTCGTCCTGCTTCCCCTGGGCCGGGCGCAGGTCCGTCGCCAGGAAAAGGTGCATCAGCTCGTTCGAGTAGCCCGGCGACAGGTAGAACTCGCCGATCTTCTCCAGCCGCCCCGCCGCGTAGTTCGTCTCCTCCCGAATCTCGCGCTCCGCCGCCTTCTTCGGGTCCTCGCCCGCCTCCCGCGTGCCGGCCGGTAGTTCCAGCAGCTTCTTCCCCGTCGGCTGGCGCGTCTGGTTGGTCAGGAGGACTCTCGCGTCGTCCCCCTCGCCCAGGATTGGGACGAGGCCAATGGAGCCGGGGTGCAGCAGCCAGGCGTGGGTCGACTTTTTCCCATCTGGCGCGGTCACTTCCTCCTCATGCACATCGAATACCTTGTTGTGATAAACCGTCCGTCCCTCGGCCATCTTTCCTCCGTAGTATGCGCTTAGCCTAACAACTCGGTCATCATGCGGTCCGTGTTCGCCAGGCGGTCTGCCAGCACCCGCGCCAGCATTTCGTGAAAGGCCGCTGCAAGCTCAAGGTCTTCCGCCCTCATGCGCTCCAACCCCTCGCGATTCAGACAATAGACTGTCGCCGCCTCATCCACGACCACCGACGCGGTTCTCGGAATGCCGAGGTAGAAGCCTAGCTCTCCGACCCAGACGCCCGGCTCTATCGTCCGCAGCCGCATCTCCCTGCCCCCTGGCAGCTCTAACAGGATCGTCGCCTGACCTGTGCCGATGAGGTATAGCTCGTCCGCCGCCACTCCCTGGCGGACGATAAACTCCCCCACCGCGACCTCGCGCGGCTGCATGTACGACAAGAAGCGGGTCGGGTCAACCGTCGATGGCAAGAACTGCGCCATCTGTTCGGCAAAGGAGAGGTGCGGCGCAACATCCGCGTCGTGGGTCACCAGCGTTTGCTCCTCGCACCACTCCACCCCACGATCCAGGTCCGGAAACACCTTGACGCCCGGCCCTTCCCTTACCTGCCCACCTGTCTGTAGCTCGCGGAGTACGGCATCCGCCGCGCGAGTGAAGACCAGCGTGATGTCCCGTTCCCCGGCAATCTGCCGCAGCCGGGCGAAGCTCAACACCGCCGACGAGTCCATGCCGGCCACGCGCTCAAAGTCCAGCACGATGAAGCGCACCGGCGGTTTTACGGCATCCCGAATGCGCTCACGGATTTGTTCCAGCAGCCGACTGGATGTGCCAAAGAAAAGGTAGTTCTGCAGCCTGAGAATGTACATCTCGCCGCCGTGCTGCCGCAGCACCCGCTCCTGGTTCAGCGAGCGCTGGCGGTTGCTGAGAAAAGTGCCCCCGTCCAAAGTATTCTTGACGACGCTCACCCGGCTGTAGCGCACGAGGAAGAGGGCCATCGCCACGATCAGCCCGACGCCAATCCCCACCAGGAGGCCCTGGGCCACAATCACCATCAGAATGAGCATGAGCAAGGCCCAGTCCAGATGCGGGAGGCTGAACCAGGTGGAATAGACCCAGTCGATCAACAGGCTGAGACTGAGAAAGAGGAGAAGCCCCGCCAGGACAAAGCGGGGAATATCGTCCAGGACGTTGGCGCCCAGGGTCAGGACTGCCGCGGCAACGACCGGAATCGTCAGTGGCACGAGGCGGCTTTCGACGCCCATGCGCGGCGCGACCAGGCTGGCGCTCAGCGTCGTGTAGCCGGGCGCGCCGCCCAGCAGTCCGCCGATAAGGTTCGCCCAGCCGTTGCTCCGCAGCTCCTGATCCAGATTCATGTCTTTACGCAGCGCCAGCTCTAATCCCGTGGCGTTCAGGAGCAGGGATAGCGTGCTGAGCAGGAGCATGGTCAGCATGTCGGCCGATTGCTGTGCCAGCACAAGCCAATTGATGTCGCCCCACTCGGCCAGTGTGAGCGGCGGCCAGCGGTAACCGTGGCTGAAAGGGCCAAGAAGCCAGCCCTGGGCGCTCGCCTGCGCCAGCGAAATTCCCGCTAGCCACAATGTAGCAAAAAAGACAGCAAAACTGGCGAGCAGGGCGCCTGGCAGAGCCAGATAGTGCTGGACGCGCCTGGTGAGCGCAACGAGCAGGACCCCCAGCGCGACACCTGGTAGCCAATGAGCAAGTGTCGCCGGTGTGAACAAATAGGCCAGATTACCCGGCGTCACCGGAACATCGACCATGACACCGACCGCCCCCTTCCCCAACAGCCAGGCCGTCCCGGCTAGAAAGCCACCGATGACGGGGTAGGGGACGAAGCGGATGAGCATGCCCCAGCGGAACGTACCGAGGGACAAAAGCAGGGCGCCGAGCAGCAGCGACGTCAGGATGATGAAGGCGAGGACCGTCGGATAGACCTGCCGTAGCAGGCCCTGAGCGGTCAGGGCGCTCGCAATGGAGGCCACAGCGCCAGCGATGATGACCGAGGTTGTGGCCTCCGGCCGAGCGACAGCGAAGGGGAGTGAGCCGAGAGCCGCTATGACCACGTTCATCACGATGACTCCGGTGAGCATGCTCGCCAGCCCGCCGAGCAGGTACGGCGACAGGTCGCCGTTGAACACCAGCGCCGCCACTGAAATCGCCAGCATCACGACAAGAATGCTCACGATCAGACCGGCGAGCACACCCGGAATCAGCCGATAAAGGACTATCTTCTCACGAAGGGTACTGAGAAGGCTCGAAGAAGCAGTCATACCCCCCCGCTATGAAGTAGAGTGTAGCGTAGTCCGTTCTTTAGTGCGCGGCTAACCTACGACGTCGATGTTCTCCTTGCCGCCGTAGAGCGTCCACCACGGCTTCGCGCCCTTGGCAAGAACTTCGTTGAGCGCCTCGATGTTCTGAACACCACGGTCCTCCAGCCAGCCGACCAGGGCATCATACCCCTGCCGGCCGTAGATCGGCACGCCGTCCTGCCACGTTGCGCGCCCGCACAGCACGCCGGAGAAATCCGTGCCCGCCTCGGCGGCCAGCTCCAGCGTCTCGCGGAATATTTCGTCGCTCACGCCGGCGCTCAGATAGATGAACGGCTTGCGCGCCACGCTCGCCGCCTCGCGGAACAAGCGCATGGCGTCGGCGCGGTTGTACGCCGCCGTCCCGCCGAACGCCTGCGTGCCCTCGACGAACTTCATGTTGACCGGCACCTCGACCTTGAGGATGTCGACGCCGTAGCGATCCTTGGAGAACTCCTCCATGATGCGGGTGACGTTCTCCGGCTTGCGCCGCGCCAGCTCGAGGGCGTTGCCTTCCAGGTCGTCGTCGTAGTACAGCGGCTCGAGGAAGAACGGTACGTCCAGGGCCGCGCACTCCGCGCCGATGCGCTCGATGAAGGCGTGCTTGATGGTGGTGATGCGCTCGTCGTCGCCGGGCTTGTAGTACAACAGAATCTTGATGGCATTCGCCCCCGCCTCGACCAGGCGGCGCACGCTCCACTCCGACAGCAGATCGGGCAGGCGGCCTTTGACAGCGGCATCGTAGCCGGTCTTCTCGTAGGCCAGGAGCACACCGGCGTTGGGATCCTTCAGCGGGAGCGCCGGCAGACCATACTCAGGGTCGATGAGGACGGCGGTGGCGTGGGGCGTCAGCACCTTGACGATGCCTTTCTTGAACTCGGTCAGGTCTTCCGGCGTCGCCTTGCCGTCGCTGCGCGCCTTCGCGATGGACTTCTGCAGCGAGCCGCGCTGGTCGATAGCGGCCGCCGCGATGACCCCGCGCTCGTCCGCGCAGGCCGAGATACCGTTGAACTTACCCTTGGTCATTCGGACACGTGCCATGATTCACCTCCTGTATGCTTGTCAATTTGTTTTCGGCTGTCATTGCGAGGAGCGCCATAGCGCGACGAAGCAATCCCTCGCACAAGCAGGAGATTGCTTCGCTGTGCTCGCAATGACGGCTACAGCGTGATCGGCACTGGCTGCGTTTTCCAGATGCCTTCGTTATACTGCCGAACGGCGCGGTCCGCCGAGAAGAACCCCGTGCGCGCCGTGTTGAGGATCGACATGCGCGTCCAGCGCTCGGTGTCCTGGTAGGCCAGCGTCGCCGCCTCCACCGCCTCGACGTACGCGGCGTAGTCGGCCATGATGAAATACGGGTCGTGGTTGAGCAGCGAGTCGAGCAGCGGCCGGAAGATCTCTCGGTCGCCGCGCGAGAAGTAGCCCGCGGCGATCATGTCCACCGCCTGGCGCAGCTCCGGGGTGCGCTCGTAGTACATCGCTGGGCGGTAGCCCTGGCGCAGAAGATGGAACACGTCCTCGGTGCGCAGGCCGAACAGGAAGAAGTTCTCGTGCCCCACGAGGTCGCGGATCTCGATGTTTGCCCCATCCAGCGTCCCGACTGTGACGGCCCCGTTCAGGGCAAACTTCATGTTGCCCGTGCCCGACGCCTCCTTGCCGGCGAGCGAAATCTGCTCCGAGATGTCGGCGGCCGGGTAAATCTGCATCGCCGTGGAGACATTGAAGTTGGGGACGAACACCACCTTGAGCCGCCCGTCCACGTCGCGGTCGTTGTTGACCACGTCGGCGATGGCGTTCAGCAGCTTGATGATGAGCTTCGCCATACGGTAGCCCGGCGCCGCCTTCGCCCCAAACACGAACACGCGCGGAAAGACCGGCGCCTTCGGGTTCGCCTTGATGCGGTTGTAGAGCGTAATAATATGGAACGCCTTGAGGAGCTGGCGCTTGTACTCGTGCAGGCGCTTGACCATCACATCGAACACGGCGTCGGGGTCGATCTCCAGCCCCATGCCTTCTCGCGTCTTCTCTGCCGCGTCGCGCTTGTTCGCCTGCTTGACTTCGCGCCACTCAGCCTGGAACGTCGGGTCGTCGATGAACCTCTCCAGTTCGCGCAGGCGGTCCAGATTGGTCAGCCAGTGCTCGCCGAGGCGGTCGTAGATAAGCGCGGACAGGCGCGGGTTCGCCAGGCGGATGAACAGGCGCGGGTCGATGCCGTTGGTCTTGTTGTTGAACTTCCACGGCCACAACTGGCTGAAGTCCCGCAGGACAAGGTCCTTGAGGAGATTCGATTGCAGCTCAGACACACCGTTGATGGAGAAGCTCCCGACGCTGGCGAGATAGGCCATGCGCACGTGGGGCGCGGGGCCGGGCGTGACGATGGACATGCGCGCGGCCGCTATCGGGTCATTCAGGACGACGCACGCTTCGTCCAGGAAGCGGCGGTTGACCTCATGGATGATTTCCATGTGGCGCGGCAAGAGCTGTTCCAACAGGCTCGCGGGCCACTCCTCCAGCGCCTCGGGCAGCAGGGTGTGGTTGGTGTAGGCGAAGGTGCGCCGCGTCACGTCCCAGGCCGTGTTCCAGTCCACATCGTGCTCGTCCACCAGCAGACGCATCAGCTCTGGAATCGCAATCGTCGGGTGGGTGTCGTTGAGCTGGATGGCGACCTTGTCGGGGAACACCTCCCAGTTCGTCCCGTGGCGGCGCATGAAGACGCGCATGATGTCGGTCAGCGACGCCGCGACGAAGAAGTACTGCTGCTGGAGGCGCAGCAGCTTGCCCTGGGGGGTCGTGTCGTCCGGGTAGAGCACCTTGGTGATGTTCTCTGAGTGGACCTTGCCCTCGACCGCGCGCACGAAGTCGCCGGTGTTGAACACCTGGAGATCGAAGGACGACGTGGCCTGGGCGCTCCACAGCCGTAGCGAGTTGACGGTGTTGTTCTTGTAGCCGGGCACCATGAGGTTGTACGGGATGGCCTCAACACACCACGCCGGACGCCAGCGCACACGGAAGTCGCCGTTGTGTGCCCATTCCTTCTCAGTGTGTCCGCCGAAATTGACCTGCACCTGTCGCTCCGGGCGCGGGAAGGACCACGGGTCGCCGGACGCGGTCCAGTCGTCCGGCCGCTCCACCTGCCAGCCGTCCACGAACATCTGGCGGAAGATGCCGAACTCGTAGCGGATGCCGTAGCCGATGGCCGGCAGGCCCAGCGTCGCCATGGACGCCAGGTAGCACGCCGCCAGCCGCCCCAGGCCGCCGTTGCCCAGGCCCGGCTCGCGCTCGCGGCGCATGACCGCGTCGAGGTCGAGGCCCAGCTCGGCCATCGCCTGGCGCGCCACGTCCATCAAGCCAATGTTGAGCAGGTTGCTGGGGAGCTGCGGGCCAAGCAGGTACTCGGCCGACAGGTAGTAGACGAATTTGCAGTCTGTTTCATCGTAGGTCTGGAACGTCTGTAGCCAGCGCTGCATCAGACGGTCCCGCACGGTGTAGGCCAGCGCCAGGTAGTGGTCCTGCGGCGTCGCGCGCGGCATGTCTTTGCCCTGGACATAGTACAGGTTATCCAGGAAAGCGCGCTTGAACGCATCCACGGTCATGCCCGTGCGGGTATGGATATAGTTTTGTGAATTTAGGATTTCTGTCATGACAAGAACCTCTTGCGGCGGTCGCTCGTGAAGATTATCACAGGTTGGCGCGTGGCGCAAAAGGCAAGAAAGAGGCCGAGGAGCGGCGGGGCCTCATCGACCCACGCGCTCCTCGGCGCTCCCGTCTCGATCCGTCTCAACCGCTAACGACGCCAGGAGTGGAAACTCCTGTGCCCTACGCTCCGCGAGCCGTCAATCACGGAACGTTCAACACCTGGCCTACGTAGATGGCATTCGGGTTCGCCAGGTTATTGGCTCGCGCCAGGGCGTACACTGTCGTGTCGAAGCGAAGGGCGAGGGCTGACAGGGTATCGCCGGGCTTGACGATGTAGGGCTTGCCGCAGCACGATGACGGCGGCGGGACGGGCTTGCCGCCAGGGCAGATAATCAACGTCTGACCGGCGCGGATAAGGTGCGGGTTCGCCAGGTGGTTCGCCTCGACAATCGCCGCGACCGACGTCCCGAAGCGCTGGGCGATGCCCAGGACGGTGTCGCCGCGCTGGACGACGTATGGCATGCACTGCGGGGCCGGCGCTGGTGGGGGAACCGGCTCAGGACCGGGGCCGCCCTGGCAGTTCGGGATGACGAGCGTCTGGCCGGCCTGGATGCGGTCCGCGCTGCCCAGGCCGTTCGCGCTCACAATCGCGCTCACCGTCGTGCCGAAGCGAAGGGCAATCGAGGACACGGTATCGCCGGGCTTGACCACGTAGTTGCAGGTCGGGCCTGTGCCACCGCCACCCGGCGTTGTGGTCGCCGTCGGCTCAGGGCTAGGCTCGCCGGTCGGCTGCACAGTGGGAGTCGCGTTCCCGCCGCCGTTGCCGACAACGACGTTGCCGTTGGTCTGGGTCGTATCGATTGCGCCCTGCTTGCTCGCCACCTGGACCGGGCCGAGGGTCAGCTTGCTCTGGCCGTTGGCCTTGCCCTTGAGCGTGAACTCAAACACCGTGCACGAGCCGGTCACCGCCGGCGCCGGCGCGATGCGGCTGGCCGCCACGCGGATCGTCCCAGCGGCATTGTCGGCGGCGTTGCGAACGACCTGTGAGCCGGTCGGGAAGCAGTCGCCCAGCTTGACCTGCGTACCCGCCGTCCCGTTGTCAGCGTCCTGCACCTCGACCACCGATGGGTCGAACGTCAGGGTAACGTCCGCGCCGAACATGTCGGTCACGTTATTAATCTTCACGGAGAAGTTGCCGTTCCCATTGACCGCGATGTTGGCGCTCGCCGGATCGACCACAACCGACGCTGCGGCTGCGGCATTGCCACCCGCAGCGTTCTGCTGTGGCACGGCTGTCGCCTGGCTCGCTGGTGCAGCAGCCGTTGCCTGGCCCTGCGACGCTGCGCCGGTCGCTTGACCTTGCGGGGCAGCGCTGGTTGCCTGAGGCGCAGCGCCGGCTGCCTGACCTTGCGAGGCGGCCCCGGTCGCCTGACCCTGGGGCGCAGCCCCGGTCGCCTGGGCTTGAGCCTGACCGGCCGGGGCGACAGCCGCCGGGCCGGGCGCTTGGCCGAGGCCCTTGCTCGTCACGGTGATGGGTTCGGTCTTCGAGTTCGTCAGGATCGTGCTCATGAAGCCGACGTTGACGGAGCCGCTTTGCTTGGCCTTGAACGTGATTGTCGCAAGGGTTCCGGCGTCCTTCGCCGGCGGCGCCGGGCTGAGCAGCGTGACCGCGTAGCTGATGCGCCCGGCCCCGTTGTCGGCCGAGTTCTGAGCCACAAAGCCCTTGCCGCTCGACGGGTCGAGGAACTTGCCGACCTCAATCTGCACGCCGGGCACACCCGGGTTCGCGTCCACAACCTCGAGGCGCGAGGGGTCGAATTGCAGGCGAACGTCAGCGCCGTAGAGGTCCTGGACCCCACTGACATTCACGCCCACCTTGACCTCATCGCCCGCGTTTGCCGTGGCCTTGTCCGCGACAAGGGTCAGTGTCGCGCCGCTCGCAGCGGGTTGCGCCGTCGCCTGCTGGGCCGGCGCTGCTGACGCTGACTGGACGCCACCTCGGCCGCAGCCCGCCAGAGCCAGCATCGCCACAGCGACGAGAGCCAGCATGAGCCATTTAGTAAACTTCATCGCCAATCCCTCCTTTTGCAGAAATGAACCTGGAAGGAAACAGATAAGTGCTGTTTTGGGGCCCAGGTGGCCCCGCCCATCTTCCGGTACAACACCGTCTCACACATCACAAGACGTAGCATCGCGTAGCAAAGTAATAGTATCATATTCTTCGCATTCTGTCAACCTCCCGGCGCGGGATTTTCGCCCGCCGCTCCGAAATCGACAGTTTTAGGCGGAGTCTGTCAAGCTACGGTTGAATTGCGCGGCGCGGCCATATCCTGAAGCAAGGGGTGAACGTATTGTATGTAGATGGCCGCACGGGAATACCGAGGGGGTACTCTCTTGGCGTCGATCTGCGTTTTGGATTACCCGTCCTGTGTCTCAACATTTGTGAGGCGCACCGGCAGCACCCAGGCTCGCCCGAGCGAGGCCGGAAACGCTTACCCGCTGCGCTCCCCCCAACCTAAGGAGGATCAAGTCATGCTCAAGCGGTTGCTGGTAGTCTTGACCAGCCTGTCGCTGCTCGCTGGAGCAGTCGCACTTGTCTGGCAGGCATATCCAGCGAAAGCCCAGGGACAGCCACACACCTACACGCTCTACGCGCCCTTCATCGCCAAAGACGCTTTCCCCAACGGCTCTCCCAGCAGTATTCAGCTCAGCATCAACACCTCCATCGCCAGTAACGGGAACATCAACTACCGCATCCAGATGACCAACCTGGCCGACAAGGCCGTCAACGTGCTCCCCCTGGAGTTCGGCTACGACGCCTCTGTCTTGAAGTTCCTGGCTGCTCCGCACACCCCGGATAGCCCAACCCCTGGCGCGTTGCGCTGGAACAACCTGGCGGGCTACACCGACTTTGGCCCCCTCGGCCCAGCCGGGTCAGCCACGGCCACCCAGAGCTTCACCATCACCATGGGCGCCGTGATCTGTCCGCCCAACGGCATCGTGTCGGTGAATGCTCTCGTGAGCGGCGCTATCGACAGCGCCAATCAGGTCATCGCACCGGCCCAGGCCACGGCCGGGCAGCAGGTCTGTACCCCTCTACAGATCTCGAAGTCGCTGAATGACCTGCCCAGCCGCCAGGCGCTCGTGCGCGACGTCGTCACCTTTACCATCGCCGTCACCAACCCGATTGCCAACGCCACCGCTCCGGCGGCGCTCCAGAACGTCAGCGGCCCGATTGTCGTCGACCGCTTCAACCCCGACGTTCTTGGCTTCCGCTCGGCGAGCCTCCAGGTCGGGACCGGCGGCTCCACGCCGATCTCGGCGACCACGCCCATTACCGGCACGCCCGTTGGCTCGGTGACGTTCCAGGACGCCCTGGGGAACGTGACCCTAGCGCCAGGCGAGAGCATGCGCCTCAACGTCGCTTTCAACGTGACGGCGTGCAGCTCGGCGGCCGGCACGACCAACACGGGCGAAGTGGATGCGATGGGCGCTCTCAATCAGCCGGTGCGCATCGCCTCCTCCAGCGCCAGCCTGAAGATTATCTGCCCCAACATCCAGGTAACTAAGAAGGTTCAGTCGCCGGCATCGGGTGTCATCGGCCTGAATGACACCATCACCTTCACCATCGCCGTTCAGGCCGTGGGCAACCAGCCCATCAACATCATCCCGCTGCAAGACATCTTCGACAACACCATGCTGCAGTACGTCAGCGCCAGCCCCGCGCCCAGCGGCGTGCCCATCGGTGGTAACATCGACTGGGATGACCTGCTCAAGACGCGCGGCTCAGCCCTGAACCCCGGCCAGACGATCACGGCCACCGTGACGATGAAGGCAATCGGCTGTCCCGTCGGCAGCACGACGGCCAACCGCGCCCGCGTCGGCAACGGCATCGCCTCCGGCGGCGGCTTCGGCTTCGGCGTTCCGCAGTCCTCGGACACGATTGAGGTCAATATCGTCTGCCCGCGGGTGAGTGTCGAGAAGCGCCTGGTCACGCCGCGCAGCGGTTTGATTCAGGAACTCGGCTCGGATGCCGTCTACGAGCTTGTCGTCCGCAACACGGGCAACCTGCCCCTGGTCACGGTGCCGCTGACGGACACGTTCAACGCCAACCTCTTCGACCTGGTGAGGACGTCCACCCCGCCGTCGGGCAACTCGAACGGGACGCTGACCTGGGCGAACCTGGCGGCGAACGGGCCGCTGCAGCCCGGCCAGAGCTTCAGCATCCTGACGACACTGCGGGCCAAGGCCTGCCCGGCCATCAACCAGACGACGTTCACCAACCGGGCCGGTGTCACGTCTGCCCAGGCGACCTTCCGCACGACGACTCTTTCGGTGCCGGCCAGCCTGTCCTCGGCCGACCTCGACATCGTGTGTGCCCAGGTCAAGCTGACCAAGACATTGGTGACGCCACCCGACCGGGTTGTCTCACCCAACGTGTCCGGGCGCAGCACGCTGACGTTCCGCATCGACATCACCAACACCGGCAACATCACCGTCACGCGCCTGCCGCTCGTCGACTCGTGGGACCCGGCGTACCTGGAACTCCTGCGTGTCCCCGATACGAACTACGCGCCTGACGAGAACATCGCCGGCAAGCTCACGTGGCAAAACCTGGCGGCGGCCGACCGAGGCGGCCCCATGCGGCCCGGCGAGCACCGCTCCATCACGATCCTCCTGCGGCCCATCGGCTGCCCGGCGAACCAGACGGTCTACAACGAAGCCGTCATCGACAACGCCCTCGCCATCGCGCAGGGCGCGGGCGTCCCGACGCCGCTGCCGCGCATCTCAGCGTCCAGCGACGCACGCATCGCCTGTCCAGCCGTCACCGTGGAGAAGACCGTGGAGGTCCAGCCGAACTGCGACATTATCGGCGTCAACGATAATGTCACCTTCGACGTGACTGTCCGCAACACGGGCAACAGCACCCTGGCGACGATACCGCTGACGGACACGTATGAGTCTAGCTACTTGCAGTTCGTCAGCGCCGAGCCGCAGCCCAATAGCAACACCACATCGGGGAGCGGACAAACTGCCACGGGCTTGCTGACGTGGACCAACATTGCTGGCCCAATCCCCAACGGCTTCGCCCGCGGCCTGCCGCCCGGTGAGAGCTTCACCGTGAAGGTCACATTCAAGGCGCTGCGCAGCACCGGCGACATCCAGCGCTCCCCGGCCCGCTACACCCTCAACCGCGCCGGCGTCACGGGCGCTACGGACGAGTATGGCTTCGTGGCCCAACCCGCGATGAGCGCGCCGGCCCGCGTCCGCATCGCCCAGGCCGACCTGTACATCGAGAAGACTCAGGCAGTCCAGTACCCGATGGTGACCGTCGACCAGACGCTAACCGACACCCTCGGCATGGCCCCGTGGCCGTCGTCGCAGATGAGCAACAGGGTTGTCGTACCAGGCGAGTTGATTACGTACACCATCCGCTACGGCAACCGCGGCCCGTTCGACGAAGCGCCGTTCGTCCGCATCCTGGACATCATCCCGCCCGGCACGCAGTACGTCGGCCACAGCCAGGCCGCCTGTGCCAACAGCGACATCCGCAACGGCTGCTTCATCGGCACCCTCAGCCCCGGCCAGAACGGTCAGTTCACCGTCACCGTCCGCGTGCCAAACTTGAGCGAGTCGAACGGCCAGATCAAGCCAGGCCAGACGCTCGTCAACACCATCAGCATCGCCTCCGGCTTCTCGCCGACCGGCCCGCAGTGTGGCGTCGGCGACGTCCTCGGCAGCGACAATACGGCGACGTGGTCGACGGATGTCCTGAGCGACTTCGGCGACGCGCCTGTGGTCCCCATCGGCTCCGGCAACACGGCCATACCAGGCTACGGCTCGAACGCCACGGACACCTACAACGGCAACTACATCCACGAGTGGCTGGGCCGCGCCGCCAGCGGTGAGCGGTCCGTGACTGACCCCAACGACCCCGACGGCGAGCCGAATGTGTCCAACGTGACGTTCAACGGTGACCACCACGACGACGGCGTGCTGTTCCGCAACCCGTTCGACACGAACGTGCCGCAGACGCAGCGCGTCTACAGCACGGGTGAGTTGGCCGTCTCGGCGCGCGTCCTCGTCTCGGTCGCGCGGCTCAACGACAACCGCTACGGCCGCGAGCCTAACAAGCAGATTTACATCACCGCCTGGGCGGACAACAACCGCAACGGCGTCTTCGGTGACCCGGGTGACATGCTCATGTTCCAGTGGCACGGCTACCCCGGCGGCACCGACGACTACGGCAACACCTGGCCGGCGGACAAGCCTGGCGTTCAGCTCAACAACATCCCGATCCGCGTGCCGGGTGAGACGGGCTGGATGATCGTGCGTGTGCGCCTGAGCTACGGTGTCCCGCCGACGCCCAACGGCCCGCTCGACTACGGCGAGACCGAGGATTACCTGATCGGCGTGTTCCCCGGCTACAACTGGGACAACTACCTGCCGCCGCCTGGTCTGCCGCAGCCGCGGCCGCCCTACACGGCGCCGGGCCTGACTCAGTAAGCCGCAGTATCGTGCAGTCAACGACATCAGCCTCTCCCACGCGGGGAGGCTGATGTCGCTTTGTTTTGACACCATGCAGCGATGCCACTACACTTCCGACGACTCACTCGCCGACACGAGCTAGAAACAGGGCAACACAATGACCGTCGCCAGCACGGGCACGGACGACCCCATCAGCGCCCTCATTGCCCAGGAGCTTGACCTGGGCGCGGGCCAGGTCGCGCGAACCATCGCGCTCCTGGACGACGACAACACCGTCCCCTTCATCGCCCGCTACCGTAAAGAAGTCACTGGCGGCCTGGACGAAGAGCAAATCCGCGCCATCGAGCGCCGCCGCACCTATCTGCGCCAGCTGCGTGAGCGCAAGGCTGCCGTCCTCGCGTCCATCGCGGAGCAGGGCAAGCTCACCGACGAGCTGCGCGCCCAGCTCGAGGCCGCCACGACGCTCCAAACCGTCGAGGACCTCTACCTCCCCTACAAGCCGAAGCGCCGCACCCGCGCCATGATCGCGCGCGAGCGCGGCCTCCAGCCCCTCGCCGACCGCATCCGCGAGCTTCTCGCCGCGCCGCCCAAAGACCTGGGCAAGCCCGGCGGGCCAGACCTGGCCGCGCTCGCCGCCGAGTTCCTTGGCGAGAACGTGCCGAACGTGGAGGAGGCGCTCCAGGGCGCGCGCGACATCATCGCCGAGGAAGTGACAGAGGACGCGACCGTCCGCGCCGAGACGCGGACGCTCACCGCCAACGCAGGACGCCTGACGGTCAGCCTGGCCGACGCCAGCCTGGACCCCACGAAGAAGTACGAACTTTACTACGACTACAGCGAGGCCCTGGACGCCGTTCCGCCGCACCGCTGGCTCGCCATCAATCGCGGCGAGCGCGAGGGCGTGTTGCGCGTCCACGTGGACGCCCCTACCGAGCGCATCCTGCCGCTGCTGGAAGCCCGCGCGGGCCTCGGCCGCCCTCTCCCGCCCGCCGCGATGCCCTTCGTCCATCAGGTCCGCGAGGCCGTGGGGGACGGCTATAAACGGCTGCTGGCGCCAGCCATCGAGCGCGAAGTGCGCGGCGACCGGACAGACGACGCCGACAGCCACGCCGTCCAGATTTTCGCCGCCAACCTGCGCGCCCTGCTGCTCCAGCCGCCACTCTCCGGGCGTGTCACCATCGGCATCGACCCGGGCATCCGCACCGGCTGCAAGATCGCGGTCGTCGACGCCACGGGCAAAGTCCTGACCACTGGAACCATCTACCCCTTCGAGCCTAAGAACGACCGGGCCGGCGCGAAGAAGACACTCTTCGGCCTGATCCGCCATTTCGACGCGACCATCATTGCCATCGGCAACGGCACGGCCTCCCGCGAGACCGAGGCCCTGGTCGCCGAGGTCATCGGCGAGACGCCCGGCCGCGTCATGTACGCCATCGTCAACGAGGCCGGCGCGTCGGTCTACTCAGCGTCGCCCCTCGCCCGCAAGGAGATGCCCGACCTGGATGTCTCGCTACGCGGCGCGGTCTCCATCGCCCGCCGCCTGCAGGACCCGCTGGCCGAGCTGGTCAAGATCGACCCACAGAGCATCGGCGTCGGCCTCTACCAGCACGACGTCGACCAGCGCGAGCTGGCGGCGACGCTGGATGCCGTCGTGGAGTCGTGCGTCAACCTCGTCGGCGTCGATCTCAACACCGCGTCGCCGGCCCTGCTGAAGTATGTCTCCGGCTTGACGGCGAAGCAGGCGGAGGCTATCGTCGCCCACCGCGACGCCCACGGCCCCTTCCGCCAGCGCCGCGAGCTACTGAAGGTCAAGAGCGTCGGCCCCAAGGCCTTCCAGCAAGCGGCGGGCTTCCTCAAGCTCCCCGACGGCGTCAACCCGCTAGAGAACACGCCCATCCACCCCGAGGCTTACGACGCCGTCGAGCGCCTGTTCGCCCTCATGGACGTCACGGGCCGCGAGAAAGACTTGCCCGCGCGCGTCCGCGCCTTTCGACAGAAAACGGCGCGGGAGAAAGGCGGCCTGGCGGCCCTGGCGGCGCTGCTGGAGATTGGCGAGCCGACCCTGGCCGACATCCTCGACAGCCTGGAGCGGCCCGGCCGCGACCCGCGCGAGGACGCGCCGCCCGTCATTCTGCGGCAGGACGTGCTCTCCCTGGACGACCTGAAAGAAGGCATGGTGCTGAAAGGCACCGTACGCAACGTCGTGGATTTCGGCCTGTTCGTGGATATCGGCGTGAAGCAGGACGGCCTTGTGCATATCTCCGAGATGGCCGACCGCCGCATTCGCCACCCCCTGGATGTGGCGCAGGTGGGAGATATCGTCCGCGTCCGCGTATTGAAAGTAGACAAAGAGCGCGGACGGATCGGCCTGAGCATGAAGGGTATGGCAGGCGATGGAAATAATTAGGCGTTTCTTCGAGTGGACATGGCAGTCGCGGCGGAATGCCATCATCGGCATCATCGGCTGCGTGATTATCGCGTGCATGGGCCTGAACATGATGCTCGGCGCATCGACCGGCCCATCGACGCGCACGTCCTCGTCGCCGAGCGGGCCGGTGAGCGGCGGACCGTCGAGCAGCGGCGGAGGATACAACTCAGGACCTTTTGGCCTCCCGCCGGTCATCGTGCTACCGGGTGGCGGCGGCAGCTCGAATCGGCCGTCTGTCCCCATCCCAAGCACATCCAGCAACTCCGCGCCGTCGCGTCCGTCGGACAGCGGCTCGTGGGGCAGCTCCACTAGTCCGAAAAGCCCAAGCTCCAGCAGCAAGTCCGACTCAGGCTCCTGGGGCAGCAGCTCGAAAAGCTCGAGTTCTAGCAGCAGCGGCAAGTCCGACTCCGGCTCATGGGGCAGCTCTAGTCGCCCCAGCAGCAGCACCAAGTCGGACTCCGGCTCGTGGGGCAGTTCGAAGAGCTCCAGCTCGTCCAAGTCGTCGTCATCCAGCCGTTCCGGCAAGAAATAGGTCAGCCTTAGCCGGTCATTGCGAGCGCAGCGAAGCAATCCCCGCCCTTGCAACAGACCGTCTATTGTAGGTACAGCATCGTCGTCGTCCGTCACCAGGTTGCTTCGTCGTCCTATCGTCCTCCTCGCAACGACTGAGCTTTCCGAAGGGGGTTTTCCGCCATGGGCTTCACGTTCGGCCTCTGTCTCGTGGTCGCCGCCATCATCATCGCCATCGTCATCTGGACGGGCTACAAGCGCAGGCAGCAGGCCGCGCCGGGTGGCGCTGCGTCCCCGGCAACCCTCGCGGCAAGCCCCGCTACGGCCCGCGATCCGGCCCTGCGCGCCAAAAGCATGCTCGACCGGCTCCTCACCGTGCAGCCGGGGCAGACGATTGTCACCGCGATGGACGAATACTACCTGGCGCGGGGCAGCACGACGCTCAAGGAACTGACGCAGTATGGCGGCTCGGACCAGTGGACACCGACCGGGCGCGAGTTCATCCTCGTCGAGACGCAGGGCGAGAGCAACGACAACGTGGCCTTCGCCTATCTGCCCTCCGCCGAGGGCGGCGCTCTCCAGCTCTACCGCATGACGGCCCAGAACCCGGCCGGCTGGATGCAGATCCTCGCCGGGACGGACGACCGCCCTGGCCCGGCGCGCAACTTCGCCGACCTGGACCAGCGCCAGGATTTGCAAGGGGCCGAGATGGCGAGCATCCAGTTCAAGGCGCTCAACACGACGTGGCAGATGACCGACATCGGCGAGGCCGCGTACACGGCGCGCGGCGCGGGTTTCCTGTCCGGCCAGGGCGAGGTGCGCTTCGCCATGGCCCAGGAAGTGGGCGGCGCGCAGCGGTTGTTCTTCGTCAACTTCCTGCGCGGCGACTCGTCCTCGATGGACGGCCTGTTCACGGGCCAGGAGTACCGCGTCGACATGCTCAAAGATATCACTCTGCCCGCCCACTAACACACGGAAGGTTGAACCATGCGCTCTTATCGTCTCGCGCTCGGCATCGGCGCCGCCCTCATGATTGTTCTCTTGCTCGTCGGCATCTTCCAGGACCCGAACGCATTCCTGGCCGACGCCGCGCGCATTCCTCAAGCCTGGGCGTCCCTCGCCCTATGGCTGGCCGTCTCTGTCCTCGTCTTCTGGCTGGCCGCCGAGGCCATGGCGCGCCTTCTCATCGGCAAGGGGTTGGCCCAGCTGCGCGAGGACGGTGACCAGCAGTTCGAGCAGAACCTCGTTCTGGCCGGCCTCATTACCCTGGCGATCCTGCTCCTCGTCGCCCAGGGCCGCGTTCCCTAAGGGACGTGATATGGATTACGGCGCTGTCTGGCTGATCAGCGGGAGGTAGACGAGGTGTAGCGGTGTCAGCGCGAAGTCGCGTGTAGGACGTGACCGCAGCTCCGATGTGCTGAAGGTTTGTGTGAACGGCAGGTAGCCCGCCGCCTCGACCCGCAGCGGGGCTGTGCCGCACGTGAAGTAGTCGCCTGGCAAGAAGAGGCTGTAGCGGCCATCTGGGCCTGTCGTCGCCGAGTAGGCCCGTGGGAAGCACGACGCCACCGACACAATCGCGTGGGCGAGGCCCTGGCCCGTCCAGGCGTCTGTGACCTGCCCTGTCAGGGTGATATCGCCGCTCGGCGGTGTCGCGGTTGGGGTAGGTGTGACCGATGGTGTCAGGGTGACGGGCGGCACGCCTGGCGCGGCCTGCGCCCCGGGTAGTGGCTGGCCCAGGGCGAGGGCGACGAACAGCAGTGACGCCACAATCGCCAACAATCCCACAATGACCGCTCTATGGACTCGCATGCGTTCTCCTTGCCCCCCGCTCGACAGCCTCCCCCCGTCAGGCCATCCCTCATTTCCGAACCAGTATACCACAATGTCGGCTCATCGTCGCCTAGAGCAGTCACAAAAAGCAACCGGCTACCCGGGGCAGGGTAGCCGGTCAAGCCCTCCTCCAGGGCGAGAGATTACTTGGACGCTCGGTAGTTGGCAATAAGCGCTCCAGAACCGTCACGCAGCTCCAGCACGTCTTCGCGGATGGTGTAGGTCGTCGCGTTGGGCAGCGCCGCCAGGTAGGCATTCTCCTGCTGCATGACGGCCTGCGCGCACGCCTGGCGCGTCGAAGTCGGCGCACCGATCTGGATATTGTTGTCGGTCGTCTGGTACGTCGCGTTGTACGAGTTGCAGCCGGCCGAGCCTGTGACCTTGCCGTCGGTGCCAAAGATCGCGGTGATCTCGGTGCCGGCAGCCAGCGTCTGCACGCCGCCCTTGCCGTTGTTGTAGCCAGTCGCAATCCAGCGGGTCGTCGTGAGCGACACAGGCTTGCTGACCTGGTACTTCAGGGTCGTCTTGCCCGCGTTGTTCATCAGTTCCAGCGTATCGCCGGTGATCTTGTAGGAGGCCGCCGCCTGCAGCGCCACGAAGTAGTCATCCTCCAGTGTCATGATGGCCGGAGTGCATGCCTTGCGCGTCGACGCCACTTCGCTGATCATCACCTGGTTGCCGTTGGTGCTGTACGACCCGAAGTAGCTGTTGCAGGCCGCGTTGCCGGTAATCTTGCCGTTGTTGAACTCCAGGGTTGTGCGCGCATTGGTGGGCATGTTGGTCATCACGCCCCTTGCGTTGGCGTACGATGTCAACTTCCACGCCTGACCCTCCAACCCGCCAGGCTGTCCGCCGGATGGCTGCGCGCCACCAGCGGCGCCGGCGGCTGCGCCCGCCGCGCCCGTCGGCTGCGCTTGGGGCTGCTGCGCCTGGGGCTGGCCCGTCGCTTGTGCCTGGGGAGCGCCGGTCGGTTGGGCCTGGGGCTGACTAGTCGCTTGGGACCGAAGCTGGCCGGTCGGCTGGGCCTGAGCCGCCGCCGGCTGCGTCGCCGCTGCCTTCGGAGCCGCCTGGGCTGTCGCGCCCGCCTGCGGTGTAGCGGCGGTCTTCGCCGCCGCTTGGGGCGTTGCCACGGTCTTGCCGACGGCAGGCAGCGATGAGGTTGCCTTGGCCGCCGCGCCAGCCGCCCCTGTCGCCGCGGGCGTCCCGCCGGTCTGCCGGCCCGCGACCGCCGTTCCCGTCGGCTGAGAGCCGCCCGGCAGCACTTGCCGCAACTGGCTGCACGATGAGATGGCGACCGCGACGGCCACCAGGGCCAGGGACAGCCACACCAGGCGTCCCCGCTTCGTGCCAGATTTCGATGTCATGAGTCCTCCCTAAATGATGAGATGATGGCGGCCACAGAATAAGAACGATGGGGCAGTGGCAAAGGTTCCTCCACTGCAAAAGACGGAGACCAATAAGACCAGTATCAGTATATCATACTTTCCAACAACTTGCAACACGTATCAACACATAGCAACCTTGAATTCCTTGGAAAGACCTTGCAAGTTCCCTATAATTTCCGCGATTGGCCTCCCTAAAGGAGAGAGACTTGTGCGCTATCTGATCGTCATGGCGGCGCTGGCCCTCGTGCTGGCTGCCTGCCAGTCCACGCCGACGCCGCCCTCGAATGCCATAGCCGCAGGGGACGGGACGCCCGCTGCGGGCCCAACCACGACAAGCGGCAACCCCATCGCCAGCAGCGGCAGCGCCGCCAGGCCCGCTGCCCAACCCACCGCTACCGCCACCGCCGCGCCGCCGACGCAGACCCCGCGACCAACGCCAACAGCCTCGCCGACGCCATCGCCGACCCCGCCGCCCCAGGCGCGGCAGCTCACCCAGGACGGCTGCTGCGTCGCGCCGTCGTGGTCGCCGGATGGCAGCAAGGTCATCTACCTGGACAAGCCCTCGCCCGACGCTGCGACCGCCTATTATGGCATCGACGTGACCACGCCCGGCGCCAAGCCAGAGGTCTTCGAAGCCCGCGTGGCGCAGTGGACGGGCGACTTCCAGTACATCACCACGCGCGGTGACGGCTTCGCCATTATCGAGCGGCCCAGCGATGGGAAAACGTGGCGCATCAACACCGGCCGGTGCAGCATCATTGCGCCGACCGGCTGCCAGGTCACGCTCTCGCCCGACCGCCAGCAGGTCGTGTGGTCCATCACCGCCGAGGCAACCGGCCCCTTCGAGGGGCGCCACACCCAGATTCGCATGGCTAACATCGACGGCAGCAACGCGCGCACCATCGCCAGCCTGCTCAGCACGCGGGCGGGCGCGTCCTGGTTCCCCGACGGCCGCCGCCTGCTCGTCAGCGGCCGCCCTGATACGACCACCCAAGACATCGCGTTCTGGGTGCTCGACTTGGCCGATGGCTCGATGAAGGAGATTCTGCGCGGCGAGCGCATCAACCGCGGCGCGCTCTCGCCCGACGGCCAGTGGCTCTTCTACACCATCGTCCTGGACGACCACCCGGAGCGCAACGGCCTCTGGCTCATCCGCACCGACGGTACGGACCAGCGCAAGCTGCCCTTCTTCGGCCCGGCCGCCTGGCGGGGCAACACCAAGCTGGTCTACATTCCCTTCGAGCCTGAGACCACGAGCCACAGCGTGTGGGAGTACGACGTGGAGACGAACACGACGCACGCCCTCACCGACCCCAAGACGACGCCGTTCAAGATTTCTTTCGGGGACTGGGCCTTGTCCCCGGACGGCAAGCGCATCGTGTTCATGGCGGCGCAGGACCGCAACCTGTACGTCCTGGACCTCCCGAATTGAGGAAGGCTATGCCGGACCCCATCGAAGTTGAAGCGCGGCTAGAAAAGGGCAACATCACGCCCGTCAGCGTGACGTGGCGCGGGCGGCGGCAAACGGTTGCGGACGTTGGACGGTCGTGGGTCGAGACCCGCGACGGCGTCCCCTACCGCCACGTCCTGGTAATGCTGCCCAACGCCGACCGACTGGAGCTGGCGCTCAACCAGCACACGCTCACGTGGGAGCTTGTACAAACATGGACAAGCTCTGCGACGGCCTGACAGGCCAAGAAAGACCGCCACAGAGGCGCAGAGCTTCCAGTCATTGCGAGCAAAGCGAAGCAATCTCCCGCCCTTCCGATAGACCGTCCAATATCGGAAATGACGTGTCTATCCCCCCCGTGAGATTGCTTCGTCGTCCCTCCTCGCAATGACCACTTGACGTTTAGCCCAACAGGAGTTTGTCTATGACCAGGCGCATCGCCCCCTACGGAAGCTGGACATCCCCCATCACCGCCGACGTTGCCGGCGCTGCCGACGCGCTCCGCCGCCTGGGCGATTACCAGATCGGCGTCGACAACGGCGACGTTTACTGGACCGAGCCGCGCCCCCAGGAAGGCGGGCGCATGGCCCTGGTCCGGCGGCGCGCCAATGGCCGCATCGAGACGGTCACGCCCCAGGGGTTCAACGTGCGCGACCGCGTCCACGAGTACGGCGGCGGCGCTTTCACCGTAGCCGACGGCGGCGTCATCTTCTCGAACTTCGCCGACAACCGCCTCTACCGACAAGAAGGGGACACTACGCCGCAGCCCATTACCGCTGAGGGACCGTGGCACTTCGCCAACATGGTGGTTGACCGGGCGCGGCGCCACCTCATCTGTGTCCGCGAGGATCACTCGACACCCGGCGCGGAGTGCTCGAACGTCCTGGTCTCGGTGAGCCTGGATGGGGATGAGAGCGGGCGCATTCTCGCCTCGGGCGCCGACTTCTACGCCTCACCGGCGCTCGACCCGTCCGGCCGCCGCCTCGCCTGGCTCCAGTGGAACCACCCGCAGATGCCCTGGACCGAGACGGCGCTGTGGCTCGCCGACGTGCAGCCGGACGGCGCGCTCGCCAACATGCGGCAAATCGCGGGCGGCCACGGCGAGTCCATCTTCCAGCCGCGCTGGTCCCCGGATGGCACACTGGTGTTCGTCTCGGACCGCAGCGACTGGTGGAACCTGTACTGCTGGCGCGACGGCAAGGTCGATGCGCTGCACCCCATCGACGCGGAGATTGGCA
The DNA here is from genome assembly GCA_039810085.1 of Anaerolineae bacterium. Taxonomy (GTDB): domain Bacteria; phylum Chloroflexota; class Anaerolineae; order Epilineales; family JAHCIE01; genus JBDHWG01. Next base: position 85,662 of record JBDHWG010000001.1, read on the forward strand.
TGCCGCAGTGGGTGATGGGCCAGTCTACTTACGCCTTCATCAGCCCGGACACCATCGCCGCGGCCTACAATCGGCGCGGGATGTGGAGCCTGGGCTTGTTCCCGATGGACGGTCAGCCCTTCACGTCGGTGAATACGCCCTACACCGAAATCACTGCGGTGCAGGCCATCCACGGGCGGGTCGTCTTTGCGGCCGCAGCCCCCGCCATCGCACCGTCCATCGCCATGCTCGATACTGCTGCTGACCGGCTCGACGTGCTGTACACCGTGGCTACCCCCGGCATCGACGAGGCTTACCTGCCGACGCCAGAGCCTGTCGAGTTCCCTACCGACGGCGGCCGCACGGCGCACGGCTTCTTCTACGCGCCCCACAACCCAGACTACGCCGCGCCGGACAGCGAGCGCCCGCCGCTCATCGTCATCAGCCACGGGGGACCGACGAGCGCGACGACAGCTGTCATGCGGCCCGACGTCGCTTTCTGGACGAGCCGCGGCTTCGCCGTCCTGGACGTAAACTACGGCGGCAGCACGGGCTTTGGCCGCGCCTACCGCGACCGGTTGAACGGGCAGTGGGGGATTGTGGACGTGGCGGATTGCGCCAACGGCGCGCGCTGGCTGGCCGAAGGGGGGCGGGTTGACCCGAACCGGCTCATCATTCGCGGCGGCAGCGCTGGCGGCTACACGACTCTCGCGGCGCTGACATTCACCAACGTCTTCAAGGCCGGCGCGAGCTACTACGGCATCGGCGATCTAGAGGCCCTGGCGCGGGACACCCACAAGTTCGAGGCGCGCTACCTCGACGGCCTCGTCGCGCCCTACCCCGACGGCCGCGATGTCTACATCGAGCGCTCGCCGGTCCACTTCACCGAGCGCCTGTCCTGCCCCATCATCTTCTTCCAGGGGCTAGATGACAAGGTCGTGCCGCCCAACCAGGCCGAAGCGATGGTCGCGGCGCTGCGCGAGAAGGGGCTGCCGGTCGCCTACCTGGCGTTCGAGGGCGAGGGCCACGGCTTCCGGCGCGCCGACACCAACCGCCGCGCCCTGGAAGCCGAACTCACCTTCTACGCCCGCGTCTTCGGCATCCCGCTGAGCGAAAAGATCGAGAGTGTGGAGATTGAGAATCTATAGCGAGTCGTTGCGAGCGCAACGAAGCAACCCCACGCTTTAGCGAAAGATGCGCTACCGCCGCGTACAGCGGGGATTCCCCCCGCCGCGAGATTGCTTCGTCGTCCTATCGTCCTCCTCGCAATGACAGCCGGTGCTGTCGGCGCGAGCCATTTGTCGCCAACCGACGCCGCCGATTTCAATCGGCGTCTGAGACAGCAAAGCCTGCTCGAAACAGGCTGGCGAGCGCACATCACGCCTATCCCAGCCTGCCTCGGCAGGCTTCCCCATCTCAGGCGCAGACTTCGAGTCTGCGCCCCTGGTGCAGCATTCTGCCTCTCACCCTTTGTATACCAGCGCCTCGTATTCCGGCTGGCCGTCGATGTAGTCGGCGACGAACCAGCATTGGGGCACGACCGCCAGGTTGTTGGCGCGGGCATACTCTAACCCGGCGTGGACGACCTGGCTGGCGATGCCGCGCCCGCGCAGCCCAATCGGCGTATACGTGTGGGTGAACGTAATCCGGCCTGGTGACTCGACGTAGTCCAGGACCGCCATCTTGCCGTCGACCTCGGCCTCGAAGCGACTCTTCGCCCGGTTGTGAACCACCTGCACAATCAAGTCTTCGTCGTCCATCGCTCGCCTCCCCTATAGCGCTGTCACAAGCTCTTGATACTGCGGGTGGCGCTGGATGTAGCTACTCACGAACGGGCACTCGGATACAACCCCCAGCCCTTCGGCGCGGGCGTACTCCAGCCCCGCCTTCGCCAGCTGGCCGCCGATGCCCTGCCCCTCCAACTCATCCGGCACCTCGGTATGCAGGAACACAATCTTGCCCCGCTTCACGGCATACTGGAGGATGGCCAGGTGGCCGTCAACGTGCGTCTCGAAGCGCTTCGCAGCGGGATTGTTCACAACCTGCACGGGAATCTTCTCGTCACTCACTTTGAATTCCCTCACTTAAATGGATACGGGGAGTGGATGATTCACTCATCCCACTCCCCGCTGATCTTGCACTTATTGCGCCACGGCAGCCGTCTCGGCTACGCCGTTTTCTCCATCTCGTCCCAGTCGAGGGGTTGCTCCGACTGAGTCATCAGCAGCGGGGCGCTACTGCGCCGAATGGTTTCCGGGCTGATGACCACCTTGCGGACGTCGTTCCGGCTGGGGATCTCGAACATCACATCCAGCAGCACACTCTCGATGATCGTGCGCAGGCCGCGCGCGCCCGTCCTAATCTTCATCGCTTCCTCGGCCGCCGCTTCCAGCGCCTCGGGCGTGAAGACCAGGTCCACCTTATCCAGCGAGAATAGCTTCTGGAACTGCTTGACCAGGGCGTTGCGCGGCTTGGTCAGAATCTCGATCATCATCGCCTTGTCGAGCGGGTCCACCGACACCGTGACCGGCAGACGGCCGATGAACTCTGGGATCATGCCGTACTCTAGCAGGTCGTCGGCGTTGATGCGCTCCAACAGCTCGCCGGGCCTCAGGTCCTTCGGGCCAACTGCCCCTTCCGACTGGAAGCCGATGGGCGACTTGTCGACAACGCGCTTGCCGATAATCTTATCGATGCCCTCGAACGCGCCGCCGCAGATGAACAGGATGTTCGACGTATCGAGCTGGATGAAGTCCTGGTGCGGGTGCTTGCGCCCACCCTGCGGCGGGACGCTCGCCACCGTGCCCTCGATAATCTTGAGCAGGGCCTGCTGCACACCCTCGCCGGAGACATCGCGGGTAATAGACGGGTTGTCGCCCGTCTTGCGCGCCGTCTTGTCGATCTCGTCCACGTAGACGATGCCCTTCGACGCGCGCTCCAGATCGTAGTCCGCCGCCTGGATCAGCCGCAGCAGGATGTTCTCCACGTCCTCGCCCACGTAGCCGGCCTCGGTGAGAGCGGTCGCGTCGGCGATGGTGAACGGCACATCCAGGATGCGCGCCAGGGTCTGCGCCAGGAGAGTCTTGCCGCACCCCGTCGGCCCGATGAGCAGAATGTTACTCTTCTGCAACTCAACGTCGTCCGAGCGGACACCGGCGCGGATGCGCTTGTAGTGGTTGTACACGGCCACGGAGAGGACTTTCTTCGCCCTCTCCTGGCCGATCACGTACTCGTTCAAGCGCCGGTAGATCTCTCGCGGCGTAGGCGGCTTCGGCAAGTTGAAGTCACGCGACGGGGGCGTTGTCTCCTGGGCTTCCTCCAGCAGCATCTCCTTACACAGGTCCACACACTCGTCACAGATATAGACGTTGTCTGGCCCCGCGATCAATCGATTGACCTGGTCTTGCTCGCGCTTGCAGAAGGAGCAGACGTGCCCACCCCCACGCCGACTAGTCTTTGCCATCAGCCTTCACCTCTTGCTTTTGTCCGTCGTCGTTGCGCACGTCCTCGGGACGCGCCTCTTCGCTGAAGTGGATTTCAGGTCCGGGCAGGACTTCGTCAATCAGGCCGTATTCCTTGGCCGCGATGGCGTCCATGTAGCGGTCGCGGTCGAAGTCGCGGGCGATGCGCTGGATGGTCTGGCCGGTATGGTGGGACATGATCTCGTTCATGCGGCGCTGTAGACGCACAATCTCCCGCGCCATGATCTCGATGTCCTGGGTGTAGCCGCGCGCGCCGCCACCCGCTGGGTGCATGTGGATGGTCGCGTTGGGGAGGGCGTAGCGGCGGCCCTTCGTGCCCGACGCCAGCAGCACTGTCCCCATGCTCGCCGTCATGCCGACGGCCACGGTTGATACAGGCGCGCGAATCGCCTGGATGGTGTCGTAGATTCCGAGGCCGGAATAGACGACGCCGCCAGGCGAGTTGATGTACATCCGAATTTCTTTTTCCTGGTCCTGGCTGTCGAGCCAGAGGAGCTGAGCAATGATAAGGTTGGCAATCTGGTCATCAATGCCCGTGCCGAGGAAGATAATCCGCTCCTTGAGCAACAAGGAGAAGATATCCATGTGGCGTTCGCCTCGGCCGGTGTTCTCGATAACCATGGGGATCAAAGCCATGGGATCCATCGAGACGTCCTTTCTGCACTTGCGCTAATCTCTTACTATCGCGGGGCTGCTATGTCATCCCAAAGCCCGATCATCAAAGCGTCCAAGGTGTGATGACGGCGTGCCACATCCATCCCGAGCGCCCACAAAAGCGCAGCCTATGCAAGTCACATGCCGTCAGCCGCGTTTTCATGATGAATCGGTCATAAGATAGATGGAGTTGGGAGGCATCCCCTTACGTGGCCGCGTCAAGGCGGTCTACTCGGTCGTCGCGCTCTTCGCCTCGACGGTGTCTTCCGGCTCCGCCGCCGTCATGTCCTCCGCCGTTTTGACGACGGGGGTCTCCGAGCCAAACGGAACCTCCACGACCTCCTCCGCCTCGGCAACGTCCGACACCTCATCCTCCGTCTCGGCCAGGGACGCCATCTGGTCCGCCGGCCAGGCCGGCCCGACGCCCGCCGCGTTCTCGACAAGCCAGTCGAGGGATGCGCGCAGGCGCGCATTGCCGCGCTGCTCCGCCGGGAAGTCCGCCGGCGGCTCGATGTTCTCGCGCCGGGCGATGTCGTCCAGGAGCAGCGTGCGCTGGATGCGGCGCTCGATCTCCGGCGCCATCTCCTCGCGGAAGGTCTCCGGCGTGCGGCCCGTCATGCGCAGGAAGTTGTCCAGGGTGAAGCCCATGCGCTCCAGCGTCTTCTCCTGCCGCTCGACCTCTTCCTCGATCTGCTGTTGCAACAAAATGGGCGGGAAGTTCACAACCGCCTGCGCCAGCACACCGTCGAGGATCTCGTTCTCGAGCTTCTCGCGCGCCTCGCGGGCCGCCTGAAACTCCAGGTTCTGGCGGATGCGCTTTTCCAGGTCTTCAAGCGTCTGGAACTCATTGCTGACGCCCTGGGCGAACGCGTCGTCCAGCTCGGGCAGGTTCTGCTCCTTGACGCTATGTAGCGTCACCTTGAAGTCCGCCGTCTTGCCTTGCAGCGCCTCGCGCTCGAAGTCTTCCGGGAACGTCAGGTTAAACTCCCGCGTCTCGCCGTCGGACATGCCGATGACCTCGTCCATGAAGCCCGGCGGGAACTCGCGGAAGGACTCTTCCTTCAGGACGAACTCGTCGCCATAGGTCTCGATGATGCGCTCCTCGCCCATCGTGCCCACGACGTCAGCTGTAATCATGTCGTCGAGCTGGGCGGGGCGCTCAACCGGCGTCCACGTCGCTTGCTGCTGCTGAAGACGTTCGATCTGGTCTTCCACGTCGTCGTCGGTGACTTCAGGCAGAGTCGCCTCGACCTTCACCGACTTATAGTCGCCTGGATCGACGGTAGGCGTCATCGGGACGAGAAGCTGGAAGGTCAGCGGCTCATTCGAGAGCACCTTGACCTCACCCGGCGCGAACGGCTCCAGGCCCTGCTGCTCGACCGCTTCCTTGTAGACCTGCGGCCCCATGTCCTCAATGGCCGCCTCGAGCACCTGTGGCTCGCCAAACACGCGAACGATGTGACTGTAAGGGGCTTTGCCCGGGCGGAAGCCGGGAATGCGATAACGCTGGGAAATGCGGCGCGCTGCCTGTTGCTTAGCGCGTTCGACCCGCTCCGGCTCGACTTCGACGACCAGAACGGTTTGGTGATTTTCCACACCTTGCTCGGTAATATTCAACGCAGAGTCCTCCCAATAATACAGTAAGGATAGTATAGCACATCCAGCCGAAATGCGAAAGATGATTCACGATGGCTCAACATGTAGAACCCTTGCCGTCCTATACGCCTTGCTCAAGATGGTCCGGCGCGTATAATAGCATCCATTCGATCCCTTCCCTATCGCCCCAATTTGACCCAGGAGCCTTATCACCATGACCGGCCTTCTCGAAAAAGCGTTTGCGGAAGCAGCCAAGCTAAGTGAACCGGAGCAAGACGCCCTGGCACAGTGGATACTAGAGGAATTGCGCTCAGAACAGCGATGGGACACCACCTTTGCCAACTCCTCTGATGTCCTGCAACAGTTGGCTGACGAATCGCTGGCCGAGCACCGGGCCAAGGCGTCATTGCGAGGAGGACGATAGGACGACGAAGCAATCCCCCGGTTGGCTAGAGCGACCTGTTCTCGCACTGGCCCGTCTATCACAAGGGCGGGAGGTTGCTTCGCTTCCGCTCGCAACGACAGGTGATGCGGTCATTGCGAGGAGGACGATAGGACGACGAAGCAATCCCCCGGTTGGCTAGAGCGACCTGTTCTCGCACTGGCCCGTCTATCACAAGGGCGGGAGGTTGCTTCGCTTCCGCTCGCAACGACAGGTGATGCGGTCATTGCGAGGAGGACGATAGGACGACGAAGCAATCCCCCGGTTGGCTAGAGCGACCTGTTCTCGCACTGGCCCGTCTATCACAAGAGCGGCAGGTTACTTCGCTGCGCTCGCAACGACAGGTCAGCGGCCTTTAGTATGGACCAATAGCGACGTTCCCCAGACTCACCGCGTTGTCCTTCGCGCCCGCGCCCGCGCTCGCCACGGGTAGCCGCTCCATCGTCTCCAGATCGTAGAACCCCACCTCAAGCTGGTAGTCGGCGGTCGGCGCGTTCTTCGGGATGGGCAGCCGCACACGGTGCTGGAGGACCTCCCCCTTGCGCCACGTCGACGTCGGCACGAAGCGCTCGCACGGCTCGCTGTCCGACTGCGCCCACATTGGGCTGCCTTCGGCCGGGTTCGTCGGGCCGAGCAGGTGGACGAACACGGTGTAGTTCGTGTCCATCGCGTCCAGCGCCTCGAAGTAGACGTTCATGTCGATCTCCTGCCCCGGATCATAGTTCGGGGCGTCGAGGTCGTAGCCGAGCAGGCGAATCTTGCCGTCCCAGTTGGCGTCCACGCGGTGCGCCGGGTTGATGTTGATGCGCGAACCCGGCGGGATGCGGTAGGCGAAAAAGTACGGCTGCGTCTGGTGCAGTGGCCCAACCCCGACAATCTCCCCCTTTGGAAAGTACGTCTCGACCGTGTCCAGCCCGTGCTTGTCCTCCTCCGGCACGATGACGAACGTCGCGCCGTTCGGCGCTTCCGATGGGAAGCGCAGGCAGAGCTTGCCGTTGTAGCTCCGCACGTCTGGCCGCAGGTTGGAGCTGAGCTGCAAGCCGACGTGTTCCGCGGCGATGGGATCGATGTAGACAAGCTGGTCCTTGGGCAGCGTTGCAATGTACTTGCCGATGGCCGCCTGGCCCGCCTCGAAGTGCGTGAACAGGTCGCCGTTTTCCCCGAAGGTCACGAAGTAGTCATGCGCTGTCGTCAGCCCAGCGTAGGCGAAGCCGACGAGGAGCAGCGCCGCCCCCCCCACCTCTACCGCGCGGACTTGCGGCGTCCAACGAGCGAATAGGCCGCGCACAACCTCCCACGTCACCAGCGCGCCGATGGCCCCCAGGATTGCCACCGACGGCAGTGTCCCGCTCGCCCGCTTCTCCGCCGCGCCGAGGCTCGCCAGCATCGACGGAACCATCAGCAAGGCGAGCCAGACGAGGAGAAAGGCGTATGGCAGGCGACGGATACGAATGACGGCGACAAGGATGCCGAGCATGAACAGAGCGGACAGGAACGGGTCCAATCCGGGGTGATACGGGATGTTCTTGATGGGCGAGTCGTTGCCGCGAAAGCTGTACATCAGCAGCGTATCGACGACCTGGTCACGCAGCGCCTGCACGCCTGTCGTCGTCTCGCCCGCGTTATTCAGCACCAGGGCGTCCTCGACGCGCTGATTGAACTCCTGGGGGTGGTTGACGGCGTACACCGCCAGCGGCAGGGCCACGACAGCAGCGAGGACGAAGACGAGGGCCAGATTCCGCCACGCGGCGCGCGGCCAGGTCGTCCGCCACAGCCGCGCCCCGACGAAGGCGGCGACGACGAGCACCGGCACGAGGCGGATTGCCTGGTAGCTGTACATGCTCAGGCCGAGCATCACGCCGCAGGCCGCAAACATCGCCACGCGGCCCGTGCGCAGCCCGCGCCAGAGGAAATACACCACAAGCGCCGTGAAGAAAGGGACGAGGATCGCGCGCACGCCCTGGCGGCTGAGCTGGACGTGCCAGTACGACACGGCCACGAACAGTGTCGCCGCCAGCGGCCCCCACTCCCGCAGCGCATCCTCCTCGTCGGCCAGGACTTCACGGGCGGCGAGATAGATGGCAGGCAAGGTCAGGATGCCGACCGCCGCCGACGCCAGGTAGATGCCCAGTCCACCGGGGCCGGTGAACAGGTAGATGAGCGCCACGAGGTAGCTGAAGAGCGCCTCGCGGCCCGCGTTTGTCGCCTCGAAGACCGGCCGCGCGCCGTGAAGGATGTCCAGCGCGTCCAGGCCGTAGAAAGTGGCGTCGAAGCTCGGGCCGGGTGGGATCGAGTCGATTTTGACCAGGCGCAGCGCTGCGCCCAACAGGATAATCGCCAGGAGTAAGAGCCAGCGCGTCTTGCTCATCACAACATTCAATCACGTCCAGGTGTCAGTCGCAAAGACAACGCCAAATTATAGCGGCAACGCATCGGCAACGCCATTTTACCCCTTGACGAAACGAAAGCGGGCCGTTATAATGCCTTTAATTGAGGCGCGCACCTGCGGGACTGTCCGGGGTGCGCGAATGTTTGTAGCGTTTGCTGTGGTCAATTCGTAAATGGCTGAGGGAGACTTCTGAGATGCCGGTGATGGCAGTTTGTCCCAATCCCGAGTGCAGTGCTGATATGCTGATTCCACGTCGGGTTGGCGCCCACGTGCGGTGCGAGGAATGTGATGTCGAATGGATCGTCGAGGACCTGGACCCCGTTGAGCTGGTGCCGGCCGACGATGAGCTAGACGACTGGGACGAAGACGCCGGCCTGGCCTCGGATGAGCTAGAGCTGGATGAGACGCCCGTCGCCAGCGACCGCTGGGGGCGCGCCAGCGCAACGGCCGCGCGTCCGCAAACGCAGTGGGAATGCACCCAGTGCGGCACTATCGCCGTCGGCGCTCGACCGCCACGCAAGTGTCCTGCGTGCGGTTCTGGAACTGACGCGTTTCTCATGCTGAGCGACGAGGACTTCGACACCTCCCTGGATGACGAAGACTTCGAGCCGTAATACCCATTGTTGGAAGAAAGGCTGTCATTGCGAGAAAGGCTGTCGTTGCGAGCAAAGCGAAGCAATCCCTCGCCCTTGTGACAGATGGTCTTGGGGGTTACAGAAATAGCGCAAGGCCCTGTGAGGTTCGCCCCTCACAGGGCCTTGCCGCTCTAAAAGCAAGACATCAATGGCCGGGAAGCGGGACCCAGACGCGCGTGAGCAACTCGCTCAAGGTGGCGATGATCAGCAACAGCAGCATGAACAGGCCGACGAGCGAGAGCAGGCGCGGGATCTGGGTGCTCCAGCGCAGGCCCATGAAGATGAAGATAATCAGCAGGGCCTTGGTGATGGCAATTACCAGCGCCACGACGTCGTTGAGCGCGCCCAGGTCGATGAAGGAGGCCGCCACGGTCAAAACGGTCAACACCAGCAGCGCGCCGCCGGTCATGATAAGCAGGCGCGACGACGTGACGTGGTGGGCAGTCCCCCCCTCGTGACCGTGCGTAGTTTCAGGAGAATGTGTTGCCATGTTCACCTCAACGATTTATTGCCCGTAGTGACCGCCCATCAGATACAGCATGGGGAACAGGAAGACCCAGACGATGTCGATCAAGTGCCAGTACAGGCCGCCCAGCTCGACCGGCGTGAAGTACGCGGGCGAGTAGGTGCGCTTCATCGTCTTGTAGAGGATGAAGCCGATGATCGAGATACCGATCACCATGTGGGCGGCGTGCAGACCGGTCATCACCCAGTACAGCCAGAAGAAGAGCTGCGCCGGCCGCTTCATCTCCGCCGGCCCCTCCCACTGGAACATCGCGCCAGGCACCAGCCCCTCGGTGAAGTGGCTGTAGTACTCGTAGCCCTTGATGACCAGGAAGATCAGGCCGCACACGATGGTCAGGGCCAGCAGGATCTGGGCCATGCGGATGCGGTTCGTCTGCACGGCCCAGATGGCGAGCGCCACGAACATGCTACTGATAATCAGGACGGCCGTGTTGATCGTCCCGGCCACGATGTTCTGGAGCCGCGTTGCCTCCATCCACACCTCGTGGTAAGCGGCGAAGTAGTAGAAGTAGGCGCAGAACAGACCGCCGAACAGCAGGATTTCGGTCATCAGGAAGACCCACATCCCGACCATGTTCGCGTGGTGCTGCTGGTCCAGACTCTCGTAATGGTGGCCCAGGTGCTCCACGTGGTGCTCCGCCTCGATGGGCGCGGCAGCGCGTGGAACAGCCGGGACAGTCGGTCGAGCCACTTGTTGAGCCAAGATGTGCCTCCTTAGCGCTCGTCTGTGGTCTTGGCGGGCAGGGCCGGTGTCGCGGGCGCCGAGCCGGGACCGAGGGCCTGTCCATCCCCGTGGCCGTCGACGGCAATGTCACCGGCGGGCAGATGGAAGTGATAGACGGCGTCCGTCACAATCGGCGTCTTCAGGAAGTTGTACGTCGGCGGTGGCGACGACGTCTGCCATTCCAGCGTCGTCGCGCCCCACGGGTTGTTGCCCGCCGGCTTGCCGTTGCGCAGCGAGGCGAGCAGGTAGATGACGGGCAGGATATAGCCCACCGCCAGGATCGTCGCGCCCGCCGTAGACAGGACGTTGAGGATCTGGTACTCGGGCGCGTAGGTGTGGTAGCGACGCGGCATGCCCCAGTAGCCCGCGATGAACTGCGGGAAGAAGGTCATGTTGAAGCCAATAAAGATCACGACGGACGAAATTCGGCCCCAGAACTCGGAGTACATCTTGCCGGTCATCTTCGGCCACCAGTAGTGCAGCCCGGCTAAGAAGCCGAAGATAGCGCCGCCAACCATGATATAGTGGAAGTGGGCCACGATGAAGTAGGTCATGGTCAGGTGGATGTCCGTGCCGAGGGAGGCCAGGAACAGCCCGGTGAAGCCGCCGATCAGGAAGATGCCGATGAAGGACAGCGCGTAGATCATCGGCGTGTCCAGGCTGATGGACCCCTTGTACAGCGTCGCCGTCCAGTTGAACGTCTTGACCGCCGAGGGGATAGCCACCAGGTAGGTCAGGAACGAGAAGATGAGCGCCGACTGGGCCGAGATGCCCGCGACGAACATGTGGTGCGCCCACACCAGGAAGCCGAGGATGGCGATGGCCAGGCTCGACATGGCGACGAACGGGTAGCCGAAGACGGGCTTGCGCGAGAACGTCGCAAAGATCTCGCTGATGACGCCCATCGTCGGCAGGATCATGATGTACACCGCCGGGTGCGAGTAGAACCAGAACAGGTGCTGGAACAGCAGCGGGTCGCCGCCCAACGCCGGATCGAAGATGCCGACGTGCAGGATGCGGTCGATGGCGACCATCAGGACGGTGATACTGATGACCGGCGTGCCGAGCATGATGACCAGGCTCGTGGCGTACAAGGCCCATATGAACAGCGGCAGGCGGAACCAGGTCAGGCCCGGCGCGCGCATCGTGTGGATCGTGGCGATGAAGTTGAGGCCCGTCAGAATCGAGGAGAAGCCGACGATGAACACGCCCAGACCCACGGGGATGACGGCGGTCGCCGAGTACTGCGTGCTGTATGGCGTGTAGAACGTCCAGCCCGTGTCAACCCCGCCCCACAGCAGCGCGACCAGGGTGAAGATTGCGCCGACCATGTAGACGTACCAGCTCAGCAGGTTGAGCCGCGGGAACGCCAGGTCCTTCGCGCCGAGCTGCATGGGCAGGATGAAGTTGCCCAGCACCGCCGGGATCGACGGGATCAGGAAGAAGAAAACCATGATGACGCCGTGCATCGTGAAGCTCTTGTTGTAGGCGTCGTATGTCAGCAGGGTGTTGTTCGGCGTCAGAAGCTGCAGACGGATGAGGCCCGCCGCCGCGCCGCCCAGCACGAACATCACCGAGATGGAGATGAGATACAAGATGGCGATGCGCTTGTGATCCGTCGTCAACAGCCACGACTTCACTGTCGTCGCCGCGTTCAGGTAGTTTCGCGACGTCGTTTTGCGTGGGGCAGGTAGTGCGACACTTGCCATAGGCTTACGCTCCTCTCAAAGTATTACTTAAGGGACTTGATGTAGGCGAGCAGAGCAATAATCTGCTCCTCCGTCACGCGTCCCTGGAACGATGGCATGACGTTCGGGTAGCCCTTCACCACCTTCGCGGCGGGCTGAAGGATGGACTCGCGCAGATACGTGTCATCCGCCGTGACCGTCGAGCCGTCTTCGAGCTGCACCTGCGAGCCGGCGACTCCCTTCAGGGACGGCCCGATGCCGCCACCCGCTTGGACATGGCAAGTCGCGCAGCCATTACTCTGGAAGAGGGCCTCGCCCTGCTGCGCGGGTGTCTGGACCGGCTGGCCCGCTGCACTCGCCGTGGCCGCCTTCCCGGCCAGCCACTTCTCGTAGTCTCCGGGGTCCATCACCGTCACCCAGCCGACCATCTCGGAGTGTTCCGTGCCGCAGTAGACCGAGCAGTAGAGGTGATACGTGCCGACCTCCGTCGCCTGGAACCACATCGTCGAGTAGCGACCTGGCAGCACGTCCCACTGTGTGCGGAACGCCGGGATATAGAAGGCGTGGATAACGTCCTGCGAGGTCATCGTGAGCCGGACCGGCGTGTTGACCGGCACGTGAAGCTCGTTGATCTCCCACTGGCCGTCGGGCTGCTGCGTCTTCCACATCCACTGCTTGCCGATGACCCAGATGTCCATGGCGTTGGCCGGCGGGACGACCATATGCAGGTATGTGGTGGCGCTGAAGAAGAAGAACCCCAGCGCCATGATGAGCGGGATGCCCGTCCACGTGATTTCCAGCAGGTTGCTGCCGTGAATCTGGGGCGGGACCTCGTCAGGCGACTTGCGTCGGTACTTGAAGACGAAGTACGTCAGCGTCCCCACAATAGGGATCGAGAAGGCTAGCGTCACCAAGATCAGGGTCCAGAATAGAATGTCTACCTGGCGCCCTGTGGTTGACTTGGCAAACAGATAAGACCAGAAACTTTCAGCACTCATAGGCCGTCCTTAGGCTTCTTCGTCTTCCGGTATGTCTTGCTCGGTCTCAGCAACGTCCACCAGGTGGGGATGTCGGCGCTTCTCCCGTATGAGGAGGATCCCGACAGCGCCACCCAACAGCACGACGCTAATCGCCCCGCCAATCCGCATCGCCTCCAGCGCGATACTGCTGTAGCGCCCCGCCGACGGGTCGTAGTGGTAGCAGTAGAGCAGAATCCTGTCTGTCAACGAGCCGACCTTGCCCTCGCTCGAGTCCACCAGCGCCAGACGCAGATCCTGGTCGTTGTAGCCCGTGCCGAAGAGATAGCGCGAGATTGTGCCGTCGGGCGTCAGGATCATCACACCGGCCGGGTGGGCGTACTCCTGGTTCACCTCATCGTAGGTGTAGCGGAAGCCGACCGCGTCCGCCAGCGCATCAATCGACGCCTGGTCGCCGGTGAGAAAGTGCAACGCCTCATCCAGCTCCTGCCGCGCCGAGCGCATCAGGAACATCTTGCGGCTATCCATCGCGTCGCGCGGTGTCTCGCGCGGGTCGATGCTCACCGTAACCACCTGGTAGTCCTTGCCCGCCGTCAGAGGCAGCTCCAACAGATGCCCGTGCAGCTCGTCGATGACCGCTGGACACAGGTTCTTGCAGTGATAGTAAGCCAGCACCAGGATTACCGGCTTGCCATCGGCGAAGTAATCGCTCAGCTTGACGTTGCGCCACGCCTCGTCGCGGAACGTCAGGTCCAGCGGGAGTTTCTGGCCGAGCTTCTGGTCGAAGCCGACTTTGTCAAGGATCGGCGGCTTGAACGTGGCCGACTGCCCGATGGGCTTGCCGACCGGCTCGTCGGCCATTGCTGGCAGCGCCGCCATTCCCATTGTCACGATCAAGGCTGCCATGAACACCAGCAGCACACGGAACTTCATTGTCAACCTCACATCCTAGTCCAAATCCGATGCTAACTTACCTGTCACTCTGAGCGCAGCGAAGAGTCCCCAGTCGCGCCGGGATGCTTCACTTCGTTCAGCATGACATCACCGTTGCGGTGGAGCGGCCTGCCGCCCGGAGCTTGACATCTGCGGGTAGAGGCTGCCATACGTCCCGAACTGCAACTTGTTGTTAGTCCGCGTCGGCAAGCCGCGCTGGAGCGTCAGCGCCATTGCCTGGTCAATCGGAATACGCACGATACCCGCGCCCTGATCTACCCACGACGGTGCATCGTACAGCAGAGCATCCGTCTTGGCCTTGTACAGCTGCCAGTCCTCCAGCGGCTTTCCCTGGACCGTCGGCGGCACGGGGGTCGCGACAGTCGGCAAGTCTTCCAGGACGATGCCCGTGGGCGGGCCGATGACAGGCGGGTATCCCGTGACGATCCACACCAGCCCCGTGGCGATGCCGAAGGTCAACGCGCCGAGCACGACGAGCGCCGCGATGAAGACGTAGAACGGCCGCAGGTCCGGCTTGTCCGGCTCGACGCCCTCATCGAGCGCCTCCTCGCTGATGCCCGTCATCTCCTCGAAGGCCGCCGGGCGTTGGGCGACCGGCGCGGCGCCGCCTGCTGGGGCCTCGTCCTCTTCAGTCGAGATGATGGGCACGCCGGGGCGGCCGATACCCGACCGACGGCGCCAATCGCCCTCGGACTCGTTCGGCTCATTGGCGCCGCCCAGCTCGGGCCGGGGCGCGCTGCGTCGATTCAGCGAGTCGAGCAGGCCGCCCTCCTCACTCTCCGGCGCACCCTCAGCGCGACCCTGGGGCGTCGCGTCCGACTCATTCGGCGTGCGCTGTTCATCAGTCATGTTCCACCTCCGGAGCAATCGGGAGCTTCGGGTCGTGCAGCGGAAGCAATGGGCGCCGCTTGAGCTGCCACAAGAAGAACCAGACCCACAAGCCGCCGACACCAATCGGCGCGGTGATGTAGACCCACGAGGTCGCCACATCATAGGGGTACGCCGGCCCAATCCACCAGTACGTGTCCACCAGGCGCATGAACGCCAGGACGATACCTACGACCAGCATTGCCCGCATGTTCAACTTGATCTGCGGCATGAGCAGCAGGATGAAGGGGGCGATAAAGCTGATGATGAAGATCGCCCCGATAACATACGCCCAGACGCCGTCGAAGCGGCGGACATACGGCTCGATCTCTTCGGGCAGGTTGCCGTACCAGATAAGCATGAACTGGGAGAACGCCAGGTACGCCCATAGCATGGTGAAGGCGAACAGCCAGCCGCCCAGGTTCATCCAGATTTTGTAGGACCACACGTGGCGCCACGGCTCGCGGTAGGCGAGCAGAGCGGCGACGACGATGATGACGGCGAAACCGGCAATCAGCATGCTCGTGCCTTCGACGATGCCGAACGCCGTCGATGTGAAGGCCGGCTGGATGGACATGATCCAATCAAAGGCCGCGAACGTGCTGGTCAGGATGAGCAGGATCATGCCCGCTGCGCTCCAGCGGCCCATGCGCGCCCGAATCGCCGGGTCGCCGGTGCGGTTCTGCTCCGCCGACAGGCGATTGAGAACGGTCACCAGCACAAACCAGACGGCGAAGTAGAGCACGGTGCGGCCAATGAAGAACGGCACACTCAGCCAGCCAGTCTGGATGACCTTATACTGGTACAGCGGGCTTTGCGCGACAACGTCCGGCCGCGCCCAGATGTACAGCGTCGGAATACCCAGCAGCAAGGGCAGGAAGAGCACGGCGAGCAGCGGCAAGGTACGCATCGACGCTTCCAGGAACGTGCGGATGACCGCGCCCCACGGACCGCCCGCCAGATAGTACACCATCGCCACGGCCATCGTGCCCCACACAACGCCGAGCCAGAAGAACACGGCCATCAGGTACGCCGGGAAGAATGAGTTCGGGTTGAGCAGCCAGGCTGCGGCGCTTGCGACGAGGCCAATCACGCCGACAACCAGCGCGATCATCTGGGCCCGGTCGAAGGCTGGCTCGTCCTGGCGCGTTTGAGTCATGGTCGGAGACGCTGCCGCCATTACTGTCCTCCTACGCCGAGCGCGGAGCGCTGCTCAGGCGTGAGATCACTCACCTTGGCATTCTGGCTGAGCTGGAGCGCCCGAATGTAGGCCGCGATGGCCCAGCGATCATCCGGCATAATCTGCGCCGAGTAGTCGGGCATCTGGCCGAAGCCGTTCGTGATGACGTTGACGAAGTAGCCCGGCGCGGCTTGCCGCAGGCGGTCCTGGTGGAATGACGGCGGCTTGGTGTAGCCGCGCTGTACGATCATGCCGTCGCCGTAGCCGGCTGGCCCGTGGCACGGCGTGCAAAACGCGTTGTAGCGCGACTGGCCGCGCAGCATCACATCCGGGGTAATGTCAAACGGAAATTCTGCGATGAAGCCGCCCGCCGCCTGGTCCGTCTGGCCGCTGGCCGCCTGCACCGGCTGCCCCTGGTTACTCTGAGCTGGGCTGTTCGGCGCTTGCGGCGTCGCCACGAGGCCCTGCTGCGTCCCTGCGCCCGGCCCCTGTCCGCCGCTTGCCGACGGTGTCGCAACAGCGGTGCGCCCGCCGGCCGAGGGTGTTCCCGCGCCCGTCGCCAGCCCCGTCGCCGTCGCGCCTGGGGTCGCCTGCGCGCCCGCTGCGCCGCCCGTGGCAGATGGTGTCGCCTGTCCGCCCGCGGCACCCGCTGCGCCGGGCGTTGCCTGGCCGCTGGTCTGGCCGCCCGCGCCTGGCTCCTTACCGGTGTAGAAAGCGGGGTCGAGGCCCACCGGCCCACGCGCGACAGTGCCCGGCTCCAGCGGCCGCGACTGCATCTTGTTCGGGAAGAAGTCCGTCTCGCCCAGCGGGTAGTACTTCGGCTGGTTGCCCATGAATTGCGGGCTGAGCTGGTTGCGGTACTTGTTGGAGCAGCCCGCCGTGAGCACGAGCACCAGCCCCAGCGTCACCAGGAGCAGGAGACGTCCCGAGACGATTTGTGATCGTGACGGTGAGGGAGAAAGATTAGCTCGGAACATCGAACACCTCGCGGGGCTTCAAGCCCGCCAGGAAATCCCTCGTCCTGGCAGGATCATATAACGGGTCGGTCGACTCGATCACCAGGAAGAAGCCGTCGATGCTGGCGTGCTGCGCGAACCTCGGCACATTGAATGTCGGGTGATACGGCTGCGGCAGGCCGTTCAACCCCCACAGGGCGAGGAACCCGGCCCCCGCTGCGAAGAGGACCATCAGCTCGAACGTCACCGGGATCCACGTGGGCCAGCTTGCCAGCGGCTTACCGCCGATGTTCAGCGGGTAGACGATGGCGGCGACCCAGTATTGCAGCGCAATCGCCGTGATGATGCCGAGCACACCGCCGACGGCCATGATCCAGGACATAAGCCGCTGGCTGAGGCCCATCGCGTGGGTCAGGCCGTGCATCGGGAACGGGCTGTACGCGTCGTACTTGTGATAGCCTGCGGCCCGCACCTTCTCGACCGCCCTGATCAGGTCGTGCGGCTCGTCGAACTCGGCCATCAGGCCGAAGGGCGGCGCTTCAGGCTCGTCCGACTCGTAGTGCCCGGTCGGCGTCGTGATATCTTTGGTGGAAGGAGCTTCGGCCAGCGCCATTTCTTGCTCACTCATGGATGCCTCTCCGAGATGGTGTGGCGGAGTGGCGGTGTGACGCTGGGAAATTGCTTCGTCACCGGCCGCCTCCTCGTCACTTCGTCACTCCCTCACTCTCAATCCGCGCCCATCGACGGCTGCGTCGTCAACGACGGTGGCGTTCCCGGCACTTCCTGCACCGTCTTCTCCGGCCCGTGGCCTTCGGCAATCTCCTCGCGCACTTCGAAGGCCGAGATCATCGGCAGGAAGCGGATGAAGAGGAAGATGAGCGCCACGAACATCCCGATGGTGCCGAAGAACATCCCGAAGTCCCAGAAGGTCGGGGCATACGTGCGCCAGGCAGCCGGCAGGAAGCCCTCGGCCAGGCTCGTCACGATGATGTTGAAGCGCTCGAACCACATCCCGAAGTTGATGAACATCGCGACGATCCACAGCAGGACGGTGTGGCGCCGGATGAAGCGGAACCACAGCAGCTGCGGCACGATGATGTTGCACAGGATCATGCCCCAGAAGACCATCCAGTACGGGCCAAAGGGGCGATACCAGAAGAATAGCTGCCGCTCGAAGATGTTGCCGCTGTAGAAGGCGGCGAAGTATTCCATCGCGTAGCCGTAGGCGACCACCAGGCCCGACAGCAACATGACCTTCGCCATGTTGTCGACGTGGCGCATCGTCACCAGCCCCTTGAGGTTGTAGAAGCGGCGCAGCGGGATCATCAGGGTCAGCACCATGGCGAACCCGGCGTAGATAGCGCCCGCGACGAAGTAGGGCGGGAAGATGGTCGCGTGCCAGCCGGGCAGGATGGCGACGGCGAAGTCGAAGCTCACGATGCTGTGGACGGAGAGCACCAGGGGCGCCGAGAGAGCCGCCAACAGGTAATACACGCGGCTGTAGCGCGCCCAGTGCCGCGCGGAGTTACGCCAGCCCAAGGCAAACAGGCCCGCCAGCCGGGCGATCCAGATGTTGCGCGTCTTGTCGCGCAACGACGCCAGGTCGGGCACGAGGCCGGTGTACCAGAACAAGGCCGAGACAGTCAGGTAGGTCGAGACGGCGAACACGTCCCACAGCAGCGGGCTGCGGAACTGCGGCCACATGCCCGTCGTGGACGGGTAGGGGAACAGCCAGATGGCCCACCACGGACGCCCTGTGTGCAGCAGCGGGAACAGACCGGCGCAGGCCACGGCGAACAGCGTCATCGCCTCGGCGAAGCGGTTGATGGCCGTGCGCCAGGGCTGCATCAGCAGCAAGAGAATGGCGGAGATGAGCGTACCGGCGTGGCCGATACCGATCCACCAGACGAAGTTGATGATGTCGAACGCCCAGGCGACGGGGATTTCGTTACCCCAGATGCCGACGCCGCGCCACAGCAGCCAGCTGATGGTCGTGAACAGCCCCATCGTGAACAGGAAGGCGATCCCGAAGCCGACGAGCCAGCCAAACGGGGTGCGCCGCTGCAAGGCGATGTCGAGAATCTTGTCCGTCACCGACCGCATCGTCTGGCCGGGCGCAATCAGCGGGTCGTGGTGATCGTGCCCGTCGGCTGCGCCGCCATCGGCGGGGACAACTGTCGTCTGCCGCTCTTTGACCGTTGGTTCTGCCATTACGCGTCTCCCTCTACGCTCGAGATCAGAGGTCCCAGAAAACTACCCTGACGCGGGTCTCCGCCTCTAGGCGTTCTTGTCCTGCGGGCTTGGATTGCGGACGGCCGCCAGGAACGTCGTGCGCGGCCGGGTGTTCAGCTCGCCGAGCAGCGCGTAATCCGTCGGCCGCTGCTTGAGCTTGCTCACCTGGCTGTTCGGGTCGTTCAAGTCGCCGAAGACGATGGCGTTCGTCGGGCACGCCGCCTGGCACGCCGTCAGAATCTCACCGTCGCGGATCGCGCGGCCTTCCTTCTCCGCCTCGATGCGCGCGTTCTTGATGCGCTGCACGCAGTACGTACACTTCTCCATCACACCACGCGTGCGCACCGTCACCTGCGGGTTCATCAGCAGCTTGTACTGCGGCACGTCCATCGTCGGCCAATAGTTGGTGTGCTGCAAGTAGTTGAAGCGGCGCACCTTGTACGGGCAGTTGTTGGAGCAGTAGCGCGTGCCGACGCAGCGGTTGTAGACCATGTCGTTCAGGCCCTCGCTGCTATGCACCGTCGCCGCGACAGGACAGACCGGCTCGCACGGCGCGTTCTCGCACTGCATGCACGGGCGCGGCTGGTAGAAGGTATCCGGATTGGCCGGGTCGCCCTCGTAGTACTGGTCGATGAGCAGCCAGTGCATGATGCGGCCGCGGTGAACCTCGGTCTTGCCCACGACAGGGATGTTGTTCTCCGCCTGGCAGGCGATGGCGCACACGTTGCAGCCGATGCACACCGTCATGTCAATCGACATGCCCCACTTGTAGCCCGCGTACTCGTAGCCTGGATAGATGGACGGCTCCTCCTTGCCAAGCGGCTTCCCCACATCGCGCGGCGCCGCTGGCGCCGGGTGCTCATCGTGGGCGAACTCAGGGTCTTTGAGGAATTCGTCCAGGGTCGCCGCGCGCACAATGTTCTCGCGGCCCACCAGAGCGTAGGTGACCTGGGTCATCGCCAGGGGATACGTCTGGCCGGTTCGCGCCACATCCACGCCCCCGTCGAACCACGGGGCGGTTGCGCTGCGCAGGGCGTAGGCATTGAAGCCCACGCCGTTGCCGACGTTGCCGGCCTTGGTGCGCCCGTAGCCCAGGTTGACGGTGATGGAGTTGTCGGCGTGGCCCGGCACGACCATCACCGGGGCAGTCACCTGGTTTCCCTTGTAGGTCAGCGTCACCATCTCGGTGGTCGTCTCGCCCGACGTGATCGCCTCGCTGGGCTTGTCCGTCGGCCCAACTGCCGACAGGCCCGCGACATTGATGCCGAGGCGCTGCGCCATAGCCGGACTCATCTGGGCAGCGTTGTCCCAGGTCAAGCGGTTGATTGGGCGCGGCAACTCTTGCAGCCAGCCGTTGTTGGCGAAGCGCCCGTCGTAGATGGACGGGTCGAGGCGGAAGACAATCTCGACACCCTGCGCGCTCGGCGCGGGCGCGGCGCCGGCGAAGTTGGCGCGCACTGTGACCGGACGGGGCTGGGCAGCGGTATTCGGGATGACGCCCTGGTACACCGCCCGCCGCCACCACGTCTCGAAGTCCGGGGCGTTAGCCTGGCCCTTCCAGAAATTGCGGATCGTATCGTAGGCCGAGACTGTCGGGTCATCGGCGAAGTTGTTCAGAACCTCGATGTACGACTTGCCGCCGTACAGCGGCGCGATGAGCGGCTGGATGATCGTCGCCGTCCCGTCGAACGCGCGAACGTCGCCCCATGCCTCGAGGAAGTGCGCCTCCGGTATCTGCCACTTGCACAACTCCGACGTCTCATCATTGTAGAGCGAGACGTGGGCGCTGAGGTTGACGCTCGCCAGCGCCTGGCCGAAGGGAATGTCCACCGGCGCCGTGTAGGCCGGGTTGCCGCCCAGGATGAGCAGCACCGACACTTTGCCCGCGGCCATGTCTGCCGTCAGGTCGCGCAGGTCGGCCAGCATGTCCGACGGGTTGGCCTGCACCGGGTCGATGTAGCTCACCGTCTTGCCAGTGTTGCCGAGCTTGTCGTTGATGGCCGCCGCCAGGGCATGCACGATGGGCGGCTGGCCCATGCCGGCGACGACCAGGCTGCTGCCCTGATTCGCCTGGAGGTCGGCCACAACGGCGTCCACCCAGGACTGGCGCAGGGTCTGCGGCACGGTGCTCGGCGCGGTGATGCCCGCTACGCCCAGGCGGCCGGCGAGCACGCGCGCGAGCGCCTCGATGTCGCTGGCGCGCATCGGCAGGCGGTTGTCGGCGATGGAGCTTGTTACCGTCGGCATGGGTGTGGCGGTGTAAAGGCGGTTCATGGTCTCGCCCGGCTGCCGCCCCTTGGCGAACTGCTTCGAGTAGGCCAGGCTGCCCGGCCCCTCACCCATGAAGTCGGCGTCGAGGGAGACGATAATCTTCGCCTTGTCAAAGCTGTAGACGGGCTGGAGGGCCGCGCCAAACGCCAGCTGCGTGCCGAGCAGCTCCATCGACGTGAGGGTCGGATCGTACTGCACCCACTTGGCCTGGGGATACGCCTGGAGGATGCCCTGCAACTGGCTCACCATCGTCGGCGACGTGACCGTCTCCGTCAGGATGCGCAAGCCAGCGCCACCAGCCGCCTTCTGAAGCGCCAGCGCGCTGCGCAGCGCCGTGGCGAACGCCTCGTAGGGGCGAATGCGCGGCCCGTTGGTGACCGCCTGCGCCCGGTCGGGGTCGTAGAGGGTCAGCGTGGCCGCCTGCATGTAGGCATCCGTCGCGCCCAGGCTCGCCGGGTGGTCTACGTTGCCCTCGATTTTGGTCGGTCGGCCCTCGTAGCTGGCGACCAGGACGCCCTTGCCGAAGCCGCCCAGGGGCATCGCCGAGGCAAAGTACAGCGGCAGCCCCAGCACCAGGCCCTCCGGCGGCTTCACATACGGAATGAGCTTCTTGCTGTCCAACGGCGAGCAGGCCGCCAGGCCGCCGAGCGCCAGCGAAGCGCCCATGATTTGCAGGAAGCGCCGCCGCGTCACGCCATCGGTCCAGACAGAAGCCAGGCGCGGGAACTCGCGCTCGAGGAGCGACTGGAAGCCTTCGCCGTCCGCCAGCTCGCTCAGCGTGCGCCAGTACTTCCTATCCTGCTTGCCGTTCAACTTCGTTCCAACGTCTTCCAGATCGAGAGGCTCGGTCATAGTCATCTTCCCTGGAATGTTTTAGTGATGGCACGTGTCGCAGTTCTGCAAGACGCCCTTGTTGATGTTGTACTCTTTGACGAGCTGAGCGCCGAGCTGCGCCTGCGGGATCGGCGGCTGGTAGCCCATCGTGTAGACTTCTTCCCTGGGCCGGAGGTACTGCTCCGGGTTGAAGTGGCACTCCATGCACCAGCGCATCTGGAACGAGTTGGCCTTGTAAATCTGGTTCATCTCGTCGACGCGGCCGTGGCACGTCTCGCACCCGACGCCCTTGGCGACGTGGATGCTGTGGTTGAAGTA
The DNA here is from genome assembly GCA_039810085.1 of Anaerolineae bacterium. Taxonomy (GTDB): domain Bacteria; phylum Chloroflexota; class Anaerolineae; order Epilineales; family JAHCIE01; genus JBDHWG01. Next base: position 108,365 of record JBDHWG010000001.1, read on the forward strand.
GGCAAACTCGGCGACCACGTTGACCATGTTCCACTGGAGCGGCGTCCCCGAGCTCCAGCTATCCCGCACCGGCGCCAGATACGGACTCTGGTTCCAGATCTGAACGTGGCAGTTCATGCACGTCTTCGTCGGCGGGATGCCAGCATGCCACGAGTCCTCCACCGACGTATGGCAGTAGAGGCACGAGATGCCCAGTTCGCCGGCGTGGTGCTTGTGGCTGAACTGCACCGGCTGAACGATGGCTTCACTCACCCAGGTGATATAGGGCGACCGAACAAAGAAGAAGGCGGCCGTACCCAGGAGGCCCACGATAATGACGAGGGCCACGATGCTCGCCTTGGCTATGGTGTTACTACTGCGAGGAAATATCTGAGCCATTGCGTCTCCTCAAAGGCTTGGAGTCGCCGATGATAAGAACCGGCTTCGGCTACGCCGCCGGGCCGAGCGCCCACTGATTCAACTGACAACCGCACGTGAGTTTCACACCCGCTTGAGAGGCAGCACTGCTTTGCCTCTTGTTCAGCAGGTATGGAGTTTGAATTGGGAAACGGCAACATTGTGTGCCGAAATTGTGATTCAAGGGGTAAAGGATCTAGCTTCAATGTCGTCTGGAATGTTTGAAGGGATTATACCGGACTGAATTGAATTGGCAAGTCCAAACCCTCTTAAATTTAACCAATTTCTCAGAAAGAGTGGTCTTAATCCGGTCCTAATCTTGGTCTACCAGGGTCAAAAGATTCAGCTAAGGCGCACGCGTCGCCACACTCCCCAGAAGCTCAGCTGTCGCTGCGATAATAGCCGTCTGCTGCTCCTCGCGGCTGATCGCCGCCGGGCTGTCGCCTCGCTGCGGCCCGTACCAGCCAAACTGTGCGTGGTTCCCGCCCTCGATGGGAACATAGCGCGTGTTTTCCGGTAGGAGCCTCTTTGACGCCTCGATCTTCGCAGGCGTCGCCAGCCCATCCAGTGTACCTGAAATGGATGTCACCGCCAGGGGTCGTTCGGCCAGGCTATCCGTGTCCGCCGGATACGCTGCCCACAGCGCCAGCCCCTGGGCGATTGCAGGATTGTCCAGCACGAATCGGGCCGCCATTGCACCGCCCAGGGAATGCCCGCCAATCACCCAACGCGGGATGTCGGGATAGGCAGCAACCACCTCCTTGGCCCGGTCGGGAGCCAGAACGGCCAGATTCAGCGGCATCGGGACAATCACCGTCGTGTAGCCCCGCGCGGCCAGCGCCCGCGCCGCTGGCGCGTACGCCTCTGGATGCACCAATCCCCCTGGATAGAAGATGAACCCGACCGACCGGACGTCCCGCGCCGGCTGGAACACCAGCCAGCGGTCCGTTGTGACCTGCACCTTGTCGTCGCTTTGCATTGCAGCGACGGCTTCTGGCATCGGCCGCCCGGACAGAGTCACATACCCCCAGCCGCCGACCACTGCCAGCGCCGCCACCACCACCAGCGCCAGCAGCCCACGCAGTAGCCAAAGCCTCACGCCCATAATCTATATCCCGTGACCTTGATCAATTCACCATCTAGACGATCTAAATACTGTAACTTTATGGCATGCACTTTGCTATCACCGCCTGGAAACAGCCCGCATGATGCCCGGAAACGTCTGCCTTCTTCTGAGCACAAATAGCGGTCTGACACATCTGAATAAGGGGGGTACTTATGAGACTGCGTGCCAGGCTTCTCGTTCTGACCGTGTTCGCCATCATCCTTCTGGCGCTCCTGTTCTATGGGGGCCAGGTGAGCGCGATGTCCGAACACAACCCTCTCTTTGCGTCAGCCCATCAGTCTGCTGCCAACCGAATAGATGCCGAAGTCTGCGGAACCGTCGGTGCGTATGTTCCGGGTGTGTCGCTCACTGTTGGCGGCACATTGCTTAGATTCGCCGCAGGCGCTACAGTGAGTGGAGCGGAGCTGCTCCAGCTCGGCGCGAACGTCTGTGTCTCGTACACGACCAACGGACTGGGTCTCGTCACCAGCGCCACAGTGACAGCACAGCCCCCAGACGCAACCGCCACATCCCCTATCCCCACCCTTCCCCTGCCCACTGACACTCCCACCCTTCCCATCCCGACGCTTCCCCTCCCCACGGCCACGGTTGGGATCAGCACGACCATCAACGTCTGCGGCGTCGTGACGGCCTTCCAGACGGCGACGGCGAACGCCCCCGGCTCCATCACCATTGGTGGCGTCACCTACCCGATTGCCGCCAACACGGTCCTGCAAGGCCAGGAAAGTCTTCGCACGGGAGATAACGCCTGCCTCTCGGCGACGCTGAACGCCTCCGGGCAGATTACTGGCGGCCAGATCACGGTGAACGCGGGCGGCAGCGTCAACGTCTGCGGCGTCGTCTCGGCGTACACGCCCGCCACGGCCCTGACGGCTGGCTCCGTGACCATCGGCGGCCAGACCATCCCGATTGCCGCAGGCACGACGCTGGCCGGCCAGAACCTGCTCACCATCGGCAACAACGTCTGCCTCAACGGGACGCTCAACGGCGCAGGTCAAGTCAGTAGCGGTGGTGTCACTGCCAACGCTAGCGGCGGCACGACCATCAACGTCTGCGGCGACGTCACAAACTTCACCGCCGCAACGGCGAACGCCCCCGGTTCCATCACCATCGGCGGCCAGACCTTCCCCATCGCCGCTGGTACGACCCTGACCGGCCAGAATAACATCGTCCTCGGCAGCCCCTACTGCTTGAGCGGCACACTCAACGCCAACGGCCAGCTCAGCAACGGCACGCTGACGGCCAACGCGAGTGGTAGCGTCAACGTCTGCGGCGTCGTCTCGGCGTACACGCCCGCCACGGCCCTGACGGCTGGCTCCGTGACCATCGGCGGCCAGACCATCCCGATTGCCGCAGGCACGACGCTGGCCGGCCAGAACCTGCTCACCATCGGCAACAACGTCTGCCTCAACGGGACGCTCAACGGCGCAGGTCAAGTCAGTAGCGGTGGTGTCACTGCCAACGCTAGCGGCGGCACGACTATCAACGTCTGCGGCGACGTCACAAACTTCACTGCCGCAACGGCGAACGCCCCCGGTTCCATCACCATCGGCGGCCAGACCTTCCCCATCGCCGCTGGCACGACCCTGACCGGCCAGAATAACATCGTCCTCGGCAGCCCCTACTGCTTGAGCGGCACACTCAACGCCAACGGCCAGCTCAGCAACGGCACGCTGACGCTCAACACCTCGGGCCAACTGTGCGGCGTCGTGATGGCCCTGTCCGCCAATAGCATCACCATCAACGGTCAGGTGCTCACCCTCGCGCCGAATGCCAGCATTGGCCCAGGCGTAGGCGCCTGCGTCTCGGCGTGCGCGCAGCTCAACACCGCCGGCCAGGTCATTAGCGTCTCGGTCAACGCTGCCGCCAACGTCACGGGCGTCGTCTCAGCCTACGTGCCCGGCTCCTCCATCACGGTCAACGGCCAGACGTTCCCCCTCGCGCCCGACGCGAACATCAGCGGTACTATTGGGGTTGGATCGACGGTTACCCTCGCCCTGAACAGCGCGGGGCAAGCCGCGTGTGTCACCGTCACCTCGCCCGGCGGCACCGCGACGGCCACCGCGACCACAACGCCTGTCCCCGCCGGCACGGCGACCGCCACAGCAACGCCGACGGCCACTGGCGCTGCGGGTGGGACGGCGACTGCCACCGCGACCGCGACGCGTACGACTGTCCCTGGTAGTACGGCCACGGCAACGGCCACTGCGACGCGTACGACTGTCCCCGGCGGTACGGCCACAGTGACGGCCACCGCCACTGCGACGGCGCTACCGACACCGATGCCAGGCATGGCGAACGTGTGCGGTGTCGTGTACGATGCTGTGACGCACCAGCCTATCCCGGGCGCGACGGTTCAGTTGTTCACCGCCACCGGCGGCAGCCAGGCCAGCGTCACGTCCGGCGCGAACGGGGGCTACTGCTTCTTGAATGTTCCGCCGGGATCATACGTGGTTGTTGGCTCGCACCCGAACTACAACCCCGACCAGCGGACAGTTCAAGCCACGCCTGACCACACCACGACGGTCGATTTGTTCCTGACCCCCCATACGGGCGGCACACCGACGCCAATCCCCACCGCGACTCCTGTGACCGGCGGACCTTCGGCGACAGGCTCGCTGTGCGGCTACGTGACGAACCAGGCCACCGGCTCGGTCATCGTCGGCGCGATTGTCGAGCTGTTCGATGAGCGCGGGGCCGTCATCGCCCGTACTGTCACCGACGCCAGCGGCAACTACTGCTTCTCCGGTGTACCCGCCGGCTCATACGCCCTGGTTGCCCACGTGCCGGAGTGCCCAGGCCAGACTCGCTGTACCAGTCAGCTCGTCAACGTCCAGGTTGTCGCGGCCCAGGCCCGTCGCGTCGATGTGGCGCTAGAGTGCATGGCGGGCACACGGCATACACTCTACCTGCCGTTGATCGAGCGAGACTGGTCGCTCTTGGCAGGCGCACCCTCGCTCTCCAATCCGTAGCTCAGCGCCCGCGAACATACCGCCAATAGGTCTCTCCAGACTGGCGCTCCTGGAAAAGGAGCGCCAGTTTGTTCACAATGACTTTAATTGGCATCCATGACCAGGCGCAAAAGGACGCTGAGAAGGACGGCGGCCGTGTAGTATCTCATGGTGGGCGAGTCTACCATAGCGCTGGCAGGCTGTCTAGTCCCTCTGCATCCAAACAGCCCACAATCTCGTAATCTTTGGAAGGATGCATCACCATGGACCCAACGATTGACGCCTACGACCGCCACCTGCCCGACGCGCCGCTCGACCTGGACCTGCCCCGCGAGCGCGCCCGCTTCTGTGCCATGCTGCCGCGCCAAGGGTGCGTGCTGGACCTGGGCGCGGGCAGCGGCTGGGCGGCCCGACGCATGAGGGCCGACGGCTTCCGGGCGATGGCTCTAGATCGCTCGGCCGGGCGAGTCGCTAGGGCGCGCGACGCGGCGGCGCCGCCGTTCGTCCTGGGCGACATGCGGGCGCTGCCCTTCGCGGCGAGCATTTTCGACGGTGTGTGGGCGTGCGCCTCCTTGCTGCACCTGGCGAAGATAGAGATGCCAGCGGCGCTGCGTGCTATCTGCGCTGTGCTTCGCCCGACCGGAGCGCTGTTTGTGAGCTTAAAGGCGGGCGAAGGCGAAGGCCGAGATGCGGATGCGCGTCAGGCCGGAAGGTTCTTCGCCTATTACGGAGAAGCCGAGATAGACGCGCTGCTGGCGCAGGCTGGCTTCCACGTCGTCGATGGCTGGACCAGCCCCGCGCCGTCATGGGATCCGGCTCACCCGTGGTTGAGCCGTTTCGCCCTCGTTGCGTTATGAGATTTCGAGATTCATGCAATTCTCATGTCAAAAGCCTTGACAAACCTTGTATAATCGTTGTATAATGTCTGCATAAGGCTGCCGAACAATAATTAGGTATGGAAAAGAGCGCAACAATGTCTGGACGAACGAACAGTGAGTGGTTGAGCGACCTTCAGTCCGTCGGCCCGCGCCAGGACCGCGCCCTCATCGAGCTACGCAACCACCTGGCCCGCGCCACGGAGTTCTACCTACAGCGGCGCGAGGGCCAACTTCGCGGCCTGGACCACACCGAGCAGCGTCAGCTCGTCGAGGATGTCGCCCAGGATGCTCTGGTGCGCGTGCTGGATCACCTTGACTCGTTCCGGGGCGAGAGCCGCTTCACGACGTGGGCCGCAAAGTTCGCCGTCCACGCCGCCGCCGCCGAGCTGCGCCGCGCCCGCTGGCGCAACGTTTCCCTGGACGCTGCCCCCGAGGACAACGACGAAGGCGAGTTGGGCCAGTTCCTCACCGAGCCGGGTGGGATCGCGCCGGAGCGCCTTGCGGCCCAGGACCAGGCGTGGGACGCGGTGCAGAGCGCCCTGGACATGGGCCTGACGGAGCGCCAGCGCGAAGCGCTCGTCGCCGTCATCGTGGATGGCCGCCCGGTGCCGGAGGTTGCCCGCAAGCTCAAGACCACCCAGAACGCGCTCTATAAGCTCGTGTTCGACGCCCGCGCCCGCCTGCGCCGCTCGCTACAGGGCTACGGCTGGTCCGTCACAGACGTTCTGGATACATTTGACTCTGCTTGCCCAACCTGCTAAAATTGCCTCATCGGCTTTTTGACCCAAGTTGTGCAAGTCGGGGCCGGAGCGCCCCCCACCACGCCACGATGGCGTAAGGAGTCACCCACATGCTAAACTCATTCGGACACCTGCTGAAGGGCTATCGCCTGAGCAAGGGGATGACCCAGAAAGAGCTGGCGGACGCGGTCGGCGTCAACGGCAGCTACATCGCGCGTCTGGAGCGCGACGAGCGCCGCCCCTCGCGCAAGGTCGTCCTGTCCCTGGCTAAAGCTCTCGATCTGCCGGCCGAGGACAGTGACCGCCTGCTCGCGAGCGCTCAGCACCTGCCCGAAGGCGACATGGCGCGCATCATTGCCGAGTCGGGCATCTCGCTGACCCATCCGGCGGTTGAAGCCGTCTCAGCGGCATTGCAGGACAAGGACCTTAGCCCGCACGCGCGGGAGCAGCTGGAAAACGAAGTCATCGCTTACGTAACGTTCCGCGCGCAGCAACTTCGCCAGCAGGAGCAGGACCGCCCTCAGCGGGCGAAGGCGCACTAAACCGGGTTCACACGGAATGGGAAGGGGGAGAGTTTCGACTCTCCCCCTTTGCCGTGTATTGCCTTTGTCACTCCGTCACATCTTCCCCCGTCCCTTCGCCACTCCGCCACCTCTCCCGCGTCACCCCGTGAGCGCCCGCCGTCGATAGAGGACCAGCACCAGCAGCAACACCAGTTCTACCAGCGAAATCGCAATCGTGTAGAACAGCTCGAAGTAGAACGAGATCAGGTTGAGCATCGTCAGCGACAGCAGCAGCGCCACCATCCCGGAGCGTGCGCCCTGGCGAATCCGATTGCGCAGCAGAAAGACCGCCGCGATGAGGTAGAGCAGCCCGACGGCCATAGCGCCCGTCGCGCGAAACACAAGCCACCACGGGTTTGTGACCAGATACTCCGTCGTCCCGTTGCGGATGACCCACTCGAAGGCCCCGCCGTAGGACGAGTAGACGTAGGACAGGGCGCTGAAGTTCCCCAGTTGCGCCAGCCCCAGGAACAGGAAGCCGAGAATCAGGATGACACGCAGCGGCTGCAAGCCGATGTACTGGCGCACGAACAGGCGGGCGCTCTCTAGCTCCACCTCGACCGGATCGGCCTCCCGCGACACAACATCCAACCCCTCGGCGTTCAGGAAGTCGAGCATCTCCCGCGCCAGCTTGGCGACATTCGGGTCCGTCGTGTCCGACTGGACCCGCTGGAGGCTGTCCAAGAGGTCGCGGCGCTCCTCCGGGTCCAGGTCGTGGTCGAGCACCTCCTTCATCTCGTCCAGCACGCGGTACAGCTCGTTGCGGGCACTGGTCGGTGGCGGCCGCCGCGTCTGGAGATATATCCACACCGTCACCAGGAACACGCCGTAGATAATGGGCGCAGCAATGGGGACGAAGTAGTCCGTACTGGACGTAATGAACTTACCGACCTCGTCGATGAACAAACCCACACCAATGCCGGCGAGCGCCGAGGCCAGGCTGAGTGCCCACTGGTTGGCAAGCATGAGGGGCAACACGGCGGCGACGAAGAGGATGAGGCCACCCCACAGCACGTGGGCAATGTGAATCGGGCCACCCCCGCCGATCTGGGGATAGCCCGTCAGCTCCAGGTAGACCCGGGTGACAATCACCGTGGCTGCGAACCCGACCAGCACGAACAGCATGTGGCGCGATGCGTTGAAACGCCGCACCGGCGTCCGGTTGGCGCGGGACTTACGGCGAGCCGCGCGCAGTGCCCTTTCAGCCACAGGGTTACTCCTTTCCCATCATCGCCGCTTGCTATAGGCGTCTTTCATGCTCACTCTCCTGGTAGAACGAGTCAGGAACGCGAAGGCGCAAGACACTAGGGCAACTGCGGCATCGTCGCGCCGAGCGCCTGGGCGATCTGCGCCATGGCGTCACGCTCGTCATCCGTCACGAGCTTCTTGCGGAAGCCGAGGAAGCCCCCTTCCTTGGTCGCCTCGGCCACAGCGACCCCACACGCCATTACCCAGTTCTTGTACTCGACAGCTTCGTTGGCGTCAACTCGGGCCACAATCGCGGCGGCTCGGCGGCACATCGTCAGCGTCTCAGCCAGGATTTCATCCGGGCTTTCCGGGCGCTGCGACGCTTCGGCATCCTCATCCGCCTCGTCGTCTCCCTCTTCCGCCTCACCCTCGCTTTCGTCCTCCCACTCGCCCTCGCCTTCCTCGCTTTCGTCCCCCGCTTCTGCCTCGTCTTCCTCCGCCAGCACCTCTTCTTCGCCCCCCTTGTTCTGTTCGAGGATGGACTGGATCAGCGTCGAGTTGGGAAATTTCTTCGCCAGCTCCGCCGGCGCCTCCACCATCGTTTCCGTCTCTAGAAACGTTCCCTCGACGCCGCCCGGCGAGGCCGTCATGACCGCCAGGCCGACCTGCAAGACTGTCTGAAATAGAAACTCTTTGTCCTGCGCCGTCAGTTCGTCCATTGCGCACGCTCTCCTGATAAGTAAATTGTTGCCATTATGCGCCCCAATGATACTCCATCGGACGCCTTATTTCCAGAGTCCCCCCATCACCGCGAACGATGTCACCGTGCCCACGGCGGCCAGGGCGAGAATCGCAAAATATATGCGACGCGGCCTGCCCCACCAGCCCCGCAGCCAGGCCGCGATGAACAGGGCAACCAGGACGATGGTGAGCACGGCGGCAAGCGGCGGCAGCCAGAGCAGCCAGCCAGCGTTCGACGGCAGACCGAACAACAGCACCGTCCGCTCGCCCAGGACCGTCACCGCCGCCAGTCCCTCCAGGAACAACCCCGCCACAATGCCCGTCAGCGCCGCGAGCCACGGCGCGAGCCGCGCGAGCCAGGGCTGCCCCCGCCCGCGCCGCCGCACCCGATTCACAAGCCAGCTCACCGGCCAGACCAGGATCACCGAGTCGAGCACGAGAATCAGCGCCGACGGCAGCGCAATAGGGCGCACATCCAGGTTGCCTACGGCGTGCATCGTTGCCGCGAGCCTGGGCCGGTCGATGACTTGCGCCGGCGTCACGAAGGACGGCGCCGGCTCGCTTGTCAGACAGCTCGCGTCGGGCGCTTGCGTCGGATTCGCCAGGAACGCCTGCACAATCTGCGTCGCGCAGGCGTTGCTCGAGAACGCGCCGTGCCCGCCCCACGGGAATGTGTAAGCGTACGACTGCCGTAGGGACGAGGCCGCCGTCTGGGCATAGGTCGGCGGCGTGATGGGGTCGAAGCGACCGGAGAAGAGGAGCGTCGGGACGTTGCTGACCACCGGCGCAACGGACGCTGGCGGCAGCGGCGGCGACTGCCAACCTTTGCACACGTCGAGGAAGGATTGTAGCTGGGTCGCCTCAGGCGCGGCGATTTCGGGCGGCAGACTGGACAGGTCCGCATCTTCCAGCCGGAAATTGCCGTCCTCAGCGCACATCACGGAGTAGTACATTCCAGAGGCCATCGTGCGGTCGAACAGCAGCAGCGGCCAGACCTGGGCTGGCAAGGTAAACCGGCCATCCCGCGCATCGTAAATCATCTTGGGCAGCGCCGCCAGCAGCTCCGAAGGATACATGAGCTGGAACAGGATGCTGCTGAAGGTGTCACCGTCCACAACCGCGTTATATCTCCGGCCGGTCTTCGGGTCGGCGATTTCCACCCGTGCGGGCGTCGCGTTCAACTTGTCGACGGTGTCGAAGAACACCTGCTTGAGGTCGGGATACGCGGCGTGGCACGCGGCGTCCTGGAGGCAGGCCTGGAACAGCTCGTCGAACGCGCGCAGCTGCGAGTGCGGCGCGTCGACGAGGAAGTTTAGCTGCGGCGGCGCGACGGAATCCAGAATAACGCTGCGCAGGGTGTCGGGGTACGCTCGCATCGTGTGCAGCGCCAGGAGCGTGCCGTAGGACACGCCGTACAGGTTAATCTTGTCGTAGCCGAGGGCGCGCCGCAGACTGTCGATGTCGGCGGCGTTTTCGAGGCTGTTGTACGCCGCCAGGTCCACACCCGCGCGCGCCAGACGGTCGCGGCACGCCAGCGAGGCCGCCGCTTGCCGCCGCGCGCTCTCCTCCCGACTGAGCTGCTGCTCGAGCGTCTGGTCCAGCAACTCGAAGTCTTCCTGACAGATGAGCGCCGGTTGGGAGTAGTACGTGCCGCGCTGGTCGAACAGCACAATGTCCCGCTCGGCGCGAATCTTGTCCGCGTCGGGCAGCGCGTTTAGGAGGAACAGCGAGGCGTAGGTGTCGATGGTCGAGCCGCCCGGGCCGCCCTGGAGCATCACTAGCGGGTCGGGCGCGGGCGCGTCACTCGTGCTCTTGATGATTGCCACTGCCAGCTTGATTTGAGGGCCATTGGGGTTCGTATGGCGCAGCGGCACGCTGAGGTAGCCACACTCCACGTCGCGCCCCTCGACCACGCGCCCGGCGCCGGTCACGATGCTCCCCAGCGCGCCCGCCTCCTCAGGAACCAGGGGAAATGGGCAGGGCGCAGCCTCGAAGGCGCTGGCAGACTGCGGCGCTGGCGCAGCCGCCGCGCTCGCCGCGAGCACGAGGGCAAGCAGCAGCCCGGCGATGAGCAAAGCCAGGCGGCGGAAAGGAATCGTCGCGCGCCAAAGGTGGCTGGTCAACTGGGTCACTCGTCGCTCCGTCGATGCAGCAGACTGCGCTCCCCCGTGCGAATCGCACTCTCGATGCGGTTTGCCAGCGCATCGACGTCGTCCTTCGGCAGCTGCAAGTCTAGCTCGCTATGCAGGAACTTGATCTCCGTCATCGTCAGTCGGGTCGCAATACGCCCATCCCGGATGAGGTTGACGCTGGCGGCGAAGACGAGCAGCGCGCCAAGCAAACCCAGGCAGAGCGGGATGCCGTTCCAGACAGAGCCGGGATCTTCGAACAGGATGAAGACAACTCCGATGGCGATACTCGTCGCGACGAAACAGCCAATGGCGGTCATCAGCAGGGTCATGACACTCTGCAACATCACCGCGCGCCCAGCCAGTAGACTCAAGTGTTCCTTAATGAACGCCTGATACCGCGCCTGCTGGCCCTTGTCCGCCGTTGGGATGTTGCGCAACATCTCGGCCGAGTCCTCGCCCAGGCTCCGCAGCCGCGTCACCACGTTCTGGTGGCGAATAGCTGTCGTCTGGGTCAGGGCGGCGCAGGCCGAGATGAGCACGACCGGCACGAACATGGCCGACAGAATATCCAGAGACCTGAGTGCGGAGCCGTCGGGCATGACCCACCCCCTTCCACCGTCACGCCTGACTGGCGGCAAGGGCACGTCGGCGCCGCCGGACGCCGGTCAGGTGGAACAGCAGCTTCACAATCTCGCGCGCCCACAGCACGGTGCTGGCGACAGCCACGCAGACGCCCCACTCGGTCAAGGTCAGCGGCATGGTGTTGAACGCACTTTGTAGGAAGGGCGTGTACACCACGAGAATTTGGAGCAGAACCGACGTGAGGATGGCAATCCAGATCCACTTGTTGCTAAACATCCCCTTGAAGGCGCTCTGCGTGTCCGAGCGCGAGTTGAAGACGTTGAACAACTGGAAAAAGACGAGGGTCGTGAACGCCATCGTCTGGGCATAGCGCATGTCACCGCCGCCGGGCAAGAACCCGCCGTTCAACGCCCCGTCCATCACTGCCAGCGTGCCAAGGCCCATGATGAGGCCGACGAACACGATGTCGAACCACATCCAGCCGTCGATGACGCGCTGGCCGGGGTCGCGGGGGGCGCGGCGCATGACGTCCGGGTCGGCGGGGTCGAGGCCAAGCGCCAGGGCCGGTCCGGCGTCGGTCAGGAGGTTGATCCATAGAATCTGCGTCGCCACCAGCGGCACGACAATGTGCGACCCAACGACAGTCGCCTGGAGGCCCAGCGCCGTGCTGCCCAGGACGCCCAGGAACATCGTCAGCACCTCGCCAACGTTGGACGACAGGAGGTAGCGCAGGAACTTCTGGATGTTGGCGAAGATCGAGCGCCCCTCCTCGACGGCGGCCACAATGGAAGCGAAGTTGTCGTCGGTCAGGATCATGTCCGACGCGCCCTTCGCCACGTCTGTTCCGGTGATGCCCATCGCCACACCAATGTCCGCCGTCTTCAGCGCCGGCGCGTCGTTGACACCGTCGCCGGTCATCGCCGTGATGTCGCCCTGGGCCTTGAGAGCGCGAACGATGCGCAGCTTGTGCTCCGGCGCGACCCGCGCATAGACGTTCCCTGTTCGCGCCACGCGCTCGAGCTGCCGCTCGTCCATCTTCATCAGCTGCGCGCCGGTCACGACAGGGCTACCCGGCTCGGCGATGCCCAGTTCCCCCGCAATGGCTGATGCTGTCACCGGGTGGTCGCCGGTAATCATGATGACCCGCACGCCGGCGCGGTGCGCTACCTTGACCGCCTCGACAGCCTCGGGCCGGGGCGGGTCAATCATGCCCACCACGCCGAGCCAGATCATGCGCTCCTCGATGTCCTCGGTCAGCTCGTCGGTCACCTCATCCCGATGCAGCAGGCGGTAAGCCACGCCGAGGGTTCGGAGCGCCTCTGCCGCCAACCCGTCGACCTCGACCAGAATCTGCTGGCGGCGTTCCGGCGTCAGCATTCGCACCGTCCCGCCGACCTGCTCCTCCATGCATATGCCCAGGATCACGTCCGGCGCGCCTTTCGCCGCAACGAGCGCCTGACTGCGGCCCGTCGCGTCCATGTGCGCCGTCGTCATGCGTTTGCGCTCTGATGTGAATGGAACCTCACCGACGCGGGGGAAACGCTCGCTCAGCGCCGCATCCTGGATGCCGATCTTGCGCGCCGCCACGATGAGCGCGCCTTCCGTCGGGTCCCCAATGATAGACCAGCGCCCGTCGCGCTCCTCCAAAGTCGCATTGTTCGCCAGGCTCGCCACACGCAGCACATCCTTTGCCTCGTCTAGCGAAGCGCCGGGCGCAACCGGCTGGCCGTCCGCGACGGCCTCACCCTCCGGGGCGTAGCCGACGCCGGTCAGGTCGATACGGCCAAAGGGTGTCACGATAGCCCGCACCGTCATTTCGTTCTTGGTGAGCGTGCCGGTCTTGTCCGTCGCGATGACATTGGTCGAGCCGAGCGTCTCCACCGCGTTTAGCTTGCGGACGATGACGTGGCGGCCCGCCATGCGCTGCATGCCCAGGGACAGCACAATAGTCGTGATGGCCGTCAGGCCCTCAGGGACAGCGGCGACGGCGAGGGAGACGCCGATGAGCAGCACCTGGACAATCTCCGGCCACGTTGTGACCTGATCCACCAGCAGGATCGCGGCAATCATGATGATGGCAATGACGACGATGACGATCCCCAACACTTTGCCGACGTTGTCCAGCTCGCGCTGGAGCGGTGTCTCGCCTTCCTCGGTCGCCTCCAGCGTCCCGGCGATCTTGCCGATCTCGGTCTGCGTGCCCGTCCGCGTCACGATCGCCCGGCCGCGCCCCATCGTCACGTGGGTACCGCTGAACACCATGTCGAGCTGGTCGCCGATACTCACGTCCTCATCGATTGGCTCATGATGCTTGGAGACCGGCACACTCTCGCCGGTCAGCGCCGCCTCCGCCACCCACAATGAAATCGACTCGATGACCCGGGCATCGGCGGCAATCGTATCGCCCTCTTCGAGCAGCAACACGTCACCAGGCACAACGTCGGTCGCCGGGACAATCCCCGGCTGCCCACCGCGCAGGACGCGAGTCTGCGGCGCGGCCATCGCCTGAAGCGCGGCAACGGCCTGCTCCGCGCGGCCCTCCTGGACATAACCCAGGATGGCGTTGAGGATGACAATCGCCAGGATAGCCAGGGCCTCATAGGGAACCGCCTCGGTACGCTCGATGAACCAGACGATGAACGAGATCACCGTGGCGACCAGCAGGAGGATGGTCAGGTAGTTGTTGAACTGGGCCAGGAACCTTTTCCACCACGGCGTCGGCGCGGGGGCGGGCAACTCGTTGCGCCCGTATGTCGCAAGGCGGCTGGCGGCTGCCTCGGCTGTCAGGCCGGCCGCAGGGTCCGTGTCGAGGGCCAACAGCACGTCGGCGGCGGGAAACCGATACGCATTTTCAATAACAGTCGCTTTATCGACGGCCATCAAGCTAACGTCCTTTCACATACTGACTATGCAGTCGATATTGTACCGCCGTTCCTCACCTCCACGCAACAACAAGATTTTGGCCCGTCTGAAATATTCGCGCCTTCTATCAGCATTTCCATTAGCGAATCTATAAGCATTGGCTGGTATAGTGGGTATAGAGAATAGGAATCACCAGAGGAGTTCTCTACAGCCACGCTTCGTTAGGAGGGATTGTCCCGTGATGCTGCGCTTCCTGCCCATTCTCGAACGCACCAACATTGAAATGGCGGACTTGCCACCCGCCGTCGAGCTCAACGGCTGCCTGCTGTACCTGGGCGCTTTCCCTGAAGGCGCCGGACGCCTGCTCGTGAATCCCAGAATTGAGATCGACGACAATCCCGACTGCGTCTTTCTCGTCGCGCACGAGTTGGCGCACATGCTGCTGCACATCTTTGACGACCATCCCCCCAGCGTCGTGGACCTCCTGTACGACCCGGCGAAGCGAGCGCTGTACGAGCACTACGAGCGGCAAGCGGACCGCCTGGCCGCCCACTTGCTCGTCCCGCCGGAGATTCTGGCCCAGTACCCGTCGGAGCGTTACCCGACGGTCGAGAGCCTGGCGCGCGCCCTCGGCGTCTCGCCGCGCGTCGTTCGCCTGGCCCTGGACGAGCCGCATGCCAGCCTGGAGCCGGTGCGCGGCTATCTGCAAAAGCTGACCGGCCGGCGCGATTTCGTTCACCGCGACATTCCCACCGCCTGATTAGCCGCCTCGCCGTTCTCGCCGGCAGCCAGCGTGGTCAGGCAAACATAGAAAGGGCGCATGTCACGTGCGCCCTTTCCTTCCTGCCTTGTTCTTTGCGCGGCTGCGCTATGGCGTCTCGATCTCGCGCGTATTGTTGCGCTGCTTATCCGCGCGCCCACCACCGGACGACCTGGAGTCCTCCGTCGGCGCAGCTGCGCCAGCGTAGCTCGGCTGGGGCGCTTCAATCATCAGCGGCTCATCGGTCGGTTGCATGAGGCTCTGGCCGCGGAAGACCCCGCCCTCGTCAATCAGGAATGAGCTTACCTGGATATCGCCGTAGACGCGCCCGGTGCTCAGGATTTCGAGGCGGCCGCTTGCCGTGATATTGCCACGCACTGACCCGGCGACGGAGATGTTGCGCGCCGTCAGATCGGCATTCACCTTCGCGCCCTCGCCGATGATGACGTTGCCGGCCGTCTCCACCACGCCGTCGAACGCGCCATCGATGCGGACCCCACCTTCGGACTTGAGCTGACCGTTGAAGCTGGCGGTCGCGCCGATAATCGTCTCGATCTTGTCGGCGCTCATGACCTGCGCTGGAGGCTTCTCTTTACGTCCAAACACGCTGTTCCTCCCTTGCCTGTGATGGCTTTCATGTGGCTGTGACACCACTGGGGAAGACGAGCGGCGCTGGGCGCGCCCGGTAGCTCCTCCGTCTACCTTTCGTCCTCTACCCGATTGTGCTGCGACCCGCGCATACAAGATCGCCAGCGCCATTATTATACACAACGCAATCAATACTGCCCACGTCACGAAGGGCGAGGGCCAGTTCACGGCAGGTACGCGCTTGGATCGACGGCTTTACCGTTCAGCCGGATCTCGTAGTGCAGGTGCGGGCCGGTCGAGTTGCCCGACGAGCCTGACAGACCGATCACATCGCCCGCCGCCACCTTGTCGCCCACCTCAACGTTAATCCGCGATAGGTGGCCGTATAGCGTCGAGTACCCCTGGCCGTGGCCGACCTCGATGCACCAGCCGTAGCCGGTCTGCCAGCCGGCGAACACCACCGTACCCGCCTGGGTGACGCGCACCTCCGTCTGCATCTCCGCCTCGATGTCCATGCCGGTGTGATAGTCGGGCGCGCCCCGGAACACGCGGTAGCCAAAAGGCGACGTAATCTCGCCCCTCAGCGGCCAGCGACTCGGCGCGCCGGGGCCATCCTTGGGTAAGGCGATGCTGAGCACCTGCTTGGGCTGCGGCGACAGGGGGGCGCCTAGTCGCAACTTCTCGATCAAACCGGCTACCTGGTTGTCCAGCCGCGCCAAGAATGGGTCGCTGGAGACCGTCTTGCGCTGGGCCGCCTCCGCCGCCCTGGCCTCAGCCGCCGCCTGCTCCTGCGCGGCCGCCTCTTCCGCTGCCCGCGCCTCAGCCGCCGCGACCCGCGCCTTTTCCAAAAGCGCCTGCTCGGCGGCGCGGCGCACTTCCAGGTCCGCCCGCAGGCTACGGAAAGTAGCTTCGCGCGCGTTGACCTGCGTTCTCAGCACGTCAATCTGGAGCGTCAGGTTATAGGGGTCGGGGTCAATCGAGGGGAAGGCAATGTCGTAGGGGCCGATGACATGCGCGCCGCCGGCCGGTAAGGCCAGCGCGAAGTCAGGCGCGGGGGCCTGGCTGCGCGGCGGCGGGGGCGTCGGTTCCGGTGTGGGCATGCCGAGCATCTGCCGCAGCTCCGCCGCCTGCCGGTCTAGCTCGCGCAAGCGGTCCTGGAGCTGGCCGATCTCCTGCTGACTACGCGCCTGGTTCGCCTCCGCTTGCCGCGCCACGCCGACGTAGTCGTCCTGCAAGCTCTGAACGCGGGACTGCTGATCGAGGATAGCGCGTTGAAGCTCGCGGGTGCGCGGGTCCGGCGCCGCCTGCCGCGCCTGGTTCTCCAACCGTTGCGCTCGCACGTAGTGGTACGCGCCGAACACACCCAGCCCGATGATGCCGACGAGAAGCACGAAGGCAAGCGCAGACACGGCCCACGATGGAATGCGGACCGGCCGCGAGCCGTCGGGGCCAACCACGAGCAGCGTATAGCCACGCTCCCGCTGCCGAGCGTCTTTCACTAGCAAAATCACCTCAGCTGCAAAGATGCGGCATCGCGGCGATTATAGGCGCAAACGGGTTACGGGTCAAACTCACGAAAAATACGAAGCGAGATACTGACAGTATCTCGCTTCGTTGCCTGGGAGGCTAGCCTCACTTGAGGCGATTTGGAGTAGCGGGGATGGGATTCGAACCCATGACCTTCAGGTTATGAGCCTGACGAGCTGCCTCTGCTCTACCCCGCATCACTAACGTTGGGACGTTTCGACGTGCCCCGTCCTTACGTCCGGCGTGAAACTCGCTTTTCCGGGTTCTCCCCGACGTTGCGCATCAGCTCGTCCACCGAAATGATCTGCGAGTCGGGCGCTTGGCTCGCCGCGAAATACTCGCAGCCCTTCCAGCACGCGCCCGGGTTGTTCAACTCGACGAGCTTCATCGTGCAGATGGCGTATGGCTCGACCCGCTGGAGGAAGCCCATCTTGCGCACGATGCGGCCCTCCAGCGCCAGGTGGATGCACGGGTTGGCCTTGAGGATCTCCGGCACCGGGCAGGAGCCGCACAACCCGACATGCCACGCCTCCGCCTGGCGCGTCCGCTCTACAAGTCGGCACGCCCGCTTCGTCGCCTGCCGGTGGCTATCCTCGTGGTAGTATGGGCACTGAACACTCTTCTCAGTCGCGCTCAAGATGCAACCTTCTAGAAAACCGAACCGCTACAGAGAAGTATAGGCGCGTTCGAGGGCCGGAGACAAGACGATGAGGTTACATTTCCACCTCCGTGGCCTCAAGCTTATAATTTCTTAATGAGAGGTGAGCTATGCCGCGTAGTACTGCTCATGCGAAACCAGATGTTATGCCTACTGTGGAGGAGATCGCCGGTTGGGTGCGACGCCTTGATCGTCAGCAACAGGCGCGCCTGCTGCGTTTGGTTCCGGAGCTAGAGACAGTAAAGACAGAGAAGACGTCGGAAACGGCAGCTCCACTAGAGAGCGACGTCGAGGCAGCACTATCTTACTTCAGGGAGGCTATGGCGTCCTTCTCAGACGCGCGCCCCATGCAAGACGACGACCCCTTCATTGGCGGCCTGACTGTGGGCGAGTTTTTTGCCTTGCCTGAAGCCGAGCAAGAGCATCTATGGAACGAAGCCCACTTGCAGGCAGAGAAAGAGCTAGGCCAGCGTGAGTTCCCTGTCCGGCCCGATGCGATGCCTCCTCGATAAGAATATAACTCGGCTAACTGCAACAGCCCTATTGGTAGCCCCCAGACGCCCACTGTCTCCTATGGAACAGGGGGCGTTAACCTTTTGGCATATGGCCGTGCAATCCAACGTCGAGTTGTTCCTCCCCTACACGACTGCAAGCGTTCTCTCTCGATTGACAGATTATGCCGAGGCGCGCGCCATTCTAGCGTCTGCTCGGGTTCTCCTGCCCGGGCGCTATACCAGACGCTGGGCGCGGCGGATACGTGAAACTACCGGGCTAACGCGCGAGGACTCTACTATCCTCAGTCTCGGGGCGTTTGGAACTGACCAAATAGGAAATAGCCTCGGCGTCCACGTCATCGGCACTTACGATCAAGCCCTGATAAACGGCTACACGCATCATATGCCTGAACTCGCACGTCGTTTACAGAAGATGACGACTCACCTCCAAGCGCCATTCGCTGCCGTTGCTTTGCCCAAAGTTGCTACGCCGCACGAAATCGTCACCCAGATGCTCGATTATCCACATTAATCGCCGCTGTATCTGCGGTTGGGGCGGACGAAGCGGCCGTCGCCCGGCTGGCCGACGATCTCGCCGTCGCGGAACACGACCTTGCCGTTGACCACCGTCGCCGCCACCTGCCCCTGCATCGTCATGCCGTGATACAGGTAGTCGCAGGCGCGGGCGTTGGTGAACAGCCGCGCGCGGTCAATCGTCACCCGCGGGCGCGGGTCGTACACGGCGATATCGGCGTCCGCGCCCGGCGCGATGACACCCTTTTGCGGGTAGAGGTCGAACAGCTTTGCCCCGTTCGTGCTGACCAGCTCGACCGCGCGCTCGACCGTCAGCCGCCCACATAGCGCCTCGGTCATGATGAACGGCACCAGCTCCTCGACGCCCGGATGCCCGGCTGGCGTCGCCCAGATATCCGTCCGCGCCCGCTCCTTCTCCTCGACCAGGAACGGTGAGTGGTCCGTCGTCACGGCGGCGATGCTCCCATCCAGCACGCCCGCCCACAGCGCGTCCACGTCGGCCTGCGTGCGCAGCGGCGGGTTAATCTTGGCGTATGGCCCGGCATCGGCCATGCGCTCTTCGGTAAACAGCAGGTAATGCGGGCAGGTCTCGGCGGTAACAGGCGCGCCGTCACGCTGATAGCGCCGCAGGACACGCAACCCAGCCGCTGAGCTAAGGTGAGCGATATGTACCGGCTGGCCCAGGTCCTCGGCCATCGTGATAAGCTCCGCCATCGCCACGGCCTCGACCACCGGCGGGCGCGACGCCAGGTGCGCGCCCACGTCCGTGCGCCCTTCGGCTTTCAGCGCCGCGATGCGCTGCTCTAGTAGCGGGTTGCTCTCGCAGTGGACGACGCAGCGCAGGCCCGTCTCTTTGATAAGACGCAGCGCCGCGTAGATGCCGTCCACATCGGGCAGGCACAGGCCGAAGAACTCGTCGGCGCGGCCCGGCGGCGCGGCGTGCATGAAAATCTTGTAGCCGATCGCGCCTTCCTCGGCCATGCCCACGACGTCCTCGCGTCTCAGCGTACCCGGTGCGCCGTACAGGGCGAAGTTGACGTAGACGTTGGCCTCACCCAGCGTGCGCCGCGAGCGGAGGATCTCCGCAGTCGCGCAGCCGGGCTTGGAGATGGGCATCTCGAAGATGGTCGTGACGCCGCCCGCCGCTGCCGCCCGCGTCTCTGTCCTGAAGTCGCCGCGCGCCGGGTAGGCCGGGGCGCGAACGTGGAAGTGAATGTCGATGGCGCCCGGCATGACGATCTGCCCGCTGGCGTCGAGCGTCTGCGCGGCGTCGGGCAAGCTCCCCGGCGCGACAATCGCCACAATCTTGTCGCCCGCGATGCCGATGTCGGCGTCCCGCACGCCGCCCGGCAGAACAACCTTGCCCCCCACAATGGCGAGATCGAGCATGGGTAGTCTCTCCCAAGTGCGTCAGGCTGCCGCGTATACGGCGGCTTGCAGGGCGCGGACGTTGTCGGCGACGGACGCTTTCTTGTTGTACACCGCCGAGCCGGCGACGAGCAGCCTTGCGCCCGCCTCGACCGCCGCCTTGATGGTGCGCACGCCGATGCCGCCGTCCACCTCGATGGCGATGCGCTCCGCCAGCCCGCGCTCGCGCAGCATGTCGCGCAAGCGCGAGATCTTCGGCAGCTGCGAGGCGATGAACTCCTGGCCGCCGAAGCCAGGGTTCACCGTCATGAGCAAGACCTCGTCGACGAATGGCAGAATCTCTTCGAGCGTGACCAGCGGGGTCGCCGGGTTGAGGACGACGGCCGGGCTTTTGCCCAGCTCACGGATTTGCTGCACCGTGCGATGGAGGTGCGCGCACGTCTCGACGTGCACCATGATGACGTCGGAGCCGGCCTGGGCAAACTCCTTCAGGTAGCGCTCCGGCTGGACAATCATCAAGTGCGCCTCGACGACCGCATTGTACTCCTGGCAGATGGGGCGAATGGCGTCGATGACGAGCGGCCCCATGGTGATGTTGGGGACGAACATGCCGTCCATGACATCCACCTGGATGCGTGTGATACCGGCCTCGCACACCTCGCGCACCTGCTCGCCGAGGCGCGCGAAGTCGGCGGACAGAATGGACGGAACGATGCCGAATGTCTGTGACGCTTGTGGCTGCATGGTGGCTCCTTATGCTATGTCGGCCGTGTCAGGTGGCGGATGCCGTCTTGACCAGCGACGATGACATCCGCCGCCAGGTCGAGGAACAGCCCCGTCTCCACAACCCCGGCCCGCGACAGCAGGCGCGTTTCCAGGGCATACGGGTCTTGGATAGGGCCAAAGCGGCAGTCCAGGATGATGTTGCCCGAGTCGGTGACGAATGGCGTGCCGTCCGCCTTGCGGCGCATCTTGACCTTCGCGCCCCGCGCCTCCAGGAAGCGGCCCGTCGCCTCCCAGCCGAACGGGATGACCTCGACCGGGACGGCCCAGCGCTCGCCGAGCGCCGCAGACAGCTTGCTTTCGTCGACAACGATGATTTCGCGGTGACTGGCCTGAGCGACAATCTTCTCGCGCAGGAGCGCGCCGCCGCCGCCCTTGACGAGGTTCAGCTCCGGGTCAACCTCGTCGGCGCCGTCGATGGTGAGGTCCACGTCGTGGGGCATCTCGTCCCCCATGAGGGGGATGCCCAGGGCACGGGCGGCATCCTCGGTCGCGCGAGACGTAGCGATGGCGATGATGTCGCGCAGCTTGCCCTCGCTTATAAGGGCGGCAATGCGGTGGACGGCGAAGATGGCGGTGCTGCCCGTGCCGAGGCCGACGACCATGCCCGGCTCGACCATGTCGGCGGCATACTCGGCGGCCTGCTGCTTGAGACGGGCAATGTCGTCAGCAGGAGGTGTTGTTGCGGTCATGTTTGCCTCGTGAACAAAGGCGATTGCCGTCATTGCGAGCGCCAGCGAAGCAATCGCCCGGCGGGTAAGCGCGGCGCTGTTCCCGCACGCGCCAATTAATTCGAAGGGCGGGGGATCGCTTCGCTCGCGATGACGTTTCATGTGTCCAGGTGGCCAGCGGCAGCCGCGTCCACCAGCCAGAGCAGGGCGCCGGGCATGGGCTGAATGAGTTGCGCGGGCAGAACTTCCGGCTCATGCGGCCCGTGCAGCACGCGCTGCAACACATCGGCCTTGCCTGCGCCTGCGACCAGGAAGGCGACGTGCGCGGCGGCGTTGATGAGGGGTACGGTGAACGTCACCCGCCACTGCCCGACGACCTCGACGTACTGCGCCACGGCAAGGCGCTCCTTCTCACACAGCGCGGCCGTGCCGGGAAAGAGGGATGCCGTGTGGCCGTTGTCGCCGAGGCCCAGCAGGACGAGATCGAACACGGGCACGTGCGGCGTGCGAAAGAAGTCGCGCAGGTCCAGCTCGCACGCCAGCGCGGCCAGGGCCGGGCGATCCTCACCACGGATGCGGTGGATGTTGGCGGCGGGCAGGTTGACGGCATCGAGCAGGGTCTCCCGCGCCATGCGGAAGTTGCTCGCCTCATCGTCCGGCCCGACCATCCGCTCGTCACCCCAGAAAACGTGGACGCGCGGCCAGTCCACCGCCTCCCGCAGCGGCGTGGCAGCCAGGCGGGCGAACATGGCGCGCGGCGTCGAGCCGCCAGACAGCGCCACGGCGAAGCGCCCGCCCCGCGCGATGGCCTCGCCTGCCCGGTCGACAAAATATCGCGCCGCCGTCTCGGCCAGGCTATCCACGTCCGGCAGAACCGTCATATCGGGCATACACTCTCCCCCTCACCCCCTGCCCCTCTCCCACAAGAGGAGAGGCGTGTCATTCTCATTTCCCCCCTCTCCCCAAAGGGGTCAGGGACGAGCTACACGCTCTTTCCTTGCAGCTGCCGGTAGCGGCGGATGAGGGCGTTGGTCGAGCTGTCGTGCGTTAGATCGGGCGCTTCGCTGGCCGTGAGCTGCGGCACGATGCGCTGCGCCAGCTGCTTGCCCAGCTCGACGCCCCATTGGTCGAACGAGTTGATGTCCCAGATCGCGCCCTGGGTGAACGTGTTGTGCTCGTACAGGGCGACAATCTTGCCCAGGCTCTCCGGCGTCAGACTGTCCAGCAGGAGGCTCGTCGTCGGCTTGTTGCCGGGGAATGTGCGGTCGCGCACTAGGTCGGCCGGCGTCCCCTCGGCCCGCACCTGCTGCATCGTCTTGCCGAACGCCAGCGCCTCCGTCTGGGCGAAGAAGTTCGCCATCAGCAGGTCCTGGTGCTGCCCAACCGGCGTCAAGGCGTTGGCGAAGCCGATGAAGTCGCACGGGATAATCTTCGTGCCCTGGTGGATGAGCTGGTAGAACGAGTGCTGACCGTCCGTGCCCGGCTGGCCCCAGATAATCGGCCCGGTCTGGTAGTTGACCCACCGCCCGTCGAGCGTCACGTCCTTGCCGTTGCTCTCCATCTCCTGCTGCTGGAGGTAGGCGGGCAAGCGGTCGAGATACTGGGCGTAGGGCAGGATGGCGACTGTCTGCGCGCCGAAGAAGTTGTTGTACCACACGGCGATGAGGCCCATGAGCACCGGCAGGTTCTTCTCGAACGGCGCGGTGCGGAAGTGCTCGTCCATCTGGCGCATGCCGTCGAGCATGGCGTGGAAGCCGTCCGGCCCCAGGCCAATCATCGTCGACAGCCCGACCGCCGAGCTCATCGAGTAGCGCCCGCCGACCCAGTCCCAAAAGCCAAACATGTTGGCCGTGTCGATGCCGAACTTCTCCACTTCCTTCGCGTTCGTCGAGACGGCGACGAAGTGCCGCGCAATCGCCTTCTCGTCCTTAAGCGCCTCCAGCGTCCACGCCCGCGCCGTGCGCGCGTTGGTCATCGTCTCCAGGGTCGTAAACGTCTTAGAGACGACGATGAACAAGGTTTCCGCCGGGTCCAGGCCCTGGGTCACTTCCACGAAGTCGGCGCCGTCGATGTTGGACAGGTAGCGCAGCGTCAGGTCGCGGCGCATGTAGTGGCGCAGGGCATCGTAGGCCATGCGCGGGCCGAGGTCCGAGCCGCCGATGCCGATGTTGACGATGTTCTTGATGGGCCGGCCGGTGTAGCCCTTCCACTCGCCAGAGCGGACGCTGTCGGCAAAAGCGGCCATCTTATCCAGCACCTTGTACACCTCGGGCACCACATCTTCGCCATCGACGGTGATGTGGGCGTCGCGGGGCGCGCGCAGGGCCGTATGCAGAACCGCGCGGTGCTCGGATGTGTTAATCTTCTCACCGCGAAACATGGCGTCGCGCCGCCCGGCCACGTCGCGCTCGTTCGCCAGATTGAGGAGGAGACCGAGGGTCTCGTCGGTCATGCGGTTCTTGGAGTAGTCGAGGTAGATGCCGAGCGCCTCGGCAGTCATGCGCTCGCCGCGCTGCGGGTCCTGGGCGAACATGTCGCGCAGGTGGACATCCTTGATAGCCTGATAGTGCTGCTGGAGCGCCTGCCATGCCGGCGTCTCCGTCAGCATCGGATGTGTTGCCATACGATATTGCTCCTGATAACGGTCTGTCACCTAGCCTTAAATCGCAACGCCTTTTTCCAGGTGGCCGCCGAAGGCATAGCGCATTGCCGAAATCACCTTGTCGGCGTAGTCACCCGCGCCACGCGACGTGAAGCGCTGGTAGAGCGCCGTCGTCAGCACCATCGCCGGCGCCCCGACCTCGACCGCGACGATGGAAGTCCAACGCCCCTCGCCGGAATCCGACACCCGCCCACTAAAGTGCGTCATCTCGGGGTCGCTGAGCAGCTCGGCTACCGTCAGGTCCAGCAGCCACGAGCCGATAACACTCCCGCGCCGCCAGACCTCGGCGATGTCGGTGACGTTGAGATCGTACTGGTAAAGCTCTGGATCGCGTAGCGGCGTCGTCTCGGCATCCACACTGCGCCCCTGCTTGCCCGCGTTGGCGTGCTTGAGGATGTTCAAGCCTTCGGCATACGCCGCCATGATGCCATACTCGATGCCGTTGTGGATCATCTTCACGAAGTGGCCTGCGCCGAACGGTCCGCAGTGGAGGTAGCCGTATTCCGAAGCCGTCGGCTCGCCCTCGCGCCCCGGCGTGCGAGACGCCGCCTCGATGCCCGGCGCGAGGGTGCGGAACACCGGCTCCAGGTGCTGGAAGGCGTCGTCTGGCCCGCCGATCATCTGGCTGTAGCCGCGCTCCAGGCCGGCCACGCCACCACTGACGCCGACATCTATATAGCGCAGCCCCTGCTCGCCGAGCCAGTGACCACGGCGAATGTCATCCACGAAGTAGGAGTTGCCGCCGTCGATGAGAATGTCGCCGGCCTGCAGGCGGCCCGCAAGCTGCTCGATGACCCGGTCCACCACCGCCGCTGGAAGCATCATCCAGACGGCGCGCG
This sequence comes from Anaerolineae bacterium, assembly GCA_039810085.1. Classification (GTDB taxonomy): domain Bacteria; phylum Chloroflexota; class Anaerolineae; order Epilineales; family JAHCIE01; genus JBDHWG01. Next base: position 133,408 of record JBDHWG010000001.1, read on the forward strand.
GCGGCTCCAGGCAGCCAACAAGGTCATCCAGAGATTTCGCGCCCTCCGCGCCCTCCTTGACCAGGGCCTGAACCGCGTCCACCGATTGGTCGTAGACGACACACTCGTGGCCGCCGCGCATCAGCCGCCGCACCATGTTCGCGCCCATGCGACCCAGGCCGATCATTCCAATCTGCACGTCCGTCTCCTTTGCTCGCTGCGACCATCATGCCTAAGACGCCTGCGTCAATTAGTATGCCACACTCGCACGGGGTTAGCAATCTCGACCCGATCCCCCTGCGCACAGTTCTTGCTACGTTCGCACGATTCTTGCTAAGCCGCCAGATAACGCTGAATACTTTCCACTCACCGAAAGGAGTTGGCCCGATGGCGGCGCACAAGATTAAGGACATCAAGGGTCTAGACGACGAGACGAAGAAGAAGATGGAGGAGGCGGGCATCAAGGACGTCGAACATCTTATGGAGCAGTGCAGCACGCCTGCCCGCAAGACGGCGCTCGCCAAGAAGCTCGGGATTCCAGGGTCGCAGTTGACTGAGTTCGTGAATCGCGCCGACCTGCTCCGCCTCAAAGGCGTTGGCCCGGAGATGGCGAATCTGCTCGAGGAAGGCGGTGTCGACTCGGTCAAGGAGCTGCGCCGCCGCACGCCGGAGAACCTGGCGAACAAGCTCAAGGCGCTGAACGACGAGAAGAAGATCGCCCACCGCGCGCCGACCCTGCAGCAGATTCAGGGCTGGATTCAGCAAGCCGACGAGATGTATCCCAAGGCCCAGGCGCAGCAAAGCGAGGGTGAGGGCCAGTCATCCTAATGGCCGATTGACCGGCGTCGGGCCGTGTGATAAACTTCGGAGCATACAGCGAAAGCGTTGACGGAGAAGAGTAGGCGGGCGACCGCGGTCCAGCGAGCTACGGGGCCACCAGCCCACGGTGAGAGGTAGCCTGATCGGACCTGCTGAACGACACTCCTGAGCGCGGCGGCGAACGGCGATGCGCCCACTAGCCGACGACGATTCGCCCTCGTTACCGGGCGCGGCCTTGATGGAGGCCGAGTGAGGCTGCGCTTCGTATGGAGCGCGGCGAACAAAGGTGGCACCACGGCGGCTTTACGCTCCCGTCCTTTTAGGACCGGGGGCGTTTTTGTTTGTCAATCGGGGGAATCGGACCGCGAGGAGAGTTGTTCATGACTATTGAGACACAATCGATGATTCGAGCGCGAGTGAGGACGACGGAGTTAGGCGCGCATATCGGCGAGCGCGTACGTCTCGAGGGCTGGCTGCACGCCGTCCGTCGGCTGGGCGGCGTGAGCTTTATCGTCGTGCGTGACGGCTGGGGCATAGCCCAGGCGGTCGCGGGTGAGGCAGCGTTGACGGCGCTCGGCGACGCGGGCGTGGAGAGTGTCGTCGCCGTCGAGGGCGTCGCGGTGGCGGAGGCGCAAGCGCCCGGCGGCGTCGAGCTCCACGAGCCGACTGTCGAGGTCCTCGTGCCTGTCACCGAGCCGCCGCCGCTGGCGCTCAACAAGCGCGAGCTGAAAGCGACGCTGGCGACGCAACTCGACAACGGCGTGCTGGCCGCGCGCCACCCCAAGCAGCGCAGCATGTTCCGCATGAGCGCCGGCGTGATGCGCGCCTACCGCGAGATTCTCACCGCTGAGGGGTTCACCGAGGTGCAGACGCCGAAGCTCGTCGCGTCGGCCACCGAGAGCGGCGCGAATGTCTTCAAGCTCGACTACTTCGGGCGGCCGGCCTACCTGGCCCAGAGTCCGCAGCTCTACAAGCAGGTGCTGACCGGCGTGTTCGAGCGCGTCTTCGAGGTCGCGCCGGTGTTCCGCGCTGAGCCGCACGACACCACGCGCCATCTCAGCGAGTACGTCAGCCTGGACATGGAGATGGCCTTCATCCAGGACCACTGCACCGTCATGGCGCTGCTGACCAAGGTCATTCGCGGCATCCTGGCGGCGCTGGCGGAACGCCACGCCGAGGACCTGGCGCGCTGGGAAGTTATCATGCCGAGCGCGCCGGCCGAGTTCCCCAGCATCTACTTCCCCGACGCCCAGCAGCTCATCTACGAGCGATATGGCGTGGACGTGCGCGGCGAGCCTGACCTGTCGCCGCAAGACGAGCGCTGGCTGGGGGAGTGGGCGCGGAAGACCTACGGCAGCGACTTCCTGTTCGTGACCGGCTACCCAATGAGCAAGCGTCCGTTCTATACCCACCCGAATCCGGCCGATGAACGCTTCTCTAACAGCTTCGACCTGCTCTTCCGCGGGACGGAGCTGGTCACAGGCGGCCAACGCCTGCACCGCTATGCGGACTACGTCGCGGCGCTAGAACGCGCCCGGCTGTCGCTCGACCCCTTCGAGTGGTATCTGGAGGCGTTCAAGTACGGCATGGCGCCCCATGGCGGGTTCGCCATCGGGCTGGAGCGGCTGCTCATGCAGCTCACCGGCGTCAGCAACCTGCGCCTGGCGACGCTCTTCCCCCGCGACCTCAACCGCCTGACGCCATGAGTCGCCCTCCGGTCATTGCGAGCGTGAGCGAAGTAATCCCCCGCCCTTGCGATAGACGGTCTGGGCGGCTAGAGCGTGCCTATCACCCGCCGGAGGACTGCTTCGTCCTGCCTCCTCGCTGTGACGACGTGTCCGTCCGATAGTTGACGGGCCGTATGCCTGGCGCTAGAATCGTTGATATGAAGTTACACTCTGACGATTGAGGGAGAGACCTATGAGTGTACCTGATCCACTAATCACAACATCGTCCGAACGGCTGGGCGGCGCCGCCGTGTTCGCCGGGACGCGCGTGCCCGTTCAGACGCTTATCGAATATCTCGAAGCCGGGGACTCCCTGGATGAGTTCCTCGCTGATTTTCCTTCCGTATCGCGTGAACATGCTGTCGCTGTGCTAGAGCTTGCGAAGTAACCTAGAACACCATGATTTGCTCGTAGAGCAGGTCGAGGCTGAGGTCGGAGCGGACGGTTTCGTGGGATTGAAGGGTGAGGGCGGCGGCGGACGCGCCCAGGCGCACCGCCTCGTCCAGCGGCACGTCGTTGAGCAGGCCGAAGACGACGCCCGCCGTTAGCGCCGCCCCCGCGCCGACGGCATCCACCACCTCCTCAATAGGAAAGGCCGGGATCCAGCCGCTCTCGTCGGACGATGCCCACGCAACGCCATCCGCGCCGAGGGCGATGACGGCTGTGCCGACGCCGACCTGCACGAGCTTGCGCGCCGCCGTAATGGCCTCGCGGCCCTCGGCCACGTCGCAGTCGCAGAAGACCTGGGCCTCGGCCAGGTTGGGCATGAACAGGTCGATGCGGTCGAGGAAAGGGGTAATGCTCGACGCAAGGGCCACGGACGTGGGGTCCACGCACACCGGGATGCCTTCCAGGTGGGCGAACTCGGTCAGCGCCGTCATCGTCTCGATGGGCAGGTTGCCGTCGAAGATGAGCATGTCCGCGCCGTAGAGTAGCCCCTTGTGCGCCTCGACGTACTCCGGCGTCAGCTCCTCCATCGCGCTCATCTCGTCCAGGGCGACGATGAGCCGCCCGCCCTCGTCCAGCAGCGCCATGTACGCACCGGAGGGGTGATCCTGCGAGACGATAACGTGCTCGACGTCGACGCCGGCGACGGCCGTGTGGCCGAGGATGGTCTGGCCGAAGACATCGCCGCCGACGACCGACAACAGCACGGTGTTGACGCCCAGCCGCGCCAAGTTCTCGGCGATGTTGCGTCCCGCCCCCCCAATGCTAAGCTGGACCTGGCCCGGGTTCGACGTCAGCGGCGCCAGCGGTTCCAGGGCGCGCCCTTTGACATCGACGCTGGCCGCGCCGACGACGACGACTCGCGGTGTCGGTTCCATAGCCCTCTCCTCACGCAAGGGACGGACTACATCACCTTGCGCCGTACCCAGCCGCTCAGCCAGTCCATCGTCATCACCACGGCGACGATGGCCCAGATCGCGATGGCAGCGTCTCGCCACAGGAGCAGGTTCATGTATTGGATGAGCAGGAAGCCAATGCCGCCGCCGCCCACAAGACCGACGACGGTCGCCATGCGCACGTTGATGTCCCAGCGGTAGAAAGTGAATGAGATAAAGGCCGGGACAACCTGCGGCAGCATGGCATACAGGGTCGTCTGGAAGCGGTTTGCGCCCGTCGCGCGCAGCGCCTCGATAGGGCCTTCGTCGATGCTCTCGATGGCCTCGGAGTAGAGCTTGCCCAGCGCGCCGATGCCGTGAATGGTGATGGCGAGGACACCGGCGAACGAGCCGATGCCCACGACCACGGCGGCGATGACGGCGACGATGAGCACCTCGATGGAGCGCAGGATGTTGAACGTCGAGCGGACAATCCAGTAGATGGTCTCGGTGAGCTTCGAGCCGCTCATGACGTTGCGGGCGGCGAGGAAGCTCAGCGGAGCCGCGATGATGACGGTCCAGAGCGTGCCGATGAGCGCCAGGAAGACAGTCTCCCACATCGCCAGGAGCACCTTCTGCGCCTGGTCGGTGAGGATGACCTGCGGCAGCCCGAACAGGCCCGGCTTGGCGGCCTCGAAGTTGACGTCGACGAAGCGCACACCCTGTCCCTCAGCGGACGGCGCCGTCACGGTTGCCGTGAAGTTCCCTTGGGCGTCGGTCTGCGCCTGACCGATGGGCGTCTGCGTCGGGCCGGTGTCCCAGGTGATATTCCCCGTCGCGTTCGGCGGCCAGCCCGTGCCGCTCACCTCCATCGTATCCCCCGGCTTGACGATGCGATTGTTCATCACGATTTGCGGACCAGGCTTTGGCGACCGGGTAGGCACGGTCGGCGACACCGACTCGCCGGGGATAACGACGGAGATGCTGTCCTGGACCGTCTCCTTGGCCGTGGTGAAGAAGTTCGGCTGCAACATCTGCGTCACGATGTGCTGGGCGTTGGATGCGTTCTTCACCAAGTCGAACATGTTGACGCCAACGAGCCGCGTGCCATAGCCATAGATGAGCGCAGCGGCGATGAGGACGAGCCAGAAGCGCCACGACGTCCAGACGGAGCGCGGCCGGACAACGACCGGTGGCGGCGCGATCTGTCCCGACGGGAGGGGCTGAGTTTGTTGGGCCATCTACGCAATCTCCACTTCGATGGCTTCCTCACCGTAGATGGCGTGGAAGCGCTGCGGCGTAATCTCAGCCGGTAAACCGTCGAACACCACCTGCCCCGCTTTGAGGGCGATGACGCGGGAGGCGTAGCGCCGCGCCAGGGATAGGAAGTGCAGGCTGCAAATGACCGTGATGCCTTCGTCCTTGTTGAGCTGCTCCAGGTATTGCAGCACCGAGTGGGACGTGGCGGGGTCGAGGCTGGCGACTGGCTCGTCGGCCAGCATCAGCTTCGGATTCTGCATCAGGGCGCGAGCGATGGCGACGCGCTGCTGCTGCCCGCCGGAGAGCGAGTCGGCGCGGACGTACGCCTTGTCGGCGATGCCCACGCGCGCTAGATTGGCGAGCGCCTTCTCGACGTCGGCGTCCGGGAAGCGATTGAACAGGGCATAGTAAGGCGGGAGGTAGCCCAGCCGGCCGGAGAGCACATTGGTCAGCACGGATGAACGTTTGACGAGATTGAATTGCTGGAAAATCATGCCAATTTCGCGGCGAATCTGACGTAATTCGTTGGGTCGGGCCGCCGTCACGTCCACACCGTCAAGGAGAATCTGGCCGCTCGTCGGCTCGATGAGCCGATTGATGCAGCGCAGCAGGGTGGACTTGCCTGATCCTGACAGGCCGATGAGCACGACGAACTCGCCGTCTTTGATGGTGAGGGAGACGTCGTCAATGGCCTTGAAGTTCGCGCCTGAGTAGATTTTGGTTACGTGGCGGATTTCTAACACATAGGTCTCCTACAACGGCCCATGGCCCAGTCGACACGGTCCGTTATAGCAACTTCCAGTCCCTCGGAACCGTCCCCTCTCCCCCTTCCCCTCTCCCAGTTTGGGAGAGGGGAGAAGAAACTCCCCTTCCCCTCGCGTGGGGGAAGGGGCAAGGGGATGAGGGATTTGTTACGGCGCTTTAGTCGCGGCCGCCGTCGCCGCCGGTGTCGCAGCGCCACCTGCCGCACCGCCCGTCGCCGCCGGTTTTGGCGCAGCCGGTGTCGGTGTGTTCAATACCACGCCGATGTCGATGTTAGCGGCCTTAGCGGCGTCGTTGATCGGCGCGTAGTCCTTCGGGTCGCCGACCACCAGGCCGTCGATGTCGGCCAGCGCTTTCAGCTCCTTGATGCCGTCCTCGGTCTTGGCAATCGCCAGCAGGCCGTCGCTGATCTTCTTCTTGATGTCAGCCGGTAGCCCCTTGCGCACGCTGACCGTGTCGTTGGGGATCAGGAAGTTCACGTCGGCGCTGTTGAGCAGGACGCGGGTTTTGTCGTAGACATCGGGAACGGAGGCCTTGGCGCGGTCACGCGCGTCCGGCGTGCCCTTGAACTCGCCAAAGACCGCCGCAGCGTCTGTCTGCCCGTTCACGAGAGCGATGACAGCCTTGTCGTGGCCGCCCGCGTACACGAATTGCACGTCCTTGTCGGGAATGACACCCTGCTGCGTCAGGTAGGCGCGCGGGTAGAGATTGCCCGAGGTCGACAGCGGGTCGGCGCTGGCGAGCTTCTTGCCCTTGAGGTCCTGCACCGTCTTGATGGGCGAGTCCTTGGCGACGATGATGGAGAACGGGTAGACCTTCGAGCCGTTGCGGGTCGTCGTGAGAAGCAGCTCAATGCCGTAGCGGTTATTGCCGACGACGTAGGACAGCGGGTTGAGCCAGCCAATGTCAATCTGCCCCGCGTTCATCGCCTCGACCGTCGCCGCGAAGCTCGTCGGCACCGAGGTCTTGAACTTGAGGCCCGTCTGCTGCTCGAGCATCTGGCCGACCTTGTCCAGGCTTGTCGCCAGCTTCTGCGCGTCAGACGAGGGCACGAAGGCCATCTTGATGGGGTTGGCGGCGCTGCCGAGGTCACCTGCGGCGGGCGCAGCGCTCGACGCGGCTGTCGTGGCCGGAGCCGTGGCCGCCGCCTTCGCCGCAGCGGTCGGCGCTGTTGTCGCCGCCGGCGCCGCCGGCGCGGTGGTTGCCTGCGTCGCCGCCTTGGGCTGCGCAGCCGCCGGGGCCGTCGTCGCCTGGGCCGCCGGCGCGGCGGGCGTCGACGGCTGGCCGCCGCACTGGGCCGCCACCAGGGTCAGCACCAGGAGCATGAGAACCAACATCCAGCGTTTCACAGTGGCATCTCCTTCTTGAAATAGGGTGGCAAGGATGAAAGTGGTAGGATGGGAATGGAACAAACACGCATTCGTCCGAACTGGGCACGTATCCGAATGCGCTAACCCTATCATACAACAGCCGCTAGCTTTTCGCAACCTCCGGCGCGCTATCCTTCGACTATACAACACCAGCCGCCGTAGCTCTGCAAGCTATGGCGGCTGGTGTGATCGTCATGTCCAGGTGGCTCAGAAGCGAACCGCTCGGCGGCTACCCTTGCGTGCGGCGTGGGTCGAGGGCGTCGCGTAGTCCGTCGCCCATGAAGTTGATGCTCAACACGGTAATCGAAATGAGCAGGCCGGGGAAGATGGCTAACCACGGGAACTGCTCGATGTAGTCGCGCGAGTCGTAGAGCAGGCGGCCCCACGTCGGCATGTCCGGCGGGAAGCCGACGCCCAGGAACGACAGCGTCGACTCGAGGATGATGGCCGCGCCGACGCTGAGGGTGGCAGCCACAATGATGGGGCTGAGGCTGTTGGGCAGGATGTGGCGGAACATAATCGACGGCGTCCGCGTCCCGACCGAGTGGGCCGCCTCGATGAACTCCTTCTGCTTGAGCGACAAGAACGCCGCCCGCACCAGGCGCGCCACGGGCATCCAGTTGAGCGCACCGATGACGACGACCGTCAGGATGAAGATGCCCAGGTTGATGCCAAACACCTTGCGCAGGCTGTCGCGGAACAGGTAAATGACCAGCAGCAGGACGGGCAGGGTGGGCAGCGCCAGGAACAGGTCCGTCACCCAGACAAGGACGTTATCCATGCGCCCGCCGAAGTAGCCTGCGATGGAACCAATCGCCGTGCCGAGGAAGATGGCGACGAGCATGGCCGCGATGCCGACGGCGATGGAGACGCGCCCGCCAATGAGGCTCAGCGACAACAGGTCGCGGCCCAGCGGGTCGGTGCCCATCGGATGCTCTAGCGACGGCGCCTGGAACGCGTTGGCGAAGTCACCCACCGAGGCCAGGTCCGTGGGTCGCAGGAGCGGCCCAATCGTGACGGCGACAATGAAGAACAGCAGCACGGCCGTGCCGAACATGGCGAGGCGGTGGCGGCGGTAGGCCCGCCAGGCATCGGTCCACAGCGAGCGCGGTTTCTTGACGTCCATCGCCGCGATCTTGGATTTGGGAGGCGCAGTTTGGGGAGCCTTCGGGAGGCGAACGGCTTCAGTCATACTTAATCCTCGGATCCAGGAAGGCGTAGATGACATCGACGACGAGGTTGAAGGCCACTACCAGGATCGCTGAGATGAACACGATTGCCATCACGACCGGCGTGTCGCTGTTGAAGATGGAGTTGATGAGCAGGTCGCCGATGCCGGGCACGCGGAAAATCTGCTCGGTGACAATCGCGCCGGTGAAAACCGCCGGTAGCCCGAGGGCAATCAGCGTCACAACCGGGATAAGGCTGTTGCGCAGGACGTGGCGGATAACGACCAGCCGTTCCTGGAGGCCCTTCGCCCGCGCCGTCCGCACGTAGTCCTGGGGCAGATTGTCGAGCATGGCCGAGCGCGTGAAGCGCGCCAGCGTCGCCATCTGGAACAGCGCCAGCACAGCGATGGGCATGATGCTCATCTTGACAAGCTCCAGGAACGTCTGGAAGCTCGTCACCTTTAAGGTCGAGTCGTAGATGAACGGCAGCCAACCGAGCTTGACGCTGAAGATGATGATGAGCAGGGTGCCAGTGAAGAACGTCGGCACGGAGAAGCCGATGAAGGCGAACGTCGTGGACGCCTGGTCAAATAAGGAGTATTTTTTGACCGCCGCGATGACGCCGATGGGTATGGCGAAGAGGATGGCGATCAGGTACGACGTGCCGACGATCCACAGCGTGTTCGGCAGGCGCTGCCAGATGAGCGTCGTCACCGGCACGCGGCTGGCGAACGAGTAGCCCAGGTCGCCCTGCGCCGCCGCCGTCAGCCACTTGACGTAGCGGATGTAGGCCGGTTGGTCCAGGCCAAGGGATCGTTTGATGTTCTCGCGCACTTCCGGCGGCACGGCCGGGTTCGCCGCGAACTGGGACAGTGGGTCCCCTGGCGCTAGGGCCAGGATCATGTAGAGGATGAAGCTCATCGCAATGAGGGTCGGCACTGCAATGAGAAGACGCCGCACAAGGTAACGCGTCATACCCCCTCTTTCCGCCCGTGTGTGACCCGGGGAGGCGGTTAATCTCCGTCAGCCCTACACGGGCTGGGGAGATATCTGATGGACTATCGTCTCAACCGGCGGGGGCGCCGGACACGTCGTGCCGTGGGTCAACCTGCGCGGCGTGTGACGCGGGATTGTACTCGAAGTTTGTGCAATTGTCAAAAGGCCCCCTCACCCCCTGCCCCTCTCCCAAAATGGGAATTCCACTTCACTTCCCCCTCTCCCAGAACGGGAGAGGGGGCTAGGGGGTGAGGGACAGGTGCGTCTACCGATACCAGTTGGCGATGTCCCACAGCTCGGAGTCCCAAGGATTGGGGGCGTTGCCCTTCAGGTCCTTGGCCTTGCCCGAGGCGGGCGTCGCGCGGCTGACCAGCGGGATGACGACGACCTCGTTGACGAGCATGTCGTTGAGCTTGATGATGAGGTCCTTGCGCTTGGCCGGATCTAGCTCTGTGCGCAGCTGGTCCACGAGCTTGTCGTAGTCCGGGTTCGACCAGCGGTGGTAGTTCTGGCCGCGCCACTCGTTGGACTTCTGCGCGATTTCCTTCGTCGTCCAGTTGGCAAAGTAGTTCGTCGGGTCCGGCTGGTCCGTGCCGTTGGTGTACATCTCGATGTCGGCGTAGAAGTGGGCCGAGTTGTCGGTGTTGCCCGGCGCGCTATCGAAGAAGACGCTGGAGTTGATGGCCTTCAGTTCGGTATCCACGCCGATCTTGCGCCACCAGGCCTTGATGAGGTCCTGGGTTGCCTGGCGGACGGGGTTGACCGTCGTCTGGTACAGCACCTTGAGCTTGACGCCATCCTTCTCGCGGATGCCGTCGGCGCCCATCTTCCAGCCCGCCTCGTCCAGCAGCTTATTGGCCTGGTCGAAGTCCTGCTTGCACGTCGTGTTCTTCGAGACGTACTCCGGCGGGGCGTTGAGCTGGTTGCACGTCCCCTGACCGTACGCGCCATAGAGCTGGGTCGCGATCTGGTTGGGGTCGACGGCGAGCTTGAGCGCCTGCCGCACCTTGATATCGGTCAGGAACGGGTGCTTAGTGCTCGGCTCGGAGCGCGCCCCGTCCACTTCCTTGTTCGGGTCGGCGAAGTTGATGTTGAGGCGCTCGACCTGGGAGCTGGGCAGGGTCACCGGCTCGCCCTTGCCGCCCTGCACCATGGGCTGCATTGCCGCCCACGGCACCTGGAGGTTCCAGGCGTAGTCCGCCTCGCCGGTCTGGAACACGGCGCGGGCCGCGCTTGTGGCGTCGCCGCCGCCCTTGATCTGAACCTGCTTGAAGAACGGCTTGCTCGGGTCGCGGTAATTCTCGTTGATGGAGTAGATGACGACGTCGCCGGGCTTGAAGTCGTCCACCTTGTACGGGCCGGTGCCGATGGGCTTGAGGTTACCGGGAGCGTCCTTCGCCTTCTCACCCATGTAGTCCTGGAACTGCTTCTTCTGGATGATGTGCTGGTTTTGCCCGACTAGGAACTGGTACGGATCCGGCGTCGAGTTCTTGAACGTCACCTTGATCGTGTACTGGTCCGGCGCCTCGACCTTATCCACGTTGGCCGCGTAGCGGGCGTTGACCGAGGCCGTCTTGGGGTCGCTGATGTACTGATAGGTGAACAACACATCGTCCGCCGTAAACGGCGTCCCGTCCGACCACTTCACGCCCTGCTTGAGCTTCCACGTCACAGTCTTGCCGTCCGCGCTCACGCCGCCGTTATCGCGGGTCGGCACGTCGGCGGCGAGAGCAGCGACGGGCTTGCCGTCGGGGCCAAACCACGCCAGCGGCTCCAGCACGACGCTGGCCGCGTGGAAGTCCTTCGTACCGACGGCGAGGTGGGAGTTGAGGATGGTCGGCGCTTGCCAGTAGAGAATCTTGAGCGTCTCACCCTTGCCGCGGCCCTGGCCGGGCGCGGCCGCGACGGCGGCTGCCGTGGGCGCCGCAGCCTGAGGGGCGGCAGTGGGGGCCGTGGTCTTCGCGGCCGCTGTGGGGGCTGCGGACTGGCCGGCTGGGGCGGCGGCCGTCGTGGGGGCGGCCGCTTGACCGGCTGGCGCGGTCGTCGGCGCGGTAGCGGCCTGCTGCGCCGGCGCGGGGGCGGGCGCGGCGGGCTGCTGGGCGCAAGCCGCCACGACGATCAGGAGCGCCACCACGGCCAGGACCAGGCCGAGGCGGCTCATGCGGATCCGTTTCATGCGTCTCTCCTCTTCTGTCAGTCGGGCTAAACACGCTACGCAGCGTATGGCGCGCGATTGTACCAAGACTTTGGGGAATTGTCAAAGCAAAAACTGTGGATGAAGTGTTCCCCCTCTCCCGTTCTGGGAGAGGGGGCTAGGGGGTGAGGGCGGACTACTTATACCAATCCGCGATGTTCCACAGCTCGGTGTCCCACGAGTTGGCGATGGGACCCTTGAGGTCCTTGGACTTGCCCGACTCCGGCATCGTGCGCGCCACGAGCGGGATGTCCACAACGTCGTTGACGAGCATGTCGTTGGCCTGGATAATCAGGCTGGCGCGCTTGGCCGGATCCATCTCACCGCGAATCTGGCCCATCAGCTTGTCGTAGTCGGGGTTCGACCAGCGCTCGTAGTTGGAGCCGCGCCACTCGTTGGACTTCTGCGCAATCTCCTTGGTCGTCCACCCCTGGAGGTACTGGATGAAGTCCGGCGACTGGGAGTTGTTGGTGAACATCTCGACGTCGGTGTAGAAGTGGGCCGCCGTGTCCGGGTTCGCCACGTCGGTCGAGAAGAAGACGCCGGAGTTGACTGCCTTCAGCTCAGTGTCCACGCCGATCTTCGCCCACCATGCCTTGACCAGGTCCTGCGTCGCCTGGCGCGACGGGTTGACCGTCGTCTGGTAGATGAGGTGGAGCTTCTGGCCGTCCTTCTCGCGGATGCCGTTCGCGCCCATCTTCCACCCAGCGTCGTCCAGCAGCTTGTTCGCCTGGTCGATGTCCTGGTCGCACTTGGTGTTCTTCGACTCGAGGGCCGGCACGCCCACGACGAGGTTGCAGGTGCCGGTACCGCCGCCCTTGCCGTACAGCTGGTCGGCGATCTGCTTGTTGTTGATGGCGAGCTTGAGCGCCTGGCGCACCTTGAGGTCGCTCAGGATGAGATGCGGGGCACTCGGCTCGGAGCGCGCGCCGTTGACGTCCTTGTTGGGGTCGGCGCGGTTGATGAGGATGCGCTCGACGCTGGAGCTGGTCGCCGTGATGAGGTCGCCCTTGGCGCTGGGTGACGAAATCATCGGGTTGAACGCAGCCCACGGCACCTGGAGGTTCCAGGCATAGTCGGTCTCGCCGGTCTGGAACACGGCGCGCGCCGCGCTCGTGGCGTCGCCGCCGCCCTTGAGCGTGACGGTCTTGAAGAACGGCTTGTCGGCCTCGCGGTAGTTGTCGTTGATGGAGTATGTCACCACGTCGCCGGGCTTGAAGTCGTCTACCTTGTACGGCCCGGTGCCAATGGGCTTGAGGTTGCCCGGCGCATCCTTGGCCTTGGCCCCCATGTAGTCCTGGAACTGCTTCTTCTGAATGATGGGCGCTAGGTTGCCGACGAAGATCTGAAACGGGGTCGCGGTCGCGTCCTTGAACGTAATCTTGACGGTGGTCTTGTCCACCGCCTCGACCTTGTCGATGCCCTGGGTCTGCGCGGTCTGCGTCGCCGCCGTCGCGGGGTCGGCGTTGTACTGCCAGGTGAACACAACGTCGTCAGCCGTGAAGTCCGTCCCATCGGACCACTTGATGTTTGGCTTGAGCTTCCAGGTGACGGTCTTGCCATCGGACGAGATGCCGCCGTTCTGCACGCCGGGGATCTCGGCAGCGAGCACCGGCACGGGATTGCCGTCCGGCCCGAACCATGCCAGCGGCTCGGTGACGATGCTGGCTGCGTACTCATCCTTGGTGCCCTGGGCCAGGTACGTGTTCAGGATGGTGGGGGCCTGCCAGAAGAGCAGTTTAAGCTCGCCGCCCTTGCCCCGGCCCTGGCCGGCCGTCGCGCCGGTCGCGGCTGTCTGGCCGCTGGGCGCTGCCGTCGTCGGCGCAGCTCCCGAAGGCGCTGTCGTCGCCTGCGTCTTGGCCGCTGGGGCCGCCGTGGCGGCCGCAGCTCCCGCCGCCGGCGCTGTCGTCGGCTGGGCCGCCGGAGCGGACGCGGCCGTCGCGCCTGCGGGAGCCTGCGCGGGCGGCGTTGTCGTCTGCTGGCCCGCGCACGCCGCGACGGCCAGCACAAGGAGCGCTGCCGCGAGCACAGCGCCGAGTCGATAACGATACTGCCTATACATGCGTTTCTCCTTCTCCTACACATAAAATGAACAACAGAGGCGGCGCGTGGGCGACACGCCTCGTGTACGCGCGGGTCAGGCCGGGCTAGGCGTCTGTGGTGTTGGATGGAGAGGGCGAGAACGCAGAGCGGAGAGGAATGAAAGGCTCGTCTTCAGCAGGCCGCAACGTGAGAGCCGCATTGTAGTTAAGTTGAGGCGGGCGGTCAAGTGGGAGAGGTCTACCACGGAATACACGGAACACACGGAAGGAAAATGCCAAAGAATGGCATTGTCACGGCTCACCACGGAAAAGCCTGCGCGAAGCAGACTGCTGACCCGGGCATCCCCGGCTCAGCCTGCCTCGGCAGGCTTCATTACTTCCAGGCGCAGACTTCGAGTCTGCGCCGCCGCCCGAGGTAGAGACGCGGCATGCCGCGTCTCTACCTTATTCCCTGGTTACTTATACCAGTCGGCGATGTTCCACAGCTCGGTGGACCAGCCGCCGTTCGGGATCGGACCCTTCAGGTCCTTGGACTTGCCCGACGTGGGCGACGTGCGCGCCACGAGCGGGATGGCCACCACATCGTTGATGAGGATGTCGTTGGCCTTGATGGTCATGTCCTTGCGCTTGGCCGGGTCGGTCTCGGTGCGCAGCTGGTCAATCAGCTTGTCGTAGTCCGGGTTCGAATAGCGGCTCGGGTTGTTGCAGCGCCACTGGTTCGCCTGGGAGCAGACTTCCTTCGTCGTCCAGCCGGCCAGGTAGTTGATGTAGTCCGGCTGGTCGGCGTTGTTGGTGTACATCTCGATGTCGGTGTAGAACTTGTTCGCCGTGTCCGGGTTGCCCGCGTCGGTCGAGAAGAACACGCCCGCGTTAACCGCCTTCAGCTCGGTGTCCACGCCGATCTTCTTCCACCACGCCTTGATGAGGTCCTGGGTCGCCTGGCGAACGGGGTTGACCGTCGTCTGGTACACCAGCTTCAGCTTCTGGCCGTCCTTCTCGCGGACGCCGTCGGCGCCCATCTTCCAGCCGGCCTCGTCGAGGAGCGCGTTTGCCTTGTCGAAGTCCTGGTTGCACGTCGTGTTCTTCGACTCGAGGTCGGGCACGCCGACGACGACGTTGCAGGTCGGCACGCCGCCGGCCTTGCCATAGAGCTGCTCGGCAATCTGCTTGTTGTCGATGGCGAGCTTGAGCGCCTGGCGTACCTTGATGTCGCTCAGGATGGGGTGTTTGGTGCTCGGCTCGGCCTTCGCGCCGTTGACGTCCTTGTTCGGGTCGGCGAAGTTAATCAGGATGCGCTCGACCGAGGAACTGGGCGAGACCACCAAGTCGCCCTTGCTGTTGGGCGCGTTGACGAGCGGGCTGAACGCCGCCCACGGCACCTGCAGGTTCCAGCCATAGTCGGCCTCGCCGGTCTGGAACACGGCGCGCGCCGCGCTCGTGGCGTCGCCGCCGCCCTTGATCTGGACACCCTTGAAGAAGGGCTTGTTGGGATCGCGGTAATACTCGTTGATGGAGTACGTCACCACGTCACCAGGCTTGAAGTCGTCCACCTTGTACGGGCCGGTGCCGACGGGCTTGAGGTTGCCCGGCGCGTCCTTGGCCTTCTCACCCATGTAGTCCTGGAACTGCTTCTTCTGGATGATCATGCCATAGTCGCTGACGAAGAGCTGGTACGGGTTCGGCTGGACGTCCTTGAACGTCACCTTGACCGTGTTCTTGTCCACCGCCTCGACCTTGTCCACGCCCTCGGTTGCGAACGAGGTGACAGCGGCGGTCGCCTTATCCTTTTGATAGTTGTAGGTGAAGACGACGTCGTCAGCAGTGAAATCGCTCCCGTCGGACCACTTCACGCCTTGCTTGAGCTTCCAGGTGATGCTCTTGCCGTCGGCGGCCACGCCGCCGTTCTCGCGCGTCGGAATCTCAGCGGCCAGGGCGGCGACGGGCTTGCCGTCGGGGCCGATCCAGGCCAGCGGCTCGAAGGTCACGCTGGCGGCGTGGTAATCCTTCGTGCCCGAGGACAGGTGCGGGTTGAGAATGGTCGGCGCCTGCCAGTACAGCAGCTTGAGGACATCGCCCTTGCCACGGCCCTGGCCGGCGGCCGGAGCGGCCGCACCGGCGGCAGCGGCGGCAGTGGGCGCGGCGGCTTTGGCGGCAGCGGCGGCCGTCGGCGCAACAGCCGCAACAGTAGGCGCGGCCTGCTGGACGGCGGCGGCAACGGTCGGGGCGGCTTGCTGGACAGCCGCCGCGACGGTCGGGGCAGCCTGCTGGACGGCAGGCGCGGCAGGCTGCTGGGCGCAGCCGGCGACGATGACCAGGGCGAGCAGCGCGCCGATCATCACGAACAGACGGGTCAGCGAACGTTTGTGCATCGTGTCTCCTCCACAGTCATGATAGGTTGATTGACGGAAACAGGGACACCCGGCTGTCCAGGGCACGCCGCGACGAATGGTAGCGCAACGCCCTAAACCGTCGGTCAGTGCAATGAGCAGTGATTGTACTTGCTTGTCCAATTTCTGGCAAATGTTCTGGGTAGAAAACGATTGGCCCCTCCCAGGCGTTCCTGGAAAGGGGCCTCTGCATCACCAGCTTGGTCAACGGGCCGCGCTGGCAGACCGTCATTGCGAGCAAAGCGAAGCAATCCCCCGCCCTTGCGGCAGACGGTCTAAGCGGCTATAGCGTGGCTATCACCCGCCGCGAGACTGCTTCGTCAGCAGGGGCGGAGTACCGCCCCCGCACCCCGCGCGTCCTCCTCGCAGTGACACGCCACTCGTCATTGCGAGCGTGAGCGAAGCAATCTCCCGCCCTTGCGGCAGACGGTCTAAGCGGCTATAGCGTGGCTATCACCCACCGTGAGACTGCTTCGTCGGCAGGGGCGGAGTACCGCCCCCGCACCCCGCGCGTCCTCCTCGCAGTGACACGCCACTCGTCATTGCGAGCGTGAGCGAAGCAATCTCCCGCCCTTGCAACAGACGGTCTCAGCGGTGATAGCGTGACTACCACCCGCCGCGAGACTGCTTCGTCGTCCTATCGTCCTCCTCGCAGTGACACGCCACTCGTCATTGCGAGCGTGAGCGAAGCAATCTCCCGCCCTTGCAACAGACGGTCTCAGCGGCTATAGCGTGGCTATCACCCGCCGCGAGACTGCTTCGTCGGCAGGGGCGGAGTACCGCCCCCGCACCCCGCGCGTCCTCCTCGCAGTGACACCCCAGGCAAGGAAGGAGTTACATTGTGTTCTTCGTGATGCCGATGACGTGGCCCTCAGGGTCCGCGAACAGAGCGAACGTCACCATGTCGGGGACGACAGTGACCGGCTGCACCACGTGCGCGCCGGCCGCGACGGCCTTGTCGAGATACTCCTGCGGGTCGTCGACGCCGATGTAGAAGGTCACGTAGGGACCCATCGGGCTTTCCGGGCCGATGCCGAGGCCCGCGTGGTCCATGTCGCCCTGGCCGCTCATGTGGTAGTCCATGCCGGGCGCCGACTGCATCTTCCACCCGAACACCTGCTCGTAGAACTCCTTCAGCTGCGAGGGATTCTTGCCGCCAATCTCGACCCAGGATATAGAGTTCGTCATGTCTGTCCTCCTGATAGACGCCGTTCTCATCCGCGAACGTCGATAGAGGCTATTGTATCAAACTTATGCGGAATTGTAAATAGGTTTATAGACCAGATGTTCTTACAATTCAGGGGGTGTTTTGTAAGGAAAACGACTTGTTTCCGACTCTTGACATATGTCATCAAATACTCTATAATATGAAGCGAACGAATGTTCGTTCCCGTGCTTCTTCCTTCTTATTCGGTCAATTGCCGACCCTAGAATGCGGCGAAGGAAGCTCTCATGTCCAAAGCGAAGCCCCTCGCGCCGAGCAAGCAGCTCGAGATGATGTTCCTGCGCGTCGCCAATAGCGACGAAGCGCACACGTACCGCGACCTCCTCGACCGCGGCCTGCGCCACACGGCCGCCGCCTACGCCTCCCAGAAAGTCTACCGTCTGTTCATGGAGCTGGCCGACCTGGCCGAGATCATCGGCGTCCTCCCGCCGGCCGAAGCCGTGCGCCCGCCGCTCATCATCGGCAGCTCGCCCGCCGCCGAGCACCGCAGCCGCATGCGCGGCAAGTTGCGCATCCTGGCAGCCGATCAACGCGAGGTAAGGACTCGATGAGCGCGCGCGTCCTATTCGGTGGACGGGCTAATCGTCCAAAAGAATGATGACAAAACACGTTTCATGTCTTATAATTGTTGGCATAGAACGTGCTTTACAAAGGAATCGTTCGTGGAGAGATACGGAGCGCTCGACGAGATCGACCAGCAGATTGTGGCCCTGCTCCTGGCGAATGGCCGGGCGAGCCACGCCGAGATTGGTCGGGCGGTCGGGCTGACAGCCTCGTCGGTGTATGAACGGGTGCGCAAGCTCGAGGAGCGCGGCGTCATCCTGGGCTACACGGCGATGGTGGACCCGGTCAAGCTCGGCAAGCCCCTGCTGGCCTTCATCCGCGTGAGCAGCCTGGCCGACCCGGCCCACTTCGAGGAGACGGTGCGCGAGCACCCGAACGTACTGGAGTGCTACGACGTGACCGGCGAGGATAGCTACATCATGCGCGTGCGCGCCTCGGATACTGCCGACCTGCGCCAGACGATCCTGAAGATTCGCCAGGCCGCAGCGGGCGCGACCACGATCACCATGATTGCCCTGCACGCCGTCAAGGCGCTTCAGACGATTTCCTTGAGTAGCGCTCGGCCGACGAGCGAGTGACATTCATTCGGGCTTTTGCCCAACAAACCTAATCCGTGGGTACGCAAACAAGCAATTAAAAGGGAGGTTTGTCATGCGTCTCAATCCTAGCGAGAAGATCTATCCGTCCTTCAACGACCAGCCGCACCAGCGGCCGATCCTCAGCAACGCCGGCACGAACCGCGCGCTGCTGGCTCTCGCGGGCATCGTCGGTGGCGCCGGTCTGCTGGCCGTCGCCGTCTCCCTGCTCCACTAATCTTCTCCAACGACAACCAGCCGCCATCGGGCCGTTTCCCGGTGGCGGCGTTTGTTTTTCCCAGTCTGGTTTATACTATACGCACATCGATTCCGCAAGGAGCCACGCATGACCGACTGGCTGGCCCGCGCCCGGGCCGAAGGAACCCCGCTCATCGACGGCGCCACGGCCACATTCGTCTGGCCGGGCGACACCGCCCCTATCCTCCGCAGCGACATGACGGGCTGGTGGCCCGGCGCCGAGCCGTGGCGCATGACGGAGTCCGCGCCAGGCGTCTGGACCTACAGCCTGGAGCTGCCGAGCGACGCTTATGTCGAATATGGCTACTTCTACGGCGACGCCAAGCTGCGCGACCCGTTCAACCCGCGCCTCGTGCCCAACGGCCTCGGCTCGCTGAACAACTACCTCGCCATGCCCGACGCTCTCACGGGCTTGCAGAACGGGCACCGCTCGGATGCGCCGGTCGGCCACATCATCGGCGACGAGATCACGGCCGGGATGCTCACCGGCGGCCGGCGGGGTGTCGCCCTTTACCAGCCCGCCGCGCCCGGCCCCTATCCCCTGCTCGTCGTCTTCGACGGCAAGGACTACCTGGAGCGCGCCCTCCTGCCCACGATGCTGGACAACATGATCGCCGACGGCGTCATTCCACCGCTCGCCGCCGTCATGGTCAACAACCACCCGGAGGCCCGCATCGCCGAGTACGCGTGCAGCGAAGCCACCTCTACGTTTGTTGTCGAGACCCTCCTGCCGTGGGTTGGCAAGCGCATCCCCCTGGTGGACACGCCCGGCGCCCACGCCGTCGTCGGCGCGAGCATGGGCGGTCTCATCTCGCTGTTCATCGGCCTACGCGCGCCGGAGCTATTCGGCCACATCCTGAGCCAATCCGGCGCGTTCGGGTGGCCCCGCAATCAGCTCGTCTTCACCCTCGCCAAGCTCACTCCCCGCCCGCCGGTGCGCGTCTATCTCAGCGTCGGCGAGTATGAGTCGCTCTACAAGCCCAATGGGCGCATGCGCGACACGCTGCAAGAGGCGGGCTACGACACCAAGTATCGCGCCTTCCACGCCGGCCACAACTACACCGCCTGGTCCCTTGACCTGCCCCACGGCCTGCGCTGGCTCTACGGAACGTAGTCCCTCTCAAAGTAAGCCTGGGCTGTCATGCCGAGGAACGAGGCATCTGGGCCGCCGCAGTCCAGACCCCTCACTCCGTTCGGGGTGACAGCGCTGTTCACCCGCTTGGCGATAGACCCCAATAGGCCGACGCTCTGTCTCGGATAGTTCCGAGACAGAGCGTCGGCCTTCGTTTGTCCCGCTTTTTCTACCGCAAAGCGGATATGCACTGCTCGCCATTTGTGATTTGATAGAGATGGGACTATGTGTCCCGTGTTGGAATAGCGTCAGACCCACCATTACAAGCCGGGGCACGTTACGCGATGCCCCGAAAAATCTCACAGAAGGAGAAAGGCAATGTCGCGCAAGAACACGAAATGGTGGCGGCCCGTGACTGCGTTGCTGCTCGCCGTCACGCTGCTGGCGATGCTGACGGCGCTCGCCAGCGCCCAGCCGGCTCAGGCCGTGGGCAAGACGGACCCCCGCGTCCTGCCGCCGAGCTCCTACCCGTATGGCCTGTCGTACAGCGAATGGAGCATCAAGTGGTGGCACTGGGCAACCGCCACACCGTTCTCGGCAAGCCCGCTCAACACCACCCTCGACCCCGCCGCTGGGTGCGGCGTCGGCCAATCCGGTTCAGTCTGGTTCCTGGGCGGAGCTCTTGGGTCTCCGGGAGACGGCATCACGCGTGACTGCGTTGTTCCTCCAGGCACGGCGCTCTTTGTGCCTATCGTGAATGTCGAGTGGGATGAGGAAGGCATGACGATACCGGTAGGTGTGGACCAGTTGCGCCAGATCGCAGCAAGCATCACCGACCACACAAAGCAGCGCAGCATGACTGTCGATGGCGTTCCGATTCCAGACGACCAGATTTACCGGACACCGTCGCGGGTGTTCTGGTATACAATGCCGGCGGTGGACAACCTGTATCAGCTCAAGTGTGCGGGCGGCTTCACCCCCACGTGCAAGGACGGTGGAGGAAATATCGTCCCGTTCCCCCTGCTCGTCTGCACTGGCGGTTTGAATAGCAAGTGTACGGCTGTCGCCGTCGGAGACGGATACTATGTGATGCTCGCCCCCCTGCCGGTTGGCTCTCACACCATCCACTTCCATGGCGTCTTCACGCACGAATTCGACATGACTATGGACGTCACATATCACATTACAGTCGGCTCCGACTGAGCTTCGCACCCAAAAACATTCGTGAAGCGAAAGGAACATAGGCGGCCGATAGTTGTTGTTGACAGAGCACTGAGCCTGCCCCGCCGCGCGGCGGGGCAGGCCCTCTTATTGTTGGAATTCTTTTTTCGCGCCTTTCGCCCCTTTCGTGTCCTTCGCGGTCCAGCGGTTCCGGCGTGCGCATTATTTCAGCATCTGCGCGGGCCGGGCTATCATATAGATACCCACCGCGAAAGGATGACCGCGCATGATACTGGCTCTCTCTGGCGGCGTTGGCGGGGCAAAGCTCGTCCAGGGCCTCGCCGCCCACGTCCCTGCCGATATCCTCGCCATCGTCGTCAACACCGGCGACGACATCGACCATCTCGGCCTGCACATCTCCCCCGACGTCGACACCGTCATGTACACCCTGGCCGGTCTCGCCAGTGTTGACCGCGGCTGGGGTCTCGATGGCGAGACGTGGAGCGCCATGGACATGTTCGGCCGCTACGGCGCGGAGACGTGGTTCAACCTGGGCGATAAGGACCTCGCCACGAACATCCTGCGCACTGAGGCGCTGCGCCAGGGCCACCCGCTCAGCGTCGTGACCGACGAGCTGCGCCGCCGCCTCGGGGTCGCCGTGCGCATCCTCCCCATGACCGACGACCCGGTGACCACCTACATCGACACGCCGATTGGAAAGCTCCACTTCCAGGAGTACTTCGTCCGCGAGCGTTGCGCGCCGGAGGTGCTGGGCATCGAATTCCGCGGGCTGGCGGCCGCGCACCCCTCGCCGCCTTTGCAGACAGCGCTGGCCGAGGCCGACGCCATCATCGTCACCCCGTCCAACCCCATCGTCAGCGTCGGCCCCATCCTCGGCGTCCCCGGCGTCCGCGACGCCCTGCGCCAGAGCCGCGCCCACCGCATCGCCGTGACGCCGCTCATCGAGGGTCAGGCCGTCAAGGGGCCGACCGTCCCCATGATGCGCTGGGCCGGGCTGGCGCCGAACGCCGTCTCCGTCGCGCGCCTGTACAGCGACTTCCTGGACACCTTCATCCTGGACGAGCGCGACGCCGCCTTGCGTCCCGACATCGAGGCGCTGGGACTGCGCGTCCACGTCACCGATACCCTGATGACGACGGCGGAGGACAAGGCGCGCCTGGCCCGCGAGATTCTGGACCTGCTATGAGCCGCGTCGCCGCCCTTGTTCCGGCCAAGCCCCTGGCGCGCGCCAAGACCCGCCTCGGCGACCGGCTAAGCGACGCCGAGCGCGCCGACGTGGCTGCCCAGCTTCTCGCGCACGTATTGGATGCTCTGCACGCGGCCCACGGCATCGACAGCGTCTGGGTGGTTGGCGGCGACGAGCAGGTGCGGGACCTGGCGGCGCGCTACGGCGCAGCGTACATCGAGGAGCCAGGTCACGACCTCAACGAGAGTCTGGCCCTGGCGCTGGAACGCCTGCCGTCCGAAGTCACCCACGCCCTGCTAGTGCCGATGGACCTGCCCTTCCTGAGCGGCGAGGCCCTGGACCTGCTCATCGACGACGCCAGCCAGGACGGCACCGACGTGCTTATCGCCCCGGATCGCTGGGGCCACGGCACCAACGCCCTGCTGGTTGTGCGCCCCTTCCGCCTGCAACCGGCCTTCGGCGTCGAGAGCCTGGCGCGCCACCTGGCCGCCGCCGCGTCCGAGGGCCTGGCCGTCGCCGTGTTCTACAGCCGCGACCTCGCCTTCGACATCGACACCCCGACCGACCTTACCGAGGCGGGCATTGTGCCCCCGCTCGCCCCTCTCCCCCCAGCCCCCTCTCCCACAAGGGGAGAGGGGGAGCCAGAGAGGGCAGCGTCTTCCTCCCCTCTTCCCCTCCCTCCCGCTCTGCGAGAGGGGCCGGGTTCTGGCCGTTTCCCAACTGCTCAACCCACGGCGGAAGATATCCTGGAGGGGAAACGGCCAGAAGGGGTGAGGAACGAAGGCGGTGAGGGATGAGGGACGTCCTGGTCATCGGCGGCGGGCTGGCCGGGATGACGGCAGCACTGCGGGCGGCGCACGCCGGCGCGCGTGTCCTGCTGCTGGCGCGGGCGGCCCCCGGCGTGGCGTGCAACAGCGCCGTGTCCGGGGGCGGCTTGCTCATCGCCGGGCCGAACATCACCCGCGAGGCGCACTACGCTCTCACAATGGACGTCGGCCACGGCCTGAATGAGCCATCGCTCGTAGACACGTTGACCCGCGACGCGCCCGCCTGCCGCGAGTGGCTGGAAGCGCAGATGGGCTTCCAGCTCAGCGTTAAGGACAAGGGGGGACAGGGCTACTTCAGCCCCGGCGGCGGCGCGCTCATCTCGGCCAAGGTCGCCGAGGCCATCGCTCGCGAAGCGCGCATCGAGGCCCACCCCTGGCCGGTGCGCCGCCTGCTGGCGCGGGACGGCGTGGTCTACGGCGCGCTCGTTCAGGACGGCGACGACCTGCGCCCCATCCACGCCTCAGCCACGGTCCTGGCGACGGGCGGCTACGCCGGCCTGTTCGCCCGCCACGACAACCCGGCTGACCCGATGGGCGCGGGCGTCGTCATGGCGGCGCGCGTGGGCGCGCGGGTGCGCGACCTGGAGTTCGTCCAGTTCTACCCCATCGCCACCGCCGAGCCGACCCTGCCGACGTTCATGCTCTTCCGCCCCTTCGCCCCCGGCGCGCGTTTGCTCACGAGGGATGGCCGCGACCTGCTGGCCGAGCGATTCGGCGGCCGCAGCCTCAACGAGGTCGTCGGCGCAGCGCGGGACGACCTGTCGCGCATCGTGTACGAGGAGAACGAGCACGCGCCGGTCGTGTTCGACGCCACGGGCTGCGACTGGAGCCAGGCCGACAGGTGGTTCTCCCTGGTCTACCTACGCCGCTACGACTGGGACTGGGAGCACCGCCCGGCCCGCGTTGCCCCCATCGCCCACCACTGCATGGGCGGCGTGTGGATTGACGACCACGCGCGCACGTCCCTGGCACGGCTGTACGCCGCCGGCGAGGTGGCGTCCGGCGTCCACGGCGCGAACCGCCACGGCAGCAACTCCCTCACCGACTGCCTGGTCTTCGGCTGCCACGCGGGGGATGAAGCGGCAGGCGTCACGCCGCCGAGCGAGCGCGAGATAGCCGACGCACCCGCGAGCGAGATTGTCCCGGAGCGCGCCGACTTCGTGACGCTGCAACGGCTAGTGTGGGAGCGGATGGGGATCGTGCGCGACGAGGTCGGGATGGCTCGCCTGGCCGAGAACCTGGCGGCGCTCCCTCCGTCAGATGCGCGGCTCATGGCGGAGATGGCGCTCGCCTTCGCCCGCCGCCGCACCGAGAGCCGTGGCGCGCACATCCGCGCCGACTTCCCCGTCGAGGACAGGGCCTGGGCCTACAGCCAGGTAGCCTACCTTAAGAACGATGAGGTTGTGTTCGAGGAGTAATCCTGGGGTATAATTCTCTGCATGCCCCCAGCGCTGCCCGACTACTATGCGGTTTTGCAGGTGTCGCCCACGGCGGAGGCGGCCGTCATCGAGGCTGCCTACCGTCAGCTCGCGCGCCTCTACCACCCGGACGTGAACCGCGCGCCGGACGCCAAAGAGCGCATGCAGGCCCTCAACGCCGCCTACGAAGTCCTGGGCGACCCTCAGCGCCGCGCCGAGTACGATGCCGAGCGCGCGGCCCGCCTCAAGGCCGGCGCTCGCCTGGTGGATGTGGAGCGCGACGGCGAGTGGATCACCTTCCGCCTCGGCCCGTCCTACGATCCGTTTGGCACTCTGACGGCGCTCCAGGCGAGCATTCCGCCGGACGGACGGCGCTGGGACGCCCTGGGGCAGCGGTGGCGCGTCCACGCTGACTACGCCGACGCCCTGGCGCGCCTCTTCGCCAACTACGGCGCGTCTGGCATGGCCCTCGCCGCGAACGATGCCGCGCCATCCGAGCCGCGTAGCGCCTTACCCCAGTTCACCGCCCTGGGCGTGTGCCTCATCGCCCTCGCCTTGCTGGTGTATGTCGCCAACACGCCGACCGGCATCCAGTGGCGCAGCCGCATCGCTGGAAGCGTCGTGAGCCTCGCAGCGCGCATCGACCCCGCCGTGTCGGGCGACCTGACGGTCGCCTTCCTCGCTGCGCTGGCGGTCCTGACCCTCGGCGCCGTCGCCTGGCTCGCCCACAAACCTTCACCCCGGCGATAAGCCCCTCACCCCCTCTCCCGTTCTGGGAGAGGGGAAGGGGTGAGGGACGGCTCGACTGGAATTTGACCCGGCGGGCGTGTCAACGTATAATAAAGCGTTGTCCAAGCCAGATACACAATACGGGCAGGGGCCTTCCCCTGCCGTTCGTGCGCTTATAGAATGTCGGCGGGAGGTTGACGTGTACGCAATCATTCAGACGGGCGGGAAACAATACCGGGTCAAGCCGGGTGATGTGGTGGACGTGGAGAAGCTGGATGCCGAGGAAGGCGCGACCATCGAGCTGGGAAATGTGCTCCTGGTCGCCGACGATGACGGCCACAAGGCAGGCGGCGACGTGAAGGGCGCGAAGGTCACGGCCACGGTCGTGGGCAACGTCAAAGGCCCTAAGCTGGTGATCTTCGACTACAAGCCGAAGATTCGCTACCGCCGCAAGACCGGCCACCGCCAGACGTACACCCGCCTCAAGATCGGCGATATCTCGGTCGCAAACCAGGAATAACCCATCCGCTGCCCGGCGCCCGTTGCGCCGCGCGGCGTTAGCATGCACTCGGCCCACGTAAGAGTCGGCGGTCTCGCGCCGTCCATCTCCTGTACAGGTCGAGAGGAGAACATAGTCATGGCTCACAAAAAGGGTGGCGGTAGCAGCAAGAACGGTCGCGACAGCAACTCGCAACGGCGGGGTGTCAAGCGCTTCGACGGGCAGCTCGTCAGCGCGGGCAGCATCCTCGTGCGTCAGCTCGGCACCAAGTTCGAGCCTGGCCTCAACGTCGGCCAGGGCCGCGACTATACGCTATTCGCCAAGATCGATGGCACCGTCAAGTTTGAGCATGTCACCCGGTTCAAGAAGCGCATCAGCGTTCACCCGGTCGCGCCTGCCGTAGCGCTGTCTGAGAGCGCTAGCGAGGCGTAAGGAAGAAGTCCAATGCCGAAGCAAGGTATTCACCCCAAGTACTACCCCGAAGCGCAGGTTATCTGCGCCTGCGGCAACACGTTCACCGTCGGCTCGACGCAGCAGACCATCCGCACCGACGTCTGCTCCCAGTGCCACCCGTTCTACACGGGCGAGCAGCGCATCGTCGATACCGCCGGCCGCGTCGACCGCTTCATGGCGCGCCTCGAGCGCCGCGAGCAGAAAGCCAATCAGCCGAAGCCCGCGCCTGCCGCGCCTGCCGCCAAGGGCAAGAAGTAAGTTTCAACTCCGCGAAGCCCCTCTGAGCCATTGCGCTCAGAGGGGCTTTTTTGCGTGCTGAGACGTTTTGACTATAATGACTGCGGTTATCATTATGTGAAAGGAGACGGGCAGTGGCCCCTCAACCTCACGGTCATATCGACGGGTGGATCGAGCTTATCTGCGGCAGCATGTTCAGCGGCAAGACCGAGGAGCTAATCCGCCGCATCAAGCGCGCGCAGATCGCCCGCCAGAAGGTGCAGGTCTTCAAGCCGACCCTCGACACGCGCTACGGTGAGCTCCAGGTCAGCTCGCACAACGGCTTGCAGATCGATGCCATCGCGGTGACATCCTCGCGCGACATTCTTGACCTGGTCGACGACGATACCGATGTCGTCGCCGTCGACGAGGTGCAGTTCTTCGACTGGGAAATCGCGCCCGTGTGCAACGCACTCGCCGACAGCGGCAAGCGCGTCCTCCTGGCCGGGCTGGACACCGACTTCCGCGCCGAGCCATTCGGCCCGATGCCCCTGCTCATGGCCCAGGCCGAGATGGTGGACAAGCTCTCTGCGATCTGCGTCATCTGCGGCGCGCCCGCCAGCCGCACGCAGCGCCTCATCGACGGCCAGCCCGCCCGCTACAACGACCCCGTCATCCTCGTCGGCGCATCCGAGGTGTACGAAGCCCGCTGCCGCCACTGCCACGTCGTCCCGCAAGCCCACGAGCCTGCCCCGCTCGGCGAGATCGACAGCGCGTAATAGGATTGAACGGCTAGACAACGAGCGCCCCGGCTACGTCACTGCGTAGCCGAGGCGCTTCCTTTTTTCTGCCAACCGCTAGTCCGTCGCCTTTCGGCGGGCGTTGATCTTCTCCAGTGCCATCACCACGACGCTGAGGCCGAGCGCCTTCGCGCCCTCCTTGAGACTGAAGCCCCCGCTCTGGTGACCATTGTGACTGTTGCTCGTAGCCTCGCCGCTGCGCTGCATATGGGCAGGCGGCTGCGCCAGCTCATCCTGGCGGCTGCGCTCGTTGGTCGACGACGCGCCATTGCCATTCTGGTAGGCGACCGGCTGCGCCCCTTCCCGCTCCCGCGCGCGCCCGTTCGATGTCGGGTCCGCCTGGCGGTCATTCTGCGCCCCATCTGGTTGTGGCTTCTGGTCAGCGCGCTCGCCCTCCCGCTGCTTGGCGACCGCCTCCACCGACTGGTCCGTCTCCGACGCCGTCACCACGTCCGGCTTGCGCGCTATGCCCTGCTCGGCGCGCGCCTCCTCGGTCATCGGCACCGCGCCCTCCTTGGGAGTCATGCGGGAGCCGTAGGTGTTGGCGTAGACCTGGGTGAACTCCGCGCCAAAGAACAATATCTGCGCCGAGTAGTATACCCACACCAGGATGACGAGGAGCGAGCCTACTGCGCCGTAGCTCGACGCAAAGGCGCTGTGGCCCAGGTAGAGGCCGATGACGAACTTGCCGATGGTGAACAAGAGCGCTGTGAGGAATGCGCCGATCCATACATCGCGCCAAGCGATCTTGGCTTCCGGTACGTACTTGAACAGCAGGGCAAACATGACCGTGATAATGGCCAGCGAGAAGACGAAGTTAATGGCTTGCCACAGCCCCTCGCCGCCGGGCAGCGCGTTGCCCAGCCACGCGCCCAGCGCCGACAGGCCCGCGCTAATAACCAGCGACACGAGCAGCAGGAAGCCCGTCCCTACGACAAGGGTAAACGAGAAGAAGCGTTGCTTGATCAGGCCCATGATGCCGCGCCCTGGCCTCGGCTGCACTTCCCACATCGTGTTGAGGCTATCCTGCAGCGCGCCAAACACGCCAGATGCGCCGAGCAGCAGCGTCACAACGCCGATGATGGTCGCAATAAGACCACCCGTGCGTTGGTGGCTCGCCCCCTCGACCATCGCCTGGATGCCCTGCGAGCCCTGGTCACCGACAAGCCCGCCAACGGAATTCATAATTTGCCCGCGCGCTGCATCGGCGCCGAACACAAGACCCGCAATGCCGATGGCAATGACCAGCAGCGGCGCGAGCGAAAAGACAGTATAGTAGGCCAGGCTGGCCCCCAGGCGGGGCGCCTTGTCCTCATTGAACTGGCTGAAAGTCTCCTTCAGCAAGCCAAAGATTTTCCCGAAACTCATGTCTCACCTCCTCCATCCAAACCGGCTCCGCCACGGCATATGGCAGGAGCCATGCCACTATTTAGCGGGCAACGGCTTCTGGCTCCCCCGCTCGCCGTCATGCCCATGCGCCACGTCCTCCACCGAGCGGCCCGTCCGCTCTGCTTCCGCCACATCCTCCTTGCGCGGCACGCCCTGACGCGCCCGCGTCGCCTCCGTCAGCGCCACAGCGCTCGGCTTCGGCACAATCGGTGTTCCGTACCTGTCAGCAACCACCTGGGTCAGCTCCGCGCCCAGGAACAGAATCTGCGCCGAGTAGTAAATCCACAGCAGCACGAGGATCAGGGAGCCGGCCGCGCCGTACGCCGAGGTCACGCTGCTCCGTCCCAGGTACAGTCCGATGGCAAACTTACCGATGGTGAACAGCAGCGCTGTGACGAACGCGCCGATGAAGAGGTCGCGCCAGGCGATCTGGGCGTCCGGCACGTACTTGAATATCAGCATGAACAGGATCGTGATAACGGCCAGCGAGAAAACGAAGTTAAGCGCCTCCCATGCCCCCGTCCCGCCGGGGATATAGTCGCTAAACCACTTGCCGACGGCGGCCAGGCCCGCCGTCACGACCAGCGAGACGAGCAGCAGGAAGCCCGTGCCAATTACCAGGGTGAACGAGAAGAATCGCTCTTTGACGATGCCCTTGATGCCGCCGCCCGGCTTGGTCTGCACGCCCCAGATCGTGTTCAGGCTGTCCTGAAGCGCGCCAAACACGCCCGACGCGCCGAGCAGGAGCGTCGCGACACCCAGCAGTGTGATGAGGATGCCGCCTGCGCGCGGCTGGCTCGCGCTCTCGACCATCGTCTGGATCGCCTGTCCCGCCTGCTGCCCGACAACGCCCTGGATGGTGCCGATCACCTCGCCCTGCGCCGCCTTCTCACCGAACACAAACCCGGCGATGGCGATGGCGATAACCAGGAGGGGGGCGATAGAGAAGATGGTGTAATAGGCCAGGCTCGCGCCCAAGCGCGCCGCCTTGTCCTCGTTAAAGCGGCTAAAGGTCTCTTTCAGCAGATCGAAGATGTCTTTGGGATCCATGGCGACCCTCGCGCGTCACACGGCAAATTCCGCTTGCCTACATAATAGCAGGAGCAGTGCCATGATGCGAGGGGCAAGGCGGAAAAGAGCCTAGCCAGCTTCGTGTGAAGCTGGCTAGGCTGCAAGTCCCAGGTACGAACGGTCGAGGTGTTGTTCAGAGGGCTACTTACCCAAGTCGGGGAGAGTATCCGGCTTGGGTATGTCAATCGCCGGGTTGGGCATACGCGCACCCGGCGGCGCGTCGATTCGAGCAGGCAATCCTTCCTCACCGGTCTTATTCGCTACAGGACCGTACACTTCAAACTCCCATAGTGAATAGCCCCAGGACACATTAGCCTTTTTGACCCCCTGCATCAAAACGCAACAGGTATTGCGAGTAGCGAATGTGCGTTGTTCAACGCCACCCTGACCAGAGTTATTGGTGTCGACTGTCACCCAGGTGTTGCCGTCCCAGATCTTGAGCGTGTACATCCGTGCGTAGGCGGCTTCCCAACGCAGAATGACGCGATTCACGTTATACCAGCCCCCTAAGCTAACCCAAATCCAATCTGACTCGCTGCCGCCCTCGTACTGCTGTTTCGACGACCAACGAGTACCGGTGCTACCGTCAGTGACATTTCGCGGCCCAAATCGCGCCGTATCGTCCTGTTCGACATTGGCTGCGTTTGCATCCTGACCGCGCGCCAGGTTACTGCTGTTACTCCCGGCAAAGGTATACGTGCATCCCCAGTCGGTCCACGCGGAGTTTCCGTAGCTATTACGGGCAAGCAGGTGGTGGCAATGGTAGGACTGGGGCGCTAGTCCGCCGACGGTATAGGAAGTTGTGTTGGCGCCAACCGAGACCACGAACTTATCGCCATCGTAGATCTCGAAGCTGGTCTCGTTATTGGAGTTATCGTTCCAATCCAGACGGATTTGGCTCGAGCTAACCGCTGTCGCTCGCAGGTTGCTCGGCGCTGCGGGTGCGCTCCCTGCAGCAAGGGTATACGTGCATCCCCAGTCGGTCCACGCGGAGTTTCCGTAGCTATTACGGGCAAACAGGTGGTGGCAATGATAGGATTGGGGCGCTAGTCCGCCGACGGTATAGGACGTTGTGTTGGCGCCGACCGAGACCACGAACTTATCGCCATCGTAGATCTCGAAGCTGGTCTCGTTGTTAGAATTGTCGTTCCAATCCAGGCGGATTTGGCTCGAGCTAACCGCTGTCGCTCGTAGGTTACTCGGCGCTGCGGGCGGCTGATTTGCAGAAGTAGCAACCCATTTTACAGTGTCAACGTAAAGTCGCTTTCCTGATGGGCCGGTTGTATAGTCCGTTATTAAGACAGTTGCTGCACCATGCGCATTGAACCAGTAAGTCCCCAGTGACATCCACCTTCCACGATTGTCGGACTGGTTACGCGTCAGCGGTGTAACGCCATCTCGGTGGAGAACCTTGTAGGTCACGCCGGTCGCCATCTGATCCGCTGCGACATCGGCTGGGATGAAGGCAAGAACCTCGTACTGGCCCGTTGTCGGGATGTCGGCCCCCCAAACAGCCCAGTTTTGGTAGTCGGATCCACCGCTCCCTGTCCAAAGCGAGCGCCCGCCGTCTCCAACGTTGACCGCCCGCCAACCTGATTCGGGACCGAAGCGTTGGAAACCATTGTCGCCCTCACCGACAGAGGTGTTCGAGCGGAATAGCGACTGCTGCCGAGGGTCACCGAAGAAGCCGTAGGGATCGACGTTACCGCCGCCATTCTCTACCACCCAGAAATGCAAATGTTCCCCCGTCGAGCATCCCGTGCTTCCGCTCTGCCCAATAACCTCACCGTCGTTGATTGTGTCATTAGCTGCCCATTGTCGGTTTGTACGCGGATTGATGCCGATGGAAGAGAGATGCCAATAACGAGTGTCAAGTCCATTCCCGTGTCGGATCATGATCCGCGTTGCGTTGCGATACACGCCGTCGGAGCATAAGTCGCGGCTCGTCCCAGCAGTTGTTATGGTTCCATTAGTGGCTGCGCGAATGGTATCTGTCGCCGTCGTCCCAGCCATGCCGTAGTCGATGCCAGTGTGTCCAGCGTAACAGCTGTAGCCTAAAGTACAGCTCGCTGCTGTACCTGACAAAGTCCGGTTATCTGTGCGCGTAACGCTGGAATCACCACTTGTATGATCCATGAACGAATTGACGGGGAAGAAGCCGTCAAATGGCTTACGGAAGACCGGGGTCCAGTCTGTCGTGTCCGTCTTCATCGCCGTATCAATACTTCGACCGAAAACTTCAGTGTAAGTCTTACCAAAGTCAGCCAGCTTGGCGTGATCTTTGCTCCACAGCCCGAGTACCTCCTCAATAGCGCGACTTGCTGCATCGGGAGTACCTTCATACTGGCTGTATCGCTTCTGCAATTCTTCCCCAAGCCAGAGCACCTGATCGGGGAAGGTGACCGGGGCAGTGCTAGCGAACGTGTCAAGCTTGTCAATACTATCCGGTGGAAGAGCAGAACCTTTCACAATCCCCCATCGCATCTCCAACAAGACGAGAATCAACTCAGGGTTGATATTCCAGTCCTCGTGGACACTGGCGTTCAGGATGAGGTCGGCAGCAGAGGCTTTGTAGCCCCAGGCCGAGGTCTCGTAGACAGCCAGGGGAGAACCTTGCTGTTTCAAGAGGGACCCTATCTGCGCGGCATCGGCCAGAGTCTGCCTACGGAACAGATCGTTGGGAACGACAGGCGCTCCCTGCGCAAGCCTATTTTCCGGGGGGCTGGCCGCTAGGACAGGCGAGCTATAGAGAGTATCCAAGACAATGGCTAGGAGCAGTGCGAGGCAACATAGAGTGAGCAGTATACGTTTTCTTGAGGCAGTGTTCATGGAACCCCCTTCAAGTCCTATTAAGCCACAAGCACCGATTGACAGAACGACACCTTGCGACCCCACAATGAAAAATAGGTGCAGGTGTAGACACAGTATACTCGACCCTTGGTCATACCGCATCAACCATACACGCTGATTTTCCCATATGTCACGACCTACGCTGTCTTACGTCCGGTCTACGTCACGGCGTACGTCATTGCAGCAGCCCCAACTCCCGTGCTGCTTTCCCTGCCTCCCGACGGCTGTTGACGCCCAGCTTGCCCAAGATATTGCCGACGTGGGTTCGCACCGTGCCAACGGATATGGTCAGGGCCTGGGCGATTTCTTGATTCGTCCTGCCGTCCGCCAACAAGCTCAACACAATGATCTCGCGTGCTGTGAGGTCATGATCGGGCGAGGCGCGCGGCGCGAGTAACGCGGCTAACTGCTCGCGCCGTAGGGCCACATCGCCGTGGGCGACTTCCAGCAGCGCGTGGTACAGGTCGTCCAGCGAAGCGTCCTTGCTCACGTAGCCGCTCGCGCCTGCCCGTATCGCCTCAAGTACCCACGCTGGCTCACTTCCCAGGCTCATCGCCAGCAGCCGAAGCCGAGGGGCGACACGACGCAGAGCCTTCAGCGTATCAATCCCGTGACGGACATCGATGCCGCCCTTCTCATCTGGAGCAAGGCGGAGCGACACGAGCGCGAGGTCCGCGTCTGCTGAAGCGGCGAGGGCGACAGCCTCTGCCTGGTGGCGGGCAATATCCGCCACGGTCAGCCCACGCGCCTCCAAAACGGAGCGCAAGCCTATCACAAAGATTTCGCTTGGCTCGACCACCAGCACGCGAATGCTCAGCGTGCCCTCTCTATCGTGTTGCCCCCCCATGTTCCCCCCGTGATTCGATGGCTGCCAACAGCATGCAATGTTTGAGCGTCAGGACTATGGACGACGAAAGCGGGAGCAGCAAAGCGTCCCGCATCACGCCTTCACACCCCTTCGCGCTGTTTGTAGCCCGGCCAATTGCCCATCTCGTCATCACTTAAAATGATGCAACAGGCTCATACAACATTTCATCTTGACACGGAACGCCAGAGATGGGAGAATCGTTTACACTAGCGGGGTGCTAATGATTGTGGACTATTCATAACGCAGTTATCACCCGAGGACACCGCCGATGAAACGATTCGCCCATCTCTTGTTGCTCCCCGCGCTCCTGGCGCTGCTGGCGCTGGCGAGTTGCATGCCGTCCTTCTTGACGACAGGCGGCGGCACGACGAGCGCTACACCCCCCGCCGCATCACCCGTTGCCCTAGTCCCTACAGCGGCATTACCCGCCGCGCCGACCGCTGCGCCCACCAACCCGCCCGCTTCACCGACATCGCCGCCCACAATGCCCCCGCCGCCGACCGTTCCACCACCGACGCCCCGACCGACGATCCCGCCGACCCCGCCGCCGCTCTCGGCCGACGTGCAGTACATCACGACGGTGGACGAGGTCGTGATCCGCGATGGCCCAGGCCCGGACTACACGCGTATCGGGCAGGTGGCTGCCGGCCAACTTGTGAAGGTGACCGGCGTTAGCCCCGACCGGCGCTGGTGGCGCGTGATGTGCCCTAGCGAGGCGCCCGGCAATTGCTGGATGAGCGGGGACCCCAGCCTCACCAAGCCCGCCCAGCCGCCGGCCGGCCCAACGCCGGCCGCTGCTGGCGCGCAGCCAACGGACGTGAAGTTCGTCATGGCGTTGGACAACGTCGTGATTCGCGGCGGTCCGGCCGAGCGCGCCCCTAAGATTGGCGTCGTCTACGAAGGCCAGATCGCTAAGGTCACGGGCGCGAGCGCCGACAAGGCGTGGTGGCGCGTCATCTGCCCCGACGACACCGTCGGCGAGTGCTGGATGTCCGCCGACGCCAAGCTCACCAAGCCCACCGTCCCACCGAGGTAGGAACGTCTCCTACCTCACGGCGAAGAGGAATGGAACGCAGAGGCGCAAAGGCGCAGAAAAAGAACAATAGACGTTTCTTGCTCTGCGTCTCTGCGCCTCTGCGTTGCCTAGTCTTCGAAGCCACGACCTATACGAGTAGAGGATGACATGATGCCTTTAGATGAGGTGATGGGCAGGTTGCGAGTGCTGGCGCGACCGGGCGAGATCGAGGGCATGGCGCGTTTCGGCATGACGCCCGACCGCCGCCTCGGTCTCTCTGTCCCGGCGATGCGCCAGCTTGCCAAGGAGATCGGCAAGGACCACGCCCTCGCCCTTCAACTCTGGGACACCGGCATCCCGGACGCGCAGATGGTCGCCGCCATGATCGACCGTCCCCAGGACGTGACCGAGGCGCAGATGGAGGCATGGGTCGCCGACTTCAACTCGTGGGATGTGTGCGACCAGGTGTGCGGCAACCTGTTCGAGAAGACGCCCTTCGTGTGGCAGAAGATCACTGCGTGGGCAGCGCGCGACGAGGAGTACGTGCGCCGCGCCGCCTTCGCCATGATCGCTGGGCTGGCCTGGCACGACAAGCGCGTCACCGACGACCAGTTCATCGCCACGTTCCCCTTGATGAAGGCCGCTGCGACGGACGACCGCAACTTCGTCAAGAAGGCCGTCAACTGGGCATTGCGAAATATCGGCAAGCGCAATGCCGCGCTCAACGCCGCTGCCATCGAAGCCGCGCGGGACATCGGGCGTATCGACTCGCGCGCTGCCCGCTGGATCGCCGCCGACGCCCTGCGCGAGCTTCAGAGCGACGCCGTCCAGCAGCGCCTCCAGATTGCGCGCTAGGCACAGCGCCACAATCCAGCTTGCGGGCGCTTGGGAGAATCAACCACGGAAGGCAGGGAATACACGGAATGGGAGAACACTGTTTACGGGCATTCCGTGTTTTTCGTGATTCCCCCTGAAAGGAGCATAAATTGGTCACGCTAGAAGGAAAGGTAGCCCTCGTCACCGGAGCCAGCCGGGGCGTCGGCAAAGGTGTTGCCCTCGGTCTTGGCGAGGCGGGCGCGACAGTCTACATCACCAGCCGCACCGTCGAGGCGGGGCAATCGCCGGGCGCTCAGGGCGGCACAATCCACGATACTGCCGTCGAAGTCACGCGGCTCGGCGGGCGCGGCATCGCCATGCGCTGCGACCACCGCGACGACAACGCCGTGGCCGCCGTGTTCCACCACATCGCCGACGAGCAGGGACGGCTGGATATCCTGGTCAACAACGTCTGGGGCGGCTACGAGCACTTCTACGATGGGACCGAATTCTGGAAAGAAGCGGGCTTCTGGACCGAACCTATCGCCCGCTGGGATGCCATGTTCCAGGCCGGCGTGCGCGCCCACTACGTCGCCAGCGTCCTGGCCGCGCCGATGATGATCGCCCAGGGGTCGGGCTTGATCGTCAACATATCGTTTTTTGCCGCTCAACGGGATGATCGCGGCGTCGCGTACGGCGCGGCGAAGGCCGCCGACGACCGCATGGCGGCGTGCATGGCCCACGAGCTGCGCCCGCATAACGTCGCCGCCATCTCCCTCTATCCCGGCCTGGTACGAACCGAGGGCGTCTTACGCGCAGGCGACTTCTTCGACCTGTCCAACTCGGAGTCGCCCCAGTTCATCGGCCGCGCCGTCGCCGCTCTGGCCGCCGACCCCAACGTCATGCAAAAGTCGGGGCAGGTCCTCGTTGCCGCTGCGCTCGCCCTGGAGTACGGCTTCAGCGACATTGACGGCAAGCAGCCGCGTCCCCTCACCGTCGCCGAAATCTAGCCCGGAGGCCGCCATGTCCAGCCCGCTCCTCACCGTGCGTCGGGCGGTTCCCGCTGACGCCGACGATATTGCCCGCCTCAACCTCGCCTTCAACGACCTGCGCACAACGGTCGAATACATCGCCGCGTATCTTGCCGACGACGCGCCGGCTGAGACGGTGTACGTGGCCGAGGTGGATGGGCAGGTGGTGGGCCTGGCTTCGCTGCGCCTGCTGCCCCAGGCCCTCGACCCCATCCCCTACGCCGAACTGAGCGAACTTTACGTGGACGACGCCTATCGCCGCCATGGCGTGGGCCAGGCTCTCGTGCGCACCATCGAGGCCGAGGCGCGGGCGGCGGGCGCACAGCAAATGGTGCTGCTCACCGCCTGGCGCAACACGGACGCCCACGCCTTCTACCACGCCCTGGGCTACCGACTCTACACCATCACCATGCGCCGCCCGCTTGGGGATTAGCGGCGCAGCGGCGGTCTGGACCACGAAAGGTTGAAAGGCCGCGAAAGGGGCGAAAAAAGAGGCTCGCCACACGACTCTTTTTTCGTGTCTTTCGTGTCGTTTTCGCGTCCTTCGTGGTCCAGAGGCCCCGCAGCGCTTGCATGGTATCCTGCCACGGCATCATAATTGTTAGGCAAGTTGTACAGTCGTAGGATAACTTGCGCCACGCGCTGACAAGGTGATTGTTAGTCATGAAAACGTATCGTCTCCCGAACACGGACCTGGAAGTCTCCCGTATCGCCCACGGCTGCATGACCCTCGGCGGCCCGTGGAATAGCCCGACCGCCGCCGCCGACACCCGTGCCCAAGCTGAGCGCGTCATCAGCGCCGCCCTAGACCACGGCATCAACTTCTTCGACCACGCCGACATCTACAGTCGTGGCAAGTCTGAAAGCGTCTTCGGCGACGTCCTGCAGGACATGCCCGGTGTCCGCCAGCGCATCGTTATCCAGACCAAGTGCAGCATTCGCTTCCGGGGCGACCCACACGCCGACGACCCCGGCCGCTACGACTTCAGCTACGAGCACATCGTCAGCTCAGTCGAGGGCAGCCTGCGCCGCCTGCGCATCGACACTATTGACATCCTCCTGCTGCATCGCCCCGATGCTCTGATGGAGCCGGCCGAGATCGCCCGCGCCTTTTCCGAGCTGCACAGCAGCGGCAAGGTGCGCTATTTCGGCGTCAGCAACTTCAACGTCGGCCAGATGGCGATGCTGCAGAAGCACATCGACCAGCCCCTCGTCGCCAACCAGCTCGAGCTGAACGTCCTCCACAACGATCTCATCAACGACGGCGTCGTCGTCAACATTGAGGGTGACAACTACAGCGGCGCGACGGGCATCCTCGACTATTGCCGCCTGCACGACATCCTGGTCCAGGCGTGGTCGCCCGTCGCCCAGGGCCACATCATCAACCCACCGGAGAACGCCGACGCCCGCGTGCGCATGGCCGCTGGCGCGATCGAGCACATGGCTGAGGCAAAGGGCGTCAGCCGCGAGGCCATCGCCCTGGCGTGGCTCCTGCGCCACCCCGCCCCCATCCAGCCCATCATCGGCACGACGAACGTCGAGCGCATCGCCGCCAGCGCCCAGGCCGACGAGGTCGAGCTGACGCGCTCGGAGTGGTACAGCCTGTTCATCGCCGGACGCGGCGGTCCCCTGCCCTGATTTATGGACAAGACCATCATTCTCCGCCCGGCGACGCTGGCCGACCTGGCCCACATCGTCGCCATGGACCGCGACCTATTCGGCGAGCATGGGACGGAGGAAGACCCGGCGATTATTCGCGCCCGGCTGGAAGTGTTTCCGGTCGGGTGCGTCGTGTTGGAGGAACGGGCGAATGGGCAGCCGCCGCGCTTCGTGGGCTACCTCACGACCGAGAAGTGGGCCGAGGCGCGAGAGCCAACGCTGGACGAAGACCCGCGCCTGACCCATGTCCCC
Source organism: Anaerolineae bacterium (assembly GCA_039810085.1). Classification (GTDB taxonomy): domain Bacteria; phylum Chloroflexota; class Anaerolineae; order Epilineales; family JAHCIE01; genus JBDHWG01. The sequence continues at coordinate 171,390 of JBDHWG010000001.1, forward strand.
GATGGGCGCGTGCTCAACATCACGACCCTCGCCGTCGGCCGGCCCGACCAGCGGGGAGGATTGGGGGCGCGCCTGCTGGCCTACGCTGAGGACCTGGCGCGGCAGGAGGGCTGTGGCGAGATTATCCTGGAGACGGAGCAGGCAGAGCGTTTCTACCTGCGCTACGGCTTCGAGACGTTGGGTGAGCGGCGGCAGCGTGGCGCGCACCTCATCATCATGCGCAAGCGCCTGGCGTAACTCTGTCGTTGCGACCGCAACCAAGCCCATAGTCCCTGGACGGGGAGATGTTTAGCGCCCTGTCTCGTCTCGTGAGGCGACTCCCTCTCACTGGCCCAGCCAGGTGACATCGCCATAGAGTTCGGCCGGCGGATTGCTCTTGAGGAATTCAGCGTACTCCGCCTTCGCCTGCCCAATCGTGACCGGCTCACCGTGGCCTGGATACACGATCACGTTGTCGTCAAGCGTGAACAGGTGCTCGGCCAGGCCGCGCCGCAGCGTCTGGAAGTCTTCGGGTGATTTAGTGTGACCAGGTCCGCCGGGAAAGAGCACATCACCACCTAGGACCTGATGCCCGACGACGTAGACCACGTGCCCAGGGCTGTGGCCCGGAATATACAGGGCCTGGATACTTAAATCACCGAGCGGAAACGCATGTCCATGACTCACCAGTACGTCTACTCCCCCCGGCACGCGGTCGGCGTCGCGTAAGTGACCGTATACCGGCGCTCCTGTCGCAGCTCGAACTTGCGGCAACACATCGACGTGATCCCAATCGCCGTGGGTAATCCAAATCGCAGCCACTTTGTCCCCGGCTGCCGCGAGGATGCGTTCAGGTTCGGCGCCCGGATCCACAATCGCCGTTGCATTTGTGGCAGGATCGCGCACAATGTACGCATTCATCGTGAAGCCCCAATCAGGCTTCGTTACTTCAAGACGTTCAATCGTTGCCTCGGACATGGGCACCTCCTGCGACGATTTGCTGTGGGCAAACGTCCGCTCAGCAATCGACGACATTGACGGCAAGACCGCCCAGGCTCGTTTCTTTGTACTTGGCCTGCATATCGTAGCCGGTCTGGCGCATCGTCTCGATCACACGGTCGAGCGGGACAAAGTGCGCGCCATCCCCGTACAGGACGGCCAGCCGCGCCGCGTTCACCGCTTTGACCGCGCCCATCGTGTTGCGCTCGATGCACGGCACCTGGACCAGCCCGGCGATAGGGTCGCACGTCAGGCCCAGGTTGTGCTCCATGCCAATCTCGGCGGCGTTCTCGATCTGCTCATTAGTCCCGCCCATCACGGCCGCCAGCCCGGCAGCCGCCATCGAACATGCCACCCCGACTTCCCCCTGGCAGCCCATCTCCGCGGCCGAGAGGGAGGCGTTGCGCTTGTAGAGCATGCCGATCGCTCCCGCCGTCAGCAGGAACGTCCGCACCCCCGCATCACTCGCGCCCGGCATGAGGCGGCGGTAGTAGGCCAGCACGGCGGGAATGACCCCCGCTGCGCCATTCGTCGGCGCAGTGACCACGCGCCCGCCGGCGGCGTTTTCCTCGTTGACGGCGAGCGCGAACAGGCTGACCCAGTCGAGCAGCGCCAGGGGGTCACTGTCGATGGTACGCTCCTGGAGCGCCCGATAGAGACTGGGCGCGCGGCGGCGCACGTTCAGGCCGCCGGGCAGCAGACCCTCGGTGCGCATGCCGCGTTCGACGCAGCCCGCCATCGTCGCCCAGATGCGGTCCAGGCCGGCGTCCGTCTCGTCCGGCGTGCGCCAGGCCGTCTCGTTCGCCCGCACGATGTCGGCGATGGACAACCCCGTCCCCCGCCCGATGGCTAACAACTCGGCCGCCGAATGGAACTCGTAAGGCAAAGGGCGCTGCTCCTCGCTGCCCTCGCTGTCTCCGCCTTCTGCCTCACTCTCACTGATGACGAAGCCGCCGCCCACCGAGTAGTATGTCTCTGCCAGCAAGACCGCCCCGTCGTCGCCCGTGGCGGTCAGGCGGAGGGCGTTGGGGTGGCGGGGGAGTGTCTCGCGCATGTGGAAGACCAGGTCGGACGTCTCGTCGAAGCGGATGTCCCGCTGCCCGTTGAGACGCAGCGCGGCCTCGAAGCGCACGCGTTCGACGAGGGCCTCGACGCTATCGGGGTCCACCGTGTCGGGCCGCTCGCCTGACAGGCCGAGCACAATCGCCTTGTCGGTCGCGTGGCCGCGCCCGGTCAGCGCCAGCGAGCCATAGAGGTCGGCCCGCACGCGCTCGACGCGGTCGAGCAGCCCCTGGGCGGCAAGCGCCTGGGCAAAGCGCAGCGCAGCCCACATCGGCCCAACCGTGTGGGAACTGGACGGCCCGATACCAATCTTGAACAGATCAAAGACAGAGAGGGACATGGCTTTCACCGTGACGGGCTTGTACGCCAAGCATACATCAATACGCTGCCCTGCACAACGGCAGGTTGGCACGTGACTCCGTAATCTCAAGGCCGTTGGATGGTTGTCAGTCCCCGCAACATGCACCCTCCCGCGTTGAACTGCATTGCCTATACCAAATCATGTTGTTGAACACGACGCTTCGGTGGTCGAGGTGGTAATTAGGTCTTGAGCGTCTGCATGATACGCTCAATCTGCTTGAGATGCGAGTGTTCATGGTTGGCTAGCCACAAGGCATAGGTGTACACGCTGCGTTCGCGCGGCTTGCCCGCCCCCGTCACTGTTGCCGTTCGTGACCAGCCATCGGGCGCTAACTGCGTCAACACTCGTAGCAGCTCGGCGCGTTGCACAGCGAAAGCCTGTAGCGAGGGCGCAAAAGGCTGCTCGCGAGAGTCCGTCTGCTTGATCCAGGTCGTCGGATTGACGGCCTTGATCGTCGGCCTATCCTCGCTGAGGATCTGCACGATGTACTTGCCCCACACGTCGGCGCAGGCGCGCAGATGGGCAAGCACGTCTCTAGCAGACCATTCACCGGGCGCGGGCGGAACCAGCAGTTGCGCCGGTGTCAGCTCGCGGATGAGGTCGCCAAGCTGCGAAGGTGTAACTTCAAGCATGGTCAGAAGTTGCTCGACAGTTCGTGGTGTATCGTACACAAAGGCTCTCCGTCTGTGAGCACATCAGCGATTGATCAATTGTCATGGAACCCTCGATGGGCAAACCGCTTTCACTGGCAATGTTCCAGTGTCCATAGGCTTCACACAAGATTTGTGAGAGACAGTTGCGGCGGCGCGTATTGTATCGAATAGGGGTGGCTGTGTCAACGTTGCCATGTCAGCAAAATTGACTAATAGAACACTAGACGTTCGCGCGTCAGACATGTACAATTGAGGGACCGCCTGCGACTGGCAACGTCGCCGCCTATTTTGGAGGAGGAAGTCCGATGATCTACCGCAGTCCTTTGCCCGACGTGAATATCCCCGTCATGCCCCTCACCGACTTCGTGTTCCGCGACATCGCACAGCACGCTGACAAGCCTGCCATGATCGACGGCCCCACGGGTCGGACGTACACCTATGCCCAGCTCCTCGGCGCGGCCCAACGCCTGGCCGCCGGGCTGGCAGCGCGCGGCTTCAAGAAGGGCGACGTGTTCGGCGTCTATCTGCCAAACCTACCGGAGTACGCCATCGTCTTCCACGGCGTGGCCCTGGCGGGCGGCATCCTGACGACGGTCAACCCGCTGTACACCACCCACGAGCTGGCGATGCAGATGCGGGACTCCGGGGCCAAGTACCTCCTCACCATCCCCCTGTTCCTCGACAACGCGAAGAAGGCGGCGGCAGAGAGCAGCGTCGAGGAGATCTTCGTCCTGGGCGAGAGCGAGGGCGCAACGCCCTTCATGGCGCTGTTGCAGAACAACGCGCCCGTCCCCCAGGTCGAGATCGACCCCAAGAACGACCTCGTCGTCCTGCCCTACTCCAGCGGTACGACGGGCCTGCCCAAGGGTGTCATGCTCACCCACTACAACCTTGTCGCCAATCTCTCCCAGATCGATGGCATGAAGGGGGGCCGGATCGAGATCACCGAGCGTGATACCATGCTGGGCCTGCTGCCCTTCTACCACATCTACGGCATGGTTTGCATCATGAACGCCGGACTGAGCATTGGCGCGACCATCATCACCATGCCGCGATTCGACCTGGAGCCGTTCCTTCAGACCATCCAGAACTACAAGATTACCTTCGCCAACCTGGTCCCGCCCCTCGTCCTCGCCCTGGCGAAGCACCCTCTCGTGGACAAATACGACCTCTCCAGCCTCCAAAGCATCTCATCCGGCGCGGCGCCCCTTGGCAAAGAGGCGGAGGAGACCGTCCACGCGCGGCTCGGCTGCATTGCCACCCAGGGGTACGGCCTCACGGAGACCAGCCCCGTGACCCACTGGGACACGCGCGTGCCGGGGCATGACAAGCCGGGCAGCATCGGCCCGCTACTACCGAACACCGAGGCGAGGATCGTGAACCTCGCCACGGGGGACGACCTTGGCCCAGGAGAGCAGGGTGAGGTGTGGATTCGCGGACCGCAGGTCATGAAGGGCTACCACAACAACCCCGAAGCGACGGCGCGCACCATCGACCGCGACGGCTGGCTGCACACGGGCGATGTCGCGGTGGCCGACGCCGACGGCTACTTCTGGATCCTGGACCGCATCAAGGAGCTTATCAAGTACAAGGGCATGCAGGTCGCCCCGGCCGAGCTAGAGGCCGTCCTGGTATCGCACCCGGCCGTCGCCGACGCCGCCGTCATCGGACGCCCCGACACCGAGGCGGGCGAGATTCCGAAGGCGTTCGTCGTGCGCAAGAGCGACGTCAGCGCCGAGGAACTGATGGCCTTCGTCGCCGAGCGCGTCGCGCCCTACAAGAAGGTGCGCTTCGTGGAATTCGTGGATGTCCTGCCGCGCACGACGTCTGGCAAGATTCTGCGCCGCGACCTGCTCGAGCAGGAGCGCGCCAGGATGGGCGTGCAGCAGCCGGGAGCCGCTTCTTGATCTATAGCCACACGTTCGACGGCTTGCCCCTGCGCACCGGCGATATCCTGTGTACGCAGGACGGGTCACCCGGCAGCCTGTTCGGCGAAATCTGGCGGCAGCTCGGCCGCGTCGTCCCCGGCGAGATCGACCACGTCATCCTGTACGTCGGCCCGGACGGGCGGTGCATCGAGTCGGGCGTCAAGGGCGTCATCGTCTACGACATGCCCGGCGACCACTGGGACACGCGGGCGCTGGCGAAGGAACGCATCCTGCAAGACACGCTGGTCGGCGCCGCATACCCGCTGGCGGAGCGCGGCCTGGCGCCGGAGGAGGAAGCGCGCATCCGGCGCGGCGTCGCCGACTACTGCTTGAAGCAGGCCGCGAAAGGCCGCGCCTACAACATCAACATCTTCGACCTGGATAACACGTGCCGCTTCTACTGTAGCCAGCTCATCTACCATGCCTACTTGCGCTACGACATCGACCTGAACAGCAACGTCGGCGTGCCCACGGCGCTAGGGCTGGACCGCATCGTGTTCCCGGAAGAAATCTGGCGCGCCTGCCCCACCCGCCGCGTATCGACATGAGCGTTCCCCAGTTCTCGGACGCCTGGCTCCTCCTGGCGATCTTCATGATTATCGGCGGCGCGTGGTTTCGCCAGCCCTCCATGCTGGCCCTCGGCCTCCTGCTCCTGGTCATCGTGCCCGTCGCGTGGGCGTGGAACCGGCTCGTCCTGCGCGCCGTCCACTACGGACGCAAGCTCGGCGAGAGCCGCGTCTTCGCCGGCGAGACGACGAGTGTGCAGCTCATCACCACCAACCAGAAGCCCCTACCCGCGCCGTGGCTCACCGTCGAGGACACGTTCCCCCGGGGCGTGAGCATCACCGAGCGCCAGATGACGCAGGTGAAGGGTGGCGAGATTCAGTCGCTCACCAACGTTCTTTCCCTGCGCTGGTACGAGCGCGTCGTTCGCCAGTACACCCTGCACTGCCCCAGGCGCGGCTACTACTTCATCGGCCCGGCCTACCTGACCGGCGGCGATTTGTTCGGCCTGTTCCAGAACCGCGCCAAAGTCTCGCACCTGGACCGTGTCATCGTCTACCCGGCCGTTGTCCCGTTAGAGGAGCTGGGCTTCGTCGGCAAGGACCCCTTCGGCGAGTCGCGCTCCCGCCAGCCCATTTTCGAGGACCCGCTGCGCACCGTCGGCATCCGCGACTATCACCCGGAGGACTCCTTCCGCCACGTTCACTGGAAGGCCAGCGCTCGGCAGCAGCGTCTCCAGACGAAGGTCTATGAGCCGACCATCACCCAGCGCCTGGCAATCATGCTCAACATCGCCACGTTCCCGCAGCCGTGGTGGGGCATCGACCCGGAGGTGCAAGAGCACACCATCTCCGTCGCCGCCTCCATCGCTTACCACGCCACCCAGCGCCGCCGCGCCGTCGGCCTTGTCGCCAACGGCGCGGTCCCACGCTCCGACCAGCCTATCCGCGTCCTGCCCAGCCGCGACCCCGGCACGCTGACGCGCATCCTAGAGGCCCTGGCCGCTGTCTCGACCTTCGCGACGGAGCGCATTGAGACCCTGCTGGCCCGCGAAAGCCCGCGCATGCCCTGGGGCGCGACGTTCATCGTTGTGACCGCCGTCGTCACCCCGGAGTTGATTGCGGAGATTGCGCGGCTGACGCGGGCGGGCCGCCGCATCGTCCTCGTCTCCCTCGACCCCGACTACACGGAGGACGAGCTGCCCGGCGTCATGGTCCACCACCTGCCGCGCGCCCAGCTTGTCTACGGCCAGCGCCCGCCCGCCATCGACCCCGACGCCCTCTTCCGCCGCCCTTCTGCTGCCGAGGAACCACAATGACGCTAGAGCTTTGCGGGGCCAGGTTTGAAACGCAAAGGCGCAAAGACGCAAAGGAAGAAAAGACTTCTGATCTCTTCCCTCTGCGCCTCTGCGCCTTTGCGTTTCATTCTTCCGAGGTCGTTGGATGACCTCGCTGCGCGTGCGGCGCGAGCTATTGCGCCTGGCGACGGCGACATTTGGCGCGGCCTGGTTCTACGCCGCGTGGAGCGTCACCTTTGCTTACCTGGGTAGCGGCATAGCTGGACCGTCGTTCGCCGTGGTGTGGCTGCTGTCCGTCCTGGCGATGTACGTCGCCCGCTACCTCAACCTGGAGCGCGGCAATGCGGGCGCGATGGGCTGGCCGGTCGCCGTCGGCGCGGTTCTCTCCATCGTTCTCGCCTCGCTGCTGACGCCCGGTATCGGCGGACCCGCCGCCCTGGTCATCGGCCTGCGCGCATTCAACGGCGCGGCCGTCGTCCTGGCCGTCGGTCTATTCATCCTGTGGTGGCGCAACGTGGACATAGTGCGCGAGGGCTTCAGCATGGGCAGCACCAGCCTGCGCTTCCGCCTCGGCGTCGTCGCCCTCTTCTGGACCGTCATCTTCGCGGCGTTCGTTCACATGAACCTGACGCCCATCATCTTCGTCTTCTTCGCCGCCGCCCTCGTCGCCATGGCGCTGGCCCGCGTCGAGGACGTCAGCCGCAGCCTCGGCGGCGTCGTGACGCCCTTCAATCGCACCTGGGCGCTCATCCTCGCCGCATCGGTCACCGCCGTCATGCTCGTCGGCGCAATCGCCGTCGCTATCTTTACGCCGGACACGCTTCGCACCATGCTCGGCTGGCTAGCGCCGCTGTGGCTCGTCCTCAGCTTTATCCTCATCGCCATCATCGCCCTGCTGGCGCGCCTCCTGGAGCCGCTCATCATGCTCCTGGTGGACGCGCTGCGCCCCGTCGCCGAGAACCTGTTCCGCTTCCAGCCGCAGCAGGCCCAAGCTCCGCAGGACCAGACGCCGATAGACCTGGAGCGATACGTCCCACCCATCATCCTGGATAGCGCCAAGTGGCTCGCGCTGGTCGGCGTCGTCGTCCTCGCCCTGTGGCTGCTTACGGTGTGGGCGCGACAGCGGCGACAGGCCACTCTCGAGGGCGTGCCGGAACTGCGCGAGTCCGTCTGGTCCGCCGAAGCATTCGCCGACGACGCGCGCGGCCTCCTGGACCGGCTGCTCGGCCGCTTTCGCCGCCACCGCCCGTCCATCGCCACAGACAGCGTGCGCCACATCTACGCTAGCTTGCAGGTGCTGGCCGCCGAACGTGGCTCCCCTCGCCCGCCCGACGACACGCCCTACGAGTATCTGCCGCGCCTCCAGGCGCTTCTGCCCGATGCGGCGGCAGACCTCGCGCTGCTGACCGACGCCTACGTCGACGCCCACTACCATGAGATTGCGCCGACGGAGGTGGAGCTGGGCGCGGCGCAGGCGGCCTGGCAGCGCGTCCGTCGCGCCGCCGACGCCGTGCCAACCGTCAAGAGTGAGAAAGAGGAAGTGGCGGAGGAGGGATAAGGTCTAGGATGTAGAGCGTATCGCGCAAGATAGCCTTCTGTGTCGCTGCGAGGAGGACGATAGGACGACGAAGCAGCCTCCCGAAGGGTGAAAGCCCCCTCTTCCCGCGCTAGACCGTCTTTCATAAACTCGGGGGATTGCTTCGCTGTGCTCGCAATGACAGGTAAGCGGTGGACATATGCTGGTGCAGGCAGTATAGCCAGGTGAGGAGAGGATAGTTGCCTCTCCTCACCTGGCTGTGTTTATCAGTGTCGCTCCCTAAGCTACTGGTTCTTGCCGCGGCCGGTCTTCTCTTGCAGCTCGTCAATCTTCTTCGACGCTTCGGCCTTGGTCAAGTTGTCGTCGATCTCCTCGCCCGCCTCTTGGGCCAGCGTGTGGAGATAGGAACGCTGCGCCCCGGTCATCGGCTCGTCGCCCGTCGTCCACTGGTCCGGGTCCTTGACGGTGTTGCTCTGGTCGCGTACGTCCTGATCCTGCTTGGTGGTCATTTCGATCTACCTCTCTAGTCAGCGACATTCAGCCGCGCGCATGACAATCGAATTGACCCTAACCATGCAGGAAGCATGCCACCGATGAAACAAATGTGCTAAAGAACGTCCCCACTTGCCGCTTCCACAACGGCGACTGTCTGGCGTCTCGGGAGCAGGCGGCGGGCGAGGCTGCGATCCTCCGCCGTAATGCCGCCCACCGCCGCCAGCGCCGCCACATACGCCAGGCCCCCCGCCAGCAGCGCGACCGCCCACGGGACGCGGCCCCACAGCAGCGCCGTCACCCCACCCAGCGCGGTTGTCGCCACGACCGGCCGCCAGGCCACGGCGAACAGGTTCACCGGCGCAACGGAGCGGCGGACGGCGAGCATGAACGGAACCATGAGCACAAGCTCTGATAACACCGTGATGACAGCGGCGGCGACGTAGCTGTAGCGCGGGATGAAGATGAGGTTGGCCGTGACGTTGAACACGACAGCGATGAGGAAACTACGCGTAATCCATTTCGCCTCGTCCACCGCCACCAGCACGTATTGCGTGACGCCATTGACAAAGCTGAACGGCAGGAACCAGATCATGATCCGCAGGGCTATCGCGCCGTAGGGCAGGTACGCCGCGCCGCCCAGCAGCCCGACCAGGATGTCGGCCGAGAACGCCATCATCGCCGCGGCGGGCAGCGCAATCATGAGCAGCAGGCGGATCGCCAGGACGTATGTCCGCGCCAGGGGCGTGTCGTGGCTCGGGCCGCCGTCAGACGCGGCGGTCTCGCCGGCGTAGCGCGACATCAGCGGGAAAATCGCCAGGGTGAAATACGCCGGGATGATGAGCAGCGCGTCCACCCACTTATACGCCGTGGAGTAGTAGCCGACGACGGTGTCGCCCTGGAGTGGCTGGAGCAGCGTCACATCGACCTTGAAGAACAGCGACTGGAGCAGGTGGTTGAGCATCAGCGGGTAGGACAGCACCACGATGCCCCACGCCGTGGCCCGCGTGAAGGCGAAGCTGGGGCGGAAGAACAGACGCGACGCCGTGCGCCACAGGATGCCGACCGTGGCAATATTGGAGACGATGGCGACGGCGGCCAGACCAACGATGCCCCAGCCCAGCAGCAGGACAAGCGCCCCCAGGCTGACCTTGATGAGCGTCGTCAGGCTCGTCAGCCCGGCCGGGTACTCCATGCGCTCCTCGGCGTAGAACAGCGAGCTGAGGGCGCCGGCGATGTTGCCCGGAACGAGGGCGACGGCCAGCAGCGCGATGGTCAGCGCCGTCTCGACCGTCAGCCCGAAGAAGCGGAACCACAGCGCGCCCAGGAGCAGCAGGACGGGCACGGACAGGCTGAGCAGGACAAGCCGCAGCCCCATCGTCTGCGCCAGCGTCGCCTCGGCCTCGGCGCGGCGCTGGGCGACGTGGCGCGTGACGTACAGGTTTAGGCCGAAGTTGCTCCAGATGTCCAGGTAGCCGACGATGGCGATGGCGAAGTAGTACGCGCCCGCCGACGCCGGCCCCAGGATGCGCAGCATCAGCGCGGCGAAGGCGAAGTCTACCGCCTTGTTGCCGAGTGTCGTCAGCATCGGGGCGAGGGAGTTGCGGCCTACGCGCCGCACCGTGTCCGTCTCGTGGCCGACGCCGTAGACCCAGCGCCAGGCGGCGAACCCCAGCAGGAAGCCCAGGACGGCGAACGACAGGAACGACAGGTACAGCCCCAGCTTGAGGGACATGGGCGAGTAGACCAGCCGCAGTTGCCACGTCCCTGGCGGAATCGGGATGCCACGGAAGATGCCGTCCACGCGCAAAATCGGCACGTCCGTCTCATGGTCGGGGTCGTTCGCCGGGGCGAGATGCGCCTGCCACCCCCCGAAGAAGCTGTCCGCCAGCACCAGCAGCCCGCCCGGCCCGACGCGGCTCACGTCTAACTCCACGGTCGATGGTGTGTAGCGGCGGAAAGCGATGCGGTTGGCGCGCGCCGTCGGCGCGGGCGGCAAGTCGGCCGGCGGCGGGGGCAGCGCATCATCCTCCATGCCCGTCGGGTCCAGAACGGTCACCTGATGCGGATCAATAGTGGACAGCATGCGGTACACGCCACGCGGCTCCCCCGCCAGGGGGTAGCGGATGCCACCCGGCGCGTCGCTGGCGAAGAAAGCGCGCGGCTTCGCGTTCTCGTTGCGGTATATCTTGACCTCGCCGTCGTACGCCAGCGTCCAGCCGGGCCTGTCGATAACCTTGTTCGTCACCACGTAGCGCACGCCCAGCACGTCGAGCAGCGGTGAGGCGAGGGCGTCGGTCTTACGCAACGGCGCAACCTGGTTGAACAGCAGCAAATCCTGCTCGCCGATCAGGCGCGAGAAATCCACGTAGTCGCGCAGAATAATCGAGTCGTAGCCGCGCGCATCCTCTAGCCCGTAGAGCATCGGCAGGTTGGGCGCGAGGATGCTCTTGTCGCCCAGCACAGTGATGCGGAACGGTCCCTCTTTCGCCGCCCGCTCCTGGAGAAACGCAACCGACGGCGGCGTGAAGTCCGCCAGTTTCGGGTCAATCGCCGGATTGAAACCATACGACGCCACGAACAGGTCCGCCGCTAAGATGGCGAGGGCCGCAAGACTGGCCCAGGGGCGGCTGTTGTGACGAGGTGACGAGGCGCCGGAGTGCCCCCCCCTCTTCCCCCCGTCTCCCGCTCTGGGAGAGGGGCCAAGGGTGAGGGCCCTCTTCCCCCCCTCTCCCGTTCTGGGAGAGGGGGGCGGGGGGTGAGGGACGGCCCGCGCCAGCCACACCAGCGCCAACCCCGTCAGCGTCAGGAACACGGCGAACAGCAGGACGCTGCGCCCCTCATACGACAGGAACGCCTGCCCACTCCCGAACACATCCCCCGCTTTTGCCAGGCGGCTGACAGCGACCTCCGCCAGCGGCGCCAGCCTCCCACGCAGCCCATACCCGACACCTACGCCGACAAGCGCCAGTACGCCCAGCGCAGTCGCCACGACGCCGACGCCGGTCGCCAGCTGCCGATGGCGCGGAATCGCTGCCCACCCCAGCGCCGCCAGCATTGCCAGGCTGAACGTGTACGGGTACACCCAGCGGAACGGCGTGTGGAGCTGGCTGAAGCCAGGCAGCGCGTACAGCAAGGCATACGCCGGCGTCCCAAACGCGAACAGCAGCGAGACGAGCGCAAGAAGAGCGAATATCCACGTGAAGGGACGTGACGCGGTGACGAGGTAACGAGGTGAAGAATCGTCTTCCCCGTCTGTCCCCTTCTGAGAGAGGGGGCCAGGGGGTGAGGGAACCTCTTCTCCCCCTCTCCCCTTGTGGGAGAGGGGGAGGGGGGTGAGGGACCACACCGCGATGACGGCCAGCAGCAGCGGCAGCAGCCCGGCGTACACCGCGCCCTCGACGTAGTTCTTGATGCCCCACGCCGTGTTGTCCACGACGTCGCCCGCTCGGTTGCGCATCTCGCCGACCCATGTGTTCTGAAAGATGTCGAAATAGCCGTGGTGCGATGGGTTGCCGAAGATGTCGGGCATGAGGAAAGCGAAGATGTGGCGGGCGGGGAAGGCGTAGCCGCGCACCTCGGCCAGGCTCGCCGACGCCTGGCGGAAGTTCTGGCTGACCAGCTCATACAGCGGCAGAATCTGCACCGAGGCGAGGGCGACGCCCAGCAGCGCCATCGCCGTCATTGCGCCCGCGCCGCGCGCCAACGCCGCCCGCGCTGCGCCCCCCTGGAGGAAGGCCACGACGAGCCGCGCGAGGGCGTAGTAGGCCGCCACGAGCAGGGTATACAGGGCAATCTCCACGTGCCCCGCCAGGAACACGCACGCTATCGCCGCCGCCCCAATGCCCAGCCACACCACCAGGCCGACCGTCAATCCCTCGCCTTCCCGCGCCCGCTCGAACACGCGCTCCAGCGCGAGGAGAATCAGGGGCAGCCAGGCCATGCCGGCGAGGATCATGGGGTGTACCGGGTTGACCAGGAAAAGCTGGCTCAGGGCATAGACCATCATCGCCACTGTCGCGGGCTCCCAGGCCAGACGCAGCCCACGCCGCGCGTAGGCGTATGTCAACGCACCTGCCAGCCATGTCTGGACAACGGTAAACCAGCCATAGGCGAGCCACAGGGGCAAGCCGTAGTAGATGACGCTCAGGGGATACAGGGCGGAGCTTTGCCCGGCGGCCAGGAACGGCGCGCCGGCGAACAGGTACGGGTTCCACAGCGGCAGCTCGCGCGCTGCAATCTGCCGCGTGATGAACGACTTCCAGACGTAGTTCTCCAGCAGCAGGTCCGTCAGCAGCGGGTTGTGGACGCCGCTCACGCCGCGCTCGGCGGCGAAGGCGGACCAGGGGAGGCCCCCGTAGAGCGCGTCGAAGGGGACGAGGCTCCGCCCGCCCAGAGTGACGGCCCAGAACATCGCCAGGAGGAACAGGGCAAGGGCGGCCAGGATGAGGCCGTCGGGGACGAGCCAGCGGCGCGCGCGGCCCCGCCACGGGAGTAGAGATGCCATAGCAGACGGCATTATAGACGCGCACACCGCGTTTCACAAAATCCATCCCCTCTCCCATTTTGGGAGAGGGGTAAGGGGTGAGGGACAAAAAGTGGGGGCAGGCTTGCGCCCGCCCCCATGCCACACACTGTTCAGTTGACGGGGCTGTTCAATTGTCGTTCGTCACGATCCTACAGTCTGAGGCTCAACCTCACCCACCCCCGAAGGTGTTGGTGATCGTGCAAACGTTGGTCGTGCCAGCAATGACGGTAAGGGTGCCACCCGCATCCCCCGTCCCTACACAAGCTCCACTGTAGGTGACAGTGTAGTTGTAGTGCGATGGCGGAAACTGGGTGGTAGGGTCCGGGTTGCCCAGCTCGGTCACCGTGTAGGTGCCAGGAGTCAGGGTCGTGCTGGTCACCGTGCCATTGACGGGGGTCGTGCCATTTATCGGTGTAACACCGACTTGAACCCCGTCCACATAGACCCGGAACTGGTTGGTCGGCTGCGCGTTAACCCACACCTTGTTGATCACGACGGCTGCCCCGGCGAGCGGCTGGGCGAGGCGGCCACCGTTCGCGTAGACGTACGGGGCGGCGGTGGAGACGATGTACTTCTCGCCAGGAACCGTCGGGCGCACGCCGTCCAGCACCGTGTTCGCGCCGCTGCCCGAGAGGATCTTCAACTCATAGGTCAGGCACGGGTTGAGGTTGCCGAACTGGAAGTAGCCCTCGGTGTTGGTGGTCGTCGTGCTCAGAATCGTGCCCGGCTGGTTCTCAGCCGTCGGCGCCAGCCACAGCTGGATCGTCGAGCCACCCACCGGGTTCAGCGGCGCGCTCGGCCAAGCGTCAACAGCCGGGTTCGCAGTCGCGCCGCCGGCGAAGACGGGCGGGAGCGCCGCGACCTGGTAGCCCTCGATGACGCCGAGGGGCGGGGTTACGTTGACGACGTACGGCAGAACGGGCACGCCACCCGCCGCGCCACTCTGGCACGGAACCAGGATGACGGTGTCAATCGCCGGGATGTCGACCGTACCCGCCACGCCACGGATCGTCGTCGGAGCATCGTACGGGCCGACGCCGCCAGTGGCCGGGTCGAACTCACCGATGCGCACCCGATAGCGGTGACCGCTGATGATGCCGTTCGGCTGAGCGCCAGCGGGTGCCGTGTTCGGGAGCACCTGGATGATGCCGTTACCCGTGGCGGGGTCAGGAGCAACCACACCGATGAAGACCGGCGGGAGGTTGGGGTACTCTTCGTCGGTGACGATGGCGTCAGCGCCGACGTACGCGCCGCAGACGGTGATGAGCAAGGTCGTCGGGGCGCAGGAGGTCGGGACGCCCGGGCACTGCGGGGTGTAGCCCTCGAAGTCGAAGCCCGGCGGCACCGGGAAGCCTTCGCTGATGCCCGTGATGTCACCCGGCGGGGTCCCCGCCGTCGGAACGGCGCGCTCGATCTTGACCGCCGCTAGGCCCACGACGTTGCGCAGCAGCACCGGCAGCTGCGGGTTGTCCGGGCCGAGGAGCGGGATGCCGGTGATGACGTCGTGCTCCCAGTACACCGCCGAGATCACCGCCGAGCCCATGAACCCGGTCTGGATCCAGTTCCAGTTGTCCAGGTTGATGTACTCGACCTGCTTCTCGTTCAGCTTCTCGCACACGTAGTCGATCAGACCGTTCTGGTCGTACACGTACAGCACGAAGTCCGTGAAGCCCGGCTTCGGCACCAGGTTCTGGATCGCAATGTCGGTCTCGAGACCGAGCTGGTTGCCGCGCTTGGCGAACGACGGGATGGCGATGACCGCCACGCCGCCTTCCAGCCCGTTGGTCGCGCCCGCGCCGATCTGCCACACGTAGCCCTGATCCTCGGGGAACAGGTTGTACGCAGACGCCTGGAGGACACGCGTGCCGCCGCCGTATTGCATCAGTTCAGCCACAGCCGCGATGGGCACCGCGTTCACCGCTGGGTCCCCAGGCGACTCCCACGCCTGGCTCTCCACGCGCACCGCGCCCACGTACTGCCCAGGCAGGTTGCCCACCAGCGCCAACGGGAACTCCGTCTCGCCGCGCGGGCAGATCCAGTCCACCAACGTCGTGATGATGTCGCCGCTCTGGTCGACGAAGTACACCTTCACCTTCGCCGCCACGATGCTGCTCATGTTCTGCACGTGGATGACCGTCTGCCAACCGTTGTTCTCACGGTAGATCAGCGGACCGTAGGCGACCTGCGAGCCACCACCACTGCTGAGACACTGGCCGTTGAACACGTAGCACAGCTCAGCCGCGACGCCGTTGTAGCTCATCAGGACGTCGCTGCCAATCTGATCCACCACGATGCCCAAAGGCTGCGAGCCGCGAATCCACACGCTACCCGTGAAGCCCGGATCCACACAGTTGGTCACGTTGAACTGCGCCGTGTAGCCAGGCGACACCTGCGGCACCGAGCAGATCTTCGCCCGCAGACAGCTGTCTCGATCCTTGAACCACAACTCGATGCTCGTGCACTCCGTGCCGCTGTTCTGGATGTAAATCCACGAACTCCAGCCGTTGTAGCCCGAGTACACCACCGGCGCGTAGTACGCAAACCCGCCAAAGATTGGGTCGTAGCGCCCTTCCTGCATCGCGCTGATGCCGCTGTAAGCGCCCGTCATGATCGCCGTCGGCGTCGTGTTGCCCGGCATCTTGCGAACGACTTCGACCGCGATGGGCTGGCCGCCGAACGGGTTCCACCCGAACGGGAAGTAGCCCGGCGTCGGCACGACGCTCGGCCACCCTTCCGGCCACGTCCGCGTGTTGAGCACCGTCGTCCACTGCTCACAGCGCCAGTAGTCGTTGCCCTGGTTGGGGAACGGGTTGTAGCTGATCGCAATCGCGCTCTTCGCCGTCGCCGGCAGCTGGCCGTTCGTCCACACCCAGCTCGTGCCTGGCTTCAGCAGACCCGTACACTCGATCTTGAACGGGTTCGCCGCCTGGGGCTGGCAGAAGCCCGTGCTCTCCGAGAACAGCAGGAGAGCGATCTTTGTCCACGTCGAGCCGACGTTCTGAGCCTCGATGACCCAGTCGACGCCTGCCCTAGAATTGCCAACATAGCCGAGCACCGGCAGCTGGACATAGTTGCCGGGGGTCGGGTTGGCGCTGGCCACGCTGCCGTTGTCGGCGAGCGCGACGCCTAGCGCGAGACCCAGTGCGAGGGCCAGCGCCAGGACAGCGATGACGAGAATTCGTCTCATTGTGTCTAACCTCCCTGTTGATGCGTGTTGCTACGACGGCTGCGCCGGGGCATTCGGCCTCTCAGTTCCTTCCGCCCCAGAGTTTCAGAAGAAGTGTCCCCGGTGATAGCACCTCCTTCTTCCAACGGCAAATCACGCCACATTTACCTGAATTAAAAAACGCGGGTCCCCTAAAAAGGATATGGCCTAGCCGGGCCTTTTCTTAAAACCCGCTTAACTAGCCAGCGACACATTGGACAGCATTGCGTCAGGCTGCAAACGACGGTATACTACAGGCACACTTTACCCGTGACGTCAGACTGCTGTGCTAAGGAGACGCCGTGCTTGCCCTCGAATTCACCGCTTCGCTGGAGCAGTTGAGCAACCGCATCCTTGCTGAGCTAGAGGCCGTTCCACCCGAAGCCCTCAACTGGCGCCCGCCCCTTCCCGATACCAACACCATGTACGTCCTGGCAATCCACACCGCCGCTGCCGCCGAGTGGTGGATCGTCGGCGCTGCGGCAGGCAAGCCCGTCCAGCGCGACCGCCCGGCTGAGTTCCAGTCCTCGGGCGACCTGGCTACCGTCAAGTCGTGGTATGCAGAGAAGCTCGCCGCCGTGCACCAGGCAGCCGCCGAGCTATCCGACGCAGACTTAAGCGCAAAGCGCAGCTACACGACACTGCGGGGCAGCGCCGAAGAAAACACCGCCGCCTACTGCCTGCTGCACGCTATCGAGCACGCCGCCGAGCACCTGGGCCATATCCAGATGACGCGCCAGCTCTGGGGACAGCAAGAGCAAGGGAAGTGAGCTGTGCGTACCTTTCCCCTGCTCCGACTGACGGCTACCCTTGCGGGCGCTCTTCTCGCCATCCTTGCCATCGTCCAGGTCACCGCCCATGCTGACACGGCTGCGGCCCCGACCGGCACGGTGAGCGGCCGCGTGCTTCTCGAAGGGCGCAAGCAGCACAATGGCGTCTACGTCACATTGGATGGCGGCGGCGCGGGACACGTTGAGACAACGGCTGACGGGCGCTTCACCCTCACCAATGTGTCCCTGGGCTGGCACGTCCTGCGCCTCGATATGCCCGGCTACCTCGCCGTCGAGGGCCGCTTCCAGGCGTCCCAGCCGACAACAGTGTTGGGCGATCTCAGGATGACAGGCGGTGACGCCTATGGCGACCAGGTGATCGACATCTTCGACCTGACCCTGGTGGCGCGCGCCTACGACAGCCAGCCGCCGTCCGATCCCCAGGCCGACCTGAACGCCGACGGCCGCGTGGATCTCCTCGACCTTGTGCTCGTGACGCAGAACTACGACAAGCGCGGCCCGACGGACGGCCAGACGAAGGCGCTGGCCCTGTTGCCGCCGGCCTTGAGCCGCGTCCAGCAGGAGCGCTCCATCCAGATCGCGCGCGAGCCAGGTCCCAACGACCCCACCGTCCAATGGACGCTCACGCCCGCTAAGGACACTTACGCCGTGGGCGATGTCGTCACAGCGACCCTGACCCTCAGCAACGCGGGCGCAGTGTACGGCGCGGAGGTACGCCAGGCGTATGACCAGAAACAGCTCCGCCCCGAGCAGCCCCAGGTCAGCGCCCTGTTCAGTCAGAACAGCCTGACGCCGCGCAACACCGCCGCCAACGGCACAATTCTAGTCCAGGGCGCACAGGTGGGCGAGACCGCCCGGCCGACCGAAGGCGCGCTCACCCAGGTTATCTTCAAGGTGATCGGCCCGGGTCAGATGACGTTCGACACCAAGGGCGTGCGCCTGACCGACGGCAAGGGCGGCGCGCTACCGTTCAACGCCGGCCCGCCGGTCACGCTCAAGAGCGCCGCCCGGTAGCGCTATAAGACGCCGGGGGATTGCTTCGTTTCGCTCCCCAGAACACACGGGACACCTCGTCATTGTGAGGACAGAGTGCGGTTTTGGGAGTTGCCCCCACCCCTACAACTAGGCGGGAGTCAACATCGGGGGCAACTCCCAAAAGGGGGCGGAGTACTGCCCCCGCTGACGAAGCAATCTCCCGGTCGGCGAAAGCGCCGCTATTCCTCGGTTAGACCGTCTGTCGCAAGGGCGGGAGATTGCTTCGCTCACGCTCGTCAGAACACGGGACATGCCGTCATTGCGAGGAGGAACGACGAAGCAATCCCCCGATGGGTGATAGTCACCCTATAACCACTCAGACCGTCTGTCGCAAGGGCGGAAGATTGCTTCGCTCACGCTCGCAATGACGAGACGTCTCCCCCCCCTCACCTCGTCACCTCGTCACTCCGTCACCCCGTCACTCCGTCCCACACGGACTTACCCCTTCTTGCCCTTCGTCTCCACGCGCGTCAGGTAGCTCCCCAAGAGGCGCTTGGCTCCCCCCTTGAAGATGACCTCGACTTCCTCGTCGCCGCGGCTCGGCTTGCTGTTCAGCACTGTCCCCTCGCCGAACATCGGGTGCGTCACCTTGTCGCCCGGTCGGAACGTCGGCTGGCTCTCCGAGGCGCTCCCGCCGCCCAGGCTGAACGAATTGCGGCTGCCGGACGACCCTGCCGCCGAGGTTGGGCTAGTCCCCGGCCGCGCGCTGCGCGCCGACGGGAACGGGATTGGCTGCTTGCCCGTGCGAGACGGGGTCGGGGCGCGTGTCGCGCTGCCGACTGTCCGCCCGACGTGCGCCTGCACCAGGTAGGACGGGATGTCCTTGAGGAAACGAGACGGGTTGGTGAGGTTACTTGCGCCGAAAATGGTGCGGCGGAAGGCGTGTACCAGGTACAGCCGCTGCCGTGCCCGCGTCATGCCGACATAGAGCAGCCGCCGCTCCTCCTCCAGCGCATCCGCGTTGCCTTCGTCCACGCTGCGCTTGTGCGGCAGAATCTCTTCTTCCAGGCCAATCAGGAAGACGACATCGAATTCCAACCCCTTCGCTGCGTGCAGCGTCATCAGCGTCACGCTGTCGCGCGACGAGTCAATCTCGTCCACGTCGGCCACCAGCGCGACCTCCTCGAGGAACGTCGGCAGGCTCTCCTCTGGCGGCAGCCCGGCGTACACCCCGGTCACCGTGCGCAGCTCAAGCACGTTCTCCCAGCGGCTATCCCCTTCCTCGGTCCCGTCGCGGATCGCGGACTCGTACTCTGTCCGTTCCAGGATCAGGTTGAGCAGAGATTGCACGTCCAGCGCGTGCTTCGCCGCCACCAGCTCACTGATGAGGCGCTCGAATGAGAGCAGCGCCCCCTCGGCGCGGCGGTCGAAAGGCGGCGGAATCGGCATAGGCGGCGGGGCCGCTGAGCGCGCCGCCCGCAAGAGCGTCAGCGCCCCGTAGGGCGTCATTTCCAGGCGCTCAGCCCAGGCCAGGAGCGTGGCAATCGTCTTGTCGCCGATGCCGCGCGACGGCACGTTGATGACCCGGCGCAGGCTGATGGTGTCATTCGGGTTGTGGGCCAGGCGCAGGTAGGCCAGCACGTCCTTGACCTCGCGGCGCTCGTAGAAGCGTGTCGCCCCGACGAGCTTATACGGCACGCTGCGCCGCACGAAGGCGTCTTCGAGAACGCGGGACTGGGCGTTCGTGCGGTACATCACGGCGATATCGCCCAGGCGCGCCTGCTTGCGGACGGCGAGGCGCTGAATTTCGCCGACTACGTAGTCGGCCTCCTCCGCCTCGTTGTACGCCTCGTAGCGCATAATCTGCACGCCGGCATCGTTCTCCGTCCATAGCTGCTTCGGGTGGCGCTGAACGTTCGCCTGGATGACGCCGTGGGCCGCGTCCAGGATCGTGCCCGTCGAGCGATAGTTCTGCTCCAAGAGAATGAGATGCGCCTCCGGGTAATCCTCGCGCACACGCATCACGTTGCGGAAATCGGCGCCGCGCCAACTATAGATCGACTGATCCTCGTCGCCTACAAGGAATAGATTGCCATCTGGGCCAGCAAGCAGCTTGACGAGCAGGTATTGGGCGCTGTTGGTGTCCTGGAACTCGTCCACCAGGATATGGGCATAACGCTGGCGGTAGCGCTCCAGCACGGCGGGGTTGTGCTGGAACAACTGCACCGTCTTCATCAGCAGGTCGTCGAAGTCGACCGCGTTGGCGGCGGCCAGGGCGTCCTGGTAGCGAGCGTAGACGCGGCGGACGATCTCATCGCGGTGCGTGCGCGGCGTCAACCCGTCCGGCTCGATCAGGTCGTTCTTGAGCGTGGAAATCGCCGACAGCATGGCCCCCGGCCGGTAGAGCTTGTCGTTGAGGTTCAGGTCGATGATGGCCTGCTTCACCAGCGCCGCCTGGTCGTCGCTATCGTAGATAACGAAGGCGCGTTCCAGCCCCACGTATTGCCCATCGATGCGCAGGATGCGGGCGCACACGGCGTGGAACGTGCCGATGGTCAGCTCGCCCAGCGCCTCCGCGCCGATGAGCGACAGCAGCCGCTCCTTCATCTCCCGCGCCGCCTTGTTGGTGAACGTCACAGCCATGATGCGGCGCGGCGAGATATGTCGGTCGGCGACGAGGTGCGCGACGCGGTACGTCAGCACGCGCGTCTTGCCGCTGCCGGGGCCGGCCAGCACCAGGATAGCGCCGTCGCCGGCTTCGACAGCCTCACGCTGACGCGGGTTGAGGTGGGACAGGTCCATGCATACTCCGACTTTGAGACAGGCGCTAGACAGCGCGCTACTGGGGGGTCACGCTGAGCTGCGGGTTCTGGAAATTGTTGTCGAACGTCCACACCCAGCGCCAGCCCTGGGCGTCGAACTCGACCTGGCGCACCCACTCATCCGGCCCGGCGGTGATGACGTACCACGCCCACGTCACCGCTTGCTCCGGCTTGACGGCCGGCTGCTGGGCGAGGTCCACACCGCCCTGGTCGGCGCCGTAGAAGCCCGCGTCCACCCAGCCCTTCATGCGTTGGCCGGCATAGATGAGGAAGCGCGGGCGCCAGGGCGCATTGAGCGTCTGTGTCCCCTGGTTGCGGATGGTGAGCTTGAACTGGAAGCGGCGCCCGCCGGCGCGGGTCTCCTGCTCATTGTACAGGTCAGAGATAGCCAGGGCCAGGGGCGGTCCCGCTGGCCGCTGCGTTGCCGTTGCCGTCGGTCGTGCGGTCGGCGTGGCCGTCGGCCCCGGCGTATCGGTCGGTTCCGCCGTTGGCGTCTCAAGGGTCGGCGTCGGCGTGCGGCTGGCCGACGAGGTTGGCGAGGTGGCCACAACGATGGCCACACGCCCCACCGTCGGTGTCGCGGTTGGCTGGGCAACTGCCGCAGCCGCCGTTGACACTATACGGGTCGGCGTCGCCGCAGGGGGAGAAGGGGTATGCGTGGCAACGACCGCTGCGACAGACGGTGACGCCCCATTGTGGATGGCGCGCGCCTCGGTTACGCGGCGAGACGAGCTAATGATCCAGGCGACAGTGAGCAGGAAGATGAGCAGGCCCGTGCCGATGATGGCGGCGAGCACCTTGGGCATCTCATCCGGCGTGCCCGAACGGTGCTCCACAGCGGGGCGCGGCCGGCGCGGCGCCATAGACCCAGCGGGCGTTGACGCCGTTGGCATCGGCCCTGCGATCCGGGGCGCTGGTAGGCGGCTGCGGTCGTACTGGGCGCGTCGGTCCGCGTCGCGCAGCACCGCGTAGGCATTGTTGATCGCCTGCATCCGCACGCCAGCCTCGGGCGCGGGGTTGATATCGGGGTGGTACTGGCGGGCCAGGCGGCGGTACGCCGACTCGATCTGCTCCTGGGTTGCCCCAGGCACAACCCCCAGCACAGCATAAAGGTCTTCGGACATGGGTCTCATTCGCTCGGTAAAGACATCTTTACTATTATAGGCCGTGTGACGGGCGGCGGCGAATTGAGCCGGGGCCGCCGCCCGAGGGGCATTGCCCGCGCCGTGTCATTCGGTCTATAATACCCGAATAACTTGCCGATGCTGCACATTCTACTCTCGGCAGCCCTGTATCAAGCCCAATGAGGACACCATGACCCTGGATGAACTGATTCAAGTTGCGCGCGGCGAGCGCCCGGCAGAGATCGTGCTCCGCAATGCCCGCCTCGTCAACGTTTACTCTGGAACAATCGAGGCGACGGATATCGCCGTGGCCGGCCGCCGTGTCGCCGGTCTCGGCTCGGATTACCACGCGCCCGTGGAGGTGGACCTGGCGGGCAAGTACGTGACCCCCGGCCTCATCGACTCGCACATGCACGTCGAAAGCTCGATGGTCACAGTCGCCGAGTTTGCCCGCGCCGTCGTTCCGCAGGGCGTCACGACGGTCGTGGTCGACCCGCACGAGCTGGCGAACGTCCTCGGACTGGACGGCATCCGCTACATCCTGGACGCCAGCAAGTTCAACCCCTTGTCGGTGTACGTCATGGTCTCGTCGTGCGTCCCGGCGACAGACATGGAGACGTCCGGTGCGCGGCTGCGCAGCTACGACCTGTACCCGTTCCTCAAGGAGAAGTGGGTGCTTGGCCTGGCCGAGGTGATGAACTATCCCGGCGTCATCCACCGCGACCCGGACATGCTGGAGAAGCTCACCATCTCAGCAGACAAGCGCGTCGACGGCCACGCGCCGGGGCTGATGGGCAAAGACCTCAACGCCTATATCGCAGCGGGTGTGCGCTCCGACCACGAATGCACGACCGTCGAGGAGGCGCAGGCCAAGCTCGACCGGGGCATGTACATCATGATCCGCGAGGCGTCCAACGCCCGCAACCTCGCGCCGCTGCTGCCCCTGGTCACGCCCGCCAACGCCCGCCGCTGCATGTTCGCCACCGACGACCGCACCCCCGCCGACATCATCGACGAGGGGCACGTCAACTTCATGCTGCGCAAGGCGGTGAGCCTGGGCATGGACCCCATCATGGCGATCCAGATGGCAACCATCAACGTCGCCGAGTACTTCGGGCTGCGCGAGTATGGCGGTCTCGCGCCGGGCCGCTGGGCCGACATGGTCGTCTTCGACGACCTGACGGAGTTCCGCGCCCGCCAGGTCTATCGAGGCGGCGAGCTTGTCGCCGAGGATGGCAAGCTCGTCGTGGATACGTCGCCTCGCTCGGTGCAACTGCGTGGCACGGTCAACATTCACCAGGTGCGCGTCGAGGACTTCCAGATTCCGGCGCGGGGGGACGAGGCGCGCGTCATCGGCCTCATCCCCGACCAGATTGTGACGCGCAACCTGGTCATGCCGGTCAAGACCGAGAACGGCTTGGCCGTGGCGGATGTCGAGCGGGACATGCTAAAGCTGGCCGTCGTGGAGCGGCATCACGCCTCCGGCAACGTCGGCCTGGGCTTCGTCCAGGGCTTTGGTCTACAGCGTGGCGCGCTGGCCTCCTCGGTCGCCCACGACTCTCACAACATCGTCGTCGTGGGCACGAACGATGCTGACATGATGGCGGCGACGATCCAGATTGCGCGCATGCAGGGCGGGCAGTGCGTCGTCGCCGACGGCGAAACGCTCGCGGCGCTGCCCCTGCCCATCGCGGGCCTCATGTCCGACCAGCCGATGGCCGCCGTGCGCGAGGAGCAGAACAAGCTCAACGCCGCCGCCCGGAGCCTGGGCGTCGGCCTGCACGAACCGTTCATGGCGCTGAGCTTCCTGGCGCTGCCGGTCATTCCCGAGCTGAAGCTCACGGACCGCGGCCTGGTCGACGTGGTGCAGTTCCAGCCGGTGGACCTGTTTGTCGATCCGTAGAAGGAGTATCCCATGACGACCGTAGCGACGACGGAGACGAAGCTCATCACCGGCGAAGAGCTATTTGCGATGGGCGACATCGGCCCCTACGAATTGATCGATGGGAGGCTCATACCAATGAGTCCGACAGGCGATGACCATGGCGAATTGGAGACTAACCTCGCAGCAGAGTTGCGCGCTTTCGTAAGGGAGCATCAACTTGGGCGGGTCATGTCGGGCGAGGTAGGCGTTTACATTCGCCGCAATCCTGACCGGATCCGAGCAGCCGACGTGCTGTTCATCTCAAAAGAACGCCTCCCGGAACGCACCGGCAAATACCTTCAGGTCGCGCCGGAACTCATCGTCGAAATCATGTCGCCGACGGACATGTGGTCGAACGTGCGCACCAAGATAGACGACTACTTCTCTATCGGTGTCGAGCAGGTCTGGATTGTCGAGCCGGACACGCGCTCCGTGCTCGTCTTCCACTCGGCGACCGCGTTCACCAAGCTCGGCGTCGAGGACACCCTGGTCGGCCAGGGCGTCCTCGACGGCTTCCGTCTCCCCATCGCGTCTCTCTTCGTGTAATTGGCCCAGGCCGATTCGTGCGGGGACACGAAACGTGCGCAAGCGATTGTTTTTCGTGAAGAGCATGGCAAAGGAGACTATCATGCGCCTGGTCTACCGCATTGCGCCCGTCGTTGTTGCCCTTGCCCTGGCCCTCGTCTTTCTCTTCGGCCTGGCTCTCGCCGCACCCGCCGCGCCCGCCGCCCTTCCCACGCAGAAGGGCGGTTTTCTACCGATGGGCGACGCGGCGACGCGCGTCGCCGAGATCGAGACGGGCCGCCCATCCCTCGCCGTACCGAACCGCCGGATCATATCGCCAAGCCTGCAAATCATAGATCGCCGCATCATCTCACCAAGCGCGGCCCTCGCTGTGATAACCCGGCGGATCATCTCACCGGCGGTCGCCTTTGCCGCTCCCACAAAGCGCATCATCAGCCCCACAGTTCAAGTGATGCAGTTCAATAGCTCGACGCAGGCCTGGGAACCCCAGGGCAGTCTGCTGTACACGGACGAGGGCGATGCCACGATGGCCCCCTCAATTGACTTTGGCGGGGCGAGTGGTCGAGAGGAGTGGGTTGCCTTTGCCGAGGTCCGCTCGGCGATGAACAACGTCAAGCAAATCTTCGTCGGGGAGTGGAACGGCATGGCGTGGCAAGTCATGAGCCAGCCGCTCAATAGCGACCCGACCCACAACGCCGACCACCCGGCCCTCGCCGCCGGCGCTGTGCCGCCGATAGGTACGCTGCTGCCGTGGGTCGCGTGGGAAGAGGATACGCCGGGCGGGACGCGCTCCATCATCGCGCGCCGCTTCATCCCGACGGCCGGCCCGGCCCCGCTCGAGCAGTGGCCGCGCGTCGGACAACCGCTCAACGCCAGCGGGGGTCAGGCGGGCCTGCCGGACCTGGCGTTCTCCGGCGCGAACAACACCGTTCCGTGGGTGGTGTGGCAGGAAACGAGCGGCGCGGGGGTGAGCCACGTCTATGCAGCGCGCGCTGTGCCAGACGCGGAGTCGCCGGGCGGCTATCGTTGGGAGGTTGTGGGCCGCCAAGCGGGGTGCGCGTGGCCGAACGACTGCGCCCTGCTCATCAATCCCGCCGACGCGGCGCTCATGCCCAGAGTTGCTTCAGGCAGCCTGCCCGGCGAAACAGTTCCTACACCCTGGGTGACGTTCGTCGAGCAGAACGGCGGACGGAGCGAGATTCACGTGATGCGCCTGAGCCTCGGCAATCTCCAGGACCCATCGGATGACCACTTCGTCGCGGTCGGCGGCAGCGTCAACGCGTCCTGCCTCGCCCGGCGTAAGCTCAGCGGGACGAACGGGAGCGACCCGGATATCGCCGTCGTCGGCAGCGTTCCCCACGTTACCTGGACGGAGGAGCGCGCCAATGGCAGCCAGGTGTACGTCTGCCATCTGTTTGACGCACGCCCGGGTCAAGAGATCTGGGACATGGACACTGGACGCGACGGAGTCGATGCTGCTGCAGGAAGCGACGCGAAAGCGCCGGTCATCGCCTCGGATGGTGAGACGCCGGTCGTCGCCTGGTCGGAGCAGTCGGCCGCGACAGGCAAGACGGCAGAAACCGCGTTCCACGTCTCTTTGCGCTCGCCCCTCGGCCCCGCCTGGGGCTCAACCATTCCGGCGTCCGACCTCTCCTTCCTCGATGAGAGCGCGACTCTGACGACGTCGTGCGACCATGTTAACGGTTGGCGGCAGGTGCAGCGCATCGAGCTTGCCCTGTACGACCGCCAGACGGAGAGCCGCGTCTTCTACGGCAAGTACGTCCCCGGCGCGACGCCCATAACAGGGCGCATCTCCGTCGAGGATCCGGCGCACCCGGATATGTGCAATCCGGGGCAGTCGGGCAGTATCTGCCTGGGGGATGTCGTCATCGGCACGAACAGCGACATTGATGTCGGCGACATCGTCCTCAACGTCGGGGCGATGACGGCGGTCAGCCACGGTCCGGTCAGCCCGGCGCTCGATATCAACTGGGTGTTCCACTTCAAGCGACCCGCGCAGTACGTGCATGCCATCAACATTGTGTACAACGATACGGCTGCAAAATCTGCCGTCACAACCGAGACCGACCTGTTCCAGACCGGCTCAATCCTCGTCGCGCGACTCGTTGGGCGGCTGTTCCTGCCCGTTCTCGAAAGCGCTTATCCATGATGGCGACGTAATCGTTCTTTTGTTTGAGTGATTTGCTGTTAGCCGATCTCTGACGGAGGCATCATTCGGGCGACTTGCCCCCGGAAAGATGCCTCCGTCCGCATAGAGCGGCTGGACCCTGTCGCCCGCCATGTGTCCTCTTCCCCCTCTCGCGTCGCGCCATACCTCTTCCCACCACTTGTCCACGGGACAGCAAATCTTTGCGGAAGGCACGGTTATTGCATGCGGGTATGTCGCGTATCATGGTCGATCAGCGCGAAGAGGAGAGGAGCGCGTATGGCAGACGAGCAGGCAATAGTCCGTGATGTAGCGGGAGCGCAGGCTACACTCGAAAATCTTGCCGAAGTGCTGGATGGGTCTCAGCCGGACGTGCATCTCCGTCTCGCCGACGGTCGGCGCGTCATCGTCCCCAAAAGCGCCCTCAAGTATGGCGACGACGGCGTCTACACCCTCGACATGCCGCTTGCCAACCTGACGGACGCCGTTGGTGGCGGCATCGCAGCGGGCGAGCAGGTTGTCATCCCTGTCGTGCGCGAGGAGCTAAGCGTCGGCAAGCGCGAGGTGGAGACCGGCCGGGTGCGTGTGGTCAAGACCGTCCACGAGCGGGAGGAGGTCGTGGACGAGCCGCTGCTGCGCGAGCAGGTGCAAGTCGAGCGCGTGCCGATCAACAAGGTCGTGCAGGAGCCGGTCAGCGTGCGCTACGAGGGTGACACGCTTGTCATTCCCGTATACGAGGAAGTGCTGGTGGTGGAGAAGCGGCTGCTGCTCAAGGAGGAGATCCACGTCCACAAGACGTCCTCCCAGGAGCGCTATACTGAGCGTGTCCCCGTTCGTGAGGAACAGGTGAGCATCTCCCGCGCCGACAGCGCCCTTACCGCTCCGCCATCTGCGCCCGTCGGTCACGAAGAGTAGTGTGGCACGAGTATTGCATCCACAAATACTCGTTTACACCTCTTCATTCCCTCAACGGGCAAAAAGTGTAACCGTACAAGGAGGTAACGAATGGCTACAATCGCCGGATTGTTTGAAAACCGTGACCAGGCCCAGCGCGCCATCGAGGCGTTGAAGGAGGCCGGGTTCCGCGGCGAGGATATCAGCGTCGCTATGCGCGACAAGGGCGACGCCAAGGACATAGCGGGCGAGACCGGCGCGAAGAACGCCACCGAGGCCGGTGTTGTCGGCGGCGGCCTTCTCGGCGGCTTGGCCGGCTTCCTCGTCGGCATTGGCGCCCTCGCTATTCCAGGCATCGGCCCCATCGTGGCCGCCGGCCCTCTCGTCGCCACGCTCACGGGCGCCGGCGTCGGCGCAGCCACGGGCGGCCTGATTGGGGCGCTCGTCGAAGCGGGTATTCCCGAAGAGGAAGCTCGCTACTACCAGCAGGGTGTGGAGCGCGGCAACGTTCTCGTTACCGTCAATGCGCCATCCAATCGCGAGAACGAAGCGCGTCGGATTCTACAGCAGTACGGTATGCAAACCGCAAGTAATCTTGGGAGGCAAGAGATGACACATCACAACGAGCAGAGTTCGAGCAGCTATCCGTTCAACGAGAGTGACTTCCGACAGGTATACGATCAAAGTCCTTACCGAAGTCGCTACACCTGGGAGCAGGTGCGGCCCGGCTACGAGTACGGCTGGACCAGCTACCGCGATGACTGGCAGGGGCAGGACTGGAACACAGTCCGGACGAACCTCGAGAAGAATTGGACCGGCCCGGGCCGCTTCAGCGACTATGAGGACGTGGTCCGCGCCGGTTACGAGCGCCGGGCGAACTACCGCCCCACCACCCGCTCAGGCGAAGTGACGGGCGAGCAGGTCATCCCGGTGGTCGAGGAAGAGATCGCCGTCGGCAAGCGCGAAGTGGAGACCGGCGGCGCTCGCGTGAACGTGGATGTCGAAGAGAAGCCGGTCGAGGAGCAGGTGACGCTGCGCGAGGAGAACGTGCGCGTGGAGCGCCGCCCGGTGGACCGCGAACTGACCGACGCCGACGCGACGGCGTTCAAGGAAGGCACGTTTGAGGTCCGCGAGCGCGCCGAGCAGGCGGTGGTTGACAAGCGCGCCCGCGTCGTCGAGGAAGTGGTGATCGGCAAGGACGTGCAGGAGCGCACGGAGACCATCCGCGACACCGTTCGCCGCACCAACGTCGACGTCGAGGAATTGCCGGGCAGCGCCACCACGTCGGCTGCCACATCTTCGGCTGCGACCTCGTCGAGCGTCCGCCGCTTCGAGGACTACAACAACGACTTCCGCAGCAACTACAGCTCGAAGTACGCCAACAGCGGCTACACCTACGAGCAGTACACCCCGGCCTACCGCTACGGCTACAACCTGGCGAGTGATCAGCGCTACGCCAATAGCGACTGGAACGAGGTCGAGAAGGTCGCCCACCGTGACTGGGAGAACGCCAACAAGGGCACGTGGGACGACTTCAAGGACAGCATCCGCTACGCGTGGGAGAAGGTGCGCGGCCGGGCGTAATCGTCTGGTGAACTGATCCTCCTCCACCCAAACGGGCGGGGCCACGTGGCTCCGCCCGTTCATGTAACACCAAGGTGAGGATCTGCTAGACTCGCCGAAGCAGTTCGTCGTACTCGGCATGCGAGCCAATCCAGAACCAATAGATGCGAGCATCCTCGCGTAGGCCGAGCGCACGGTAGCCGATGCCGATGCGAACGGAGTAGATAGGCTGACGCCGACTAACCCGCTTGAACTGGAGACTCGGATGGTACGGATCGGCCTGCCACAGCTCGTAGGCGCGGGTTGCTTGTTCCTGGACAACTGGCGGGAGACGGTCTAGCTGTTCCCGGAACTCGCGCGTAACGCTCGATTTCACTTCTGGGAGTTAGTAGGAGGAAAGACTTGATCAAGTGGGGTCAAGTCTTCAGCAATGTGCCGGCGCGCCAGGTTAGCGAGCTTATCCCACTGCTCGTCCGTCGTGCTCTCGAATTTGGCTTCCCACTCTTTCTCGTCAGCGAGATCCGCCAGAATGCGCGCTGCAATAGCGTCCTGAAGGTCGTCGGGGAGCTTCTCAATCTCAGCAATCGCACGCTCAAGCAATCCGGTCATCTGTGCCTCCGCGAGAGGAATACACGAAACTCCTTCACACGAGAATTATACGCTGAAGTCGTACGTTTGGGGGATAACCGGCGTCTAAATATAGGCCGAATGCCCTTTGACCTGGCTTCATTCAGTTCCTACAATAGATAGGATAGTAAATGCGATAGACCTGCTAGACCTGACAGGTTTTCGAAAACCTGTCAGGTCTAGCAGCCGCCTGATGGATACGGATAATGAATAGTCGCTCATTGAGAATTCTTGAATTTGATAAAGTCTTGGCTCACCTGGCGGAGCACACGTCGTTCAGCGCGGGCCGCGAGTTGGCGCTGGCCCTCACGCCGACCGCCGACTTCGACGAGGTCGCGCGGCGGCAGGAGGAGACGGCCCAGGCGAAAGAGTGGATCGCCCAGAAGGGCGACGTCTCCCTCGGCGGGGCGCGCGACATTCGCGGCCACATCCGCCACGCCGTCATCGGCTCCACGCTCCAGCCGCCCGACTTGCTCGAAGTCGCCGATACGCTGCGCGCCGTGCGCGGCCTGCGCAAAGAGCTGAACCGCCTGGAGGAGCGCCTGCCCCACATGGCGGCGCTGCTAAAGCGCATGTCCGAGCGGCCGGCGCTGACCCAGGCCATCGCCGAGGCCATCAACGACAGCGCCGAAGTCGTGGACACCGCCAGCCCGGAGCTGGCACGCATCCGCCGCGAGCTGGCCGTCGCTCGCTCCCAGGTGATGGACCGCCTGCACCGTCTGCTCGGCTCGACCGACGCCCGCAAATATATGCAGGAAGCCATCATCACCGAGCGCGACGGGCGTTATGTCATCCCCATCAAGGCCGACTTCAAAGGCCGCATCCCCGGCCTCGTCCACGACGTGTCGGCGTCGGGCCAGACCTTGTTCATCGAGCCGCTGGCCGTTGTCGAGGCGGGCAACAAGGTGCGGCAGCTCGTCAGCGAGGAAGCGCGCGAGATCGAGCGCATCCTGCGCGAGCTGACGGCGCTTGTGGCCCAGGATGCCGACGAACTGAGCGAGACCGTGAAGGCGCTGGCCGAGCTAGACCTGGCTTTGGCAAAGGGGCGCTACGCCTTCGCCCTGCGCGCCGTCTCACCGGAACTGATGCGCGCCCGCACGCGGAGCTTTGAGGAGCGGCGCAAGGCGGCCCGCAAGAACGGCGAGACGCCGGACGAGGAGCGCTACACTGTCGTCAACGGCCCGCGCTTCAAGTACACGCGCGCCCGTCACCCGCTGCTCAACCCGGCGACGGTCGTCCCCATCGACATCTACGTCGGCGACGACTTCCGCATCCTGGTCATCACCGGCCCGAACACCGGCGGCAAGACCGTTGCGCTCAAGACCGTCGGCCTGCTGACGCTTATGGCCCAGGCCGGCATGCAGATACCAGCCGCCGACGGCTCGTCCATGACGCCCTTCAGCGGCGTCTATGCCGACATTGGTGACGAGCAGAGCATCGAACAGAGCCTCTCGACGTTCTCGTCCCACATGAGCAACATCGTCGAGATTCTGCGCCAGGTGGACAACCGCTCCCTCGTCCTGCTCGACGAGCTGGGCGCGGGAACTGACCCGGTCGAAGGCTCCGCCCTGGCCCGCGCCATCCTGGAAACCTTCCTGGAGCGCAAGATTAGCGTCGTCGCCACGACGCACTACTCTGAGCTAAAGGCGTTTGCCTACGGCACGACCGGCGTCGTCAACGCCTCGGTGGAGTTCAACGTTGACACGCTCTCGCCGACCTACGAGCTGACTATCGGCCTGCCGGGCCGCTCCAACGCTTTCGCCATCGCCCAGCGTCTCGGCCTGTCCAACGCCATTCTCCAGCGGGCGCGGCAGTGGCTGTCCGACGCCGACGTGGCGATGGAGGACATGCTCGGCGACATCAAGGCGGCCCGGGAAGCGACGTTTGCCGCGCGCGCCGAGGCTGAGCGGCGGCAGAAGGAGATGAGCGACGCCGAGGCCGCGTTGAAAGAGCGCATGGCCGAGGCGGAGCGCGAGCGCGTCACCATTATCAACGAGGCGCGCGAAGAGGCCGAGCGCGAGCTACGCCGGGTGCGCGAGGAGCTGCAAGACCTGCGCGCCGAGTTGCGGAAGGCGCGCCGCGACCTGGCCGCGCCGAGCGAGATGAACGCCTTGATGGAGCGCGTCGAGCGCCTGGCCGACGATGTCGCGCCGGAGGCCCTGCCGCCGATGCCCGCCGCTCCTGGCGTGGAACAACTCGAACCGGGCAGTCCGGTGCGCGTGGCGACGCTCGGTACGGTCGGCGAGGTCATCAGCATCACCGGCGCGAGCGCCGAGGTGCAGGTCGGCGCGCTGCGGGTGAAAGTGCCGGTCACGAGCCTGGAGCCGCTGGCGGGCAGCGCCCGGCGCGCCTCGAAGGTTCCGGACATCCACGTGACCTCCGCCGCGCCGCAGTCTGACGTCAAGATGGAGCTAGACTTGCGCGGCGAGCGCGCCGAGGAAGCTTTGCGTCTCATCGAGGATTACCTGGACGACGCCTACCTGGCGGGCCTCCAGAAAGTGCGCATCATCCACGGTAAGGGCACCGGCGCTTTGCGCAAGGCGTCGCGGGAATTGTTGGCAAGCCATCCGCTGGTCGCGTCGTTCCGCTCCGGCGACCGTTACGAGGGCGATGAGGGAGTCACGGTCGTGGAGATGGTGCGCGGCTAATCCTGCTCTAACATTATATTGAGTCAACTGTGCTATAATTTCGCGGCGTGTCCGTCTTGGGCACGCCGCTGTATGTTTCGCCGCCGAAAAGAGAGGATATGCCGTCTCCCCGTTCCTGGGCGGCCGGCCCGTGGCGCTCGATCATCGTCGCCTGCCTTCTGCTGCTCGTCACAACGCTCGGCGCTTGGTGGTGGCTCCGTGCCCTGTCAGCCAGCGCGCGTGACTATCGCCCCATCAGCCTGTCCCTCCCGCTCACGGGCGCAACAGCGCCGACCGGCGAGCGCGCCTCGGTCATGAGCGCGCCGCTGGCGCAGAGCGTTGTTTTCGTGATCGTGAGTGGCTTACGCGCCGACGCCCTCCTCCGCATGCCGACACTCATGGGCCTAAGCGCGACAGCCGCCCAGGCCGATGTCATCGTTGAGCCTGTCGCGAGTGGGAGCGCGACATGGGGGACGCTCCTGACGGGCGCGGGGCCAGAGCTGAGTGGCGCGCCCGTATTGGACACGCCCCAAGCGCCCGTGCGTCCCCTGGTGGCGGACACGCTGTTTGCCTCAGCAAAGCGGGCCGGCTTGACGGCGGGCGTGTTCAGCCGCGGACCGTGGGATGGTCTCATTCCCGATGACTTGCTGCGCAGCAACCTCGCTCCGACCGGCTTCAGCCAGGTGGCCGCCGCCGACAGCGCCGCGACGGATGCAGCGCGGGAAGCGGTGCGGCGTGGAACAACCGATTTGATCGTCCTGCCCTACCAGCACGTCGCCGTCGCGGGCACGCTGTTCGGCGGCGACAGCCTGGAGTACATGCGCGCGGCGCAGACGGTGGACGCCGACATCGCCGCGCTGTTGAAAGACATCGACCTGCGGCGCACAGCGGTTGTCATCACCGCCGACCGAGGGCTGATCGAGCGGGTCACACTCGACGCGGACACGCCGCGTGTCCCGCTCCTCGTCCTCGGCCCCGGCGTCAAGCCCGGTGTCTATGGCCCCGTCGCCCAGGCGGACGTGGCGCCGACCGTGGCAGCGATCCTGGGCATTCCGCCGCCGACGCAGGCGCAGGGCATCACGCGCGTCGAGATGTTCGACATGCCGGACGCCGCCCGCGCTCAACGGGGCATTGCCGACGCCGGGCAGAAGATGGGCCTGGCGTTGGCCCTCGCCCAGAGCTATGGCAGCGCCCAGCAGCGCCGCCAGGTGGCCGACGAGATGGACGGGCTGCGCGTGATTACGACGACGGCTGAGTTGGGTAACGACGCGGGCGCGTGGCGGCTGGCCGAGCCGACGGCGCTGCTCGGCCAGGGACGCGCCGCCCAGGTGCGCCAGGGCGTGCTCGACGACGCCGCGGACCGACGGTTGCTGCCCGCGCTGCTGTGGGCGGCCTCCCTACTTGCCTTGGCGCTGTGGCGGGTGAACGGGGCGCGGTTCGCATTGATAGCGGCTGCGGCGGTGGCATTCGTGTTGCAGTTGGGCCAGTTGGAAGCGCTCGCGGCAGCATTTGACCTGTCGCTATCCGTGACTCAGGCGACGCGGGGCCTGGCGCTGGCGTTGGCCCTGGGGATGGGCCTGGGCGTGTGGTGGCTGTGGTCGCACCGGGACGAGCGCGCCGGACGCATGACGGTCGCGGCGGCGCTGGCGATTGTGACACTGGCCGTGGCGACGCTCGCGCTGCCAAGACCACTGTCGTTGAACGGGTTCCTGATGGGGGCGGCGGTGGGGCGGGTCGTCGTTCTCCGGGTTGCGCTGGCGCTGGTGTGGGGCATGGCCGTAGCCCTCGCCCTGGCCTGGTGGCGCGCCGACGAGAACGAGTCGCATGGGACTGGCGCGGCGCGCGCCGTGGGGCTGATGGGGCAATACGGCGTCAGCCTGGCGGCGTTTCTGAGCCTGCAGCTGGCGGCAACGTGGTTCCTGGTGGGGCCGACCATCGCGGACTTTCTGCCGCCGGAGGAGATTGCGTTTCTGGAGGGGGCGACGCTGGCGGTGTTGGCTGCGGTCGGTCTGGGTGGTCTTCTCGCGCCCTGGCCCACCGCCGTCGTGTATCTGGCAGGGGTATTCCGTGGGCATGACGTGGCGACCGACAGAGCAACCGACACGGGACGGACCTACCGGCACGAGAACGAAGAACGAGAACACGCACTTTGGAGGTAATGGCATGGACGTCGGAAGCTCGACGAAACTGTATATGATTCGCCACGGTGAAGCGTGGGCCAACGTGGAGCCGATTATCGGAGGCATGAAGGGCGACCGTGGCCTGACGCCCCTCGGCTTTGCCCAGGCCGAGCGCCTTCGGGACCGCCTGGCGGCAACCCACGAAATCCAGCCGGACGTCGTCATCGCCAGCACGCTGCCGCGCGCGCGCCAGACGGCGGAGATCCTAGCGCCCGCGCTCGGCCGACCGATCATCTGGGATGACGACATCCAGGAGCTGC
The DNA here is from genome assembly GCA_039810085.1 of Anaerolineae bacterium. Classification (GTDB taxonomy): domain Bacteria; phylum Chloroflexota; class Anaerolineae; order Epilineales; family JAHCIE01; genus JBDHWG01. The sequence goes on from JBDHWG010000001.1 coordinate 206,414, forward strand.
GGCCCGGCACGGCCGACGGCATCACCCTGGACGAGCTTCAGGCGACCTACGGCATCCCCGATTTCCGCTCGAACCCGTTCCGCCCCATGGCGCCCGAGGGAGAGAACTGGCCGGAGTTCATGCTGCGCATCGCGTCGGCGCTGAACCGCATCACGACCGAGCACGCCGGCCAGACCATCGCGCTCGTCACTCACGGCGGCGTCATCGACGCATCGTTCCTGTACTTCATGCGCATCAACACCCTGACCGTGCCGCCCGTCGAGCTGTCGCCCCACAACACGTCCATCACCCTGTGGGAGCAGCGCACGCGCAACGGCCAGGCCGTGCGGTGGCGGCTGGTTAGCTACAACGACGTCTTCCACCTGCGCGACATCGGCCACCGCGAGCCGACGCTCTGGGAGGACCTGGCCCACGAGCCGCAGGTCGGCGCCGACAAGCCCTCGGTTCCGCTGCCCACCAGCAACAGTCACCGGAAGGGTTAGCGCATGCGCGTCGTCGTCCTCGGTGCGCACGGCCAGCTTGGCCGCGCCCTCACCCGCCGCCTGCCTCGGCTCGGCCACGAGGTTCTGCCCTTGAGCCGATCAGAGGCGGACGTCGCCGACGCCGCGATGGTTGGCCGTGTCGCGGCGCTCGCGCCCGAAGCCATCATCAACGCGGCGGCGATGACCAACGTGGACGGTGCGGAGCGCGACTCGGACACGGCGTTTCGCGTCAACGGCCAGGGGGCGGAGAACGCGGCCCAGGCGGCGGCGCGGGCCGGGGCGGTTCTGGTCCAGGTCAGCACCGACTACGTGTTCGATGGGCAAACCGACGCGCCGTACACGGAGGACGCGCCGACGAACCCGATCTCGGTCTATGGCGCGTCGAAGCTGGAGGGGGAGCGCCGCGCCCTGGCGACGTGGGATAGGGTGCAGGTGGCGCGAACGGCCTGGCTCTACGGCCTGGGCGGGCGCAACTTCGTGACGCGCATCGTCCAGCTGGCCGACGAGCGCCCTGCGCTGTCGGTGGTCACAACCGAGACCGGCAACCCGACGTTCTGCGACGACCTGGCCGACGCCATCGGCGCGCTCGTCAGCCTGCCCCACTACGGTGTCTTTCAGCTGGTGAACGAGGGCTACGCCTCGCGCTACGAGTTCGCGCGCGCTATCCTGGCGCTGGCCGGGCGGACGACCCCGGTGACGCCTGCGGAGAGCTTCGCTCGCGCGGCAAAACCCCCCGCCTTCGCGCCGCTGGCCAACACGCGCGCGGCCGCGCTGGGCGTGACCTTGCGCCCTTGGCCGGATGCCCTGGCCGCCTACGTCGCGGCCGAACCTGCCCTCTCTCGGCCTACCCTCCAGAGCGAGGGGTGAGCATGACAACGCGAATGGGGCTTTTCTGTTCTTCGTTTGCGCCTCTGCGCCTCTGCGTTTCCAACCCGTTTACGGTCCAAGAACACACGCGAGCAGTCATTGCGAGCGCAGCGAAGCAATCCCCCGCCCTTGTGAAAGGCAGTCTCCGTAGCGACAGCATGTCTTTCACCTACCGCGAGATTGCTTCGTCGTCCTATCGTCCTCCTCGCAATGACTACTTGAGCCTCTTTGCCTTCCCCGGACTTCTACGTCTCCGCCCGTTTCTAGAGATAGAGGTCATCTGACTTTGATGGCGAACCACCGCGCCACTAACGGACACCCCCTCGTTTCCGTTATTATTCCTAACTGGAATGGGAAGGCGCACCTGCCCACGTGCCTCGACGCGCTGCGGCGGCAGACCTACGCGCCCATCGAAGTCATCGTCGTGGACAACGCCTCAACTGACGGCTCCCAGGCGCTCATCGCCGCCGACTACCCCGAGGTGCGCCTGGTGGAACTGGCGTCGAACCAGGGCTTCGCGGGCGCAGTCAATCGCGGCATCGAGGCAGCGCGGGGCGACATCATTGCCCTGCTCAACAACGACACCGAGGCCGACCCGGCCTGGGTCGCCGAACTGGTGCGGGCGCTCGACGATCACCCCGAGGCCGGCTTCGCCGCCTCCAAGCTGCGCCTGTTCGACCGCCGCCACCTACTTCACTCCGCCGGTGATACCTTCAGCCGCGCCGGGCAGGCGAACAGCCGCGGCGTGTGGGAGGAGGACTGCGGGCAGTACGACCGCGAGGAGCCTGTCTTTAGCGCCTGCGGCGGGGCGGTCGCCTACCGCCGCGTCATGCTCGACGACATCGGCCCCCTGGACGAGGACTTCTTCTTCAACCTGGAAGACGTGGACCTGGCGTGGCGCGCGCAGTTACAAGGCTACGGCTGCGTGTTCGTCCCGACCGCCGTCGTCTACCACAAGCTCAGCGCAACCGGCGGCGGGGTCACAGCGTCATATTACACAGGCCGCAACGCCCTGTGGCTCATCGCCAAGGACTACCCCGCCGACTTGCTGCGGCGCGACTGGCCCAAGATCGTCGGCGCGCAGCTCGGGGTCACGCGGGATGCCCTGGCGGCGTGGCGTGGTGAGGCGGCGCGGGCGCGGCTGCGCGGGCAGCTCGCGGGCGTGTGGGGGCTGCCGCGCGTCATGCGCAAGCGGCGCGAGGTGCAGCGCCGCCGCCGTGTGCCGGCTCAGGTCGTAGATTCTCTGTTGATTGATTGACACGGGTAAAGACGGTGAGTATGATTTCGGCGACGAACGAGGCGAGGACTGACATGGACACAGTGGAGCGCGTGGACGCAGGCGAGATATCATCGTCGGCCGAAGCGCCATTTCTCTCGATCATCATCCCGGCCTACAACGAGGAACGGCGGCTACCCGCCTCCCTGGACAAGATCCTCGCCTACCTGGCGCAGCAGCCCTACGCGGCGGAAGTCATCGTCGTCGAGAACGGCAGTTCCGACGGTACAGCGGCGGTCGTCGAGCGGATGCGCGCCAGCCACCCGTCCGTGCGCCTCATGCGCGCGAAGACGCGCGGCAAGGGCAACGCCGTCCGCGAGGGCATGGAGGCGGCGCGCGGTCAGTGGCTATTCATGGCCGACGCCGACCTGGCGATGCCCATCACCGAGCTGAGCAAATTCTTCCCGCCCCACGGCCCCCACTACGACGTCGCCATCGCGTCGCGGGAAGCGCCCGGCGCGGTGCGCTACAACGAGCCGAAGATGCGCCACATCATGGGCCGCGTCTTCAACGCTCTCGTGCGCCTCCTCGCCATTCCCCAGTTCCAGGACACCCAGTGCGGCTTCAAGTGCTTCCGCCGCGACGTGGCGCAGAAAGTGTTCGCCGAGCAGACGCTCATCGGCTGGGGTTTCGACGTCGAAATCCTCTATATCGCTCTGAAGAAGGGCTACAGAGTCGTCGAGATACCCGTGGATTGGTACTACCAGTCCGACAGCCGCGTCCGTCCGGTGCAGGACACACTGCGCATGGTGCGCGAGCTGCTGCAAGTCCGCTGGAACGACGTGCGCGGGATGTACAGCAAAGCGTCATGACCGAGACCGCCGAGCTGGGCGTCGCGCCGGAGGCGGTCGGCGAGCGGCTAGACAAATACCTCGCCGACGCGCGGCCCGACTTGTCGCGCTCGGCCATCCAGCGGCTCATCAAGGATGGCGATGTCCTGGTCAACGGCCGCTCGGCCAAAGCCAGCCAGCGCGTCGCTGCCAACGACCGCCTTACCGTTCGCGTCCCGCCGCCGCAGCCCCTCGAAGCCGTCCCCGCCCCCGACATCAGCGTCGATATTCTGTACCAGGACGCCGACGTGCTTGTCATCAACAAACCCGCCGGCCTCGTCGTCCACCCGGCCCACGGCCACACCGACGATACGCTGGTCAACGCCCTGCTGGCCCACGTCCCAGACCTGGCGGGGATCGGCGGCGTCCAGCGCCCCGGCATCGTCCATCGCCTCGACAAAGACACGTCGGGGCTGCTGCTCGTCGCCAAGAACGACCACGCCCACCACGCGCTCCAGGCGCAGTTCAAGGGGCGGAGTGTAGACAAGGTCTACCTGGCGCTGGTCGAGGGCCGCATGGCGACGCCGCGCGGCCGCATCGATGCGCCCATCGGACGGGACCCGCGCGACCGCAAGAAAATGGCCGTCGTTCCCGACGGCCGACCCGCGCAGACAGATTTTCGCGTGCTGGAGACGCTGGACGACACGACGCTGGTCGAGGCGCACCTGCTCACTGGCCGCACCCACCAGGCCCGCGTTCACCTCGCATCCATTGGCCACCCCATCGTCGGCGACCGCGTCTATGGCCGGCGCAAGGCGCGGCCCGGCGTCGCGCGCCAGCTTCTCCACGCCTACCGCCTGGCCTTCGACCTTCCTGCGACGGGCGAGCGCGTCGCGTTCGCCGCGCCCCTCCCCCAGGACTTCCGTCAGGCTCTCGCCGCGCTTGGTAGCGGGTGGCTCACGGCTGAGCCACACTGAACTCGACGTTGAGTCGACCCGGCGTCGTCTGAACGTTGGAAAGCTTCATCCCGTGCAGCGCCGTATTCTCGCCGAGCTGCCGGTTTAGCTCGTTCTGCAAGTCCGTCACCGCCCCGCTCACCTGCTGGGGAATGAGTTGCTGCGGAATGGGCACCGGACCGGCGTCCACGCGGTCCAGCGTCAGCCCCAGCTGCCCGACGTTGTTCTGGATGCCAACGCTCAACCGCGCCGGAACGTCGGTCTTGAGCGGCCCAAGGTTCAACTTCACCTTGCCGTCTAGCGCCAACTTGTTCCCCGCTTCGACGGACACCGTTACGTTGCTATCCAGCGGCGCATCGGCTGGCAGTCCCGCCTGTACCTGCCGGGTGAGGTAGGCGTCGCTTAGACTCATCACCAGGTCGCCCTGCGATGGCTTGCTCCCACTGGAGATTGTCTCCCCAGAGGCAGAGGCGGGAATGACGCCGACCTGTTGCCCGAAGGTGTAGAGCGAGACACCGGCCAGGGTCAGTATTGTACCGGCGAGGAGGCCGACGACCAGCCCGATCAGGAACATCCGGCGGGACGGGTGCATCTATGCCTCCGCGGCGTCGAGTGTCGGATCGAGGATGACTTTGCCCAGCGCCGCGCGGCTGGCGAGATAGCGGTAGGCGTCGGCCGCTTGCGACAGCGGAAACACCTTCGCCACGATGGGGCGCACTTTGCCGGCGGCGAGCAGCAGCACCAATTCGTCGCGGATCCAGCGGCGGGACTCGGGCGTGCGCGGGTGGTTGGCGGCGCTAAAGCCAATCAAGCTCAAGTTGCGGCGGTAGAACTCCGGCGCCTCGAACGCCAAGTCACGCCCACCGGAGCCGCCGTAGAGCACATAGCGCCCGCCGGAAGCCATGCTACGGATGGCCGGGACGAAGACGGGCTTGCCGACGCCGTCGAAGGTGACGTGGATGCCGTCGGGGGCCGCTTCGCGCAGCGCATCCTCCAGCGATCCCTGGGAATAGTTGATGACCGCATGGGCGCCCAGGTCTTTCGCCAGCGCCGCCTTCTCGTCGCTCCCCACGGCGGCGATAACCCGCGCGCCCATCGCCGCCGCCAGTTGCACGCCGATGCTGCCGACGCCGCCGGTCGCACCGGAGATGAACACCGTCTCACCCTCGTGGACCTCACTCAACACCACCAGGCCCATGACCGCCGTCGCGCACACCGTCATCAGCCCGGCCGCCGCCTCATAGCTCAGGCGGTCCGGCTTGGGGTAGATGAGCGAGGCATCCGCGACGGCAAACTCAGCGTGGCTGCCCTTGAGGTAGCCCCACACGGCGTCGCCGATGTGCCATTGCTTGACGTTGTCCCCGACGGCGACGATATCGCCCGCGCCCTCGCCGCCGAGGATGAAGGGGCGTGGCGGCAGGGACGTGTAGCGTCCCTCGCGGATGTAGGCTTCATACGGGTTGATGCCAGCGCCGCGCACGCGCACCAGGACCTCATCAGGGCCGGGCTGTGGGTTGGGAACGTCGTCTAATGTCAGGACCTCGGGTCCGCCAAATTCGTGAACGCGGATGGCTCGCATGGGGTTTCTCCCTCGAATAGTCGTTTCCAAAATAATAGCTCAGCCACGCCCGGAATCACATAATCGGGCAGTGTGGCGACCTGGGTGTAGCCGAGCCGACGGTAGAAGGCCTGGGCGCGCGTGTTGAAGTCCGAGACGAGCAGGAACACATCGCAACTCACCGCCCCGATGACGGCCTCGGCCGCCGCCATGAGCCGTGCGCCAACGCCGTAGGACTGGCGGCCGGGCGCAACGGCGATGAGGCGGATGTAGCCGCTGCGGGCGAACGCGCCGCGTGGGTAGTAGAGGACGAAGCCGACGACCGTGTCGCCTTCAAGAGCAACGATGCACTGGCCACCTTCTTCTTGCGCCTTGAGAAGCGTCGTCGCCGCCCCCGCTGCCGTCACCCCATAACGCTGCCAGAGCGGCGTCGCAGCCATGAGCGCGGCGCACGCCGGAACCGTGTCCGGCGTGATGGGAGCAATGTGGAGGGTGTGCGGCAGCAATGTCATAGTTTTGGCGATTGACCAGTTTAGTCGCCTCGAGTGCCTGTTGCCTCTACTTCTCGCTTCGGAATCTTTGCCATCTGAATAACGAGCCGCAACGCCTCATTCACAGCGTCGTCGCTTGGGAATGCCTCTGCCACGTCCGGAGCCAGCACGACAACGTTCTTACCTTGCCTCCGCCCCGGCGCGAAACGACCCTTCGGCACGACCGTCATCTGCGACAGGTCGTATTCATCCCGTAGGTCATAGTCCTCAGCATCATTCGGCGTTTGCATAGAATTGCTCCTCTCTTCTCGTGGCTTTTCTGGCGCTGATCAGGCGGATACGGCCACTTCGATCCGTATGAGCTACCATCAATAGCCGCCCCCGGTTGGACATGCCAATTGTGATATACCGCTCCTCATCAATCGAATGTTCTTCATCAATGACCGTGATGAACGTAGGATCGTTGAACACGGTTTGCGCCTCATCGAACGCGACACCATGTTTCTCCAGGTTGCTGGCTGCCTTGTTGGTGTCCCACTCGAATTGTGATTGCTCGTTCACTAAGTGGCCGCCTTAAGCTGGCTGAGTAGAATGTAGTCCAAGAATAGGCTGGATAGCGAGCGGCATCGTTCCTTCGCTACTTGTCTCAGCCGGACCGCCTGTGACGGCTCTCATAGAGTGTTTCGATAAGCGCATCCGTATCTACGTCGGCCCAACCTCCGGCTGCTGCGTGAAAGGCAGCCAGGTCTGCCGCCGTTTTGCGGCCCCCACGACGGCGAGAGCGGACAGGCTTGACGATCGCAACGTCCTTCCCATCGGTGTCAACAACGATGACCGACTCACCTTGAGCCACACGGTCAAAGATGCGTTCCAGATCGGAAACCAGCTCGTGGATTGGCATCCGGACTAGCTCATCAGCCATAGACGTCCCTTCTTCTCACATGCTTCCCGCACGCTCAGATCGTCCATATTTACGCTACGATTACAGCGTCCAGGCGATGCTTTGCTGCGCTTGCTCGGCGGCCTGATCAGTGCGAATCTCGCGCAACGCCGCCTTGACGTCGGGCACGGCGGCGGGGTTGACGCTGAGCGCATCCACGCCCAGGCCGACCAGCAGAGGCGTCGCCCGCGTGTCCGACCCCATCTCCCCGCACACGCTCACCGACCGCCCACACGCGTGCGCTGCGCGCACCACGCCGTCGATCTGGCGCAAGATGGCCGGAGCCAGGTGGCTGCCGATCTCGGCGACACGCGGGTTCGTGCGGTCCACAGCAAAAGTGTACTGCACCAGGTCGTTCGTGCCGAGGCTGAAGAAGTCAGCCTCTCGCGCCAGCAGGTCGGCGGCGATGGCGGCCGAGGGAATCTCCACCATCGCGCCCACCTCGATGTTCGGGTTGAACGCGACCTGCCGCGCCGCCAGCTCAGCCTGGGCTTCACGCACGAAACCGCGCGCCCGGCGCATCTCCTCCACCGTCGCAATCATCGGGAACATGATCTTCAGCGGGAAGTCGGCGCTCACGCGCAGGATGGCCCGTAGCTGCGCCTTGAACAGGTCGGGCATGGCCATCGTCAGGCGGATGGCGCGCACGCCGAGGAACGGGTTGGCCTCCGGCGTCAGGTTGAGATACGGCGCCGGCTTGTCGCCGCCGATATCAAGGGTGCGGACGGTGACGGGCCGCCCTTCCAGGGCCTCGGCCATGGCGCGGTACGTCGCAGCCTGCTCATCCTCGCTCGGCGGCTCGCTGCGGTCCAGGAAGACGAACTCGGTGCGCAGCAGCCCGACGCCTTCTGCCCCGTCCTCCCGCGCCTTGCGCGCCGTGGCGAGGTTGCCGACGTTCGCCAGGACGGCGATGCGCTTGCCGTCGGCGGTCACGCCCGGCTCGCCCGTCAGGGCCAGGCGGCGCTCCCGGGCGCGCAGCTCCTCGTCGCGCTGCGCTGTGTAGCGCTCTAGCGTCGCCTCGTCCGGTTCCAGCCACACCTGGCCGGACGCGCCGTCCAGAATGAGAGACACGCCGTCAGGGATGCGCAGCGCTGATGGGCCGAAGCCGACGACGGCGGGGATGCCCAGGCTGCGGGCAAGAATGGCGGTGTGGGAGGTGGCGCCGCCCTCGGCGGTGACAAGGCCAAGAATCTTGCCTCGGTCGATTTGGGCCGTCTCTGAGGGTGTCAGGTCGGAGGCGATGAGGATGCAAGGGCGTTGAATCGCGGCAAAGGGGTTCGCCGCCGAGCAGCCGCCGAGCAGCCGAATCACCCGCGCGCCCACGTCGCGCACGTCGGCGGCTCGCTGGCGGAAGACGTCGCCCTCCATGCCTTCGAGCAGCGCCGCAAAGCGGGCGGCCGTGTCGGCCATGGCCGCCTCAGCGTTGAGGCCCGTGTCGCGGATAAGCTGCTGTGACCCCACCACAAACGCGGGGTCATCCAGGAAGAGGCTCTGCGCCTCGAAAATCTTGCTTTCAGCCGCGCCGATGCTCTGGCGCGTCTGCTGCGCCAGGCGGCCCAGTTCGGCTTTGGCGTCGGCGACGGCCTTGTCCAGCCGCGCCACCTCGGCCGGTCGGTCGGCCACCTGGCGGCGCTCGGCCTGGAGGCTGTTGGCGACGTGGACGAAGGCCGGGCCGATGGCGATGCCCGGCGAGGCGGCAATGCCGGCCGCGACGGTTCCCGGCGCGATGGTCGGCACCAGGAGTTCCGGCTGCGCTTCGGGCGCCGGCGGCGGGGTCTCGCCCTCGGCGGCCAGCGGCGCGATTTCCTCGCCGAAGCCGGCCTCGACAAGCTCGCGCAGGGCCGCTAGGGCCGCGCCTGCATCGGGTCCGCTTGCGCTGATGGCGATGGTATCGCCCAAGCGCGCGTTGAGGCCCAGGACAGCGAACATACTCTTGGCGTCCACCGGGGCCGTGTTGCGGCTCGCGTTGCGCACGCGAATGTTGCCCTGGAACTGCCCGGCCGTCTGGACGAACTGCGCCGCCGGGCGGGCGTGCAGACCGACCTTGTTGCGGATGGGCAGGACGATCTCTTGCGCCTCACCATCGGCCGACATCTCAAGCGTGGGGACTACCGCGCCGACCGGATCGTCCTCGGTTACTTTCGGCGTCGCTAGCGCGCTGCGTGCTGCGGCCGCCACGGTATCCAACGCATCGCCCATCGCGGCGGCGACGGCGGCGGCAATCGCTCCTTCCACGATGGGCGCGTTGCTCAGGCGAATGTGAGGCTGCTGCTCCGGGGCCAGCATCTCACGGGCAATCTCGGCGCTCATGACGGCGCTGCCCAGGTCCACCAGGACAAGGACGCCGTCCGGCCCATACACCGCCTCGATGGCGGTCAGGATACGCTCGGCGTTGGTGCCAATGGTCTCGTCATCCAGGCCACCGGCGGCGGCGATGGGGACGCGCCCCTGGCTCATCTGCTCGGCCAGCTCGCGGACGCCTTCCGCCAGCCGGTGGCTGTGGGACACCAGCACCAGGCCGATCATATGCCATAGGCCTCTTTCAGCAGGGCGATGGGATGCACCGACTCGATGCCCGTCGAGGCCGTGATCTGCCAGCGGCAGGTCTCGCTGTCGCACGCGATAACCGGCTGGCCCTCGGCTTTGGCCCACTCGAACAGCGGCTGGCCGACGGCCTGGGCGATCTTGTACTTCTCGGACTTGAGGCCGTACGTACCGGCGATGCCGCAGCACGCCGCGTCACTCTGATGCACAGTCAGGCCGGGGATCAGCGACAGCACTTCGATGGCCGGCAGGCCCATGCGGTGGGCGCGAAGCTGGCACGGCGGGTGATACGGCACGACCTTGTTCACCGGCCGGAACGCGGTGTTCAGCTCACCCTTCTCGTGCAGCAGCAGCAGGTACTCGAAGATGTCGTAGGTGTGCTCGGCCACCAGGCGCGTGTCCTCGTCGTACAGGTCGAGCAGCTCGCGCGCCTCTTCCTGCAACGTCAAGGTGCAGCTCGTCGAGGTGCCGACGATGTCGTAGCCCTGCTGGACCCACGGCAGCATCTTGCGCACGTTGCTGCAATGGTAGTTCTTCGCCGTGTCGAACTGGCCGTTGGACAGCGCGGGCAGGCCGCAGCAGTTCTGGTCGGCCAGGATGACCTCGATGCCGTTGTGCTCCAGGACGGCGACGGCGGCCTGGCCGACCCACGGCTCGTAGTGCTGCGTCGAGCAGCCGTGGAAGTAGACCACCTTGCGCGTCGAGGTGAACGGCGGCTTCACTGACTTGAACCAGCCGCGGAACGTGCCGAAGGAGAAGGCGGGCATCGGCGCGTGCTGGTCGATCTTCATCACCTTGTCGATCACCCAGCGCATCGGCGCGAACTTGAGCATCGTGTTGGCGACGGGCGCGGTCGGGCTGCCCAGCGTACCCAACAGGTCGGGTCGGGCGACGAACCAGTTGCGCAGCGACCGCACGCCGTGGTCCTTGTACATCTTGGCGCGGGCGCGGGCGTTGATCTCAGCGATCTTGACGCCCGTCGGGCAGACCATGTTGCACATGCGGCAGCCGCTACAGTAGTCCACCGAGTGGTCCGGCGAGAATTCGTCCGCAGCGCGGAAGCGGGCCGCCTGCGGCCCCTCGTACTTCGGGCCGGGGAACAGGTCGGTCACGTTTGCTACCGGGCAGAACGAGACACAGTTATTGCACTTGATGCAGCGGTCGAGGGTCGCCTCGACCGGCAGATGTCCTTGCAGCTGAATCGGCGCTTCCATTCGTTTTATCCTTAAGCTAAGCGGCGCGGCCGGCCTTCCAGCCGGTGGACAGGCTCACGCCCTCGTGGGACTTCTCCCGCCACTCGTCGAGGTGCGCCAGAGCGCTCCCGGCGGCCAGCAGGTTGGTGTAGACAGGCCGCCCCGACGCATCGACCGGCTGGAGGCTATCGTTGACCATGACGCCGGTCCGGAAGATTGGGTGGCCGGTCGGCGAGAGGTAGTGGGCGTTGATCCACTCCTGGCGCGAGGCCGGCGTGTGCAGCGGTAGGTTGAAGATTGTCTCCCGGATATTACCCTTGTAATCTGTGACGATGCCGCCACCGGCCAGCCCGCCCGTCGCCAGGATGAAGCGCCTGGCGGAGTGGAACGTGCTGTGGCCGGAGGTCTCCGTCTCGATGGACTCGACCGCGCCGTTCTGCGTCTTCGCCCCCAGCACCATCGGGCTGACGATCATGGTCACGCCTTTGTGCTGCAGGGCCTTGCGGAACATCTCATACAGCCGGAAGCCCGGCACCGACGGCGGCGGTGTGGGAATCTCGAACACCGGCACGCCGAGGGCGCGCTCCAGGTCCGCCATGACCTCGGGATGCTTGCGGAAGCCCAGGACGGCCGGGAAGCCGACGCGGTCCTCGCGGCCATAGACGGCCTTGACCTCGCGCACGACCTCGCGCCGCACCGCCGGGTCATCCAGCATCTGCGCCAGAATGACGCTCGTCAGGAACCGATAGCGGTTGATGACCGGCACCTCGATGCTGATGCCCCGCGCCCGGTAGCCTGCCTGGGTGAGATTACCGGCGGCGAGCAGGGGGTAGAAGTCGCGCAGCTTCGAGAAGCCGATGATGAGCATCTGGCCGTCGTGGCTCAAGTTCCCCGCCGCCATGGATAGCGGCGCGATGGCCGTCGGGCGGACGGCGCCAATGGGCGACGGCAGGAGGAAGTTGCGGTCGGCGGAGCCGGCATACGGCAGGCCCTGCGCCTGGGTCACGGCCATGAACGCCTGAAGCGCGCCGTCGAGGCTATCCAGGCCCGCGTGGGCGTAGGGGTGGTCGGGTTGGGCGGCAATGAGCTTGCCCACGCCCGACCGGGGGTCTTCGACCAGATTTGATGTCGCCAGGTCGTAGCCAAGAATATCGACGCTGCCCGGTGTCCAGTGCGTCGTGCCGACGCCTTTCGACACCAGGAGCGTTTTCTGTCCACTTTCGGCCGCCTGGTATGCGGCCATCAGGCCAGCGTAGCCAGCCCCTATGACGATTGTGTCTGCTCTCATGGGATGAATAGCCTCGCAACGGGAAGGCGAATTGTCATGAATGCTTCACTACCGGCTCGTCGTGCTGCGGCTCGAAGGCGTAGAAGTCCGTCATCGGGCTTTTCTGGCCGTTGGTATCCAGGTGGTCGACGTTGAAGACACCGCGATACATGATTTCGTCCAGCGCCGCCTCGCGCATCTGGTCGCCCCACAAAATCGTGGTGAGGCCCTTCCAGCGTTCCTGGAGAAAGTCGAGCAGCGCCAGGTTCGTCTCCTCGACCGGCACGCCCTTGACCTCCTGATACAGCGCGGCGGCGCGGTAGCGGCAGAACACCCCCTGGCACGGCCCCATGCCCAGGCGCGTCTCGCGGCGCACGTCGTCGAGGGTCACGGCATTCACCATCGCTGCCTTCGCCGTCGCGCCCGTCACGATCTCGCACTCGCAGATGAGGTCGCCATAGGTGTTGGCCTCCTCGATCTCCTTGAGCCTGTGGCCGAGCGTGTAGTACTTGCCGTCCTCGTTGCCGGGCATCACCTCGAACGCCGTCCGGCACGGGCGCTCGACGCCCAACTTCTTGCACACGGCGTCCACCGTGACCTCCGCCATCTGGCGGAAGGTCGTCCACTTGCCGCCGGTGATGGTCACAAAGCCTTTGATGCCATCGCGGGTCTCGTGGTCCAGCAGCGTGTACGTGCGGGTCACGTCGCGGGTATCGGCGGCGGCGCTCTCCTGGTACAGCGGGCGGACGCCGGCCCAGGCGCGCACGATGCGCGAGGTCTTGAAGCCGGGGACGAGCTTCTCGCCCTCCTCCAGCATCAGCTCGACCTCCCACGGCTCGATGCCGTAGTGTTCCGGGTCGGGAACCTTGTGGTCCGTCGTCCCAATAACCGAGACGGTGTGGATGGGGACGATGATGTCGCCGTCGGCGGGCATCTTGCAGCGGTTGAGAACGGTGTTCACCAGGCGGTGGTTGGTGGCGACCATGACGCCCTTGCCGGGGATGACGTTGGCGATGCAGCCGGCCATCGCGGCGATCTGCCCGGCCCACGCGCCCGACGCATTCACCACCATGTCGCAGTCGATGACGTACTCCTCGCCCGTGACCGTGTCCTTGACCTGGACGCCGACAATCTTGTCGCCGTCCCTGACCAGGCCGATGACCTCATGGTAGGGGCAGATTTTCGCGCCATACTGCTCGGCGGACCGGGCGGTGAGGCGTGTCGCCATGAACGAGTCCGCCGACCCGTCTGGCACCTCGAACACGCGCATCGTCTTGGGGTTGAGGCGCGGCTCGCGGCGCAGCGCCTCGGCGACAGGAATTTCGGTGCAGGGCACACCGACCTTGTCGCACGCCGCTTTGAACGTATCCCCGAAGGCCGGGTCGTCCCACGGGGTCGTCACGAAAAAGCCGCTCGTGTCCTCCAAACAGTGGGGCATGATGCGGCGCAATATATAGTTTTCTTCAATGCATTCTTTGGCGGAGACGGGATCTTTGACCACGTAGCGGCCGCCACTGTGGAGGAGACCGTGGTAGCGGCCGGTGGTGCCGTGGGTGAGGTCGCGTTTCTCGACGAGGATGGTTTGGAAGCCGCGCATGGCGAGGTCGCGGGCCGTCCCGGCGCCCGTCGAACCGCCGCCAATGACAACGACTTCGGTGCTCACATGGCGCATAAGCTTCTTTGCCTCCTGCATCCTATTGTAACCCAACGCAGCGTGTCACGCAAGGTATATTTAGTCTTCGGCTGGCATGGAGAAGGATTGGCGCGACCTGGGCAAGAAGCCGCATACCAAGAACCCCGCCCATGAGTAAGCCAGCCATTTGACAAACCTGGTGCGGCGTGTATAATGTCTCCATCTTGACACGCCCACGTGAGGTGTCAGGCACAATCTAGTCGAGCGGCGTTCGTCCGCTCAACAGGCCCACGAAGCCCCTGTCCTCAGCCGACTATTCGGCTGGCAGGGGCGTTTTGTATTTCCATTCTTGTGAGGAGGGTACTCGACGATGGACGCGATTAATAGTGGCGATACCGCCTGGATGCTGGTCGCGACGGCGCTCGTGCTGGTCATGACGCCGGCGCTGGCCTTCTTCTATGGTGGCATGGTGCGCAAGAAAAATGCCCTGTCGACGCTCAACCTGAGCTTCGTGATGATGGGGCTGGTCAGCATCGAGTGGATTCTCGTCGGCTTCAGCCTGGCGTTTGCGCCAAGCGGGAGCGGCCTGATTGGCAGCCTACGCTACCTGGGGCTGAGCGGCGTCGGTGACGCGCCGAACCCCGACTACGCCGCCACCATCCCCTTCATGTTGTTCATGGCCTACCAGATGATGTTCGCCATCATCACGCCGGCCCTGATCACCGGCTCGTTCGTCGAGCGCATCAAGTTCAAGACCTTCCTCATCTTTACCCTGCTGTGGGTGCTGCTCATCTATAACCCCGTCGCCCACTGGGTCTGGGGTGTCGGCGGTTTTCTGCGCACAATGGGCGCGCTGGATTTCGCCGGCGGCACGGTCGTCCACATCACGGCCGGCTTCTCGGCGCTGGCGATTGCCCTGGCGATTGGGCCGCGCCGCTGGTTCGGGCGCGCGCCCATGGAGCCACACAACATCCCATACACCATGCTCGGCGCGGGCCTGCTGTGGATGGGCTGGTTCGGCTTCAATGGCGGCAGCGCCCTAGCCGCCAACGGCCTTGCCGTGACCGCCCTCGTGAACACCAACACCGCCGCCGCGGCATGCGGCCTGGTGTGGATGTTCCTGACGTGGGCGGAGAAGAAGCCGAGTGTACTGGGCTTCGCCACGGGCGCCGTCGTCGGTCTGGTCGCCATCACCCCCGCCGCCGGGTTTGTCACCCCGTTGGCGTCCATCATCATCGGCGCTGTCGCTGCGCCCATCAGCATCTTCGCCATGCGCCTGCGCATCAAGCGCGGCCTGGACGAGTCGCTGGACGTGTTCGCCTGCCACGGCATGGGCGGGCTATGGGGCGCGCTGGCGACCGGGCTATTCGCAACCACGACCGTGAACGCGGCCGGCGCGAACGGCTTGTTCTACGGCAATCCTGGGCAGTTCGTCATCCAGGCCGTCGCCGTCGTCGCCGTCGTTGTCTTCTCCTTCGCCATCACGTTCATTCTCGCCAAGGTGCTCGACTCGACGCTGGGGCTGCGCGTCGCGCCCAACGCCGAGGAAGTCGGCCTCGACATCAGCGAACACGGCGAGCAGGCTTACGCCTAGACCATCGGAAGGAACAGGGACATGACCAAGAAAATCGAAGCCATCATCCGTGAGGAACGCCTCAACGACGTCAAGGAAGCCCTGCGCAAGATCGGCATCGTCGGCATGAACGTGGTCGAGGTGCGCGGGCATGGCCGCCAGGGGGGCGTGGAGCTGGTCGGCCGCTCCGGCACGTACCAGATCGACATGCTGCCGCGCATGCAGATCAACATCGTCCTCAGCGACCACAACGTGGAGAAGACCATCCAGACCATCTGCGAGGCGGCGCGCTCCGGCAACATCGGCGACGGCATCATCTTCGTCTACCCGGTCGAGGATGTCATCCGCATCCGCAACGGCGAGCGCGGCAGCGAGGCGCTGACGTACGACGACGACATCGACGTCAAGCGTGCCAGGGGCGAGGTACCCAACGGCGAGCGTACACCGGTCGAGGCCGTAGGGGATTAACTGAGTCAGTCCGCTTGGCGTCATTGCGAGGAGGACGGTAGGACGACGAAGCAATCTAGCGGTGAGGAGGAGTGGTGCTATGCCGCCACTAGACCGTCTTTCGCAAAAACGGGGGATTGCTTCGCTCCGCTCGCAATGACAGCCTTTCTACGTATACCTAATATAGGAGGGCGAAGTCCTGCCGACTGCTTGAGTTCCGGCCGCGAGTTCGCTCTCTTTTTCCGTGCATTCTGTGCCTTCGGTGGTAGATATCTTGGCGTTACGGCGTTCGGTAGGCTCGCTCGACGACGTGGCCCGGCAGGAACGAGTCGGTCAGGTAGCCGAGCGCCTGCGCGCGGTCGGCGCCGCCTTCGTCCGTCAGCAGCAGATGCTGGCAGAAGGCGGCGATATCCTCGACGATGCGCTCGCAGCGGTAGTATGCGAGCGCGTCCCTGTCAATCTCAATCTTCCCATAACCCTGGTAAAACAGCGCCGCTCCGGCCGGCGTGTCGCCGATGCCGAGGCCCGCGCCGACGAACATCAAATCGCGCTCCTTCGGCGCGAAGATGAGCGTGTCCCAATCGACGATGTAGAGCGCACCGTCCGCGCCGATGAGCAGATTCCAGGCGTGGATGTCGCCGTGGCACAGGACGAAAGGTAGGGGCCGCGCCGTAAGGTCGGCCGCCAGCGCCTCTGCCCGCGCCACCAGCCCGTCAATCACGTCACGCTTCGCCCGCATGAACGCCGCGCACCGCGCCGCGACAGGCTCCTCAAACACCGTCGCCTCGGCCATTGCTTGAAAGTCCCTGACCATGTTGCGCCAGAAGGGCGAGAACGTCTCGCGCGGGATGCGCTCCCCTAACTCCGGCGGTACAGTTACCGTGTGCATCCTGTTGAGAGCCGCCCCCAGCTCGACCCAATGGCGCTCCAATGGCGGCGCGTCATGGCCGTTGCGCCCCTCGACAAACGGGTAGAGGGTCGCAGCGAAGTCGTCCACATGCGTCCACAGCCGCTTATCGCGTGTTTCGATAGGCACGATGATGGGAGCGACGCCGTGGTCGCTCAGGAAGCACGGGACGGCGACGCTCGTCTCGTCAAACGCGCCGCGCCGCAGCTTCAGGAAGTACGTTGTTGTATTGCCAGCGACACGGTAAACCGCTGTGTTCGCGTCCGCGCCGAGGGGCAAGAAAGCAACGTCGGCTACGTCTATGCCGTAGTCCGCATGCAGACAGGTTATGAGCTTGTCGTCCGGTAAGTCGGGCTTCTCAAGCATCGTGTCTGTCACCCATCGCACCGCCGAATGGAATTCGGCGTCTGCTACGGTGAAGCCTGCTCGAAGCAGGCTGACTAACCCGTGTTCTCGCTATCCGAGCCTGCCTCGGCAGGCTTCGTCCTATCAGGCGCAGACTTCCAGTCTGTGCCTTCGCTGGGAGCGACTGGAAAGTCGCCACGACATGCCGCTCACGCCACTCCGTCACCGCGTCACCACGTCACCCCGTCACTTCTCCCACACGCCGGGCACGTCTCCACCGTCACCGGCTCGCCTACCTCGTCCGCCGCGTTCTCGCCCTTGTACCCCACCGCGCCGCACAGGCAGGCGTACCAGCCCCCGGCGAACGCCTCCCACGCCATGCCCGGCCCCACGTCTACGACCTCGACGCCCATGCCCCAGCGGGCATTGGTGATGAGGCGGCGGCAGCCGACGGCGCGCAGGCGATCTACGTAGGCGCGGCAGTGGCGGCAGTGGCGCATGAGCAGCACAGCGGCGGTCACGTCGGGTGGGATGGGGATGTCCAGGGCGTTGCCGCAGACGACGACGAGGTTGCGCGGCAGGGCGTAGCCGACGCGAGCCAGGGCGTCGGCGAGGAGGCGTGGGTTGACCTCGACGGCGTACACCCGTCGAGCGCGTTCGGCCAGGCGCAGGGCGAGGCGCAGGTCCCCCGCGCCGATGTCGAGGACAACGTCGTCCGGCGTAACGGCGTTAAGGACGGCCTGATACGTCGCCTCATCGTATGCACTCCACCAGCCCTCCCAGTCCGCAAGGTCATGGCGGGCGGCAAATGCAGAAAAGGCGGGGTCGAACTGCGGGCGGCATCCGTTGCTCATAGGAGAATACTACAGCGGGACATACGGCACGTCAATAGCATGGACTCGCATCACAAAAAGCATCCCCCCCCTCGCGTGAGGGGGGAGATGACGTCATCTTTCTTCTCCCCCTCTCCCAGAACGGGAGAGGGGGGCAGGGGGGTGAGGGGCTAGCCGACCCAGCCGAACGTGCGCTGGACGGCCTTCTTCCACTCGGCCATCATCTGGCCGCGCTTGCCCGCGTCCATCGCCGGGTTCCAGGTGTGGTCCACCTGCCAGTTCTGGCGCAGGTCTTCCAGGTTCGACCAGTAGCCGACCGCCAGGCCCGCCGCGTAGGCCGCGCCGAGCGCCGTGGTCTCGGCGACCTTGGGGCGGATCACCGGCACGCCGAGGATGTCCGACTGGAACTGCATCAGCGTGTTGTTGTACACCATGCCGCCGTCGACCTTGAGGGCCTTCAGCTGCACGCCGGAGTCCTTCTCCATCGCCTCGAGCACCTCGGCGGTCTGGAACGCGGTCGCTTCGAGGGCGGCGCGGGCGATGTGGCCGCGGTTGACGTAGCGGGTCAGGCCGACGATGACGCCGCGCGCATCGGTGCGCCAGTAGGGCGCGAACAGGCCGGAGAACGCCGGGACGAAGTAGATGCCGCCGTTGTCGTCCACGGTCTTCGCCAGGTCCTCCACCTCGGGCGAGCGGGAGATCATCTGCAGGTTGTCGCGCAGCCACTGCACGAGGGCGCCCGTAATGGCGATGGAGCCTTCGAGGCAGTACACGGCGGGCGCGTCACCCATCTTGTAGCCGAGGGTCGTGAGCAGACCGCTCTTGGAGGGAACGATCTCGGTGCCGGTGTTCAGGAGCATGAAGCAGCCGGTGCCGTAGGTGTTCTTGGCTTCGCCAGGGCTGTAGCACGTCTGGCCGACGAGGGCCGCCTGCTGGTCGCCCAAGTCACCGGCGACGGGCACGCCGGCCAGGATGCCCTTCGCCGTGCCGTAGACGGCGCTGGAGGGCATGATCTTGGGCAGCATGGACTTCGGCACGCTCATGGCGTTCAGCATGCCCTGGTCCCAATCGAGGGTCTTGAGGTTCATCAGCATGGTGCGGCTGGCGTTGGAGACGTCGGTCACGTGGACGCCGCCGTCCGGCCCGCCGGTCAGCCACCAGATCACGAACGTGTCGATGTTGCCGAAGACGGCGTCGCCCGCCTGGGCCGCTTCCTTGAGGCCGGGGACGTTCTGGAGCATCCAGGTAATCTTCGGGCCGGAGAAGTAGGTCGCCAGGGGCAGGCCGACCGTGTCGCGGAAGCGATCCTGGCCGCCGTCCTTCGCCCACTCGTTCACCAGATCGGCGGTGCGGGTGTCCTGCCAGACGATGGCGTTGTAGTACGGCTCGCCGGTCTTGCGGTTCCACACGACCGTCGTCTCGCGCTGGTTGGTGATACCCACGGCAGCGAGGTCGCTCGCGCTGATGCCCGCCTTCGCAAGCGCGCCCCGCGTCACTTCCTGGGTGCGCTCCCAGATCTCCTTCGGATTGTGCTCGACCCAGCCCGGCTTCGGATAGATCTGCTCGTGCTCTTTCTGGTCGAAGGCGACCACCTTGCCCTCGTGATCGAAGATCATGAAGCGGGTGCTGGTGGTACCCTGGTCGATAGCGCCTACATACTTGGTCATTCTTCGCTCCTTTGCGAGTGGTATAGTGATGGGCAGGGCTGACAGCTGCCCTGCCCTGGGCTTACAGTGTCTCAGCCGCCGTCTTCACTAACAGATACGACGAGGTCGCGCCCGGATCCTGGTGGCCCGCGCTGCGCTCGCCGAGGTAGCTGGCGCGTCCCTTGCGGGCCACCAGCGGGATCGTACCCTTCATGCCCTCTTCCGCCGCCGTCATCGCCTGCTTCAAGGCCTCGTCGAGCGGCGCGCCGCCGTCCACAGCTTCCTTGAGCGCGTTCACCGCCGGTGTGAGGGTATCGACCATCGTTTTGTCGCCCGGCTCGGCCTTGCCCCGGACGATGACGCCCTTGAGCGCAGCCTCGAACAGCGCGACTACGTCCTGGTCGGTCATCTCAGTCTTGCCGGCTTCGGCCTGACCGGCCTGCATGAACAGGGTGCCGTAGAGCGGGCCACCTGCCCCGCCGACAGTCGAAACCAGGGTCATGCCGACGGTTTTGAGGATGGCGCCGATGTCCTTGTCCGCGACCGTCGGCAGCTTGCCCAGCACAGCCTGGAAGCCGCGGTCCATGTTCGCGCCGTGGTCGGCGTCGCCGATGGCGGCGTCGAGCTGCGTCAGATAGTCGCGGTTCTCACGAATCGCGGCGGCGTACGCCTGGATCCATTGGACAACCTGCTGCCTGTCTACGGCCACGTTCGCCTACCTTCCCCAGCGCAGCCCGGGCGTCTGAACTGGCGCATCCCAGAACTTCGTCATCTCGTCGTCCAGCTTGAGCAGCGTGATGGACGCGCCCGCCATCTCCAGCGACGTGATGTACGGACCGACGAGGTTGCGCGTGATGTTGATGCCCTTGCCCTTGAGGATCTCGGCCATCTTGCGATAGACGATGTACAGCTCGACGAGCGGTGTGCCGCCCATGCTGTTGACGAAGGCCAGCACGTTGTCGCCACCCTTGAACGGCAGGTCGGCGACGATAGGCTCGACGAGCATCTCGACGATCTGGTCGGCGCTCTGTAGCTTCATGCGCGTGCGGCCCGGCTCGCCGTGGATGCCGATGCCGATCTCCATCTCGTCTTCACCTAGCTCGAACGTCGGCTTGCCGACGTGGGGCACGGTGCAGGAGGTGAGCGCCATGCCCATGCTGCGGCCATTCGCGTTGACCTTGCGCGCCAGCTCGGCGAGCTTCTCCAGCGAGTAGCCGGCCTCGGCCGCGCCGCCGACGATCTTCTCCATCAAAACCGTCGTGCCGACGCCGCGACGGCCCGCCGTCCACGTGCTATTCTGCACGGCCACGTCGTCGTCTACCAGGACGCTCTCGACCGGGATATCCTCAGCCTTGAGCAGGTCCGCCGCCATCTCGAAGTTCATGACGTCGCCGGTGTAGTTCTTGACGATGTACAGGACACCCGCGCCGCCGTCCACCTTCTTGGCCGCTTCGTACATCTGGTCGGGCGTGGGGGAAGTAAAGACGGCACCCGGGCAGGCCGCGTCGAGCATGCTGTAGCCGACGAAACCGCCGTGCATTGGCTCGTGGCCGCTGCCGCCGCCGGAGATAACCGCCACCTTGCCCTGCGTCGGGGCGTCGGCGCGGTAGACGAAGTTGGGGTCGTAGTTGACTTTGACGAGGTCGCCGTGGGCCAGCGCAACGCCTTCCAATTCCTCGCGCACGACCATCTCGGGATTGTTGATTAGCTTCTTCAAGTGAACCTCCTTATTCTGCATCACCCCTTAGGGGCAGGGATACGCACCGCACAGGCAGCATTTCCGCGCACACGTCACCACACGGACACTGGACAGGACTCATCGAAAGGGTGGTCGTAGAGACGCGCTATGGCGCGTCTCTACCAGGAATGTTCGCCGCGTTAGCACAACCTAGAACTTGCCCAGCGCGACGTAGAGCAGGGCGGCAATGACGGCGCCGATGATGGGGCCGACCACCGGGATCCACGCGTAGCTCCAGTCGCTGTCGCCCTTGCCGGGGATGGGCAGGACGAAGTGAGCGATGCGCGGGCCGAGGTCACGGGCCGGGTTGATGGCATAGCCTGTCGGGCCGCCGAGCGACATACCGATGGCCCACACCAGGAACGCCACCGGGATGATGCCCAACGCGCCCAAGCCGAGATTATAGGGCGAGCCACCCGACGCGGCCGGCGTCATCGTCGCGCCCTTGATGGTGAAAATGCCGAACAGCAGCGTGAAGGTGCCGATGATCTCAGTGACCAGGTTCCAAACGGGGTTGCGGATGGCCGGGCCAGTCGAGAAGACGGCCAGCTTAGCGCCCTTATCAGGCGTCTCGCCCCAGAACTGGAAGTAGGCCAGGTAGACCAGGACCGCGCCGATGAACGCGCCAATGAACTGGGCAATGATGTAGAGGGGGACGTCCGCCCAGCTGCGGAAGAAGGTCGTGCCCCAGTTGCCCGCGGTGGCCAGGCCGATAGTGACCGCCGGGTTCAGGTGCGCGCCCGAGACCGAAGCGACAGAGAACGCGCCCACGAACACGGCCATAGCCCAGGCCGTGGTGATGACGATCCAGCCCGCGTTGGAGCCTTTGGTCCTATTGAGGACCACGTTGGCGACGACGCCGTCGCCGAGGAGAATCAGCAGCATCGTGCCGATGACTTCACCGAGAAAAGGTGACATAGGTATTCTCTCCTTCGAGATGTGATGGTGGAAGATAAATCCAGTGTGTCCGAAGGGCGCCGCGAACGGTGGGGGTCTGTGGCAGTCTGCGTCTCCTTTCTGTACGCCGATCAAGCTCAAGCAGGTAAGCGACAAGTCCAGCTACGTCGGGACAAAAAAAAGCCAACTCCACATCCGAAGAACTATCGGCGGGCGTTGACTCAGGACTCTCGGCAGCTCCCCTTCTTGCTGAACATCGCGGTACGGCTTCGTTGGTGCTGGATCGGCTCATGCTACGCCGGGGGGCAGAAGGCATTGGCTGAAGCTTCCGCGCTACAACCACTACACAGTATATCGCCCTTCAAAATGCATGTCAAGTGGTTTTATGCGTTATTTCGCACTTCACGCAAACGTTTAATCAATTCCTTAATGGTCAAATCTTGTTCGTTTAATGAATGAAATGCATTGCTCCCGCCTCAATCATGAGGTGGGAGCAACTTACAAATCTCCTGTCATTGCGAGCAGCGCGAGGCTAACGCATTCGGAAGCGGCGCCATGCCACGCCGAACACGCCTAGCAGCGCGCCAAGCCCCATGACCAACTCTGTCATGGTCGTCGGCAGGTCGCCGGTGACGGGCATCGTCTGGGGCACCGCCGGCAGGGTCGCTGTCGCCGCCGGTTGGCCGCCCGCTGCCTGGCCCGTCGGCGACACCTGGCTCGTCGCGGCCGGCGCTGTCGTGGCTGTCGCAGCCGGGGCCGTCGTCGCCGTCGCCGCTGGCGCTGTCGTGGCTGTCGCCGCCGGGGCTGTTGTCGCTGTGGCAGCCGGGGCCGTCGTCGCCGTCGCCGCTGGCGCTGTTGTGGCTGTCGCCGCCGGCGCTGTTGTGGCTGACGCGGCCGGCGCTGTCGTGGCTGACGCGGCCGGCGCTGCCGTGGCCGACGCGGCTGGCGCTGTTGTTGCCTGGGCAGCGGGTGGGTTACCAGCGCCCGGCGGAGCCGCCGTCACCTGCGCCACGAGCGGTGTTGCCTGGCCCATGGGGGCAATCGCCGCGCCGGGCGGTGGGGCAGGCATGTGCTCGACCGGCGGGATCGTCTTGAGGTACTGTCCAATTGCCAGGGCATCCGCATCCGTCATCTGGCTGTAGCCAAAGCCCTGGAAGGCCGGGTTGCCCACGCCCACAACCTCGGCCATCAGTCCGCTCACGGGCCCTTTGTTGGGTCGGTTGCCGGTCTTCAGCTCCGTCGCCACCTGCTGCGCCGTCCACGAGCCAAGCCCGGTCTTCTGGTCTGGCGTCAGGTTCCAAGCGAGCTGGTAGCCCTTCGACGTGGGCACAGCATTGCCGGCCAGGAACTTCGTCCGATCCGGGGCGCCCGTTGGGCCAGTCGTTGTGTGGCAGTCGCCACAGCCCGCCACGTTCAGCACGAGATACTCACCCCGCGCGGTGCCGGTCGTCGGGGCCGTCTGCGGATACGGCCGCGCCGGCGGCGGGGGCGGCACCGGACCGTTCAGCTTGTTCTCCGGCACAGCGTTCTTGACAGCGGGAACACTGCGGAGATAAGCAATCAAGTCGTGCATGTCCTGGTCGGAGAGACCCGCCAGGTTGGGGTAGGGCATGATCGGGTAGAGCTGCTCGCCGTCGGGCGTCTTGCCCTCGCGCAGCGCCTTCTCGATATCCGTGTCGCTCCACTTGCCGATGCCGGTCTCCTGGTCCGGCGTCAGGTTCTTCGCCGTCACAAGGCCGAACGGGCCGCCAAACGCCTCGCCGTAGGGCGCTGACTCGGGCTGCTCCTGGGGGCCGCCGTCGCGGTAGCCCGCGAGGTTCTGGCCGTGGCATCCCCAACACCCGGCGATGTTGGCGATGGTCTTCCCGCGCGCTGCGTCGCCCGCCTGCCCCGGCGGCGCAGCCGCCGTCGTGTACGCCTGCCACCCCACCAGCAGCGCCAGCGCCAGCACAAACAGTACGCCCAGCTTCACACGCATACGACCTCCTTGAGGAATCGGTTGAGGTCCCCCTGCACTATCTATAACGGCAAAGGCGGGCAGGCTGCACAGCCGCAAGCGCGTGGCACGTGAATTGTGCGTGAAGAATTATGTGAAGATGAGTTACTCTACCTCGAACAGACGTAGCTGGCCGTCGCCGTGGGCCTCGTGCAGGCCCGCGATCTCGCGCCACGTCTCCGGGTCGGGGGATGTGCCAAGCCAGCGGTGGAGGCGCTCGGCGACAATGATCTCCCAGCCATCCGCCTCAAGACGCGCCTGGAGGTGGGGCGCGCGGTCGAGCTTGAGGGCGGCAAGACGGGCGGCGGCGGCGGGAATGACGAGGAGGTGCGGGACAGCATACGGCGGGATCAGGTGGGCGGCGAGAAGCGCGCCATCCTGGAGGAGAAAGCGCGTCGCCGGCCGGCCGCCGGCGTACCAGACGATTTCGGCGGGGGCGAGGGCCGTGCGCTCATCCACGGCCCAGGGCATGGGAAACTGAACGGTGTAGCCCAGCGCCTCGCCCAGGGTGACGAGGTCGCCCACGACGCGGCGCAGCGGCTCGGCCGAGGCGTGAGCGGCCCACATGCCGGGCGCGACTTCGTGGGCGTGGGTCTCCAAGCTGAGACGCACCATCTCGTTGTCCGGCGCGACGACACCGGGCAGGGCGGCGTAGACCTCGCCGATGGGCAGAGCCCGGCTGTCCTCGTCCGGGTTGCGGGAGCGCGTCAGGCCCCGAATCACCGTCTCTTCGACGCGCTCACTCAGCGGCGCCGTTTCGCCCGCCGCCTCCGTCCAGTATCGCCCGTCGGCCAGCCGCACAAGTCCGCTGTTGGCGCTGTCGGCCAGGGCATCGAACACCCGACCACGGATGAAGTCGGCGACGTGGGAGGTGTCGCCCCAAATACCGACGGCGCTGGCGAGCGCTCCCGACCGATGCGCCTCGGCAAAAACGCCGGGGACGATGCTCTCGATGCCCAGCGGCTCCCCACGCTCCACGATCAGGTTCGCCGCTCGGCCGGCCGCGGCCGCCTGGAGCGTCCGGCCCAGCTCAGCCGCTTCGCCAGCGGCGCGCTTGGCCGGGCGCTGCGCCTGCCGCTCGAACACGGCCTGCGCTTCGAGCCAGCGCGCTCCAAGGCGTGGCAGCCGGAACACCGAGTCCGTCAGGCGGTAGCCCGCGCTGGCGGCCGCGACGTGGACGGCGGAGAAGATGGTGTGGTCGCCGCCCCAGCGCAGGGCCAGCCGCCCATCCTCGCGCATCGCCGTCCGCAGCCCCACCAGCGTCGCGCCCAGCGCGCCGGTGTACCAGTCGAGGCTCACGGCGGCATCGGCCAGCGGGCGCAGGCCGGCGGCGGCGCGGCGGCTCCACAGCCAGCTCGCCCAGGCCCACGACAGCGTCCAGAACACCGACGACGTGCGCGGCGGCGCGCCGACGATGAGGGCGGCGCGGCCGGCGAGGCTTTCCGCCAACGGGCGCGCCTGGAGGCGGCCGAGAAACACGTAGGGAAGCGCGGCGCCGGTCTGGAGGAAGCGCGGCTCGGCCACCCACTCGGCGTCGGGCGCGAGCGGCTCGTCGCGCAGGCTGGCGGCGATGGTCTCGAACGCGTGCCAGACGTTCAGCTCGACGTAGCGGCGCGGGGGCTCCAGGCGGCGCGGCGGAGCGCTGTCCCACGGCGTCGCGTTCAGGGAGGAACATGCGTCCAGGCAGCCGAGCAGGACCATGCGGAGCGCCTCGCTCTCGTCGGGCGAGAGGTCCAGGTGCTCCAGGTGGCGCAGCAGGTCGGCGAGGGCGCGCTGGGCGCGGGGCGTGTACAGGCCGACGATGCGCTCGGCCAGCGGGCGCAACGCCTCGGCTGGGTCGGCCAGGCGCTCGACGAGATGCCAGTAGCTCAGGCTCAGCGGCTCCAGCTCCGTGGCGCGGGCCACGTCGTCGGCATCGGTGATGTGCGAGCCGCGCCAGCCACATGCAGCGCAGGTAAGCGTTTTGCGCGTTGGTACGCCCGCCGCGTAGTCCCAGGTGAAGGACTCCGCCGAGGTCTCGGCGCGGCATTGGGGGCAGCGCGTCAGGTAGAGGCTCTGGATGTGCTCGTGGAGCGGGCGGTCAACCTTGGCGACTTCGGACAGCCGCAGCGTCGCCCGACCGAGGGTCTGGGTCGCGGGCGGCGCAGCGGCGGCGCGGGCGGCGAGGGTCTGCACCGGGTTGAAGTCCGTCGCGGCGACACTGCGGCCCAGGCGCAAGGCGGCGCGCACGACAGTATCGCCCTGGCAGAAGGGATCGACGACGAGGTCGCCTGGGCGCGTCGCCGCCTCGATGACCGCCGTCACCCACGCCGACGGCAACGGCGCGGCCCAGCGGCGCAAGACGCCAGGCCGATTGGACGGAGCAATGTAGGGGACGAAAGGAATCGTGTCAGGCATATAGAGTCCTCACTAAAGGTAGTATAGCATGGGCACGAAATCGCAACAAACGTTCTGATTTGATTTGCATTTCTGGCAGATTCGCGTAGAATGTAGTGTGCAGGTGCCAGAAAGGAGCGCAACTATGCCCGATCTTGATCGCGAGAAGGCCCTCGAGACGACCCTGTCCCAATTGAAGCGCCGCTTTGGGGACGGCGCAGTGATGAAGCTTGGCGAGACAACGCAGCTAAACGTCGAGTCGATCCCCACCGGCGCTATCGGCCTGGACCTGGCGTTGGGCATTGGCGGTCTGCCGCGCGGCCGCGTGACCGAGATCTATGGCCCCGAGTCTTCGGGCAAAACGACGCTGTGCCTCCACGTGATTGCGGAGGCGCAGAAACTGGGCGGTGTCGCGGCGTTTGTGGACGTTGAGCACGCCCTGGACCCCGTGTATGCGGAAAAGCTGGGGGTGGATGTGGCGAACCTCCTCGTCTCGCAGCCGGACACGGGCGAGCAGGCCCTCGAAATCACCGAGGCCCTCGTCCGCAGCGGCGCAGTGGACGTGGTGGTCATCGACTCGGTGGCGGCGCTCGTGCCGCGCGCCGAGATCGAAGGCGAGATGGGTGACAGCCATCCGGGTCTGCAGGCCCGCCTGATGTCTCAGGCGCTGCGGAAGCTGGCGAGCGCCATCAGCCGCTCGAACTGCTGCGTCATCTTCACCAACCAGATTCGTCAGAAGATCGGCATCATGTTCGGTAACCCCGAGACGACAGCGGGCGGTCTCGCGCTGCGCTTCTACGCCTCGGTTCGCCTCGAGATCCGCCGCGAGGAAGCCATCAAGTCCAGCGGCGAAGTCCTCGGGAACCGTACCAAGGTGACGGTCAAGAAGAACAAGGTCGCGCCGCCGTTCCGGTCGGTCGAGTTCGATATCATGTACAACCAGGGCATCTCCCGCGAGGGCGACCTGCTCGACGTTGCCACGAATATGGGGCTGGTCGACAAGCGCGGTGCGTTCTTCGCCTACGGTGACACGCGCCTCGGCCAGGGCCGCGAGAACGCCAAGAACTTCCTCCAGGAGAACCCGGCGCTGGCGGCTGAGATCGAGAATTCCATCCGCGAGCGTGTCGGCCTACCGCCAAAGGGCGTTGCCCCGGAGAGCGTGCGGGAGCGCCGCGCTACGTCGAGCGTGAAGGAGGAGGAGACGCCGCGCAAGGGTAAGCGCGGGGCCGCCGCCGACCGGACGCCCGCCGCTGCTGCCGCGCCGAGTGTCGCGCCCGCGCCGGCGCCTGTTGTGGCTAACAACTCCCAGGACGACGACCCGCTGGGCGGCTACGCCCAGGTGTCCCTCGTTCCGCCGGAGGATGGGCCGGTAGAGTAAGGCTTTTCGGCGCATTCGCTAGCCAATGGGCGCTCAAGAGCTAGACCGGAAGAAGTGCGCCGGGCTGTGGTGAGAACACCATGGCCCGGCGCTGTTTTGTGGAAAGAGGCGACATGGCCGGCACCGTGACGCGGCTGGAGATTCAGAAGCGAAACAAAGAGCGCGTCAACGTTTACCTGGACGATGAGTTTGCCTTCGGGTTGGCGCTGCTCCTGGCGGCGACGCTGCGCAAAGGCCAGCATCTCACTGATGCCGACATCGCGGAGCTGCGGCGGCAGGATGGCGTCGAGAAGGCGTACAACCGCGCCCTGCTCTACCTGGGCTACCGGCCGCGCAGCGAGGCCGAGATTCGCCAGTACCTGCGCGGCAAGCAAACACCGGACGACATGATCGACACCATTCTGGTGCGTCTGCGGCGCGTTGGGCTGGTGGACGACGAAGCATTTGCCCAGGCATGGGTGCGCCATCGGGGGGCAACGGCGCCACGCGGGGCACGCGCTTTGCGGCAAGAGCTGCGGCAGAAGGGCATCGACCGCTCACAGATCGACGCGGCGGTGGAGGACCTGGATGAGGAGGCGGGCGCGCTGGAAGCGGCGCGGGTTCGAGCCGCGCGGTTGGCAGCGCTCCCACGCGAGGAATTTGTCCGAAAGTTAAGCGAGTTTTTATTGCGGCGCGGATTTGCGTATGATGTAGTTCACGATACGGTGAGTCGCTTGTGGCGCGAGCTGCACGACGAGGGACTGGAACAGGACGATTAGTGACAGCTGTTCTTCGTGTCATTGCGAGGAGGACGATAGGACGACGAAGCAATCCCGCGCGGGTGTAAAGCAAGCTGTTCCTGCGCTAGACTGTCCGATGCAAGGCGTGAGATTGCTTCGCGTTCGCTCGCAATGACAGCTGCACAAGTGGCGCGTTAGCAGACGGACGGGCTGAACCATGAGTTCAACCCGACTGTCTGCCAACGGGCACAGCGTTGGCGGCGCGGGCGGCCCAAAATGCGTGGGCCTGAGTGGCGCGAGCCACTGGGGAGTGGCTGCCCGAAAGGTTTCACTTGAACCTTACCAACTGAAGAAAGGAGGTGGCGCATGGACGTGATTGGCGTCGTCGTTGCGCTTCTCCTGGGACTGGCGATTGGCGGCCTGGCGGCCTGGTTCTTTGGGGTATCACGAGGCAAGAAGCTAGGGTATCAACTCAAGGAAGCCGAGGACAAGCAGACGATCCAGTCGGCCCAGGTAGAGGCCGAGCGCATCACTACCGAGGCGGATGCACGCGCCAAGGATACGGTGTTGCGCGCGAAGGACGAAGCTCTGCGGCTGCGTGAGCAGCTCGAGAGCGAGGGCAAAGCGCAGCGACGCGAGTTTCAACAGCAAGAGCAGCAGCTCAACCAGCGCCGCGAGCGACTCGACCGCCGCTTCGACGAGTTGGAGAGCCGCAGCCGCAACCTGGACAAGCGCGAGAAGCGGATTCAGAAGTTGGAGCAAGAAGCCGAGCTTGTTCAGCAGCAGCGGACGGCGGAACTCGAGCGCGTTGCCGCGATGAGTCAGGAGGAAGCGCGTCGAGTGCTTCTGAAGCAGGTCGAGGAGAGCGCGCGGCAGGACACCGCCCGGTTGATCCGGGAGATTGAGTATAGCGCCAAGGAGGAAGGGGATCGCCGCGCGCGTGAGCTGATTACAATGGCGATTCAGCGATGCGCGTCCGACCAAGTGTCGGAGGTTGTTGTGTCGACGGTGCCTTTGCCGAGTGAGGAGATGAAGGGCCGTATCATTGGCCGTCAGGGCCGCAACATCCGCGCGATTGAGCAGATTACAGGAGTCGACATCATCGTCGACGACACGCCAGAAGCAGTTATCCTATCGTGCTTCGACCCGATTCGGCGTGAGGTGGCTCGCCTTGCGCTGAACAAGCTCATCAATGACGGGCGCATTCACCCGGCCCGCATTGAAAAGGTCGTTCGTAAGACCGAAGAAGAGCTGGAACAGGTGATCCGCGAGGCGGGCGAGCAGGCCGCCATCGAGGCCGGCGTGCTCGGCCTCCACCCGGAGATTATCAAGCTCCTGGGGCGGATGAAGTACCGAACCAGTTATGGGCAGAACGTCCTGGCCCACTCCGTGGAGACGGCGCACCTGGCCGGCATGATGGCGACTGAGCTGCATGCCGATATCCAGATCGCCCGCGCCGGTGGCTTGTTGCACGACCTGGGGAAAGCGGTCAGCCACGAGGTCGAGGGGCCGCACGCCCTGATCGGCAGTGAGCTGGCCCGCCGCTACGGGCTGCCCCCCAAGGTGGTCAACGCCATCGCCGCGCATCACCACGAAGAGGAGCCGTCATCGATCGAGGCGATCTTGGTGGAAGCCGCCGACGCGATCTCAGGGGCGAGACCTGGCGCTCGCCGTGAGACGCTGGAGTTGTACACCAAGCGCATCCGAGACCTGGAGAACGTCGCCAATTCCTTCGTCGGCGTGGCCGAGTCGTACGCGATTCAGGCCGGCCGCGAGATCCGGATTATTGTTAAGCCCGACGAGGTGGATGACCTGGGAGCCATCAACCTGGCGCGGGACATTGCCAAGAAGGTCGAGGAGTCGTTGGAGTATCCCGGCCAGATCAAGGTGACAGTTATCCGCGAGACCCGAGCGACAGACATCGCGCGCTAAGTCGCTCGCCATGACAGAACGCTGAGAGGACACGGTTTTGGGGCGGCTTTCGTCATTTTGTGCGACAAAGATGGCTTAAGCCGCCCATCTTATGCATTGATGGTTCGGAGTTTGCAGGGAAGACTGAATGATAAACGCGTGCTAGTGATTAAGCGAAGGATGTGAGGGGAAGATGAATGAAGAGCTAGTAAGTACGTACCGAAGCCACCCAGGAGGTAACCCCATGGCCAACAACGTCATCAAAGTGTCGGGTAACTCGCGCACCACAGCCGTCGCAGGCGCTATCGCCGGTGTTGTCAGAGAACAACGGCGGGCCGAGGTTCAGGCTATCGGCGCTGGCGCCGTCAATCAAGCCATCAAAGCGGTCGCGATTGCCCGCAGTTACCTGGCGGAGGACGGAATCGACGCGATCTGTGTGCCGTCGTTTGCGGACGTCCAGATCGGTGACCAGGAGCGTACGGCGCTACGCTTGGTCGTAGAGCCGCGTTAGCGAAGAGTGATACGCGAGTTGGTGCGCCTCGCCAACTTCGGTGGCGGCCAGAAGAAGCTCGCTCAAGGGCGCAGCCGGATAGAGATGTCCGGCTGCGCCCTTGTTGTTATTTCACTTCAATGAGAAACGGCTTGAGCGTAGCCCGCGCGCACGCCTCGGCGCCCAGCTGCGCGAGGAACGCGCGGTCTGCAGGCGACTTAGCGCCGACGAAGCGGATGCCGTCGATGTGGTAGGTGTCGATCCAGTGGAAGACGCACGCCCGCATGAACTCCTGGGCCGGGAAGACGCCCAGGCGCTCGTCGTGACGTTCATAGTCGAAGCGCGGCGTCCCCGCGTGGCCGTCCATGCGCGCCGCCGTGGTGTACCAATAATCGTGGTCGATCCGGGCCAGCGTGCCGTTAACGTCGCCCTGCCCGCATTCCATCTCGACGATGACCCGCACCCCGCGCCGGTGGCACTCGTCCACCATGCGCTTGAAGCTGCCTGCCTCGCGGCATTCGCTGGACGGGAAAAACGGCTGCCCCATGTCATGCCCCAGACCGGGCAGCGTGTCCGCGGGGGGGACGACGATGGCGCGCGCGCCTGTGGCAAGAATGTCGTCGAGCGCGTCCAATACGGCTTCACAAGATGGGGCAGCGCCCTGGAACCAGGGACTATCTGGTGTCAGGCATACAGATGCCAAGTCCTCATTCAGCGGCAGCGGCGCATCGTCGTGCCGCCAAACGTAGTCATCGCGCCGGATTTGCCCACTGGCGATACAGATGCGGTTCGCCGTCTTGTCTGTCGGCACACACGGCGATCTCAAGTCGGTCACATGCACCCATTCGTCGACCGGCCGGTTTACCAATTGCACCTGGAAACGATACTGATAGACGCCGTCGGTGAGCCGCCGCTCAGCGCGCCACCAGCCGCGCTCGTCCGACTGCATCGGCTCTGGAACCCAGGTGGTGAAGTCACCTACCAGGTTGACGGCGGGGTTGCGCGGCGCGAAAAACGAGAAGGTCACTTCGACGGCGGACGGGGCAACACTGCCAATACGCCCTCCGCTGTCCCGCAGAAGTCGCGCCGCATTCCTGGGCAATAATGCATCCCACGTCATACCGTATCCTTTGTCAATTGTTCCACATAGCCTCTCTGTCCTATAAATGAATTTGTGAACCGTCTACACCAGTGAGTGTATCACACGCTGCTGATAGATTCGCTGATAGATTCGCTTAGGTGTTAACGGTCACACACTTTCGTAAGGTTTTCGAGATAAGTGGCGTCAAAGGCCCCTTTCACTTTGAATTGACAAAGCCTGCGACACGGCCTAGAATGAGGCCCATTCTTGGCGCTCGCTGCCCGACGCGCCGCTCGCGTGGCCTGGCCGAACGCTCCCTGGTTGAGCGCACTCCGCCGCTCGTTCTATCCTTCCCTGCGCCGACCGCTCGACAACTTATTGATATCTCGAAGAGGAGGTGTCCCTCGCCCAAAAGGAAATAGCTCCTACTGTAAGACCGTGTTTGGTCTTGGCCGCCGCCTGCTGGCAAATTCCCTGCTGATACTTGGGCCACAAGGTAGCGGCCAGAAAAGCATATCGACCTCACCTGAAGACTCATGGAGGAGATCAGATGAAACGTGTCGTTATCGCCTTTGCCGCCCTGCTGATCGTTATGCTCGCAGTCGCGGCGTGTAGTAGCAGCACTTCTTCCACCCCTGCCCAAGCGCCCGCGCAGCCAGCGGCCCAGGTAACAGCGCCCGCCGCTCAAGCGCCCGCCGCTCAGGCGACCGCGCCCGCGGCGGCCAAAGCCGCTGAGCAGCCTAAGGCCGCCGCGAAGGGCGGCCAGATCGTCGAAGTCCGTTTCGCCGACGCCAAGACCCTCAACTCACTTCTCGCCAACGACACAGCCTCTACCGACTCGCTGGCCCTGCTCGGCAACGGCCTGGTGTGGATCAACCCCAAGGACCTGCTGCCCACGGCGCAGCTCGCCACCAAGTGGGACATCTCACCGGACGGCAAGACCTACACTTTCACGCTGCGCGACGACGTCAAGTTCCACGACGGCGTGAAATTCACCGCCGACGATGTGAAGTACACGTATGAGCTGGCCCTCGACGAGAAGCTGAACTCGCCGCGCCGCACCGACCTCTCGGTGATTGACACTATCACCGTCAAAAGCCCGACCGAGATCGAGTTCAAGCTCAAGAACGTCAAGGCCGACTTCCTCGTGAGCAATGCCAGCTATCAGATTCTCCCCAAGCACATCCTGGAGAAGATGACGGCGGAGCAGATCAACACCGCCGACTTCAATACCAAGAGCCCGGTCTACACCGGCCCGTTCAAGTTCAAGGAGTGGGTGAAAGACGACCACCTCACCCTCGAGGCCAATCCGGACTACTTCCTGGGCAAGCCCAACGTGGACCAGTACATCTTCAAAGTCGTCAAGGACGGCAACGTCGTCGCCGCCCAGCTCAAGACCGGTGAGGCTGACTACGGACAGTATGAAGCCCCGATGGTTGCCGAGATGCAGAAGCAGGACAACGTCACCAACTACGCCTACGACACCTTCAATTTTGACTTCTACACCCTGAACCTGGACCCAGCCAGGACGACGATGTTCCAGGACAAGAAAGTGCGCCAGGCGCTGCTGTATGGCCTCGACCGCCAGGCGATGGTGCAGAGCATCATGTTCGGCCAGGGGAGCGTTGCCAATGCCTCGGAGCCGGTGCTGTCGTGGGCCTACAACCCCAACACCCAGCCGCAGTATTCCTACGACCCCAAGAAAGCTGAGCAACTTCTTGACGAGGCCGGCTGGAAGAAGGGCGCCGACGGCATCCGCGAGAAGGACGGCAAGAAGATGTCCTTCCAGTGCTGGACCAACGCCGGCAACAAGGTGCGCGAGAACTATGTCACCGTCATGCAGGAGCAGTGGAAGCAGATCGGCGTGGACATGACGCCCAAGCTCGAGGAGTGGAACGCCTTCCTCGACCGCCTCACCAAGACCCACGACTTCGACTGCTTCCTGGTCGGCTTCGTCTGGAACGTGGACCCGAACCAGCGCACCATGTTCCACACCGACTCGTACAAGGGCGGCTTCAACATGGCGAAGTACAGCAACCCCGAGCTGGACAAGATCCTGGACGACGCGCTGCTGACGACGGATGTCGCCAAGCGCAAAGAGCTGTACTTCAAGATGCAACAGATCATCGCCGAGGACCTGCCCGTCACGATCATCGACTTCCCGAAGCAGCCGGCGGCCGTGAGCAAGAAGGTGGTCAACCTCGTGCCGAACGCGGCCAACTTCCGCTATGAAGCCTACAAGTGGGGCCTGACGCCGCAGTAACGGAAGACCGGCACAGACCTGACAGGTTTTAGAAACCTGTCAGGTCTGGCCCACCGGAGGAAACGCATGCAGCGTTACATTCTGCGCCGGGTGCTCCAGGCGATACCACTGCTGATTGGCATCACCGTCCTGGTGTTTGCCCTGGTCCACGCCGCGCCTGGCAGCCCGCTGGCACAGTTCGAGTTCAACCCGAACATCAAGCCGGAGGACATCGCCCGCATCCGCGCCAACCTCGGCCTCGACCGGCCGCTCTACGAGCAGTACCTACGCTGGGTGGGTGGCATGCTGCGCGGTGACTTCGGCGTCTCCATGATTACCGGGCGGCCGGTCATCGAGCGTATCAACGAGCGCCTCGGGAATACGCTCATCCTCTCCGTGGCGGCGTTGATCCTCGCCCTCGTCGTCTCCATCCCCGTCGGCGTCTACTCCGCCGTGCGGCGCGGCAAGGCGTTCGACAATGCCGCGACGGTTCTCTCGACGGCGGGCCAGGCGATCCCGGCCTTCTGGCTCGGCCTGGTGTGCATCCTCATCTTTGCCGTCGAGTTCAAGGACTGGGGCCTGCCCGCCTTCCCCTCTGGCGGCATCATCAGCACCGGCAAGCCGTTCTCGCTGGGCGACATGCTGTGGCACCTCATCCTGCCGTCCTTTGTGCTGGCGCTCGGCTTCATCGCCCAGTGGACGCGCTACATTCGGTCGAGCATGCTGGAGGCGCTGGGGCAGGACTACGTGCGCACGGCGCAGGCGAAGGGCCTCAACGACCACGTGGTCATCTTCGGCCACGCCCTGCGCAACGGCCTCATCCCCTTCGTGACGCTGATCGGCCTCGCGCTGCCGCTGCTGTTCAGCGGCGCGCTCATCATCGAGGTCATCTTCTCGTGGCCGGGCATCGGCCGCCTGGCGTACGACGCCGCCACCGAGCGCGACTACACCACGATCATGGGCCTGGTCACCATCACGGCGGCCATCGTCATTATCGGCAACCTCGTTGCGGACATTGCCTACGGCATCCTCGACCCGCGCATCCGGTACGATTGAGCGAGGCGACATGGCTATCACGGACAATACAGGCGACTTCACAGGAACGACGGCGACGAGCGTCACGCCTCAAGCGTTCGCCGTCCCAGCGCGCAAGAGCCAGGGCTTCTGGGCCAGGGGAATGCGCCGCTTCCGCCGCAACAAAATCGCCATGGTGTCGGCGGCCATCTTCATTCTCCTCGTCCTCATGGCCCTGGGCGCCGACGTCATCTCGGCGAACGTGACGCACAAGAAGTACTCCGACCAAAGCTTGATCAACGCCTTCAAGCCACCCCTGTCGCCCGGCTACATCCTCGGCTCCGACGATCTGGGCCGCGACGTGCTGACGCGCATCGTCTACGGGGCGCGCGTCTCCCTCAGCGTCGCCGCGCTCACTGTGCTTATCGCGCTCACTATTGGGACGCTCATCGGGCTGCTGGCCGGCTACTACGGCGGCTTGACCGACAACATATTGATGCGCTTCGTCGATATCATCATCGCCTTACCCGGCCTGTTCATCCTCATCCTCATCGCCACGTTCTTCTCGCCCAACGTCGTCGTGCTGTCCATCGTCATCGCGTCCCTGAGCTGGACCGGCATCTCGCGCCTGGTGCGCGGCGAGGTGATGTCGGTCAAGGCGCGGGACTACGTGGACGCGGCGCGGGCCGTCGGCGCATCCAACACGCGCATCCTGTGGCGTCATGTCCTGCCCAACGTCATCAACGTCATGATCGTCTGGGCGTCGCTCACCGTCGGCGGCATCATCCTGACCGAAGCTGCGCTGAGCTACCTGAGCTTCGGCATCCAGCCGCCCGTGCCGAGCTGGGGCAATATGCTGTCCAACTCGCAGCAGTACATCTACCGCTCGGTCAGCCTGGTCATCATCCCTGGCTTCTTCATCTTTATCACGGTACTGGCGGTCAACCTGATGGGCAACGGCCTGCGCGACGCCCTCGACCCGCGCTCGAAAGACTAAGACCGCGCGGCGTTGTCATTGCGAGCGAACGCGAAGCAATCCCTCGGTGGGCAGCAGTCACGCTATAACCGCTCAGACCGTCTGTCGCAAGAGCGGGAGATTGCGTCGCTCACGCTCGCAATGACATCTTGGTCGTGTTCTCGTCTCGGCGCACGCCGTCACAGTGCGTGGGGGTCTCGCAATGACACCCCTCCAGGTGAGGGGCGAGTTCGCCCTTCTCGCGCCTCGCGCGTATAATACAGGGAAGTTTTCGTTCGCGTGAGAGGGGAGGGAAGCCTATGGCTCGCCGCCGTCGCGAAGCGTTGTCTTCCGTAGATACCGCCTGGCTGCGCATGGAAGACCGCGACAACCTCATGATGATTACCGGCGTGATGATGTTCGACCAGCCGCTCGACTATGGGCGCGTCCGCGCGATGCTCGAGCAGCGGCTGCTGCGCTGGGATCGGTTTCGCTCCAAGATCGTCGAACCGAAGTTCGGCGTCGGTACGCTGTATTGGGAGGTCGATCCCCACTTCAACATCGACGACCACCTCCACCGCTTCAAGCTGCCGCCACCCGGCGACAAGGAGATGCTGGAGCGCCTCGTCAGCCACCTGATGAGCACGCCACTGGACTTCTCGCGCTCGCCGTGGGAGTATCATCTCGTCGAGGGCTACGGCCAGGGCAGCGCCCTCATCGGGCGGCTGCACCACAGCATGGCCGACGGCATCGCGCTCATCGGCGTCCTGCTGGGCATGACCGACTCGGAGCCGGACGCGCCCTGGGTTGACGACCGCCCGGAGCGCCGCCATCGTCGACCCAGCAACCCCCTGGCGTCGCTGATCCGTCCGGTCACCGACCTCGTCGACGGCACGCGCAAGGTGACAGGGAGCATCGTCCACGAAGGGGTGGAGTTGATTAGCCATCCCGATCACGCGCTGAAAGCCGCCGAGCTAGGCATCAACAGCGCCGTCACGCTGGGGCGCCTCCTCGCTCTCCCGCCGGATCCGGCGACATGCCTGAAGGGACCGCTCGGCCCCGTCAAGCACGCGGCGTGGTCAGACCCAATTCCCCTTGAAGATGTGAAGACGATTGGCCGCGCGATGGGTGGAACTGTCAACGATGTTTTGCTCACCGCCGTTGCGGGCGCGCTGCGCCGCTACCTGCTCTCCCAGGGCCAAGACATCGAGGGCAAGAGCATCCGCGCCGTGGTGCCGGTCAACCTGCGCCCGCCCGACGCGCCGCTGACCCTCGGCAACCGCTTCGGCCTGGTGTTCCTCGACCTGCCCATCGGCACCGACAAGCCGCTGGAGCGCCTGTATCGCCTCAAGGCGCGCATGGACGAAATCAAGTCGTCGCCGGAGGCAGTCGTCGTGTTCGGCGTGCTAAACGTGGTAGGGATGGCAACGCAGGAAATCGAGAACATGGCGCTGGACCTGTTCGGCACGAAAGGCACCGGCGTCATGACCAACGTGCCCGGCCCGCGCCAGACAATCTACATGGCCGGACGCCCAGTACGGAACATCATGTTCTGGGTGCCGCAGTCGGGCCGCCTCGGCCTGGGCGTGAGCATTCTCAGCTACGCCGGCGATGTGGTCGTGGGCGTCGCCACGGACGCCGGCCTCGTGCCGCACCCGGAAGCCATCGTCGCCGACTTCCAGACCGAGCTGCGCTTCCTGCTGGACATGGCCTCCCAGTTCAGCGTCCGCGCCGCCCAGGTGCAGCGCCCCAGCGCGCCGCCGCAAGAGGCCCACCCGACCGAGATTTCGGACGCCGAAGCTGAGCATCCGTCCGGGACGCCCCACCCGGCGCCGCGCCGCCGCACGCGCAAACCGGCGAAGACGACGCCTCCGGAGAGCGAAACCGCCGGCCAGGTCACGGCGCGTGCGGCGGCGCACAGCTACCCGCACGAAGCGTTCGGCGGGAGCCAGCCCAGCAACGGCTCGACGGCGCACTGCCGCGCCGTGACGAAGTCCGGCGCGCCGTGCCGCAACAAGCCGCTGCCCGGCTCCACCTACTGCCGCATCCACCAGCCGGACTAGCAGGTCATCGGCTGCGGGTGACGCCGACGCGGTCGCACCACGGACGGACAGGGCAGACCGAGCAGCGCGGCGACGTCGGGTGGCAAATGTTCTGGCCGAGGGCGACGAGCAGCGTGTTGATTTCGTTCCAGTATTGGGGGGGCAGCTTCTCCCGCAGCGCCATCTCTGTCTGCTCCGGCGTCTTCGTCCGCACGTAGCCCCAGCGGTTCGTGATGCGGTGGACGTGGGTGTCCACGCAGATGCCCGCCTTGTTGTGGCCTGCGATGAGCACGAGGTTGGCCGTCTTGCGCCCGACGCCCGGCAGCGTCAGCAGCGTGTCCAGGTCGTCCGGCACCTCCCCGCCGTACTCCTCGACCAGCACGCGGCTCAGGTCCAGCAGGGTGCGCGCCTTCGTGCGGTAGAAGCCGACGGGGTAGATGGCCGCCTCGATCTGCTCCGGCGTGAGGGTGAGCATCGCCTGGGGCGTGTCGGCCAGGGCGAACAGGCGCGGCGTGGCCTGCGCCGTCGTGCGGTCCTGGGTGCGCAGGCTCAGGATGGTCGCCGCCAGGACACGGAAGGGCGTCGTGCCCCGCGCTGCCATCGCGTCCACCAGCGGCGTGTCCCAGCCGGGCGCAGCCTCGCGCAGCGCCGCCAGGGCGACGTGGATGTCTTCGTCGCGCATAGAGTTTACCGGAACAGATAGATAACGCCGACGATGTAGCCGATGATGACGACAATCGTCCGCAACGTGCTGGCCTTGATGCGGCTCGCCAGCCGCCCGCCGAGCACGCCCCCGATGAGCGCCCCGATCATCATCACCGGCACAGCGACCCAGACCACTCGGCCGGAGAACACAAAGAACAGGGCCGCCGCCAGGTTGACGCACAGCGAGATGGCCTGCTTGAGCGCGTTGATGCGCGTCAGGTTGTCGTGGATGACCAGGCCAAGGACGGCGACCAGGATGACGCTCAGCCCGGCCCCGAAGTAGCCCCCGTAGATGGACGCCAGGAACACCGGCGCGATGACCCACGCCTCATTGGTGTGCGTCTCCTCCGGCTGCCGCAAACGCTGCACCACCCAGCGGCGGATGCGGTCCTGGAACAGCAGCAGCGTCGCCGCCAGGAGGATGAGCCACGGAACCAGGGCGCGGAAGATGGCCTCCCCCGACAGCATGAGCAGGATCCCCCCGACGAAGCCGCCCACAGCGCCCACCGGGGCGAGGAGCCGCAGCCGCCTGCCCTGCCCGGCCAGGTCGCTCTTCTGCGCCAGTGTCCCGCCCAGGTAGCCGGGGAAGAGCGACACGGTGTTGGTAACGTTCGACTCCACGGCCGGGACGCCCATGGCGATCATCGTGGGGAACGTGATGAGCGTCCCGCCACCGGCGATGGCGTTGACAGCGCCCGCGCCGACAGCGGCGAGGCCAAGAAGCAGTAGATTTCCGAGACTCAGGTCCATGGGGCAGGTTCTCCGGGGGATCATCGAACGGGTCAATGGCAGACGAGCTTAGAGCATAGCCTGCCTTGATACACCTGTCAACTTAACGCGCTGTGCCTTTGACGTTTCTCAGCCGGTCACACCGTCACCTCGTCACCTCGTCACCTCGTCACCTCGTCACCTCTCCCACAACCGCCGTATCGTCCGGCAGCCGCGCGCCATCCTGCTCCGCCGCGACCCGCGTCCCCGTCGCCGGGTCATACAGGCCGACGGCCAAGCGGTAGGAACCGGGCGCGACCTTGTCCAGGGGCATGCTGTGCGCGTCGCGCACGACATCGCCCATCGCCCAGGCGCTTGTCGGAAAGCGACCCTCGGCGGCCGGACCGTCGCCGGTCGCGGCGAGGCCAGTCGGCCCAGCAAGGTGAACAAAGACCGTGTAGTCCGCAGGAAGCGTGCCGTCGGCCTGCCACCACAGCGTCACGCCGAGCTTTTGCGCATCCGGCGCGATCTCAACCCCCACCAGCCGCGCGTCGCCGAACACCACCGGCTGCGGCAAGCGCGCCGACTGCGGGACACTCAGGGGCGACGCCGGCCGCAGGACGATACTTCCTATCACCACCGCGTCTGTCGTGCGCCCGGCCTGTGTCGCTGCGAGGCGCTTCATCGTCGCCGAGTCGTACAGGCCCGCAACCACCGGCACGCGCTGCGGCTCGTCCACCGACGGTAGGGACAGGCTATACGTGTCGCGCCGTGTGACGCCCGGCGTCCAGCGCTCCCAGGGGAAGTAGCCGTGGCCGGGCAAGGTGTCCACCTGGGCCAGCAGGCCGGGGCCGACCGGGTTGAGCGCCTGGACGAACACGCTGTAGAGCTTGTTGGGCGGCTGCGTGACTTCCCAACCGAGCGCCACGTCTACGCGCTCCATGTCACGGAGCGGCCCGATCTGAGCATCGCGCAGAACGAAGCCATCGACGAATGTCGCCAGGGGCGGCGCTTCTGAGGTTGGGACGGGCGGCGGTGGAGCGAACGGCACGGCGACGAACAGAATCGTGACGGCGACGGCCAGGGCAAGCCAGCCGGCGCTCCAGAGGGCGGCAAGCCTCGCCCGCCACTGTTCCGGGACAAGGGACCATGCGCCCAGGGCCAGGAGAATTGCGAGAGCGCCCGCTGCCGTGAACACGAGCCGTCCGCCGCCCATGAACGTCCGCGTGCGGCTGCCTAGCATGAGAACGCTCGCCAGGACGATGAGCGTGTAGCCCGCCAGCGCCACGATGGGCGGCCGCCAGTCCGGGCGCCGCCGCCAGGCGATGGTGACCCCGATAGCGCAGACGACGACGAGCGCAGCCAGGGCAAGGTACAGCCACGGCGGACCGAAGCCCACGCCGCCCGGCCCGACATCGAGCCAATACGAGCGCCCGATGAACAGGAGGAGCGTGGCCAACTCGCCGGGTGGGATCATGCCGGGCCGCTGCCCCATCAGGGCAAACACCGGCGACGTCGCCAGCGGATCATGGTAGAGCTGCCAGTTGCGGATGAACCAAGGCAGCGGCACGAGTATCGCTACGAGCAGCGCGACCAGGCCCCTCACCCCCCTGCCCCCTCTCCCATCCGACGGAGAGGAGGAGAAGCCTCCGATTCCCCCTCTCCCCTTGTGGGAGAGGGGGTTAGGGGGTGAGGGACGAGCGACCATCAGCGGCAACAATGCCAGCGGGACCAACCCGCTGAGCTTGGTGAGCGTCCCCAGGCCGACGGCCAGGCCGAACGCGACCGCCCGCCGCAGGGTGAGGCCGCGGCCCATGCTGCGCAGCGCGGCCCACAGCGCGAGGGCGCACCAGGCAGCAGCCGGCACGTCGTTGCTTAGGGATGTACTGATAATAAGGAACTGCGGGTTGAAGGCGAGGGCGGCCGCCGCCATGAGCGCCACGCCCCAGGGCAGGAACTCCAGCGCCACGCCATACGTGGCTGCGACGGCAACCGCGCCAAAGAGCAGCGTCACCGCCCGGCCAACGTAGAACGTGGTCTCGGCGCGGCTTGGCGCGGGCGCCCAGACGTTGAGGTTGCCGGTCTGGGTGGCGAGGAAGTGGGGGTTGCGCCGGTACATGTTGTCGATGTCGGCCAGGTCGATGGGCCATGTGGCAAGCGCGACAGCGGCGTAGTACAGGGGCGGCTGGTGCCCTTCCGGCTCGGCCCGCGTGCGCGCCGCGCCATCGGGCAGGTTGAGGCGAACACTCGGCAGGCCGCCGTTGCGCCGCAGGTACTCGACGTAGCCCATGTGCCAGCTCTCGTCGGGCTTGATGAAGATCGGCGACCAGACGACGTGAAACGCACCGAGCAGCAGAAATAGGATAATAGTGACCACTATCCCCCAGCGCTCGGCGCGAGAGGCCCAGCGATGAGGCTTGGTAGAAGCAGGAAAAGACGGCGAAACCCGAGTCATTGCGAGCGTAGCGAAGCAATCCCGCATCCTCGCGAGAGACTGTCTGGCAAGGTTTCAGCGCCGCCGTTCTCCATCGTGAGGTTGCTTCGTCGGGCTATCGCCCTCCTCGCAACGACCAGGCCTATTGCATACTCTACGTGATTCGATGTGGACACGAGGCTAATGTTTCGCGGACGGGGGAGCGTGCTTGGGGCTCGACGCGCGGGGCGCGGCATGAACGTCGAGGGAGATGGCAGCGCGCTCGCGGAGCGCCGACGTCCCGAGCGGCGTGAGGACGACGCCGGGCGTCGCGGAATTCACTTGCTTGAGGTAGCCGCCGCTGACGAGCTGGTCGATCAGCCCTTGCAGCTCGGGCAGCGTGCGGTGCGCCAGCGTGCCGAACAGGCGGTGCCGCGAGAGCGCCGACACGGCATCCGTGCGCGAGCCTTTGAGGAACTGGGCCAGCTTCGTTCGCCCGACGCCCTTGGGCAGATTGCGCACTGCCTCCAATATAATGATGGCAGTCCACTCGGCCGTCGTCTGCGCGCCGCGCGGCTCACTCGTAGCAGGCGTCGCGGCGGCCTGGCACACGTCGCAGCACGCCTCCACCGCCGGCCGAGACGGGTCGCCGAAGTAGTCGAGGATGAACTGGCGGCGGCACTTCTTCGTCTCAGCATACTCGATCATGCTCGCCAACTTGGCCCGCTTTGCGGCCCGCCGCTGCTCGACCTGGGCCGCGTTTACGCTGAGGTCGATCTGCGGCGCGTCGTCGGCGACTTCGAGGTACATCAGGCCGAGGTCATCGCCCAGGCGGCTCACCGCGCCCATCTCCTCCAACTGCCGCAGACCGACGCGCACCTTGACGTCGTTGAGGCGGGCGTGCCGGGCAAGGTCCCACTCCGAGACGCGCGCCTGGCCGTCGTGGCGGGCAGCGCGGCGAATGCTGGCAAGCAAGCCGCGCAGCTCGGTCTCACTCGGCGCGTCGTTGTCGATGAACCATTCCTGGAGCGCGCGGTCCTTCGGTGAGTAGAGCAGGACGCAGCGGGCGGGGAAGCCGTCACGCCCGGCGCGGCCCGCCTCCTGGTAGTACGCTTCGATGGAACTGGGGATGCTATAGTGGGCGACGAGGCGGATGTCGGGCTTGTCCACGCCCATGCCGAAGGCGTTGGTGGCAACGATGACCTGCGCCTGCCCCAGCATGAACGTTTCCTGCGCCGTGCGACGGCTCTCGGTGTCCAAACCGGCGTGGTAGTACTGCGACGGAATGCCGAGGCCCTGCACAAAGGTGTGGACACTCTCAGCCTCTTTGCGCGTGCCGGTGTAGACAATCGCGCTGCCCGGTGTGCTTTCCAACAGACGGCGCAACTCGCGCAGCTTGGCCGTGTCATCGTCCGTCGCGCGCACCTCGAAGGTCAGGTTGGGCCGGTTGAAGCCGGTGACTATGCGCGCGGCGTCGCGCAGATCGAGCTGGGCGATGATGTCGTTCTGCACTTCGGGCGTCGCCGTCGCCGTGAGCGCCACGATGGGCGGGCGGCCGATGGCCTCGATGGCGGCGCGAAGGTGGAGGTAGTCGGGGCGGAAATCGTGCCCCCACTGGGAGATGCAGTGCGCCTCGTCCACGGCCACCAGGCCGATGCGCGTCGCGGCCAGCGCGCGCGTGAACGCCCGGTTGCGCAGACGCTCCGGCGCGACATAGACGAGCTTGTAGCGCCCCGCGCTCATCGCGTCGATACGCCGCGCCACTTCCTCGCCGTCGAGCGAGCTATTGATGTACGTCGCGGGCTTGCCTGATGCGACCAGGGTGTCCACCTGGTCCTTCATGAGCGCAACGAGCGGCGAGACCACCAGGGTCAGGCCAGGCTGCATAAGCGCGGGCAGTTGATAGATGAGAGATTTTCCCGACCCCGTGGGCATCACGACGAGGCTATCGTGCCCGGCGACGACGTGGGCGACGGCTTGAGCCTGGCCGGGTCGAAACTCGGTCAGGTCAAAGTACTGGGCCAGCGCCTTCGATAAGTCGCCCGATGGATCGAGGGATGACATGCGCCAAAGTATACCTGAGATGCAGGGGGGCGGTCAAAAGTGAGGCGTTATGTCGTAG
Organism: Anaerolineae bacterium; assembly: GCA_039810085.1. Classification (GTDB taxonomy): domain Bacteria; phylum Chloroflexota; class Anaerolineae; order Epilineales; family JAHCIE01; genus JBDHWG01. The sequence goes on from JBDHWG010000001.1 coordinate 250,929, forward strand.
CGACTTGAGTAAGCATTCGTTTCCCCCGAAACGGCTCAAGTCGCTACGACATCCTGGGCTACCGTCGGACGCCGGCTTCAGTGAGAACGCCGGCCGCGAGGTTGATGGGCACGAAGCCGGTAAGTTGGGTAATCGCAGGGAGACCGGGCCGCTGGACAGCCTGGTCCAGCGTCAGACCCGTTGTCACGATGCCGATGAGCTGCCCCTGGCTGTTGACGACCACGCCGCCGCTGGAGCCGGGCGACGCCTGCGCGTCGGTCAGGAAGTCCTCGCGCTCGCCGCTGGCCGTCTTGCGCAGCATCCCGATGAGCGTGCCGGTGCTGCGGGCCAGGCCGCCCTCGCGCCGCGCCGGGTAGCTGAACATATAGACAGGCACGCCGAGATCGACGGCGTTCGAGTCCCCCAGCGGCAGATAAGCAAATCCGTCAAAGTCCTCGCGGTCCTCGACGCGGAGAACAGCCAGGTCCACCGAGGGATCGGCCGCGACGACCTTGGCGCTCAACGTGTAGTCCTTGTACGGGCCGACGACGATCTTGGCGGGCGACAGCAACTCGCCAGTGAGCTTGTTGCCGACGACGTGGTAGGCGGTGAGAACCGTGTGGCCGTCACTGCCGACGACGCTGCCCGTCCCCATGCGCGCCCCGCGCGGGGTAGACACGATAATCTGTATCGTCGCGCCGTCCATGCGCTCGCTAAAGGTGGCGGGCATCTCGGCGGGCGAGGCCGGAATATCATCCAGCGTATCGGCGGTATAGTCGGCGACAGCGACGCTCGTGACGCCGGCGCGCGAGCTACCGTTGCAATCGGGGATGGTGAGTGTCGCGCCCGGCTGGAGACGCCCCCCAGACGGAGCGACACTGGCGACCGTCGTAACTTCGACGCCATAGCGGCTGGCGATACTCTGGACGGTGTCGCCGGGCCGAACGGTATACGTGCAGGTGGCAGCCCACGCAGTGTTTGTCGTGTAGCGCCAGCCAACAAGGAGCATTCCAACCAGGGCAAGTAGCCCTATCACACGATACAGCGGGCGAGACATCATTCCATCTCCTTTCCAGCCAATCCTATCCCGCCCATACATAACGCAAGAAGTGTACCAGTTTAGAGTCCATTGTCGGGCGCCACTTGGCGTGGTCACCGCTTCAGGTCAGTAGCTTAGACAACAAAGCCTGCCAAAGCGGCTTGGCAGGCTTCGGACATAGATGAGTCAGTTGGCTTGGATCAGGCAGTCAATCGCTCAGATACCGAGGACATCTATCATGGCCGCGAAGCGGACGAAGTCGGCGGTATTGTGGGTGAGGAGATGGCTAATCCCATACGCCTGCATGGTCGCCACGATGTTCGCGTCGTAAACTTGGCGACCCGCCACGGCAATCTGCTCGATCAGGTTGAGTGGTGAAAGGGGATGCCGTAATACTTGCATAGACGAGGACATTGGTGTCGAGGAAGATACGCTTAGCATCCCCACTCATCATACATATCCTCTCGCCTCAGAGAGAGGCCATCGGGCCAGGGGCCTAGGTCATGAACGGGGAAATCGTCTAGTACAGGCTCCATCCGAGGCGTTGGCGTCTCTTCGATGACGAGTATGGCGCGATGCTCCCCCGGCTGGACATCGGGCGGCAGCGCCACAACGGCTGTCCTGTCCTCTTGCACCATTAGCGTGAGTTCGAGTGTACGCATCTCTTCCCTCTCCCCGGCTCATTGTACGCCATCTATTTGAACCGCAATTGTAGTCGTTCGGCGATTTCATCGCAAGGGTAGGTTCACTCGGCGGTCGGCTATGGCGCGAAGAGCGGGCGCGACCAGTTGATGGGGATCAGGACCGTCGCGGTGGACACCTGCGGCAGGCCGAAGTTATCCAGCGTGTCGCGCCGCGTAACAATGGCGGACACAATGCCGATGACCTGTCCCTTCTCGTTGATGGCGATGCCCCCGCTCGATCCGGGGCTGGCCTCGGCATTCGTCAGCAAAAAGCGCGGGTTGGTCTCGGTGCTTAGCCCCATCTTGCCGAGCAGCACGCCGCGCGTCGTCGCCAGGCCGCCGTGCGCCGCGCCGGGGTAGCTCAGGGTATACACTGTATCACCCAGGTTCAGCGTATCCGAGTCGCCCACCGGGGCGAAGGCAAAGCCGGTGAAGTCGGCGGCCTCGTTCACGATGAGCACCGCCAGGTCGTTCTCCGGGTCCGTCGCGATAACGTGCGCTCGCAGGGTCCAGTCCTTGAACGGACCAACGCGAATCTCACGCACGGGATACAGGCGGCCGGTCGCCGGGTCGCCGACGACATGGAAAGCGGTCAGGAACGTTCGACCATCCTCACCGATGACCGTGCCCGTGCCGCCAGAGGTAAAGCCATAGCGCGTGTAGGCGATGATGTTGATGGTCGCGCCCACGGCGCGGTCGATGAGCAGCTGGGCGATGTCGTGGGCCTCGGGCAGCGTGTCGATGGCATCCACCGTGAGGCGGGCGCGGGGGTTCGTCGGGCGGCTGCGGCTCGCCGGTGGCGTCGGCGTGCTGGTGCAATCGGGGATGACCAGGGTCGCGCCGGGCTTGAGGTCCGATGGCCCCTCCAGGCCGTTGACGGCGGCCAGGTCCGACGGCGACGTGTTGAAGCGGTCGGCGATGGCGCTCAGCGTGTCGCCGTCGCGGACGACATAGGTACACGCGGCCAGGGCGGACGCGGCGTAGCTATGGGGTGGTGCGGCCAGGGCAAGGATGACGATGAGAACGATGAGCGCGGCCAGGCGGCGCAGGCGATGCATGGGTCTATCCTTCTAAGAGGCGCAGGAGGCCGGCCTCGTCGAGGACGGCGACGCCGAGTTGGCGCGCCTTATCCAGCTTGCTTCCAGGCTCTTCGCCAGCGACGACATACGTCGTCTTGCGTGTGACACTATCAGTGACGCGCCCCCCCCGACTTTCGATACGCGACTTGGCCTCGTCACGGGTCATGTTCGGTAGACGGCCGGTCAGCACGAACGTCTGGCCCGCCAGGTGGCCGTCCTTTGGCGCCTCGGCGTGTGCATCGGCGGTGCGCACCCCGGCGGCCTTCAACCGCGCGATGACCTCCCTATTGCGTGGGTTGGCGAAGTAGTCCACGACGCTCTCGGCAATCTGCGGTCCCAACCCGGCAATGCCCTGCACCTCGGCCAGGCTCGCCGCCATGAGCGCGTCAATTGCGCCAAACTGCCGCGCCAGCGTCTCGGCGATGGTGCTGCCGACGTGCTGGATACCCAGGGCGAACAGCAGCCGCGCCAGCGGACGATCCTTGGAAGCCTCGATGGCGGCGAGAAGGTTGTCCACCTTCTTCTCGGCGAAGCCTTCGAGGGTAAGCAGCGCCTCGCGCCCTTCCTTGAGATGGTACAGGTCGGCGACGTCGTGGACCAGCCCCGCGTCCACCACCTGCGCGACGATCTTCTCGCCCAGCCCAACGATATCCATCGCGCCGCGCCCAGCGAAGTGCTCGACGTGGCGGCGGAGCTGTGCCGGGCAGGCGGCATTGACGCAGTACGTGGCCGCCTCGCCCGGCAGGCGCACCAGCGGCTCACCGCAGGATGGGCAGGTCGGCGGCATATGCCACGGCTGCGCATCCGGTGGCCGCAGTTCGACGACGGCGCGCAGCACCTGGGGGATGACATCACCGGCGCGCTTGAGGACGACTGTGTCGCCCTCGCGGATGTCGCGCTCGGCGATGTAGTCGGCGTTGTGGAGCGTCGCCTGGCTGACGGTGACGCCGCCGATGCGTACCGGGTCCATGAGCGCCTGGGGCGTGACAACGCCCGTCCGCCCGACGTTGACGGCGATGCGCTGCAGGACGGTGACGCCCTCCTGGGGCGCGGGCTTAAAGGCGATGGCCGAGCGCGGCGCGCTCCCGACAACGCCCAGCTCTTCCTGGAGGGCGAAGGAGTTGACCTTGAGCACGATGCCATCGGCGTCGTAGTTGAGGCTCGCCTTGCGCGCCAGCCACTCCTCGGCAATGGCAATGGCGTCGTTTAGATTGTCGGCGTGCTTGCTGTCGCTGTTGACCGGGAAGCCCATCGTCTGGAGGTACTCTAGCGCCTCCCACTGGCTGCGCAGGCGCGGGCCGACGACGACGGCGTAGGTGTATAGGGTCAGGGGCCGGGTCGCCGTGATGCGCGGGTCGAGCTGGCGCAGCGCGCCCGCTGCTGTGTTGCGCGGGTTAGCGTATGGCTCCAGGCCCTCGGCGACGCGGCTCGCGTTGAGGCGCGCGAAAGCGTCCTTGTGCATCAGCACCTCGCCGCGCACGACGAGCGTCGGCGGCGCGGGCGTGTCCGCGTTGACGTCGACCGGGATGCGCAGCGGCACGCCCGGCAAGGTGCGGAGGTTGGCCGTGACGTCCTCGCCCTCGATGCCGTTGCCCCGCGTCGCACCCAGCGTAAAGACCCCGTCGGTGTAGTGCAGGACGACGGTCAGGCCGTCCATCTTTGGCTCGACGACGAAGTCCATGGGCACGTCGCCGACCAGGCGGCGCATACGCTCGCCCCAGGCGCGCACCTCCTCGACGGAGAAGGCGTTGTCCAGGGAGAGCATCGGCGCGGGGTGTCGCACCTTGCGGAAGCCCTCGACCGGCGCGCCGCCGACGCGCTGCGTGGGCGAGTCGGGCGTCACCAGGTCCGGGTGCTCGGTCTCCAGGTCGCGCAGCTCGCGGTACAGGGAATCATACGCCGCATCGGAGATGAGGGGCGCGTCCAGGACGTGGTAGCGGTAGGCGTGGTACGCCAGCTGCCGCCGCAGCTCGTCGGCGCGGCGGGCCAGGTCGGGCGAGGCATTGGTCACGGGCAAGGTCTCCGGGCGACTCCCCTATGTTGTGGGGATTAGAGCAATTGTACCACAGCGTTGCTACTTTCTTTAGGTTTCGACCGTCTCGCCCTGCTTTGGCAGCGCGGCGGTCAGGCCGTAGCGCTCCTTGACCTTCTGCGCGAGGGCCTGGCGGGCGCGGTCTTCGCCGTGGACCAGGACGACACGCGGCTTCGAGCCGGCCATCGCGCCGAGCCACTCCAGCAAGTCGCTCTGGCCGGCGTGGGCGCTGAAGCCGTTCAGCGTGTGTACCTCGGCCTGCACGGCGATACGCTCGCCCATGATCTTGACGCTCTTCGCGCCGTCCACGAGCAGCCGTCCCAGCGTCCCTTCGGCCTGGTAGCCGACAATCAGGATCGCGGCGTCGTCGCGCCAGAGGTTGTGGCGCAGGTGGTGCAGGATGCGCCCGCCATTCATCATCCCCGACCCGGCGATGACCATCCACGGCCCGGGCGTCGTGTTGATGGCTTTCGACTGGTCGACGCTCTCTGTCGGCACGACGTGGCGCATGTCCTTGTCGAGCTGACCGTCCACCATCAGCTCCTGCGTCTCGGCGTCCATCAGCTCCTCGTGCGCTTCGTAAATCTGTGTCGCGTGAATCGCCATCGGGCTGTCGAGGAAGATCGGAAAGGGGGACACCTGGCCGTCGCGGAACAAGGCCGCCATGTGATAGATGATGTCCTGGGAGCGCCCGACGGCAAACGCCGGCACCACCAGGCGGCCCTTCTCACCGACGATGCGCAGAACGACATCGCGCAGCTCGGCCAGCGTCTCCCGTAGCGAGCGGTGGTCGCGGTCGCCGTAGGTCGACTCCATGAACACCAGGTCCGCGCCATCGAGCGGGGTCGGGTCGCGCAGCCACGGCGCGCCACGCGGCCCGATGTCGCCGGAGAATACCACGACCTTGCGCCCCGAGCTCTCGTCCACCGTCATTTCAACACTGGCCGAGCCGAGCATGTGCCCCGCGTCCACTAGGCGCACCGACACGCCTGGCGCAATCTCGGTGCGCGCGCCGTACTCGACCGGGCGCATCAGGCGCAACACCCGCTCGACATCATCGATGTCGTACAGCGGGGCCAGCAGGGGCAGGCGGGCGCGCTCGCGGCGGCGGTTCTCCTGCTCCACGTCCATCGCCTGCACCTTGGCCGTGTCGCGCAGGATGAGGTTCGCCATCTCGATGGCGGCCTCCGTCGCGTAGACCGGGCGGCTGTAGCCGCGCGTGGCAAGCAGTGGCAGCCGCCCGACGTGGTCCACGTGGGCGTGGGTCAGCACGACGGCGTCGAGCGCGCCGACGTTGAGCGCGTTCGGGATGCGGTTCAGAGCTTCCAGGCGCTTGCCGCCCTGGAACATGCCGAAGTCCACCAGAACGCGGGCGCGTTCGGTCTGCACGCCGTATGACGAGCCAGTGACCTCGCCCGCTGCGCCCCAGAGCGTGATTCGCATAGGGTTTCCTTATTGTGCTTGCTGCGAGCCGTAGCAGTGTTTCACAATGATGCTGACGGCCTCCTCGATGGAGTCGGTCGGGCGGTACAGACTCAGATCAGCCGTGTTAATCGTGCCGTTGCCGATCAGCGACTTACGCATGAACTCGCTCAGCGGCTCCCAGAACGCCGTGCCCATCGCGACGACCGGGAAGTCCTCGATCTTGCCGGTCTGCATGAGCGTCAGCGTCTCGAACACCTCGTCCAGTGTTCCGAAGCCGCCGGGCATGACGACGAAGGCGCACGAGTACTTGACCAGCATCACCTTGCGAACGAAGAAATGCTCGAACTGGACGTAGATGTCCAGGTACGGGTTGGGCGCTTGCTCGTGGGGCAGGTGGATGTTCGCCCCGACGCTCAGGCCGCCGCCCTCCTTCGCGCCGCGATTGGCCGCCTCCATGATGCCCGGCCCGCCGCCGGTCATCACGGCGAAGCCCTCTTCCGCCAGGCGGCGGCCCAGGGTGCGCGCCATCTGATAGTAAGGGTTGTCGGGCTTGAAGCGGGCCGAGCCGAACACGGTCACGACGGGCCGGTCGATGGGCAGCGACTCGAAGCCGTGGAGGAACTCCAGGTAGTAACGTGTCGCGCTCTCCAGGTCATGGCAGCGGTTGCGCGGCGAAGAGAGGAAGCGCTTCTCGACGCCGCGAACGAACTCAAGCAGGGGAGGCTCGCCATCGAGACTCTGGGCAGACATATGAAATTCTAACGCTCCTTTGCGTGGCAGTCAGCTTTTTCTCAGCCGTACATCATAGATTGCCACAGGGAAGAGCGGCTGTCAAGGGCGTTGCCCCCAATAATCGAGTGTTCACGCTCGATTCTAGACCCAGTGAGAACCCTTAACGGAGCGTAGCGAGAGCTTCACCAGTTGCGTTCCTTGTCGTTCGGAAATCTGTCGTCGGTTCGCGGGCGTCTTGCTCTCAGACAGGCCCACTTAGCCGACACACATGACCTGTACACCGAAAGGAAGACGCATATGGGCTATCGCTTTGAACCTCACCCAACCCCGTCGCTCCACGTGACGCGCACCCCTAGCTTGCTGCTCCTCGCGGCCACCCTCCTGGCCGCTGTGGTCATGGCCGTCATCACGGTTCGTAGCGCCGGCGCTGCCGGCATTAGCGTGTCCACAGCGGCGGTAGGCAGTCCCACAACCTTCCACACGCCGCTCGACGCGGCCCCCAACCCGGCCGGCGACACGTTCTATTTCGTGGCCCTTACCGCCGATGGCAAGCCGGGTGTGTTCAGTGTTCCATCCGGCGGCGGCGCGGTCACGACTGTCTTCAGCGGTGCACTGCTCGTCGCGCCGCGCGGCATCGTTGTATCCACTGATGGCGCGACGCTCTATGTTGCGGACCCTCAGGCAAGCGGGGGCGGAGCCGTCTTCGCCATCCCCGTGGGCGGCGGCTCAGCGACACCGGTCAGCGGGACTCAGGGAACGATGCCGCGCGCGCTCGACCTGGTCAACAAGGCCGGACAGGACATCCTCTACGTCGCAGGCGTCGATCCGAAGAATGGACGCGCGGATGTATGGCGGCTACCGGCGGCAGGTGGGCCTCGCACATCCGTCATGACGGGCAGCCCGCTGGCCTTCGCCGATGGAGTCGCGGTGGCCTCGAACGGCACAGTCTACGTCGCCGGGCGGAATGGGAACAGCGACTCGAGCGCGGTCGTTCTACAGATCGACAAGCATGGGCATCAGCCTCTCGTGCGCAAGGTCACGCTCGGCGCACCGGCGGGCATGGCGCTGACCCAGGACGAATCGACCCTGCTGGTCTCGTCCCTGGCCGCCGATGGAACGTCTCAAGTGCTAATCGTCGATCTCGCCACAGGCGCTACCAGCACCTTCAACGGCACCATCGGCGCGAGCCATGCGAGTGGCGGCCTCCACCGCGCCCAGAATAACAACACGTTCGCGTGGTGCGGCGTCACCGTGGGCAATGGAGGCCAGGGCACCGTCTTCCGCGTCACCCTTTTCTAGTGTTGAACGCCGCCTCGCCAGGTGGCCTGAACAGTCAACCAGGTGAACATGACCGGCGTCCGATACGCGCGACCATTGACATGTCGTCTTAGAAACACGCGCAAGGCACTTGCCCAACAAGTGCCTTGCGCGATCCGAAGCACGCCCCCTCGCTATGCGCCTTCCTGGACTTCCGTAATCTCGTCCGCCACCAGGCCGTGCGCCTCGCGGTGCACCGCCTCCGCCGCTTCCTTGCTCGGCGCTTCGACGAGGCAGAACACCTTGCCCGTGCCTTCGTCGAACCAGTACTTCAGATACTTGACGCCGTACTTCTCCTGCACCTCGAGGTCACGCTGGTGCGCGCCTTCCACTGCCTCCGCCGTCAATCCCTCAACGTGATGGTGAACGCCCATGTAGAGTGGCATATACTGCCGCCATCGCTATCTTCAAGCGCAGCGGCGCTCGCCTCGAACTGGGCCGCGCCCTCTACCACCGCGCCCGCCTGCGGCGCGACCACGGCCGGGACATCAACGCCCGCGCCGACCTTACCCGCGCCCGCGACCTCTTCGCCGCCTGCAGCGCCCCCCGCGACCTCCGCCGCGCCGAGTCTTTTCTCGACTTTTTAGCATCGTGACTCGGCAGCCTACAGGTATTCCACCTGACCGTGCATCTCCTCGGCATCGAGCACTTGAAATACCAATATCAATCCGCGAATGATCTCGCCAACCGACATCGTCTGTGGCGCATACACAATGCCTGCATGCTCGATGCCAATCGCATGCAAGCGCAAGAAATCGTCATCCTGAGTGAAGATTACTCGTCCTTCGGTTCGCGCTCTCTGCACATGCGCCTCGTCGGATGCGCCGAGCAGGTCTGCCTCCGGCACTGTGAGAACATCCACGCCGCGCTGCCGCAGCCCTCGAATGACGGCCTTTGCCACATGCTCGTCGGTGTAGAACTTAATCCTCTGGGCCATCTGAACGGTGGTCTTGGAGCTTTTGCTTCAACGGGGAAGGCGTCTGCTCGCGGAGCGCCTGGACAAAGGCCTGGCTTTCCTCTAGCTCACGGTCGATGGTCTCGCGGTGGTCGAAGTAGTAGGCCAGGGCGGCGTAAATATCCGCCAGCGATAGGTCAAACTCCGACGCGATCTCATCGGCGTCGCGGCCCAGGCGCTCATGCCACACCACGATGTCATGCACAGTGATGCGGTGCCCCGCAATTCGGGGTTTGCCGCCCGCCACGCCCGGCGTGATCTCAATGTGCTCGTCCAGCGTTTTCGCCCTCATACAACCCTCCTAACCGCTTCGCTCGTGCCAACTGTACAAGCACAGGCAATTATAGACAAGCCCCTGCTCGCGTCTAGCGAACGGGAACTGGACATGGTAGGCCAGGTCAAGCGCCCGCCGCGCGGCCGGCGACGCGGCCGGAGGCCCACGCCCACAGGAAGTTGTAGCCGCCAATCGGGCCGAACACGTCCAGCATCTCGCCGCACAGGTACAGGCCCGGCCGCGCGTGGCTCTCCAGTGTCGCCGGGTTGACCTCGTCCAGCCGGATGCCGCCGCCCGTCACCTCCGCCTTGCGGTAGCCCTCATCCCCTGTCCACGGCAAGGGGTAGCGCGTCAGCAGCTCAACCAGGCGGCGGCGGTCGGCGCGGGGCTGCTCGGCGGCGCGGCGCGTCTCCGGCAGCCCGGCCTCGGCCAGCAGCGCCCGCGCCAGCCGCTCCGTCAGCCGCTCGCGCAGTAGCGCCAATGTCGTCCCCGACGCGCTCACCAGCGCCGCCGTCCACGCCTCGGCGCTGTGCTCGCTCCACGCAACGTAGATGGCTGGGCGCTCGTTGCCCTGGCGCTGCGCTGCGACGTGAGACACGTCTAGCACCGCCGGGCCGCTGTAGCCGCGATGCGTGAACAGGAAGCCGCCGCTCACGCGCAGCGGCGGCTGGCCCGCCGTGAGCGTCACCGGCAGCGAGACGCCCGCCAGATCGTGGTGCGCCGCGTTCCCGCCCAGGAGCGGGGTCAGGGCGGGGTAGGTCGGCGCAGCGGCCAGCCCTAGCCCTTCGGCAAGACGCAGTCCCGCGCCATCGCTGCCCGTCGTCGGCACGGACAGGCCGCCCGTCGCCAGGACAACGCGGCGCGCGAAAATCGGCGCGGTCGGGCGCGCAGCGGTCTCGGTCGGACGCTTGCCCCCTTGCCACACTCCCAGGTCCAGCCGCCAGGCCTCACGTTCCGTGTCCCACGCCAGCCCGGCGAGTGAGGCGTTCAGCCGCACCTCCACGCCACGCCGCCGGCACGCGGCCAGCAGAGCGTCGCGGACCTCGGCGGCGCTGTTGGAAACCGGGAAGAGCTTGCCCGGCGCGCCGAAGCGGGACGACATGCGGACGCCCCTGTACGGCGGCTCGACCGTCGTATCGAATGCCTCGTGCTTGAGGCGCACGCCGAGGTCGCGCTCGAAGAAACGCGCCTGCTCGGCCAGCGGCCACGCCGCCAGCACCGCCTCTAGAGTGGCGCGCGGGGACGCCGTCTCGAACACGCCGGTGTGCGCCTCGGCGGGTAGGACGTTGCAGCGCCCGCCGCCGCTGATGAGAATCTTCTTGCCGATGACGCTGGTGCGCTCCAGCAGGAGCACGCGGGAGGAGCCTTCAGCGGCGAACAGCGCCGCCATCAGCCCCGCCGCGCCCCCGCCGACCACAATCACCGGCCACGTGCGCTCAGCCACGTTCCCCCTAATGAAAAAATGTCATTGCGAGTGCAGCGAAGCAATCCCCCGCTGTCGAAAAGACGGTCTAGACCCGCGACAGGTCGGTGTGGACAACTGTGCGATTGCTTCGTCGCGCTATTGCGCTCCTCGCAATGACAGCCAAAGTGGAATACGCTATAATGTGCCACATACCGGCCGACCTGACAAACGAAGTGGGACGTGTGACGAACCTGGTCGAGGAAACGCGGCGGGCTATCGAGGCGCATCGCTTGCTAACCGCTGGCGACAGCGTGGTCGTGGGCGTATCTGGCGGGCCTGATTCCGTGGCCCTGCTAGACGTTTTGATGCGCCTGCGCGACAGCCTCGGCCTCGCCCTGCACGCTGCGCACCTGGACCACGGTATCCGCGCGGCGAGCGGTGACGACGGCGCCTTCGTCGCCGACATCGCCCGCGCCTGGGACGTGCCGTGTACCGTCGCGGCGGCCGATGTGCCGACCTTCGCCGCCGAGCAGGGGCTATCCCTCGAAGAGGTTGGCCGGATGGCGCGCTACGGCTTCTTCGCAGCCCTGGCTCAAGCGCTGGGCGCGAATGTCGTCGCGACGGCGCACCACGCCGACGATCAGGCGGAGACCGTCTTGCTGCGCCTGTTGCGGGGCAGCGGGCTGGCCGGACTGCGCGGGATGCGCCCCAGCGCGCCCTTGCCGTCGTTGACAGGTGCGCCTGTCGTAACCGTGGTACAAACCGACGAGGTAGACCTGCCGACGGTGCTGCGTGCGCAGGTCACTCAGCCATCCGTCCGGCTGGTGCGCCCGTTCCTGGGCATCGCGCGCGACGACATCCGGGCGCACGTCGCCGCCTTCGACCTGCCGTACCGCCTCGATCCTACCAACGCCGACACGAACATCCTGCGCAACCGCGTGCGCCTGGAGCTTTTGCCCCTGCTGGCGACGTACACACCTGCCATCACGGCCATCCTGGCGCGGACGGCTCAGACCCTGGCCGACGACCACGACGTTCTCCAGGCGCTGACGCTCGCCGCCTGGCCGAGTGTGGCGCGGGAGACGCCATCGGGCATCGAGCTAGAGCTGGCCGCGCTGGCGGCGCAGCCCATGGCTCTGCGCCGCGCCCTCGTCCGCGAGGCGCTGACGCGCCTCGGCCCGTTGCGGGATGTGAGCCTGGCCCACGTCGAGCGATGCCTGGCGCTGGCCGAAGCGGGACCGGCCGGGAGTGGCGCGGACCTGCCCTACGGCGTCCGCGTGACCCGTGGCTACACGGCGCTGCACCTCGGCCGCAGCGCGCCGCCCCTACCCGACTGGCCCTTGCTGCCGCCCGACAGCCTGCCCCGGCTGATTGCCGTGCCTGGCGTCACACCGCTCCCAGGGTGCCGTTGGGCGCTGCGCGCCGAGTGGGCCGGCCCTGGCGAAGTGGCGCACACGCGGGCGAAGGCCGCGACGCCGTGCTGGGCGGAGACGGTGGACGCGAGTGTCGCGGCGGGCGGGCTGTGGCTGCGGACACGACGCGCGGGGGAGAGGTTTCAGCCCCTCGGCCTGAGCGGGCGCAGCCGCTCGCTGCATGACTTCATGAGCGATGCCCACATTCCGCCCGCCGCGCGTGACCGGCTGCCGCTGGTCGTGACGCACAGCCACATCGTCTGGGTCGCCGGGTTCCGCCTCGACCACCGCGCCCGCGTCACCCCAGCCACACATCATAGGTTACGGCTGCGGTTCGAGCCGCGTGAGGACACATGGTAGACGCCAAGACTGCCGTTCGCCGACTGACCGCGCCCCACGCCCGGGGCTACGTCCTCGCCATCGCCGGGACGTTCCTCTGGTCCACCACCGGCCCCATCATCGCCGCCCTGCTGGCGAACTCGACCATCGCCCCGTTAACGCTGGCCGCCTGGCGCGACATTTTTGCCTGCCTGGTGCTGCTCGTGGCGCTGAGCGTGTGGGCGCGGCCCTTGCTGCGACTCGCGCGCCGCCAGTGGCTGTTCGTCGCGCTCTACGGCGTCGTCCTGGCGGCGATGAACGGCATGTGGACAGTCTCCGTCGCTCGCAACGGCGCCGCCATCAGCACCGTCCTCGTCTACACCGCGCCCGCCTTCGTCGCCCTCGGCTCGCGCTGGCTGTTCGGCGAGCGATTGGGCCGCAACATCATCGCGGCGCTCGTCATGAGCCTGACCGGCATCGCCCTGGTCGCCGGGCTCTACGACCCCATCGCCCTGGCCGCCGACCCGCTCGGCACGATTGTCGGCATCGGCTCGGCGGCGTGTTGGGCCGCTTACAGCCTGTTCGGCAAGGCAGCCGCGCGGCGCGGCCTCCGAGCGCCGACGCTCATGGTGTATACGTTTGGCGCAGCGGGACTGCTATTATTGGTGGTTCAGAGGGGGAACGGCTTTCCGAGCATCGGAGCGGCGACGTGGCTCAGCATCCTGGGGCTGTCGGCGATTCCGACGCTGGGCGGCTACGGCCTGTACACCGCCAGCCTCGGCTACCTGCCCGCCGCCACGGCCAGCCTCATCGCCGCGACCGAGCCGGCCCTGACAGCCTTCCTGGCCTGGGTGTTCCTGGGCGAGACGCTGACGCCCATTCAACTCGTCGGCAGCGCCCTGATTATCGGGAGTGTGCTGGCGCTGACTCGGGGTGGAAAGCAAAGTGAGTAGGGCATTCCTACGTGTTCGTTTGAATGGTCGTCTCGCAACAAGAGCCGATTCGGCATGACAGCGGAAGCGTCTTTTCAACGTCTCCTTTTCGCGCCTTTCGCGCTCTTTTCGAGTCTTTCGTGGTCCAACGATTTGCCGAGTTGGGTGAGTCCTGCCAATGATTATATCACAACTTTCAGGCTTCGGAATGGAGAACGGGTAATGGCAACAGATAGCTTCCCCCGCGTTGTCTTGAAACCGGGTAAAGAGAAGCCGGTGCGCAATTTCCACCCCTGGGTGTTCTCCGGCGCTGTCGCCCGCGTCGAGGGCGAGGCGCCGGACGGCGCGGTCGTGGATGTCGTGGACAACCGGGGGACGTTCATGGCGCGGGGCCTGCTCAACCGCCGCTCCCAGATCTGGGTACGCCTGTTCTCGTGGGACCCGGCGGACACGCTCGACGTAGAGTTTCTACGGCGGCGCGTCGCCCAGGCTCACGCGTACCGCGTCCGAACGGTGGCGCAGGAGGCGACGGCCTACCGCGTCGTGTTCAGTGAGGCCGACGGACTGCCCGGCTTGGTCGTGGACCGCTACGGCGACATCCTCACGATCCAGATTAGCACGCTGGGCCTTGACCAGCGGCGGGACATGGTGGTCGAGGCGCTCGTGGCGGAGCTTGCGCCGCGCGGCATCATCGAGCGCGTGGACCTGGACATGGGCAACCGCGAGGGGCTGGACGCGCGCACCGAGGGCGTGGTGTGGGGCGAAGCGCCGGAGCGCGTCGAGATCACCGAGAACGGGCGGCGCTTCGTGGTGGACCTGATGACGGGCCAGAAGACGGGCTTTTACATGGACCAGCGCGACAACCGCCGCCTGGTCGGGGAGATATGCCAGGGAGCGCGCGTCCTCAACGGCTTCGCGTACACTGGCGCGTTCGCCGTCTACGCCGCCGCAGCGGGCGCGGCACAGATTGTGAACGTGGACACGTCGGCCGAGGCGCTGGACGTGGCGCGGCAGAACATGGCGCTTAACGGCTTCGACCGGCCGCAGGACGAGTACGTCGTCGGGGACATGTTCGCCGTGCTGCGGCAGTACCGCGCCGGGGGCGAACGCTTCGACGTCATCATCCTCGACCCGCCGAAGTTCGCCCACACAGCGGCGCAGGTCGAGCGCGCGGCGCGGGGCTACAAGGACATCAACCTGCTGGCGTTCCAGCTCCTACAGCCGGAGGGTTCCCTGGCGACGTTCTCGTGCTCCGGCGCGGTCGACGCCGACCTGTTCCAGAAGATTGTGTTTGGCGCGAGCGCCGACGCCCGACGGCTCGCCCAGATTGCGGCGCGCCTGACGCAAGCGCCCGATCACCCGGTGTTGCTCAGTTTTCCAGAAAGCGCCTATCTCAAGGGGCTTATCTGTCGCGTACTGTGAGGAATCAGCATGGACGTCTTCGTCGAGCGCCTGGTCTACCTGATCGTTTTCTTTGTCGTCCTGCTCGTGCCGCTGGGCATCCTGCTGCTGGCGAACCTGGGTGAGCGCCGCCCGACGGCACGCATTCTGACCATCATCGCTGTCCTGGGACTGGGCGCGTTGCTCGCCCTCCTCGGCGTGCTGTCGCTCGTCGCCCCCTTCGCGGCGAACGTCGCGGAGCCGTCGGCCAGCACGCCGCTGACCTCGTTCCTCATCGCCTTCATCACCGGGCTGCTCCTGCTCGCCACCGCCGTCGGCGTCGCCCTGCCCATGATCCCCCAGGTGCGCGGCGCTCTGTCGCATGTCATCCCCATTCGCCGCGACTCCATCGTCGATGGTGTCGCCCTGTCCCTGGCCGTTGCCCTCGTCGGGTTCAGCCTCGCCAGCCTGCCCTCTGCGGGCGGCTTGAGTAACCCATCGACGGCCGGCGACATGGCGGGGCTGATGGAGAATGCCGTCACCCTGCCGATCATCTGGCTCCAGGGCATCATGTTCGCGGTGTACGGCTTCGTCGGCGTCGGCCTCTGGGTCCGGCGGACTTTCCGAGGGGCGATGGAGCGGTTGGGGCTGGGCCGGCTCACGCCGCAGTACCTCGCCACCGCCATCGGTGTCTTTCTCCTGCTTTTCCTCGTGGACACGTTCATCAACCTGAGCTGGCGCGCCCTCGCCCCGGACGCCTACCAGGAGTTCGGACGGATGACCGAGGCTCTGTTCGGCCCCTTCACCTCGATCCCCGGCGCGCTCACCCTCGGCCTCTCGGCGGGCATCGGGGAGGAAATCCTGTTTCGCGGCGCGGCCCAGCCCCGCCTTGGCCTATGGCTGACGTCGTTCCTGTTCGCCGTCGCCCACGTCCAGTACGGCCTGACCCCCGCGCTCATCGAGCTGTTCATCGTCGGCCTCGTCCTGGGCTACACACGGCGGCGGACGAACACGACGACGACCATCGTCGTGCACGCCCTGTTCAACGCCAGCACAGTGCTCATCGCGCTCTATTTTCCCAATTGGATGAGTTAGGGGGGTCATTGCGAGCGTGAGCGAAGCAATCCCCCGCTGTCGCAAAAGACGGTCTAGACCTGCGACACGCCGGTGTCGTGAACCGCGAGATTGCGTCGTCAGCAGGGGCCATCGCCCCGCACCCCGTCGTCCTCCTCGCAATGACGGCATGTCCTTTATATGCTGGGCAGGAGGGACAACGAAGTAATCCTGCGCTAGACGGTCCTTCACAGGGCGCGGGATTGCTTCGCTACGCTCGCAATGACAATCTGACTATACTAAACGACTCGGTCGTCGCGGGCGCTGCTCTCTTCGGCCAGCAATGCCGCGCGACGATCCTCAGCGCCGGGGCGGTTGGCGAGGGCGGTGGTGGCATCGCGCAGCGTGTCAAGCGGAGTAGGTTTCGGAGAGATGCCAAAAAGGGCGGCAGCGTAGCGCGTCTGCATCCCCCACAGGGCGACGAGCTGGCCGACGGTGAACGGGTTGATTTCCGGCAGGCGATACGTCAGCGACGGGCGGCCGTCTTCGGCGAGGGTCAGCGCCGACGCGCGCGCCTCTGCCTTCCGCAGCTCGCTCAGCAGCGTGCCGCCGAGATAGCCGATACCGGCGACGACCTGGTCCCGCGCCGCGCGGGCTTCCGGCGTCGGCAAGGCGTGGCGCGTTCGCAGCTCCGGCACGGGCGTCTCGCGGCGGTACTCGCCCACGGCGATAAAGTCCACGAGAGATTGAGGCCCGTTTCCCTCACCTCCAGTCTCCCCGTCACTGGATACGGTGCTAGCCTCTCCCCATCGCTCGCTGAGCCAGCGGCCCAGCGATGCGAGGGCGTCTGCCTGCGGCGCGACGGCGATGCCGCGCCGCCCGTGCTGGTGGGCCAGCCAGTGCAGCGCGGCGCCCATGAGCGCCGGATTGCGCCAGGGGTCGGCATCGGCGGCCAGGGCGTGGGCGAAGGCCGCGCCGGCCAGGATTTCCGCGCCATCGACGCCAGCGGCGACAACCGGCAGCAGGACGCTGGGGTGGAGGAGGTCATCCGGGGCAGCGGGCAGGTCGAAGACGGGGAAACCCTCCTGGCGACCGAGGACGTGCAGCACGTCGGCGCTTGGCCCTGCCACGCCCGCGATGTGCTCGCGGTACGTCTCCCCCAGAACAGTCATCAGGGCGCGGCGGAAGACCAGGAATTCGGCCAGGGGGCCGGCGGCGTTCCCGGAGGCATCCGCGACGACAAACAGGGTCGTGGCGGGGTCGAGGGTGTCGAGGATGCCGCTGACGACCTCCGGGTCCGTTGTGCCGAGGAAGAACAGGCGCGGGCCAACGCGGGCGTCGCGGCCCATCAGGTTCCAGTACGGGTGGAGCAGGGCATCGGCGAGGGCCGCCATGCCCTGGGCGAGGGGCCGCTCGGCGAGGATGACCAGGCTGTCGTAGTGACGCCCGGCCCAGCGGGCGAAATCGAGAACGTCGCCCGACGTGGCATCTGGCGGGGTTGGGCGGGTGGTTGTCGGGGCGGGTTTGAAACCCGCGCCGACGGCAGACACGATAGCCGGTAGGGTTGTCAGCAGCGCATCTAGGGCGTCGGGCCGGATGCCCCGCGCGCCGACGCGGTCCGCCCAGACAAGGTTGGTGTCCAGGCGAACCCGCATTCGGTTCTGCCAGTCGGGGTCGGTGTAGCGCATGAGTACCTAAAGAGAGGTGACGGAGTGACGAGGTGACGAGGTGACGGGGTGACGAAGTGATGAAGTGACTACGTGACGCGCTTCGCCATGAGAATGTCGGGCTTGCCGAGGCCATTGGCGTCCGGCACGACGCCGACAATGACGAAGCCGCACTTCTGATAGAACTCGTACGGGTGGCCGCGCAGGTTGCGGACGCGCCCCAGGTGGGCGCACACGTCGGGGTACAGGTCAACGTTACTCAACGTCGTCATGCTGTCCTCGTCGTCGGTGCCGAGCAGGATCGTCAGGCCGCCGCGCTCTCGCACCCGCGCCTCGAAATCCGCGACCAGCGCCCGCCCGATACCATGCCCTTGCCTATCGGGCCGCACGACGAGCGGGTGCAGCTCCCAGACGCGGGCGTAGGAGTGATAGCCGGCGATCCAGCCGAGGACGACGCCGTCCGTGTCATAGGCCACCCGGCATACCCTGCCCGGCGCCAGCGCCTCCTGCACTTCTTCCCGCGCGGCCGCTAGGTCCGGCCAGGCGTCGGGCCAGTGGGCGCGGAACCCGTCAACCAACACGGCGGCCGCCTGCGCGACGGCCGCCTCATTCCCCGGTTCAAGATCGCGTATCACCACCGCCACAGCCTCACACCGTCACTCCGTCACCCTCGTCACCTCTTCTCACACCGTCTCGCCGCTCGCGACGACCGGCGGGAACCCGTCCACGGTGCAGTCGGGCGAGATGATGACATTGCGCCCGATTTTCGCGCCGGCGGGCACGGTTGCGGTCTTGCCGACGAGCGTGATGCCGGTGTTGACGCGGTCGGGGAACTGGCGGTTGGGCACGTCCATCGGCCCCTCGCCGACCACCGCCCCGGCCCCGATGACAACGCCCTTGTCGATGATGGCGCGGTCCACGATAGCGCCGTCCTCGATGACCGTGTCGTTGAAGATGATCGAGTCGCACACGCAAGCGCCCTTGCCGACCTTGACACCGGGCGAGAGAATGGAGCGCTCGACGCGGCCCTCGACGATGCAGCCGTTGGAGAGGAGTGTTCGGTCAAGCTCGGCATCGGGGCCGAGGCGCACCGGCGGGCGCTCCTCGCTGCGGGTGTGGATCGTCCAGTCAGGGTCGTACAGGTCGAGGGGCGGATTCGGGTCGAGAAGCTCCATGTTGGTGTCCCAGTACGATTGGATGGTGCCGACATCCACCCAGTAGCCCTGGAACGGGAAGGCGAACACACTATGCGTGTGGATCATCGACGGGATGACGTCTTTGCCAAAGTCGACCGGGCGGCCGTTGCTGGGCGCTGGCGCGATGCCGGGTGTCGCCAGCTCCGGCGTACCGGCTAGAATCTCGCGCATCACGTTGGCCTTGAACACATAGATGCCCATGGACGCGAGGTTGCTGGTGGAGGTCTTGGGCTTCTCCTTGAAGTCCGTGATGCGGCCGTCGTCGTCCGCCGTGAGAATGCCGAAGCGGCTAATCTCTTCCTGTGGCACGTGGAGGACGCCCACCGTGAGATCGGCGTTGTTGTCCCGGTGGAACGCCAGCATCTCGCGGTAGTCCATCTTGTAGATGTGGTCGCCGCCGAGAATGAGGACGGTATCCGCAGACGCATCCATAAACGGGAGGTTCTGGTAGACGGCGTCGGCGGTGCCGCGATACCAGTCACCCTCGCGCCGCCCCTGGTAGGGCTGCAAGACGCGCAGACCGCCCCGCGTGCGATCCAGGTCCCACGGCCGCCCGTTGCCGAGATGGTCGTTGAGGGAGTGCGGGCGGTACTGCGTCAAAACGGCGATGTTGTACAGGTCGGAGTTGACACAGTTGGATAGCACGAAATCTATGATGCGATACTTGCCGGCAAAGGGAACCGCCGGCTTCGCGCGCTTCTCCGATAGGATGCTGAGGCGCGTTCCCTCGCCACCTGCTAGAATGACCGCCAGCACACGCATAAATCCCTCCGCAAGGACGCTGTTACTTCTGCGCGCAGTATAGCGTAAAGGCCGCTATCCGGCAAGCAAGAGCGGGGCCGCGACGTTGGTTTCCGGCGCTCAGAACACGTGTTTTGAGACAAACTTGACCGGCGCACCGTTCGGGTTATAATTGCCGCCCGTCGCCGGATGACGCTGTGGGCAATCCGGCAGCCGTTTGCATTTTGGCAAGGAGGTTCCATGGTTCAGAAAAAGTATTTGCGCAAGGGCGCAGAGTGCAAGGTCACCTTCGAACTACCCGCCGACAATGGCGTCGAGACCGTTACTGTATTGGGTGACTTCAACAACTGGGAAGCCGACGCGCTGCCGATGAAGCTGCGCAAGAAGGACCGTGTCTTCACGGCGACGGCCAACCTGCCGGCCGGGCAGGCGTACCAGTTCCGCTATCTCGTCGACGGCGAGGCCTGGGTTACCGACCAGGACGCCGACGGCGTGCAGATCGGCCCTTATGGGGAGCCGAACAGCGTCGTCGAAGTCTAGCCGGGCAGCGCTGCCCAATCGCATCGAGACAATAGAAGAAGTCCCCCGACCTGTTGAGTGGGTCGGGGGGCTTCTTGTCTGCTCACTCGCCGAAAAAGTTCAGCACAAAGTAGCGTGCGCCCGTCCAGGGCGGCTGCGCTACGCCGACTCCAATGCCAGTATAGCGCTGGCTCAGGAGATTGGCTCGGTGGACAGCGGAATTCATCCACCAGTTGATGCTATACGCAATTTGGTCAGCTGTCTGCCCCTGGATGATGTTCTCGCCACACCACCCTGGACACGGCAGCCCACGTTCCCGCATTCGCTGCATCCACCCTTTACCATCAGGTGTGTAGTGCGAGAAGTAGTGCCGCGCGACCATGTCGTCGGCCATCCACTGCGCTGCATCCTCTGCGCGCATGTCCAAGACGTACGGCTGGAGGCCGTACTGCGCCCGCACCTGGTTGATCGCAGTGAGCATGGTGGTCACCATTGGATCTACGGTCGGTGCGGTATCGGCTGCGGGAGCGGCTGTCTTCTGGTCCGCAACGGGACTGGCGGCGGCGGCGTCTTTGCCTGACGACGGCTCATTCTTTGAAGACGCAGTGGCGTCTCCCGCAACACTCAGGTCGTTGAGATCACTCGAACACGTCAGGTACTGGGCTAACGCCCACGCCTGGCGACCTGACCAGGCGACCTGGACCCAGGCGCCGTCGGCAGATTTGGATGTGGCCGTTAGCCACGTCCCCCCGTAGGCCGTTCCGATCTGGTCCTCGTCCGGCCCCGAGCGAATGCGGAGCGCGGACGTAGCAACCTGACAGCGTACCTCCTTAGCGTCCGCGTGAGCGGCGAAGGGGCGCGCCAGGGCGACGGCCAACAGGCAGCCGACCACCAGGGTCAGCCGATATCTCATAGTCACCTCCCAGGATCGCCGATCCGTTCGTTCGTCCAAATACAGCCGGTCAAAAGCGAAAGCGGATCGAGCTTCGTTGGACCCTTACCAGCGACGGCTGGGTGGCAGACGCCCGGCATTATATCATCCTTTTGGCGGATGATGCAAGTCAATCGAATGGATTTAACGAAATTTTAAGGAAAGTTCTAGATACGCCGGGGTAAGAGATGAGAATTTAGAGTAGCAATACAAATAAATACAAAACAATAGCGAGCATCACTTGACAGAAGCTAGCAAAGGCTCTATAATGGCATTGTAAGTTGTTGGCGGCGCGGAGATGTGAAGGAGCGGAGAGACGGGCCGAATGCGGTGCTGGCTGTGGCTGGGATGGCTTGTGGCGGCGTTGCTCGTCGCCGGGTGTACACCGGCGAGTGTGACGACGGCGACGGCGACGCCGGGCGCGCAGGCCAACGCCACAGCCGGCGCAGTTTTACCGATACCAACGAGTGCGCCAACCGCCGTCAGGTCGGGCTTGACAGCCTCCCCTACGCCTCCGGCCACCGTCGCGGCGACGCCCGCGCCGCCCATAACCCTTTACATCCAGCCGGGCGCTGAGAACGTCGCGATTGTCTCCGCCGTCAACCAGGCGCGGCAGACAATCCGCTTAAAAATCTATCTCATGACCGACGATGCCATCATTCGCGCGCTGAAGGACGCCCAGGCGCGGGGGGTGGACGTGCGGGTGATGGTCGAGCCGAAGCCGTGCTGCGACGAGACGGCGGATAACACGCCGCTCTACAACGACCTGAAGGCAAGCGGCATCGATGTCCGCTACACCAACCCGACGTTCAAACTGACCCACGAGAAGACGCTCGTCGTCGATGACCGGCTCGCGTTCGTGATGACGTCGAACCTCGTTCGCTCGGCGTTCACCCGCAACCGCGAGTACCAGGTGCTCACGCAGACGCCGGCGGATGTGCAGGAGGTCACGGCGGTCTTCGACGCCGACTGGAACCGCACTGCGCCCGACCTGAGCCACGCGCGCCTCGTGTGGAGTCCGGACAACAGCCGGGCGACGATCCTCAAGCTCATCGATGGGGCGCAGCGGCGGCTCGACCTGGAACAGCTTGAAATCCAGGATGACGAGGTTGTGCGGCATCTGGAGGACGCGGCCAAACGCGGTGTGGCGGTGCGGGTTATCGCGGCGACGCCCCTGGAGGGGCAGGCCGACTTGAACCTGCCATTCCTCCAGCGGCTCCAGGCGGCGGGCGCCGAGGTGCGCCGCCTGGATAGGCCGGTCGTTCACGCCAAGGTCATCCTGGCCGACGGCGACAGGGCGCTCATCGGGAGCATCAACCTGACGGCGCAGTCGCTGGACTTCAACCGCGAGGCGGGCATCATCGTCGAGGACCCACGCGCCATTCAAGCACTGGCGTCCACGCTGGTAGACGACTGGAGCGCTGCGCAGCCAGATACCGCCCCGCCTACGGCGGTTGTCACTCCGGACATGGCCGCGCAAGCCGCCAGCACACCCGACGGAGTCGCGCAGGCCGCTGGCACACCGGAGCCTGGCGCAACGTCGGCCGCCCCGCGAGCCGTCCCCGCCGCGCCGACAACGCGGCCCGCGCCGGCGGTGATCCCGTGGAACGAGGCGGCGAAGTGGTACAACGCGACGATGACGGTGGAAGGTGTCATCACACGCACGGCCAACACGGGCCGCGTCATCTACTTGAACTTTAGCAGCCGCAACAACGACATGAAGGTGGTCATCTTCCCGCAGGACGCAGCCAAGTTCTCGCAGCCGCCGGAGAAGATGTACCAGGGCAAGAAGATCCAGGTAACGGGCAAGATCGAGGAGTACCAGGGCGCGCCGGAGATTATCGTCCGCTCGCCCGCGCAGATCAGGATTGTGGAGTGACGGGTTTCATTGCGCCGCTGCCGGCGCGTGACCATATCTTTTTATCCCGGCCGCCGTCGGCCTGACAAGCCAGCGGCTGCCACCCCGCTACGGCGGGTATTTCATCCGTGTGTTGTCCGAAGGAAGGTTGTGGGAGAAGGGACTTATCCGTAAGCCGCGCGCGCGCGCAATCCATTGAGGGAGGTTTCTGTATGCGTAAGACAGTTTGGGCCCGCCCGCTGATCGTCGCTCTGGCCGTTGCCTTCGTTCTCGCCCTCGGCCTGGCGTCCATCGGTTTCGCGGCGCCCGCCGACAGCCCGAATGACTGGGGGTGCGATGTCTGTTGCTCCGGGTACGTCGTTCACCCCGGCGATACACTGTCCGCTATCGCCTGGCGCCATCACGTCCCCGTCTACGCTCTCGCATCCTACAACGGCATCAAGAACGCGAACTACGTCCGTATCGGCCAGTGCATCAAGGTCCCGCCGTACGGATACTACGCGTACATGCGCTACCCCGGCCAGAACTACTGCCACAGCTGCGGTTGGGATGGTTGGGGGTACGACGATGGCAAGTACGGCACTTGCGGCTACAACTGCGGCTGCACCTACAACTGCGGCTACACGTACCAGGCCAAGCCAGCGCCCAAGCCAGCGCCCAAGCCCGTGATGAAGAAGTAACACGACTGCTGCGAGAGAGGGTCGCCCGGCCTGATCTCATCGTTTTCCCCCTGATCCCCTCCTTCCCGGCGGCACGACGAGGGACAGAGGATGGCTTGCGCCATCCTCCGTCCCTCGCAATCTTTCCCCTCGTCATTCTCGCAATGACGGGACGCTTCTCCCCTGCGTCAGAAATGCGTCAGCCAGCCGCGCCGGTCGTCGGGAATCCGTCGCCGGTCGCCGCCACACGTACCCCAGAAGTTGGCCTCGCGTCCAACATAATCTAGCGTCATCCCCTACAATACAGAGTAGATGACACGGTTGGTGTCGGCGGAAGTGGAAGTGGCGTTCGAGACCCCGTTCGAGACTCATTGTAACCCGCGCACCTGCGCACCATCACACATTTAGGGAGGTTTCCATGTTCAAGAAGATTTGGGGGCGGCAGCTGGTAATCGCCCTCGCCATTGCCCTCGTTGTCGTTGCCGTGGCCGCGGGCGCCTCGTTCGCTGCCCCCAACGACAGTCCAAACACCTGGGGCGGCTGCAACGGCGTCTACGTCGGCCCCGGCATGACCCTGTCCGGCATCGCCGCGCAGTATGGCGTGTCGGTGTGGGCGCTGGCGTCCTACAACGGCATCAGCAACCCCAACTACATCCGCGCCGGTCAGTGCATCTGCATCCCGCCTGCGGGCAGCGGCTACTACCAGGGTGGCTGGGGCTACAACTACTACCCGAGCTACAACAACAACTGGTGGTGCTACCCCAACTACGGCTACTCCTACCCGAACTACGGCTACTCCTATCCCAACTACGGGTGGGGCTACAAGCATCGGTAAGACCAACGGGGCGCGACCTTGGGCGCGCCCCCTATCGCCTACTCCTTCCCGTCGACTCGGCAAGGGACGGAGGACGTTAGTGGCGTCCTCCGTCCCTCTGCTTTTTAGCCGGCCAATGCGCGGGAAAGAGTCGGTCCGCCGACAACGTCCCCCAAAAGAGAGTGCGAGCGTTTAATGAGCAACAGCGAGCATAGAGTGCAATGTAGACCAAAATCAATCGTTACCATCCAAAAATGCAATTTCCTGTTGTACAATAACAAATAAGAGTGTTGTATCGTTGTTGAGGATAGAACGACGTGCTAGTGACCCGGCCGGTGGTCTGTTGTGCCCCGGCGCCACAATGATGTGTCAGCTGTCAGACTGAGCGTGGGAGACGAAGTGGTACACGCGCGCGCGCGCACACACAAGGGAGGTTTCCGTATGTTCAGGAAGGTTTGGGGAAAGCAACTGATTATCGCGCTAGCTGTGGCTCTGGTGATCGTCCTCGTAGCGGCCACCGCGAGCTTCGCCGCTCCGAGTGACAATCCGAGTGACTGGGGCTGGTGCAACGGCGTCGTCGTCCAACACGGGCAAACGCTCTCCGGTATCGCTGCCTATTATGGCGTGTCAACGTGGGCATTGGCGTCCTACAACGGCATCGCCAACCCGAACTACGTCCGCGCCGGCCAGTGCCTCATGATCCCGGCTAAGGGCAGCGGCTACTATCACGGCAACTGGGGCTACTACAACAACTGCTGCACCTACACTTACTACCCGAAGTACTGGAACTACAACAACTGCTGCAGCTACAACTACTACCAGCCGCAAGGCCACTGGATGTGGGAGAACGGCTGCTGGGTGTATCGCTACTACTAACGGCTCGCCGGTGACAGACAGCCGCGGCCTGTCACCTACTGCTTGAGGTTTTAGGGTCTAGCCTCCCACGCTTATCTCGGCGGCACACCGAGGGACGCGAACGGCGCAAGCCGTTTCCCGTCCCTCGCTTTATTTCCCCTCCCCCGGTCAATATACTTTGTGTTATGTGCAAACGAATCGTATGGATACTGGCGCTGGCAGCGCTGCTCCTGGCGGGATGCAGCCGCGCCGCGCCGCCACCACCCCTAACTTATGTCGCCCTCGGCGCGTCGGATACCGTCGGTGTCGGAGCAAGTGACCCGGCCAACGAAGGCTGGGTCGCTCAACTCTACCAGCGCCTCCCGCCCGGCACGCGCCTGGTCAACCTGGGCGTCAGCGGCTTCAAGCTCCACGAGGCGCTCACCCAGACGCTCCCCATCGCCCAGGACGCCCACCCGGACCTCGTCACCATCTGGCTGGCGGTGAACGACTTCAACGCCCGCGTCGACCTGGCGCAGTACGAGCGCGACCTGGATGCGCTCCTGACCGGCGTCCAGGCCACCGGCACCGAACGCATCCTCATCGCCAACATCCCGGCCCTGGAGGGCGTGCCCGTGTACGCCGCCCAGGGCATTCCACCGCAGCGCCTCGCCACAGAGGTGAGCCGCTGGAATGACGTTATCGCCCGGCAGGCGGCGAAACACGGCGCGATCCTCGTGGATGTCCACAGCCAGTGGAGCGAGCTGGCGAACCACCCGGAGTACGTGAGCATCGACGGCTTTCACCCCAGCGCCGCGGGCTACAGCCGCCTGGCCGACCTGTTCTATCAGACTCTCCAGGCCAACGGCGGACTACCAAGCAGGATACAGTGACCGAACTGATTGTCGAAGCGCGGGGCGTCGTGCGGCGCTACCGCGTGGGAGAAGTAAGCATCGACGCCCTGCGCGGCGTCGATTTCGCCGTCCACAAGGGTGAGATGGTCGCCATCATGGGGCCGAGCGGCTGCGGCAAGACGACGCTGCTCAACTGCCTGGCCGGGCTGGACGCGCCCGACGCGGGCAGCATCACCATCGAGGGCGCGCTGCTCAGCGCGATGAGCGACGCCGAGCGCACGGCGTACCGCGCCCGCAACATGGGCTTCATCTTCCAGGCGTACAACCTGCTGCCCGTGCTCAGCGCCGTCGAGAACGTCGAGCTGCCGCTGCTGGTGAGCGGCGTTCCGTCGCGCGAGGCGCGGCAGCGCGCCCTGGCCGCCCTGGGTGACGTGGGCCTGGCCGACCGCGCCCGCCACGCCCCGACGCAGCTCAGCGGCGGCCAGCAGCAGCGCGTCGCCGTGGCCCGCGCCCTCGTCACCCAACCGGCCATCATCTGGGGCGACGAGCCGACGGGCAACCTCGACTCGGTCGCCGCCGACGACATCATGGACCTGCTCGGCGCGCTCCACGCCGAGGGCGGCCAGACTGTCGTCATCGTCACCCACAGCCGCGCCGTCGCCGAGCGCGCCGACCGCATCATCCACATGCGCGATGGCCGCATCGTCGAGGAAGAAACCACAAATCGCCGCGCCTCGACCGTCAGACGGATGGTGGTGTGAAGGCTCCCCTTCCCAGGTTCCCAAGAGTTGGGAAACGCAAAGGCGCAGAGACGCAAAGGGAAGAGGTTAAGCCTCTCGTCTTTCTCTGCGCCTCTGCGCCTCTGCGTTGCTATTCCACACTCCTAGAAGTATCGTTATGACAACACTATTTGGTGTCCCGACGCCGCTGCTGGCAGGCGTACTCGCGGGCCTGACCGCGGCCGCAGCGGTCATCACCGTCCTGCTCGCCATGCGCAACCCCATCCTGGTCAAGCTCGGCGTGCGCCACATCCCGCGCCGCCGCGCTCGGTCGGTGCTCATCGTCATCGGCCTGGCCCTTAGCACGACCATCGTCGCCGCCTCGTTTACCACCGGCGACGCCCTGGGCAACACCGTGCGCTCGCTGGTGCGCGGCTCGCTGGGCAACGTGGACGAGGTCGTCGTCTCGTATCGCGGCGGTGTGCGGCGCTTCGGCCAGTCCGACCTGGCGGGCCTGGCCGACGGACGCATTCCCCTCGTGGCGGGCGACGATTTCTCGCAAGCCGAGGTCGCCACAGTTGCCGGGCTTCTCAAGGACACGCCGGGCGTCGCGGGCGTCACCGGCTCCATCATCCGCCAGTACAGCATCGCCAACACCGACCAGCAGGTCGTCAACGCGGGCATCAACCTGCTCGCCCTGCCGCCGGACACGCCGCCCGCCTTCGGCACTCTGACCGACACGGCCTGCCCATCCGCTGAAGGCGAGACGCCCGATCCCCATTGCATCCTCGGCCTCGACGCCCTCGGCGAGGGCGACGTGTATCTCAACGAGGCCGCGGCGGGCAACCTCCTGGCGCAGTCGGGCGACAACCTAGTCATCTACGTCAGGGGACGCGAAGTCCCGGCCCGGGTCAAGGCCATCGCCCGCAACGGCGACCTCGGCGGCACGCAGGCCACGGCCATCGTGAGCCTCCCGTGGTGGCAGACGACCGAGGGCATCGCCGGCCGCATCAACCAGGTGCTCATCGTCAACGAGGCGGGCGAGTCGTCGTGCCAGGGTCTCGCGGCGCTGCGCTGTCTATGGGAGGGCAGCGCCGCCGAGGACAGCATGCGCTGGAGCAGCGACATCGCCCTGCGCCTCCGCTCGAACCTGGAGGACGATGCGGCCGTCCAGACCATCTTCCGCCTGCTGGCGACACCGAGCGTCCGCGACGGCCTGCGCGAGAGCATCGGCCAGCAGCCGCCGTTCCTCCAGCCGCGCATCCTGGCCCTTGCCGCTGCGTTAGAGGGGCCGGCGCCGACCCCCGAATTCAGGAGTCTCATCGGCGACCCGCAGATTCTCGCCAGCCTGCGCACGGTCATCTTCCGCCTAGCGCCCGGCTCAGCTGGCGCATTCATCAGCGCCCTGGGCAACCTCAACCGCCTCACCGTCATCGAGCTGAAGCAGCTCAGCCTCGACATCGCGGGCGCGTTCGCCAGCGCCCTGACGTCCACCTTCCTGGTGCTGGGCCTGTTCTCCATCGCCACGGGCATCATGCTCGTCTTCCTCATCTTCTCCCTGCTCGCCGCCGAGCGCCGCCCCGAGCTGGGCATGGCCCGCGCCCTGGGCACGCAGCGCGGCCACCTGGTGCAAATCTTCCTGTTCGAGGGCGCGCTGTACGACCTGTTCGCGTCGATCCTCGGCATCCTGGCCGGGCTGGCCGTCGCCGTCCTCATCATCAACACCCTGACCGGCTACCTGACCGAGTTCGGCCTGCGCCTGACCGGCTCCACCGCGCCGCAGTCCCTGGTCATCGCCTTCGCCCTGGGCCTGCTCATCACCTTCGTCACCGTCAGCGTCTCCGCCTGGCGCATCGCCCGCCTCAACGTCGTCACCGCCGTCCGCAACCTGCCCGACGAGCCGAAGGCCGCGCCCTCCCTCGGCGACCTGGCCCGCACTGGCCGCCCCCTGGCCTTCCTATGGGGCCTCGTCGCGCGCGGCCCGCTACTGGCCGCCCTCGGCGTCGCCCTGGCCCTCGCCACGACGGGCCGTCCCCTCTTCGTCGCCCTCACCGCGACGGGCTGGTCCCTGGCCGTCATCGGCGGCGGGCTGACCGTGCGTTGGGCGCTCGTCGCCCTCGGCGTCAACCGCGCCGTCCGTGACCGCATCGGCTTCACCCTGGCCGGCGTCGGCCTGCTCGTCTTTTGGGCGCGCGGCGTCCCCGGCTTCCGCATCACCCAGACCGAGCAGTTCGTCGGGAGCCTGGAACTGCTGGCGCTGTCGGGCCTGTTCATGGTGCTGGGCGCGGTGTGGGCCGTCGCCTACAACCTCGAATTGCTGCCCGGCCTCGTCTCCGGCGTCGTGGGCCTCGTCCGGCGCAGCGCGCCCATCGCCGCCGGCCTGCGCATCGCCGCCGCCTACCCGGCCCGCTACCGCTGGCGGACGGGCCTCGCTATCCTGATGTTCACCCTGGTTATCTTCACCGTCACCACAGCGTCGATTCTCCTGTCCGGCACGCGCTACGCCTACGCCGACCTGGAGACCCAGGCGGCGGGCTTCGACATCCGCGCCGACGTCAACCCCGACCGCGTTCCCGACCTGCGCGCCGCCCTCGCCGACGCGCCCGCCGTCTCCCCCGGCGACTTTGCCGCCATCGGCGGCCAGGCGAGCATCCCTATCGAGGCCATCCAGCTCGATGCGCCGGTCGCCCGCTTCGGGTCGAGCACACTCCAGGTAGTAGACGACGGCTGGCTCCGGGGTGTCGGCGCACCCCTCACCCAACGCGCCCCCCAGTACGCCTCCGACGAAGCCGTCTGGGCAGCGCTGCGCACGACGCCGGGCTTGGCTGTTCTCCAGGGCAGCGCCCTGCCGCGCCGCGACGCGCCGACCCGCAGCACTACCTCATTAGGCACGGACCCCTTCGTCTTCCAGGGGGTGTACCGCGACGACCGCGGCTTCTCCCCGACCGTCGTCTGGCTGCGCGACCCGAAGGGCGGAGGGCCGCTGAAGCTGACCGTCATCGCCGTCATGGATGCGCGCACGTCCATCGGCCGCGGCTTCTTCACGACCGCCGACACCGTTCGCGCCGCCGGCTGGACGCCGCCGACACCGAGCACGTACTACCTCAAGGTCGCGCCGGGCGTTGCGCCGCGCGCCGCCGCCCTCGGCCTGGGCCGCTCGCTGAGCGCGTCCGGCGGCGGAGCGACGGTGCTGAACGAGGAGCTGCGGGTGCAGCAAGGCATCCGCCTGCTGCTAAATCAGCTCTTGCAGGGCTTCATGGGGCTGGGTCTCATCGCGGGCGTTGTTGCGCTGGGGGTCATCGCGTCGCGGGCCGTGGTCGAGCGGCGGCAGCAGATCGGCGTCCTGCGCGCCATCGGCTTCGGGCGTGGGCTGGTGCAGGCGACGTTCCTGCTGGAGTCGACGCTCATCGCCGTGCTGGGCATTGTCCTCGGCGTCGGGCTGGGCATCCTCCTATCGCGCAACGTCGTGGCGTTCATCGCCGCCCAGAACCCGGAGGTCGGCTTCGGCATCCCCTGGCTGCAGATTGGCGCTATCGCCCTCGTCGCCTACGCCATGACCGTCGCCACGACGCTGCTCCCGGCGTGGCAAGCCGGCCACGTCTACCCCGCCGAAGCCCTGCGGTATGAGTGACACCATTTGGAGTTACTAGCTGTGTAGTTTACTCTTTTCGCAACCTCTCGAGTGTTTTGCTGTCAAACGGATTGTTTCCACTATTCAATGATTTTATCCAAACTCTTCGATCATCGACAATTCGCGTCAATTGGGGATAACGCCGAGACCACTCAATGAACTTTGAAAAATCGTCGATGGCTTGTCGGGGATGACCCGTTAATGCCCATGCTATTCCTCGACTATCATAATATCGTCCATCATCAGGAGCGAGCTCAACAGCCTTATTGCATGCATATATAACAGTGGCAGAGAAGCCAAAAAGGCTTCCGTACCGGCAGAGCTCATTCAAGACTGCCGCGTCCTTTGGATCCTCAGTAGCCGTGATCAAGTTGGCCACTGCGTATAGATCGGCTGCCGCGTGATTATAATCTCCGATCCGCAGCTGTGCTATTCCTCTGTATACATAAGGCCTGTAATCCGATGAGTTATGTTGAATTGCATTGGTAAACTGTTGTATAGCCGAACGATACCTGCTCGTGGCCATTGAAGGATTACTTACGCCTTCGTTGTAAGTACTTAGACCATGTTTATAATCCCACTCTGCCATCACCGACTCTCGATCAGACCACACTGCAACAATCGGGAATAAGACAATACTTACGAAGACGGATAAAGCTGCTCCTCTTAAAATCCAAATTTGCCGAGGAGTTAAGATTGGAGGAAGTGGTTGTTCACGCATCACCATTTCTTGTTGAATCAGTTGATGAGAGAAACGATAGCCAGCTCCAGTTCCATAAAGTATCCTCTGAGACTCAGCCTGATTTAGAAAACGAACATAGTCCAATGGTATCGCACCATTCAGCCAGAGGATTATTCTAAGAACAAAGTGCTGAAGAACAGCCAGTGCTCCGTTGTACAAAGACCCGTTTATCGCACCCACAATCGCCCACTGAATGATCACTCCACCAACAAGCAAAGTAAAGTTGCTTATGGTACCTCCAATTACTGCTTCATAGACTGACCATACTAAACCAAATACAAGAACGGTTGCTGACGCACCAAGCATTGCTGACAGAACAGCAAGCCGCGCCGACCTCTTGATCCCCTGATTAGGGGCAAGGCGCGTTTCTAACTCTCCACCCTGCAACCCGCTTAGTATCAAGAATACCAGGCTGTGAGCAGTCCCCGATAGGAGAGTAATAATAGCTGCGATCTTCAAGTCTTGTACTGCTAAGTACCAAAAAATGCCGAATACGAGTCCCACTAACAGCCCATCCCTAATGCTCTCGCCAAGATGCGCTCGTAGCCTGCTAGAAGACCAGCCTAACACTTCAACAGTTCTTATCTCTTTAAAGCCATATTTTATCCTGGAGAAGAGAAAACCGAAGAAGAACCCTCCTACTCCTCCTAAGATACCGAAGGCCGGGTAGAAAGCCGACCCGCATATCATGCCAAAAATAAGTCTCACCGTCACTTGGCAAACAATTGAGTATTCCCGATGTTGAGCTGCCGTGTCCAACCAATCTGGCTGAAGACGCTCAAGATAAAACTCAGTTTGACCATGCACAGCCATTTTGTTCGCAAGCCAAGATAACCAGCGGGTCATTTGATCGGGTGAAAGATCTTTTTTCCGCTTTCTTCGATTCAGCGGCTTGCTTGTTTCCTCCTTTGGCTTTAGTAAACCAGTCGTATATCGTGAGATAAGAGACCGTTGGTTATTCTCTTGAATCTCAACTTGCTGCCCCTCGTCAGCGTAGAAGTCCATATAGACACTTCTCATGATAGATAGGCTCAAGGGGTTCTTCGCCATCTCACGGAGGTGGGGCTTGCTCATCAAATCCTGGCGTAGGGCAGTCAGACCAGCATCAGAGCCTTTCAGGTAAGACGCGAGTTGCTCATCATTTACTTGTTGCAGCAAGACCGCCCCAGTCAGATTGAGTTTCTTTCCAGTCTCTAGGTAATCTCTTGGGCGAACGCTAACAATCATAGATGCGCCATGTTCACACAGGAAGTCGTTTATCTTCTCTATACATCCTTTTCTGTGTTCCGGTTTTACTTCGTCCAAGCCATCAAGAATAAGCACAAGTTGATCACGTTTGATCCAGTCGCGAACCAGATCGGGTGACACATTACCTCGGAGCTCGTCTACAACCCATTCAGACAGCGAAGACGTACTCTCCCCAAGCGAGGATAGAAGCAAATAGATTGGGATAGGTTGGGTTCCATCTAGTTCCGCAAGATCTAGTAAATAGCTTAACAACAGTAGAACAAGAATTGTCTTCCCAGCACCGGGTTCCCCTAGTATGAGCAGTTCACGATCGTACTTCTTAAACACAGTAACGATACTTGTATCTACTGGGAATATCTCTGGCACCCGACTAGACTCGTCAATCTCGTCGTCTGTAGTGTTCGACACTAAATCCGGTCGGGCTTCCATAAAGAGCCGAATAACTTCTGCTCCATTAAGCATCTCCTTAAGATTCTTCTCAATACGTTCAGTTCTAGTCTTTCTAATTATTCTCGCTCTAATACTATTGTCATCATCTAGTGCTGGCGATTCATCCAGGTGGGTATCCCTTAACAGGTCATGGATGTCTATATCTGGACGATTCTCTTCAAGCCACCCTATCAACGTCGGCTGTTTTTCCTGGCTGATGACGTGCTTAAGAAGCTTGCGCACCAACTCACCCTTTGACACCCCCTCGTAGTCAATACCAAGATCAAATGCAGTACTTTTCAGTTCTTCGAGACTCAACTTGCTTTCAAGTAGCTTACGCAACGACGACATGTTCCACTGTAGCATAGTGTTCTCCCTCAATCCAAACAAGGAATAGCCGCTGCAAGTTGATGGATCGTCAATGAAGTCATGATGTAGCAGACGTAATCGCCACCTTATGTAAGGCGACCATCCGAAATCAATTTTCTGGTGAAAGTACAACAGATCCCAAGACTACACCGGAGTGCTGACGACTCCAAAGGGTAGCTGGATGAATAGAGGGGGTGGGTTGGAGACAGGCATGGTGGAGATCAGCATCGCCTGCAGTTGTAACTGATTGAGAGCATTATAGTGTTGAGTCCGCACTATGTCAATAGGGAAACGTGGCGTATTTGGATTCCAGGAAGGCCGACTGGGAGTCGGCGCTACAAACCGCCGGCCCAGCAGAGCGCGTTGGTGATGAGGCGCTGGTAGGCGGGGTGGAGCCACACCGGTAGGTTGTGGCCCGGCGTCAGGACGCACACCCGGCCCTTGCCCTCCTGCCGCGTCCAACCGGCCGGCTGCGCGCCGTGCTCGGAGGTCGTCGTCAGGAACACGTCGACCGCCGCATCGTCCAACGCCACGTGGTAGTGCTCGTCGATCAGCGTGAACGCCTCGCTGCCAACGCACAGGGGATGCCCGGCGTGGGGCGTGACGGTCACCGGGCACTGCGGCGGGTGGTGGAGAAACGCCCCGCCCATCAAGCCCCGCAGCGTGGCCATGTCCCCGTAGCCCGCCACGCCCGAGTGAATCACGACCCAGCCCTGCCCTGCGCGCACCTGGCGCACAATCGCCTCGGCGAGGGAGTCGTCGGCCCAGGGCGAAAGATCGACGGCCGAGCGATTGTTGGATTTGGCGAGCACCACCAGCGGGTAGGCCGCGAGCTGCTCGGCCGACGGGACATCGCCCGGCGCGACCCAGTCGAAGGCGAAGCCGACCGCCGCCAGCGGCTCCAACCCCGCGCGCACTGTCGCCATCGAATGCCAGCGATCCTCACTCAACACCAGGACCCGCATGCCGCCTCCCGTTACCACGGCCATTCCTTGCCTTCCCAGTCGCGCATCACCAGCACATCTTCATCGGCGCTGGCGTCGAGGAAGTAGGCCAGCGCCGGCACGGCGGCCTCCTCCGGCTCCAGGTCTGCCTCCGTGCCCTTGACGCCGCTGATGTAGGAGCGAATCCACCCCGGGTGATAGACGCGGAACGTGTAGCCCTCGGGCCGCAAGAGGTTGAACAGCAGGCGCACGCCCATGTTGAGCGCCGCCTTGGACATCGTGTAGCCGTACCACGCGGTGCGCTGGGCCGCGCCGATGCTGCCCGCCTCTGACGAGACGAAGCACAGGCGCTTGACGTCGCTGCGGTCGGTCAACGGCAAGAACGCTTCGACCACACGTAGCGGCCCGACGGCGTTCACGTCGTACAGGCGGAACATCTCGGCGTAATCCGGCGCCTCGCGGATGCTGCGCGGCGAGGTGGGTGAGTTGACGCCGGCGTTGTTGATGAGCAGATCGACCCGACCAGCCGCCGCCTCGACCGTCTGGGCGGCCGCGCGGGCCGACTCAATCGAGCGCACGTCCAGTGGGACAATGTACAGCGCGTCGGGGAAGCGCTCGCGCAGCTCGCCCAACTGCGGCCAGTCGGGCATGTTCTGGCCGCCAAACACCTGCCAGCCCCGCGCCAGCAGACCCTCGCACAACGCCAGGCCCAGCCCCCGGTCGGCGCCCGTGACAAATGCAATTTGTGACATAGTTCGGCCCACTCGCGCGTAGACCTGACAGGTTTTGAAAACCTGTCAGGTCTACGGCGTTGGAGGATCACGGCTTGGCGGCCATGATGATGGCGGTGAAGTCGGGGGCCTTGAGCGAGGCGCCGCCGACGAGCGCGCCGTCGATGTCCGACTGGCCGAACAGGCTCTTGGCGTTGTCCGGCGTCACCGACCCGCCGTACTGGACGCGGATCTGCTGCGCGACCTCGTCGCCGTACAGCTCGGCCAGCGTGCCCCGGCAGAAGTCGCGGCACACGGCGTTCGCGCCTTCTGGCGTCGCCGCGCGGCCCGTGCCGATGGCCCACACCGGCTCGTACGCCACGACAGTCTTGAGCGCCTGCTCCGCCGTCAGTCCGGCGTAGCCGCCCCGCATCTGGCGCGTGACGACCGCGCCCGTCTGCCCGGCCTCATTCTCCTCCAGCGTCTCGCCGACGGCGACGATGGGCGTCAGGCCGTAGGCCAGGGCGGCGTGGACCTTCTTGTTCACTGTCTCATCCGTCTCGCCGAACAGCTTGCGCCGCTCGGAGTGGCCGATGATGACGTAGTCCACCACGCCCTGGAGCATGAGCGGCGTCACCTCGCCGGTGTACGCGCCCGACTTCTCCCAGTACATGTTCTGCGCGCCGACGCGGACGTTCGTCCCCTTGAGGCGGTCGGCCACAGCGTAGATGGCCGTGAAGGGCGGGACGACCACGATCTGCACGTCCGAGACGTCGGCCACGTTTTTCGCCAGGGCGTCGACCAGGTCGAGCGCCTCCGGCACAGTCTTATTCGCTTTCCAGTTTCCGGCTACAATGGGTGTACGCATGGGTCATTCCTCCATTTGGTGTCAGGGGTGTCGTTTGATGACGATCAATGCGAAGTCGTCGTGCTGCGGCGCGTCGCCGACGTACTCGGTGACGGCGGCGACGATGGAGCCGATAATCTCACTCGGGTGTTGCGCGTGGCAGCGGCGCACCACGTCGGCCAGGCGCTCCTCCCCGAATTCCACCTCCTCCAGGGTAATCGCCTCGGTCACGCCGTCGGTGTACAGCGCCAGCACGTCACCAGGGCGCAGCGTGACCACCTTCTCCTCTAGATGGATATCTTCGATTGCGCCGAGAACGATGCCCTTGCTGTGCAGGTACTCGGCGCGGTCCGCCTTGGCGCGGTAGATGAGCGGCGGTGTGTGGCCCGCGTTGACGTAGATGAGATGCCCGGATGACGGGTCCAGCACGCAGTAGCACAGCGTCACGAACATGTCGGCGCGCGTGTCGCGCAGGATGAGGGCGTTGGCGCGGGTGATGGCCTCGACCGGCGGGCGGCGGCCCAGGACCGACGCGCGCACCATGCTGCGCGTGGCAGCCATGAACATCGCCGCCGGGATGCCCTTGTCCGACACGTCGGCGATGACGAAGCCCCAGCGCCCGTCGGTCAGCGTTACGAAGTCGTAGAAGTCGCCCGCCATCTCCAGCGCCGGCCGCCAGAACGCCGCGACCTCGTAGCCGGGGATGACCGGCACGTTCTCCGGCAGCAGCGAGGCCTGGATCTGCGCCGCCAGGACAAGCTCCTGCTCCAGCCGCTGCCGCGCCAGCGCCTCCTGGTACAGCCGCGCCTCCTGGATGGCGATGGCGATCTGGTCGGCCAGGGTCTTGAGCACGAACAGGTCGTCCTTGTCGAACGCGCCGGTGCGGTTGCTCTGCACGTCCAGGACGCCGAGGACACGGTCCTCGATCTTGAGCGGGACGGCCAGCTCGGAGCGCGTCGCGTGGAGCTGGTGCTCTGGGTCGAGGATGTAGCGCGGCT
The DNA here is from genome assembly GCA_039810085.1 of Anaerolineae bacterium. Lineage (GTDB taxonomy): Bacteria > Chloroflexota > Anaerolineae > Epilineales > JAHCIE01 > JBDHWG01. The sequence goes on from JBDHWG010000001.1 coordinate 287,654, forward strand.
CCTGGCTGACGTCGTTCGCCATCAGCGGCTCGCCGTTGGCAGCCACCCAGCCGGTGATGCCCTGGCCGAGGGGGATGGTGTAGCTGTCGGCGCGCCGCGTCGCGTGCAGCTCGCCGGTGCTGGAGCGGAATAACAGCGCGTCCTCTTGCAAGGTGAGAATCTGGACGAAGTCGTAGCCGAAGCTGGCCTGGATGAGATGCACGACGCGGCTGAACAACTCTTCGAGGGTGACGATGGCGGCGACCTGGCGGCTGACCTCGCTGATGGCGCTGAGCTGGACAGCGCGCTTCCACTCGCGCTCGTACAGGCGGCCGTTCTCGATGCCGACGGCAATCTGGGCCGCGAGGCTCGTCAGCAAGCGCAGGTGGGCGTCGGTGAAGTGGTTCGGGCGGCTGTCTTGCACCACCATGCCGCCGATGACCTCGCGCCCCGCCATCAGCGGGACGAGGAGCGCCGACTGCTCGCCCGGATCGACGACCTCCTGGAGCTTGGGCGGGGCGGCGTGTACGTTCGGGATGCGCTCGCTCTCCCAGGCGTTGGACAGCCAGAGGCGCATGCCGTCGAGCGGCATCCCCTCCGGCGGCTGGCGCTCGCCGCCTACGATCCAGAGGATGGGCCGCAGGGTGTCGCGCTCGCTATCGAGCAAGGCGAAGCGGAAGTCGGCCGGGCCGACGATGCGCGTGGTATAGTCGTATGCCAGCTGCGCCAGGCGCTTGATGTCCATCTGGGCGTTGATGATGGCCTCGCCCAACTCCTCGAACGTCGTCAGCTCGGTCAGCCGGTCGTTGAGCTGGCGCGTCGTGCGCGCCAGGCGGTGGACGAGGGCGCCGGCGACGACAATACCGCCCGCCAGGATGAGGAAGACGAGGCTGCCCATGTCGTAGGCCACGGCGAGAACCGGCGCAATCGGCAGCGGCAGCAGCTCGATACCCAGCGACTCGCGCCACGAGCGCCGCAGCCAGGCGGCGGTTTGCGCCGTGCCGTGCGCCAGGGAGTTGCGGACCAGCCAGGCGACGTGGTCGAGCGAAAACCAGGTCACGAATAGCCCGGCCAGGGGGATCAGCGCGCCGATGGTCACGTCCGTCGGCGCGAACATGCCGCCAAGGACCTGGTAGACCCATGCGCTGCCCAGCGCGACAATGGCCTTGACCGCCGCGCCATACAGCGGGTAGCCGACGTAAACGGAGGGGCTGAAGGGGTAACGGCGGACGGCGCGCGCCACGAGGTAGATTAGCTCGCTCATGGCCGCGACGCCCGCGCCGACGACGGGGCCGAAGACGAGAAGCGCGGCGATGTCCACCACGCCGACGAGGCTGTGGGTGGCGTCGGGAATGACCTCGAAGCCGGCGCGCTTGACGATCATGGAAAGCAGGACGAACAGCGCCAAACCAAAAAGCTGGCTTGCGTCGGTGAGCGAGGCGAACGCGGCCGGCGGACGCGCGGCGATGACGAGCAGCGCCACACCCAGCGCGGCGACGACAAGCTGCCAGATGCGCGTGGGGAGGTTCATGCCTTGAACGCTTTGACCGCCTGCTCTTCGGTCTCGTAGAAACTGAAGATGTTGTCGAAGCCGGCCATGCGGAATATCTTGAGCACCGGCGGTGTCAGGCGGCACAACTTCACGTCGCCCGCCTGGCGGCGGCTGCGCTTGACGGCGGCGAGCAGGACGCGCAGCCCGGTCGAGCTGATGTACGTCACCTGGCTGAAGTCCACGACGATCTTCCACTGCCCCTGTCCGGCCAGACTTTCCAACTCGCCATCGAGGTACTGCGAGCCGTTGGCGTCCAGCCGACCGCGCGGCATGACCACGAGGATAGTGCCGTTGTAGCGCGAGGGCGACGAGGCGATGACGCGGCGGCGGCGCGTCAGGACCACTTCGTTCCAGCCGTCCGGGTTGAAGCGGAAGGTCACGTCGTCCATCAGCCGCCGCATGAAGAACAGGCCCAGCCCACCCGGCTCGCGCTCGTCCAGCGGCGCGTCGACGTTCGGCTCCGGCACGCTCGTCGGGTCGAACCGTTCGCCCTGGTTGCGAATGGTCACCACGAAGTTGTCGCTCCGCCGCTCCACGATGATCTCAATCGGCCCTTCCTTGCCGCCGTAGGAGTGCTCGATGGCATTCGTCACGGCCTCGTCGACCGCCATCTGGGCGTAGTAGGCTTCCTGGTCGGTCAGCCCAAAGTCAGCGGCAGCGCCCGAGATGAACTCTGCAATGCTCGCCAGGTTGTCGGGGCGGCTCGTCGTCGTCAGGACACGGCGGTCAGGCGCGGACATCTTACTCTCCCAGTCTCTTCAGTACCACAAGGGTGATGTCGTCGAATTGCGGGTGGCCGCCGGCAAACTCGGCGACGGCATCCACGATGTGGGATGCCAGGGATTCGGCGGATAGGTCGCGGCCCTGGGCCACAACCTGAGCCAGGCGCTCCTCCCCGAACGCCTCGTCGTCGCCGTTGATGGCCTCGGTCACGCCATCCGTGTACAGCACAAGCGTATCGCCCGGTGCGAGATCGACGCTGCGCTGGGGCCAGCGGTAGTCCAGCACGATGCCCAGGGCCGGGCCGTGGGCCTCGCGCCCCAGCCACTCGTGCGTTCCATCGGCGCGGACGAGCAGCGGCGGGTTGTGGCCCGCGTTGACGAAATCGATGTGGCCGACGCGCCCATCCAGGTTGAGCAGGAACGCGGTGACGAACATGCTCGACTCGGCGTCGGCAGCGATGAGGGCGTTGGCGTGGTCAATCGCCTCGGCCACGTCGGAGTACGCCAGGCTGCTCGCCCGCAGCAGGCTGCGCGAGACGGCCATGAAGATGGCGGCCGGCGCGCCCTTGTCCGACACGTCAGCGATGACGACACCGAGGCCGCCGTCGGGCTGCATCACGAAATCGTAGAAGTCGCCCGTCACGATACGGGCCGGCTCCCAGCGCGGCGCAATATCCCAGCCGGCGAGCGTCGGCGCCTGGTCGGGCAGGAAGCTGCGCTGGATGTTGTGCGCCAGCTCAAGCTCCTGGGCCAGCCGCTCCGCCTCCATCTCTGCCCGCCGCAGGCGCTCGTTCTCGATAGCCACGGCGGTCTGCGTTCCCATGCCGCTGGCAATGTCCAGCAAGCGCGTTGTGTAGCGCTCAGTTTCCGAAGACGGGTCCAGGATCATGACGCCGACGAGGAGGCTGCGGGCAACCAGCGGCACGACGAGCAGCCGCTTGGCGCTGAACACGTCGAACACGTCGGCGCTCCCCGGCGCCTCTGGCTGCGTCACCAGGAACGGCTGGCGGACCGCCAGCACCCGGTCGAAGAGGACGCCAGTCTGAGCGGCGGGCAGCGCGGCAAATCGCTCGCGGCACTGGGCGTCGTCGGCGTCGCCGACGATGAGGTGCGGCACAAATGCCGCCGCCGGGCCATTCCACAGAAAGAAGCCGCACGACGTCGCGCCGAGGAACATCGGGGCCAGGTGGCCGACGGTTTCCAGGATATCCTGCATGGTGCTCAAGTCGCGGATGTTCTCCGCCACCTGGAGCAGGGCGTTGCGGTGCCAGGCTTCCTGGGCCTTCTCCTCGTACTCTCGCGCGTTGTGGATCGCCAGCGCCGCCTGCGCTGCGATGAGCCCGAGCAGCCGCGAGTCGTCGTCGCTGAAGTGGTCCGCCGTCGTCGCGTAGACGGTCAGCACGCCGATAACCGTGTCGCGGATGGCGACGGGCACGGCGACGCCCGCGCGCCAGCCGTGGGCGCGCACGAGGTCCGAGCCGCCGGAGGGCGACGCCAGCATGTCGGCCTCGATGATGGTCTCGCCGCCGACGTAGGCGCGGTGAGTCAGGCCGCCGGGCAGAGCGCGATACCCGCCCCCCTCTAGCCACTCCTGCTGCCAGCCGACTGTCGCCACAATGGTCATCATGTCTTCGCCCGTGAGCAGCGCCAGGGTCGCGGCGTCGGCGTCGAAGATGCGCGCCGCCTCCTCCACCACGAGCTGTGTCACGTGGCGCGGGTCGAGGCTGGACAGCAGCTCGCGAGACAGGCGCAGCAGGGTCTCCTGCTCGCGGAGACGACGGCTGCGGGCGTAGTCGATGAGCCGCGCCCGCTCGATTGCCATGCCCAGGGCGTCGCCAACGGCGCCCAGCACTTGCAAATCCGCGCCGCTGAATACCTCCTGCGACGACCCTGTGACATTGAGAATGCCCAGTGTCCGCTTGCGGGCGCGAATGGGGATGCTGGCGTGGTAGCGCAGGCCCGCCGTGTCGCCATTCGCTTCTTCCAGGCGGCTGCATTGGACGATATTCACCGCCCGCTTGAGCCGCCCGGTGCGAAGCTGCCACTGGCACTCGCACTCTGGCTCGCGGCGCAACTCGCGCCGGTCGTCCGCAGACAGGGCCGGCGGCAGCCCGATATCGGCGACCGGAATGAAGGCGTCGGCCTCGTTCAGCAGGAAGACCCAGCCTGTGCCGAGGCCCAGAAGCGAGGTCACAGCGCGCAGCGTGGTCTCGATGGCTTCCTGGAGATCCGCCGTCTGGTTGAGTGCGGTGGTAATCTCCTTGAGCGCGTCAAGCGCCTGAACGGTGCGCTCCTCGACCTCGGCCTGACCCGTGCGGTCTAACCACGACACAAAGCGCTGGACGGGGGCGACGCGCTGCCGCAGGTCTTCCCGGTCGGCTGCCTGGGCGACGAGGTCGGCGCGGTACTTCAGCGCGGCGGTACGCGACAGAACGGCTGGCTGGCCCGTCGCGGCCAGCCAGCGCTCGAAAGCCAGTATGGCGTCCCAGGTGTCCGCTGCCTCCTGGGGTGATAACTCCTGGCTCTCCACGTACTTTGCGAAAGCGTCTCGATAATCCATCTCAAGTCGCTAACGGGCAGGAATCATGCCGCAGCGCGTCCACCAACTAGAAACTCCCTACTGCGTCTACGGTGTCGTCGTATATCTCGAAGATACGGGTAAAGCCGACAAGCTCCAGGGTCTCGCGGACGAAGGGCTGGACGCCCGCGAGCCGCAGGTCACCCCGGTTCCAACGCTTGACGCCTTTGCGCGCCGCTAGGAGCACGCGCAGCCCGGCGGAGCTGATATAGGTTACATTGCTCATGTCCACAACAATTTTGAAGTGGCCGCCGGCAATTTGCTCGTCCAACACTTTCTGAAGCTCAGGAGCCGACTGGTGGTCGATGCGGCCGGAGGGGCCAACCAGAACAACGCGCTTCATCTCGCGAACGGAAATATCCATGAATGGGTCCTCCTCGGTGGGGCGCGTGACAGGGTTCGTGTGGCGTGATTATATCATGCCGATGAGGGGAAGGCAAAGAGAATCGGCGCTTGTGATTCATGGCGCTTTGGGCTAGAATAGCGCAATTCGTTCTGTCCCACGGGAGACCTACCTATGGCTATGATCTTGAGCGACGCGGACCTTCGCGTTGTCCACGCCGTTTGCCCCCACGATTGTCCGGATACGTGCGGCATGAAGATTACCGTGCGCGAGGGGCGCGCCGTCAAGATTGAGGGCGACCCGACGCACCCGACCACGCGCGGCTTCCTGTGCGGCAAGGTCGGCCAGCACTACCTGGACCTGGTCTACAGCCCGCGCCGCGTCCTCACCCCACGCCGCCGCGTCGGCCCGAAGGGCAGCGGCCAGTTCGAGGACATCCCGTGGGACGAGGCCATCGCCGAGATCGTCGAGCGCTTCCAGGGCATCATCGCCGAGCATGGCGCCCAGGCCATCCTCCCGTACTCCTACTCCGGCACCCTGGGCCTGCTCAACGAGGGCAGCATGGACCGCCGCTTCTTCCACCGCCTGGGCGCGAGCCAACTCGAGCGCACCATCTGCTCCGAGGCGGGCTTCACGGCGTGGAAGTACACCTACGGCGCGGCCATCGGTACAGACCCCGAGGCGTTCGCCCACGCGAAGCTCATCATCGTCTGGGGTTCCAACCCGGCCACCTCCAACACCCACCTGATGCCGTTCATCACGGCGGCGCGCAAGGCGGGCGCGCGGCTCATCGTCATCGACCCGCGCCAGACACGCACTGCCCGCCTGGCCGACTGGCATCTCGCGTCGCGCCCCGGCACGGACGCCGCGTTGGCCCTGGCGCTCATGAACGTCATCATCGGCGAAGGCCGCCACGACCAGGCGTGGCTGGACGAGCACGCCGTCGGCTTCGACGCGCTGAGGGAGCGCGCCGCCGCGTGGCCGGTCGAGCGCGCCGCCGCGACAACGGGCATCCCCGCCGAGGACATCCTCGCCCTGGCGCGGGAGTACGCGACGACGCGGCCCTCGGTCATCCGCCTCAACTACGGCCTCCAGCGCCACACCAACGGCGGCATGATGGTGCGCACCGTGGCGTGCCTCCCGGCCATCGTCGGCGCGTGGCGCGACGTAGGCGGCGGGGCGCTGCTGAGCACGTCCGGCGCGTTCCCGCTGGACACCGCTGCCCTGGCCCGCCCGGACCTACGCCCGACGCCCGAACCGCGCTGGGTCAACATGAACCAGCTCGGCGACGCGCTGCTCACCCTGAACGACCCGCCCATCAAGGCGCTATTCGTCTACGACGCGAACCCGGCTGCCAGCACCCCCAACTCGTCGCGGGTTATCGACGGCCTGATGCGCGACGACCTGTTCACCGTCGTCCACGACCCGTACTTCACCGACACGACGGACTACGCCGACATCGTCCTGCCCGCGACGACGCAGCTCGAGCACACCGACCTGCACAAGGCATACGGCAACTACTACCTCCAAATCAACCAGCCCGCCATTGCGCCCCTCGGCCAGTCGGTGTCCAACGTCGAGCTATTCCGCCGCCTGGCAAAAGCGATGGGCTTCACCGAAGGCTGCTTCGACGACACCGTCGAGGACATGATCGACCAGGCCCTCGCCCGCCAACACCCGCATCTCCAAGGCATCACCCGCGAGCGGCTGATGGCCGAGGGTTGGGCGCGCCTCGCCCTACCAACGGTGGAACCGGCGGCCGCAGGGGGCAACATCAGCACGCCGACGGCGGACGCGCCGACATATACGCCCTGGGCCCCCTTCGCCCACGGCCGCTTCCCGACGCCGAGCGGCAAGGTCGAGCTGTACTCTGAACGCATGGCCGCCGACGGACTCGACCCGCTGCCGCGCCACGACCCCATCGCCGAGAGCGCCGAGGCCGACCCGGCGCTGGCGGCGCGCTACCCCATCCATCTCATCACGCCAAGCGCGCACTTCTTCCTCAACACGTCGTTCTCCCACGTCGACGGCCTCATCGCCAAGCAAAAGGAGCCGTTTATCGAGTTGAGCAGGGCTGACGCCGAGGCGCGGGGTATCGCCGACGGCGACTGGTGCCGCGTGTTTAACGACCGGGGCGAGGTGCGGCTGCGCGCCCGCGTTGGCGCCGCCGTCCGGCCCGGCGTCGCGGCGGCCGAGGCCACCTGGTGGACGAAGCTCAGCCCCGAGCGCAAGGGCATCAACCGGCTCACCTCGGACGCCCTGACCGACATGGGGCGCGGCGCGACGTTCTACACCAACCTGGTCCAGGTCGAGCGCGCCTGAAAGATGGGAAAGGCAACGCAGAGACGCAGAGGAGGATAGGATAAGTTCCAAATCCTCTGTGTCCTCTGTGCCTCTGTGGCAGTCTTCTTGCTAGAGGATTCGCAAGTTACACTTCAAGGAGGGACTATGATGTTGGATGTTCTCGCTGAGCACACGCGCATCGACACGCAGAGCGGCACGAACGACCAGGGATCGCAGGGCAGCAAGTCAACGCGCGACACGGACCAGACGCAAAGCTCGCCCGCCGAGCGGCCCGACGACGATAGCCTGGAAAGCACCGGCGGCAGTGAGGGCAGTACCTCGCGCACCGGCCGCACCAACGACATTCCCACCCCCTAAGAGGAAGGAAACGCAGAGACGCAAAGGCGCAGAGAAAGAAAAGACCTCTGCACTCTTTCCTCTGCGTCTCTGCGCCTCTGCGTTGCTATCCCATTTCTACAGGATACACGAAATGACCGCACCCATCGCTTTGCAACTCTATACTCTTCGCGCCCAACTACCGGACGACTACGCCAGTGTCATCCGCCAGGTCGCCACGATGGGCTACGCCGGCCTCGAGCCGGCCGGCTTCCCCGGCAGCAACGTCCGTGACGCCGTCCGCCTCTTCCGCGAGCTGGGCCTCGCCGTTCCGGCCGCCCACGTCAACATATTCGCCGACGCCAACGCCGCCTTCGAGACGACAGCCGCCCTGGAATGCGGCTACGCCGTCAGCGGCGGCGGGCTTGGCCGCGACAACTTCAAGACCCTGGACGATATCCGCCGCGCGTGCGACACGGCCAACGCCCTGGCCCAGACCGCCAAGACCAACGGCGTCCATCTCGGCCTGCACAACCACTGGTGGGAGTTCGAGCCGGTGGAGGGGCAAATCCCCTTCGACATCATGCTGGAACGCCTGGACGACTCCATCATCTTCGAGGTCGACTGCTACTGGGCGCAGGTGGCGGGCGCGGACCCCGTCGCCATCATCGAGCGCCTCGGCACCCGCGCGCCCTTGATTCACGTCAAGGATGGGCCGGTGCAGAAGGACGTGCCCCAGACCGCCGTCGGCCAGGGCAAGATGGACTACCGGCGCATCATCGACGCCGCACCTAACACCGAGTGGCTCATCGTTGAACTCGACCACTGCGCGACGGACATGCTGACCGCCGTGAGCGAGAGCTACGACTACCTCGTCAGCAGCGGGCTGGCCGCCGGGAAGGGCTAGACCGGCCTGTCATTGCGAGGAGGAACGACGAAGCAATCCCCCGGCGGGTGATAGCCACGCTCTAGCCACTCAGACCGTCTGTCGCAAGGGCGGGGGATTGCTTGGCTCACGCTCGCAATGACAAGATACGAGTCATTGCGAGGAGGAACGACGAAGCAATCCCCCGGCGGGTGATAGCCACGCTCTAGCCACTCAGACCGTCTGTCGCAAGGGCGGGAGATTGCTTCGCTCACGCTCGCAATGACAAGATACGAGTCATTGCGAGGAGGAACGACGAAGCAATCCCCGGCGGGTGATAGCCACGCTCTAGCCACTCAGACCGTCTGTCGCAAGGGCGGGGGATTGCTTGGCTCACGCTCGCAATGACGGCCTTTCTAGTTGGTATACTTGTCGAGAGATTTTCATGACTCGCTCCCGTTCCGCCGACATCGCCGACCTGGCGCGGCAGGTTATCCCCGGCGGCGTCAACTCCACCATCCGCGCCATCGACCCGCCCATCGTCATCACCCGCGCCGAGGGCGCCTGCCTCACCGACGCTGACGGCCAGAGCTACATCGACTACCACGCCGCCTTCGGTCCGGTCGTCCTCGGCCACTGCCACCCCGGCGTGACTCAGGCGGTGATCGAGACGGCGGGGACGCTGGACCTGGTGGGCATCGGCGCGACGGAGGGGGAGGTGCGGCTGGCCGAGATTGTCTGCCGCCACGTTCCCAGCGCCGAGCGGGTCGCCTTTTGCAACAGCGGGACGGAGGCGACGTTCAGCGCCATCCGTTTGGCGCGCGGCGTCACGGGGCGGCACAAGCTCATCAAGTTCCAGGGCTGCTACCACGGCCACCACGACGCCGTCTTGATGAACGTCGCCACGCCAGCCGAGCATTTCGGCGAGCGCGACGTCCTTTCGGCGGGCTTGAATCAGTCGGTGGTGGAAAACACCATCGTCCTGCCCTACAACGACCTCGACGCTGTGGAGCGGGCGGTCGCCGCCGAGGGAGACGACATCGCCGCCATCATCGTCGAGCCGATTGCCCACAACGTCGGCTGCATCCTGCCCGCGCCCGGCTTCCTCGAAGGCTTGCGCGAGATCACGCGGCGGCGCGGTATCGTCCTCATCTTCGACGAGGTCATCACCGGCTTCCGCCACGCCCTCGGCGGCTACCAGGCAATCTGCGGCGTGACACCGGACCTGACGACACTGGCGAAAGCGATGGCGAACGGCTACCCCATCGCCGCCGTCGCCGGCCGCGCTGACCTGCTGAACCACTACACCACAGCGGGCGGCGACGTCTACTTCGCCGGCACGTACAACGGCCATCCGGTCAGCGTCGCCGCGGCCCTGGCGACGGTCGCGGCGCTGGCGGACGGCGCCGCCCAGGCGCGCATGGCGGCCCTCGGCGAGCGGCTGCGCCGCGGCCTGGCCGACATCATCGAGCGCGTCGGCATTCGGGCGACGGTCGCGGGCTACGGCTCGATCTGGGTGGTGTACTTCATGGACGGCCCCATCGAGACCTACGCCGACTTGCTGCGCAACGACACGGCGCGCTTCATTGCCTTCCGCCGCGAGACGACGCGGCGCGGCGCGTTCCAGCTGCCGCTGAACCTCAAGCGCAACCACATCAGCGCCGCCCACACCGACGCCCACATCGACCAGACGCTCCAAATCGCCGAGGACGTCCTGCGCGAGATGACGCGCAGCGGAGCGTGAGGCTTGGGACCACGAAGTCCGCGAAAGGCGGAGGCCAGTCCGATCGTTCACGACCAATTGTGTTATGGCGCGTCCATCGCCTCCACAGAAATGTTTACGGTGTCATGCCGACGGAGGAGGCATCTGGACTGCGGCAGACCAGACCCCTCCTTCGTCGGGGTGACATTCGGAAGTTAATCAAGTTGGCGTATGCCATCCACCACACTGAAGGATTCGAAATGCAATTGCGCGTGTTTGACCCCCGCGTGGCGAGTGACGCCGAGTGGGCGGCGTTGAATGAGTTTGAGAACCGAATGTTGGCCGAGGCCTTTCCCGACGACCCTCCCCGCCCCCTGGCTCTCACGATCCGCGAGCAAACCCGCACCCCGGCCATCCTCCACCGCACGCGCTGGGCAGCGTGGAGCGACGACGGGCGCGTCCTGCGCGGCCAGGGCGTCGTGGACATGTGGCAGGTGCAGGACAACCAGCACCTCGCCTTCGTCCAACTCGAAGTGCGTCCGGAGGCGCGGCGCCAGGGCATCGCCACGGCGCTCCTGGCACGCGTGGCAGAGACAGTCCAGGCTGGCGGGCGCACGACGATGATGGGGCGCACACTGGAGAGCGTCCCGGCCGGCGCGGCGTTCGCCACGCGCGTTGGCGCGAAGGCGGGCCTGCCGTCGCGCTGGAACCAGCTCGACGTGCGCGACGTGGCTGCGGCGCGGATGCGCGAGTGGATCGCCCGGGCACAGGAGCGCGCCCAGGGCTTCGAGATCGGTTTCTGGGGCGAGACGTACACCGAGGCGGCGCTGGACGCCGTCGTCCACATGCTGAGCGCGATGAACGACGCGCCGCACGACGATCACATCGAGGAAGAGATCTGGACGGTGGACGAGCTGCGCGACCTGGAAGCCACGTACAAAGAGCAGGGCCTCATCCGCTGGACGATGTATGCGCGGGAGAAGGCCACCGGCGCGTATGCCGGCTACACCGAGGTCTACTGGAACCCGGAGCGGCCGACGCTCCTCCAACAGGGCGACACCGCCGTCCTGCCCGCCTACCGCAACCTGGGCCTGGGGCGGTGGCTCAAAGCAGCGATGATGCTGCGCGTCCTGGATGAGCGGCCCCAGGTGCGCTTCGTCCGCACCGGCAACGCCGACGCCAACAAGCCCATGCTTACCATCAACGACGAAATGGGCTTCCGCCCCTTCCACCTGCGCACCTCGTACACCCTCGACGCCTCTCACGTAGGGCTTGCCTCGCGTAAGGTTTAGTAGTACATTAAGGTCATGTTAATAAAGGCCATCATCTTTGACTACGACGGCGTTCTGACCAACCGCGGCGCGCGGCCGCAGCAGTACGCCGCCGCCGCCACCGAGCTTGGATTAAACGTCGAGGAGCTAGAGGGCCGGCTGTGGGATACCGAGCCGTGGCAGCTCGTCAAGCGCGGCCAGATGAGCGACGCCGAGTTCTGGCAGCGCGTCCTGCCCCTCATTGGCATGGCCCCCGCCGACGCGCCGTATGGGCCGCTGGCCTTTCTCTTGCAGGAAGACCTGGACGAAGATGTGGTCGGCATCGTTCGGCAGCTGAAGGGCCGCACCGCGCTCGCCCTGCTGAGCAACGCGACGCTCGCCTACGAGCCGCGCTGGGTGCAGTTCGAGCTGCTGGATTTGTTCGACGTGGTGATTAACTCGGCGCGGGTCGGCCTCGCCAAACCCGACCGAGAGATTTACGAGCTGGCGCTAGAGAAGCTGGGCTGCGCCCCCGGTGAAGTTCTGTTCATCGACGATAAGGCCCGCAATACCATCGCAGCCGAGGCCCTGGGCATCCCGAGCCTCGTGTTTACCGACGCTGCCACCCTCGCGCGCGAGCTTGAGGCGCGTGGTGTGTTGGCGTCGAAGGAGGATTAGAAAACGGACACACACATGATCGGGGAGAGCTGCCAAGCGCCCCAAGAAGGAGGAGAGGGAGTTGCAGTCAGCGCACGTTCTGGAGACCGGCATTGATACGGTGCGCCAAGGCACCGTGATTCGCGCTCAGAGTGGCTTCTATTACATCCGAACGCCGGAAGGCGAGATTGTCGAGGCCGTCGCACGCGGCAAGCTCAAGCTAGTGCGCGGCGACGCCCGGGTGACAAGCAAAACGTTGGTGGTGGTCGGCGACAACGTCACATTCGAGATGGGCGCCGATGGGCGCGGGGTCATCACCGAGGTGGACGAGCGCCACTCGAAGTGGGCCAGGCGCGCCGTGCGCGGCGGCCGGGCCCAGGGTACGTCGCCCGACAAAGAGCATATCATCATCGCCAATCTGGACCAGCTCGCCGTCGTCCTGGCGGCTGCCCAGCCGCCCCCCCGCCTGCGCGGCCTGGACCGCTATCTCGTCCTGGCCGAGCAAAACAGCGTCGATGCCCTCATCATCGTCAACAAAGTCGACCTGGTTGAGCCATACGTCCCCGACGAAGTCTTCTCCATCTACCGCGACATCGGCTACCGGGTCATCTATACCAGCGTCAAGACCGGCCAGGGGCTGGACGAGCTGCGCGAGGCGCTGGCCGACAAGGTCACGGCGTTTGTCGGGCCGTCCGGCGTCGGCAAGTCGAGCCTGCTCAACCGCATTCATCCCGGCCTGGGCCAGGTGGTGAGCGACATCAGCGAGGCGACCGGCAAGGGCCGCCACACCACGACGGCCTCCCAGTTGTTCCCCATCGGCGACGGCGGCTACGTCGCCGACACGGCGGGCATCCGCGAGGTCGGGCTGTGGGACATGGACGAGGGCGAGATTGCGGCTGGCTTCCGCGAATTCCACCCGTACATCCCGCTGTGCCGCTTCAGCGGCTGCACCCATACCCACGAGCCGGGCTGCGCCGTGCGCGCCGCCGCCGAGCGCGGCGACATCGCGCCGCAGCGTTACGAGAGCTATCTGCGCCTCATCGAAGAGGACGCCTACCGCGACCCATGGGAAAAATAGTCCGCGCCAGCAGCCTCCACACCCACAACACCTTCTGTGACGGGGCGGGCTTCATCGAGGCGTATGTCCGGGCGGCCCTGGCTGCCCGTCTGCCCGCGTTTGGGGCGTCGTCGCACATGCCCGTACCGTGGACGACCGAGTATGCCATGCGCCTGGACGCCCTGCCCGCCTACGTCGCGGAGGTGCGCCGTCTCCAGGCGATGTATGGCGGCCAGATCGAAGTCTACCTGGGCCTGGAGCTAGACTACCGCCCCGGCATCGAGAGCTTTGCCGCCGAGCATCTCGCGCCCCTCGGTCTGGACTATCTCATCGGCTCGGTACACTATATCGGCGAGCTAGACGGCGCGCCGTGGAGCTTCGAGCACAGCGCCGAGACTTTTGCCACTGGCTTCGAGCGCCTGTACAACGGGGACGCCCGCCGCCTCGCCGAGGATTACTACGCCCTGGTGCGGCAGGCGGCCCACGTTCCCGGCGTTAGCATTGTCGGCCACATCGACCGCATCAAGATGTTCAACGCCGACAACCGCTTCTTCGACGACGACGCGCCGTGGTATCGGGACATCGTCGACGCGACGCTGGCCGACCTGGCCGGCGTCGGGACGATTGTCGAGCTGAACACGGCGGGCTGGCGGCGGGACTGCCGCTCGCCGTTTCCTGCCCCCTGGATCGTCCGGCGCTGCGCCGAGCGCGGCATCCCCATGACCTTGAGCGCCGACGCCCACGTCCCGGAGCAGGTGGCGTTCCGCTTCGCCGAGGGCGCGGATCTGCTGCGCGCCGCCGGCCACACCCACATCGCCATCCTGCGGGCCGGCGCGTGGAACTATGAGTCGCTGAAGTGATGAGAATAGATTCATCTGGAGGTGACGTGTTCGATCCGCGCATCGAGAAAATGGCCGAGGTGATTGTCGACTTCTCCCTGGAGGTGCGGCGCGGCGATTTGCTGCGTATCCGCTCCACCACCGCCGCCGAGCCGCTCATCCTGGCCGCCTACCGCAAGGCGCTGGAGCGCGGCGCGCACGTGGTCACGACGCTGGAACTGCCGGGGCAGGAGGAGCTGTTCTACCGCCACGCCGACGACGACCAGCTCACCTGGGTCTCGCCCCTGGAAGCGCTGCTCACCGAGCGCTGCGACTGCGTCCTGCGCATCAATGCCTCGACCAACACCCAGGCCCTCGCCGGCATCGACCCGGACCGCACACGCCGCCACCAGTCCGCCCTCAGCCGCATCGGCAGCACATTCGGGCAGCGGGCTGCGCGGGGTGAACTGCGCTGGTGCGGCACCTTGTTCCCGACGGCCGCGTTCGCCCAGGCCGCCGAAATGTCGCTGACGGATTACGAGGACTTCGTCTTCAATGCCTGCCGCCTCAACGAGCCGGACCCGGTCGCCGCGTGGAATGCCCAACGCGACACGCAGCAGCGCCTCATCGACTGGCTCACGCCCCGCGACCAGGTGCGCATCGTCGGCCCGGACACCGACATCACCATGTCCGTCAAAGGGCGCACTTGGAACAACAGCTACGGCAAGCGCAACTTCCCCAGCGGCGAGGTGTTCACCGGCCCCATCGAGACCTCGGCGAACGGCACGATCCGCTTCACCTACCCCGCCCTTGTCGGCGGGCGCGAGGTGCAGGACATTCGGCTATGGTTCGAGAACGGCGAGGTGGTCAAGGCGACGGCAGCGCGCAACGAGGAGTATCTGCTGAAGATGATCGCCAGCGACGACGGCGCGCGCCGCCTGGGTGAGCTGGGCATCGGCGCGAACTTCGGCATCACCCGCTTCACCAAGAGCATCCTGTTCGACGAGAAGATCGGCGGGACGATTCACCTGGCGCTGGGCCGCAGCTACCCAGACACCGGCGGCGTCAACCAGTCGGCCATCCACTGGGACATGGTGTGCGACCTGCGGCAAGGCGGCGAGGTTACCGTCGACGGCGAAACCTTCATGCGCAACGGCCAGTTCCAGGTGTAGCCCCTCATCCCCTGGCCCCTTCTCCCATGCAGGGAGAAGGGGAATTATCCCCTGACCTGGTGAGACATGAATCTTTCGCGCGAGCGCGCCCGCCCGGTTGACGTAGCGGGCGTCGCCCTCATCATCACATCGGCGGCGGGTTTTGCGACGCTCGCCATCTTCGGCAAGCTCGCCTTCGCGTCGGGCATGACGCTGCCGACCATGCTCACCCTGCGCTTCGCCGGAGCGGCGGCCCTCTTCTGGGTCATCCTGGCCGTCACCGGCGCGGCCGCCGCGTGGCTTGGCGGACGCAAGGTCGCAGCGTTGCTCCTCATGGGCGGCCTGGGCTACGCCGGGCAGTCCACGCTGTACATGGTTTCGGTGTCGCTGCTGCCCGCCGCCGTCGTCGGCATGCTCCTCTACACCTACCCGATGTGGGTCACGCTCCTGGCGTGGTGGCTCCACGGCGACCGCCCCGACCGGCAGCGCTGGCTCGCCCTCCTCCTGGCCCTCGGCGGGACGACGCTCATCGCCGGCGCGCCCGAAGGCCACATCAACCCGCTAGGCATCGTCACCGCGCTGCTCGCGGGCATCTGGTACGCCGGCTACATCGTCCTCGGCAACCGCATCATCAAGGGCGTCGCGCCCCTCGTCAGTAGCGCCTGGATTCTCCTCGGCGCGACCATCAGCTTCGGCGTCGCCGGGCTTATCCTCAATCAGATCCGCTTTGATTTTCCCATGCCGGCCGGGGGACTGGCCGTCGGCGGCATGATCCTGCTCTCCACCGTCATCCCCGTCGTGACGTTCCTCGCCGGGTTGCAGCGCGTTGGGCCAACACAGTCGGCGCTGCTGAGCGCGCTGGAGCCGGTGTTCACCGTGGCCCTGGCCGTCGCCTTCCTAGGCGAGCGCCTGACAGGGGCGCAAATCGCCGGCTCCGTGTTGGTCATCACGGCGGTGATTCTCTTGCAGAGGCGCAGATAGAACTTCTAGAACTCGGCGACGGCGGGGATAATCTCCTTGCCAAAGATTTCCAGCGGCGTGATGTCCGAGACGTTGGGCATGTTGAAGATCATCTGCTGGAAGCCCAGGCCCGCCATCTCGCGGCAGTAGGCGATGATGTCGGCGGGCGACTTTCCGCCGTCGCCGAGCTTCACCGTATCCAGCGCCGTCTTCTCGATCTGGTCATACGGGCGGCCCAGGTCGTCGCAGTGCTGCTTGAGCACGTCGAGCTTGTGGCGCAAGACGTCCGGCCCCATGCGCCCGAACAGGTTGCACGCATCGCCGTACTTCGCCACCAGGCGCAACGTCTTCTGCTCGCCGCCGCCGCCAATGAGGATCGGCGGGTGGGGCTGGCTCAGCGGCAGCGGATGGTTCATCGGTTCGCCGAGCTGGTAGTGCTTGCCGGCGTAGGGCGCGGTGTTGTCCTGGAACATCAGGTGCGCGATCTCCAGCGCCTCGGCCAGCATCTCGAAGCGCACCTTCAGCGGTGGGAACGGGATGCCCAACCCGCGCGACTCCACCTCGTTCCACGCTGCGCCGATGCCCAGGATGGCCCGCCCGCCAGACAGCACGTCCAGCGTCGTGACCGTTTTGACCAGGATGCCAGGGTAGCGGTAGATGACGCCGGTCACCATCAGGCCGAGGCGGGCGCGCTTGGTGAGCGCGGCCATGTAGGCCAGGGCGCTGTAGCCCTCCAGCATCGGGTCCGACGCCGGGCCGACACCCTGAATCTGGAAGAAGTGGTCCATGCACCAGATCGTCGCAAAGCCCGCGTCGTCCGCGGTCTGAGCAATCTTGCCCAGGGTCGGGCCAATCGCGGCGGTCCCGCCGGGCCAGGTGAACGAAGGAATCTGCAAACCGATGCGCATGAGGAAGATCTCCTATTGAGAAGGGGTGATAGGCAGAATCGGGCGTTACCGAGAGTCTAGCCCACGCCAGGAGCGATGGCAAACACGCGGCGCACTTTGTCGCTTAGCGCCACCCGGCGTATAATCGTGCTTCCGATTTCGTTAGGCAAAGGGAGGACGATACATGATTAAGGTCTTGTTCGTCTGCATGGGGAACATCTGCCGTTCGCCCATGGCCGAATCCATCTTCCGCCACATGGTGGAGCAGGCCGGGCTGGCCGACGAGTTCGAGATCGACTCGGCCGGCACGCACGACCTCCACATCGGCTCGCCCGCGCACCCGAGCACGCAGCGCGTCCTGATGGCGCGCGGCGTCGAGGTCGGCGACCACCGCGCCCGCGAGGTCACGGCCCGCGACCTGCGCGAGTTCGACTACGTCCTGGCGATGGACAGCCAGAACCTCGCCATGCTGCGCGCCATTGCCCCGAAGGGCACCCACATCTACCGCCTGCTCGACTTCGCGCCGGAGCAGCCGTTGCGCGACGTGCCCGACCCGTACTACATGGGCAACTATGAGAAGACATACGACCTGATCTCCGCCGGTCTCCGTGGCCTGCTGGCCCGCATCCAGCAGGAGCATCACCTGCAAGCGCAGACGCACCCCTGACCCACGAGTTGGACTGGACGAGAGGCGAGGCATGACCATCGCAACGGAGAGCCGCACGCTGACCCGCGACGACCTGCACACCATTCTCTACTGGATGCGCCTGACCCGCGCCTTCGATGAGCGCGTGCGCCTGCTCTACAACCAGGGGCGCATCCCCGGCGCGGCCTTCTCGCAGCGCGGCCACGAGGCCATCTCCGTCGGCGCGAGCTTCACCCTCGGCCCGGACGATGTCGTCGCGCCGATGCACCGCGACCTGGGCGCGTACCTGCTGCGCGGCCTGACGCCGCGTCGCATCATGGCGCAGATGATGGGGCGGGCGACGGGCGTGAGCCGCGGCCGCGACGTCAACACCCACGGCATGGGCGACCTGAGCCTGGGCATCATCGGCTTCATCAGCCCCTTGCCCGACTCGATGCCCCTCGCCGTCGGCGCGGCGATGGCCTTCCAGTATCGCGGCGAACCCCGCGTCGCCATGACGTGGTTCGGCGACGGCTCGTCCAGCCAGGGCGGCGCCCACGAGAGCCTCAACCTGGCCGCCGTCCTGCGCGCAGGGGTCGTCTTCATCTGCGAGAACAACCGCTACGCTTACTCCACGCCGCTGTCCAAACAGATGGCTGTTGAGAACATCGCCGACCGGGCGATGGGCTACGGGATGCCGGGTGTCGTCGTGGATGGCAACGACGTGCTCGCCGTGGTCGAGGTGACGCAGGCCGCCGTGGATCGCGCCCGGCGCGGCGACGGCCCAACCCTCATCGAGTGCAAGACGATGCGCATGCTCGGCCACGCCTTCCACGACGACGCCTCGTACGTCCCACCCGACCTCATCGAAGAGTGGTCCGCCCGCGACCCGCTGGTGCGCTACGAGCGCCAGCTCCGCGACGCCCGGATGCTGGACGACGACGAGCTGGCCGCGCTGGACGAGCGCATCGCCGCCGAGGTGGACGACGCGGTCGAGTTCGCCGAGAATAGCCCGTGGCCGGAGGGGCCGGCGACGCTGCAAGGCGTGTACGCGGAGTGAGTTATGCCTGAGATGACGTACCTGCAAGCCATCAGCGCGGCGCTATGGGAGGAGATGGAGGCCGACGACCGCGTCCTGCTGCTGGGCGAGGACATTGGCCCGTTCGGCGGCGCGTTCAAGGTGACCAAGGGCTTCGTCGAGCACTTCGGCGAGCGACGCGTCGTGGATACGCCCATGTCTGAGGTCGGTTTCGTGGGCGCGGCCATTGGCGCGGCGATGATGGGCCTGCGCCCGGTGGTCGAAATCCAGTTCGCCGACTTCATCGCCACGCCGTTCGACATGATCGTCAACCAGGCGGCGACGGCCTACTACCGCTGGCAAGCGCCCGTCCCGCTGGTCATTCGCGCGCCGAGCGGCGGCGGGATGCGCGCCGGCCCGTTCCACTCCCAGAACCCGGAAGCGTGGTTCGTCCACCGGCCGGGCCTAAAAGTGGTCGCGCCCGCCACACCCTACGACGCCAAGGGGCTGCTGAAGGCCGCCATCCGCGACAACAACCCGGTCATCTACTTCGAAAACAAGTACCTCTACCGCAAGCTCAAGGCCGACGTCCCCGCCGACGACTACACCGTGCCGATTGGCGTGGCAAAGGTGCAGCGAGCGGGCCGCGACGTGTCAGTCATCACCTATGGCGCGATGGTGGACGAGGCGCTCCAAGCGGCTGAGACCGTCGCCGCCGAGGGCATCGATGTGGAGGTGCTGGACCTGCGCACCCTCGCGCCCCTGGACCGCGACGCGATTCTGGCGTCAGCAGCGCGCACCGGCAAGGTCATCATCGCCCACGAGGCCAACCTGACCGGCGGCGTCGGTGGCGAAGTCACGGCGATTATCGCCGAGCACGCTTTCGAGCTGCTCGACGCGCCGCTCGTGCGCCTGGCTGCGCCGGACACGCCGGTGCCGTTCAGCCCGCCGCTGGAAGACTTCTTCCGCCCCAACGCCGCCAAAATCGCCGACGCCGTGCGCAAGCTCGCCGCGTATTAGCCGCAACAGCACCCGCCAAGCATGAGCGCCATTCACCAGGCCCACCTGCGGATTGCCCGGCCGACGGATAATCTCCCGGCGCTCATCCCGTTCTATCGGGACGGTCTCGGCTTTGAGGTCATCGGCGCTTTCGAAGACCACGCCGGGTTTGATGGCGTGATGCTGGGCCACCCTGCGCTTGCCTATCACCTGGAGTTCACGCAGAAGCGCGGGCATACCGTCGGTCGCGCCCCGACGGGCGAGAATCTGCTGGTCTTCTACCTGCCCGATCAACAGGCGTGGCAGGCGGCGGTGGACCGGATGCTGGCGCACGGCTATCCGCCGGTGGCATCGGTCAATCCCTACTGGGATGTGCGCGGCAAGACGTTTGAAGACCCAGATGGCTATCGGATTGTGTTGCAGCAAGCGGCGTGGGAGTAGTGACCCGCTGAAGGGAAGGCTGATTATATGGGCAAAGAAGTCACTCTCGATGATGTGCTGGACCTAGTCGAGCAACTTTCGGTGATCGATAAAGTGCGCCTCATTGAGCGCCTTGCGCCTCAGATTGAGCAAGCGCTGGAAGGGTCATTAGCAACGTCACGGAAGTCGCTCCGAGGCATCTGGAAAGGCGCCGATATCACTGAAGAGGACATTGCCGAGATTCGCCGCGAGATGTGGAGTAACATTCCGCGAGACGACATATGATGGTTAACGCCGTCACCGATACACACGGCCTCATTTGGTATCTTGAGAATGACCCTCGACTGGGGAAGGAAGCGCTCGCCTCCTTCAACGCATGTGACCGTGGCGAGATCGTGATCTTCGTTCCCACTATATGCCTCGTGGAACTCATCTACTTACAGGAGAAAGGGCGAATTCGTCCTGATTTGAAGGCTGAGCTTGCCGCTCATAAGTCGAGATCGCCTGATCCAGCTATCAGACGTTGAGACAATCTGGTAAGATGAGTGAGGACACACGTATGCGCTATGGATTCGTCATGCCGAGCGGGGATGCGCGAACGGCGGCGGAGATGGCGGCAGCGGTCGAAGCGGCCGGGTGGGATGGCTTCTTCGTCTGGGAGCCGGTGTGGGGCATTGACGCCTGGGTGTGCCTGACGGCGGCGGCCATGCGCACCGAGCGCATCCGCCTCGGCACGCTGCTCAGCCCGGTCTCGCGCATGCGCCCGTGGGACCTGGCGGGCAAGGCGGCCACGCTGGACAACCTCTCCGGCGGGCGCGTCATCCTCTCCGTCGGGCTGGGCGCAACGGATACCGGCTTCGCCGAGTTCGGGGAAGTGACCGACCGCAAGACCCGCGCCGAGCTGATGGACGAGGGGCTGGACATCATGAGCGGGCTGTGGCGGGGCCAGCCGTTCAGCTACGAGGGCAAGCACTACACGGTCCGGCCGACGACCTTCAACGTTCCCCCGCCACCCGTCCAGCAGCCGCGCATCCCCATCTGGGTTGTCGGCGCGTGGCCCCGCCCGAAGTCCATGGCGCGCGTCCTCAAGTACGACGGCATCCTGCCTACAGTCATGGACGCTAACGGGCCGCGCCAAGCCAACCTGGACGAGGTGCGCGAGATAGCCAAATTCGTGGCATTTCGCCGCCCGCCGGGCATCCCCTTCGACATCGTTGTCGAGGGTGTCACACCGGCGGACGACCCCGCTCAGGCCGCTGACATCGTTGCACCATGGGCCGATGCGGGCGCGACGTGGTGGATCGAGGCGCTGTGGACGGCGCCCAGTGGCGAAGAAGGCGCTGAGATGATTCGCCGCCGCATCGCCGCCGGACCGCCACGCCGCCAGTAATTCGCCGCCGGGCTGCGACAACAAAGTCTCTTGGCAGTCAGACTTTATTTGCGCAAACGCTCCTCAGCCGTATAATCTAAGGTAGACTTAAAATTCTGCTGGTTCCTGGAGAGCTTTGTGGCGGCTGAGCCTTCCCTTCCTCCCGCATCGCCCTCGCGCGTTGGAGCGCCCTGTCTTCTCATAGGTTGTGTCGGCCTTGGCCTTGCCACACTGGTATCGTGCCTGCTGTTTGCCGCTCTCTTGCGCGCGACAGGCGGCGAGCCTGTCCGCACGCTGCTCAACCGCTTCCAGTCCGGCGGCGATGTGAGCCTCCCCCCGCTGACGAGCCGCGATACTGTGTTCGCCGACGATTTCATGGATAACAAGGCCGGTTGGCGCGCGTTCAACGGACGCGAAGGCAGCGCCGCTGTCGGGGATGGGCGGCTGCTGCTCACCGTGATCGGCCCCTCGCAGGACGTCTGGACGACGATGCGCGGCAGCTACGACGACTTCCGCCTCGAGATCGACGGCGGCCTTATGTCGGGCGCCGACGATACCAGCTACGGCGTCATCTTTCGCTACCAGGACGACGCCAACTACTACCAGTTCGACGTGGATGGGCAGGGGAGCTACACCCTGGGCAAGATTGTCAAGGGCGACTGGGAACCCATCATCGACCTGACGTCGTCCGACGCGATTCAGGCGGGTCAGGCGCTCAACCACTTCGAGGTGCGCGCCGTCGGCGACCGCATTACGGTCAGCGTCAACGGCCGCCGGCTCGACCAGGTGCAGGACGCGACATTCGCGCGCGGCGCCATTGGCGTGACGGCGGGCCTGGATAGCGCCTCGACGAGCCAGGTTGTCTTCCGCACCCTCCGCCTCTACCGCCCCTAATCTAAACAGAACGCACAGGGCCTCGCTCGATACGAGCGAGGCCCTGTATCTTTCCGCGCGACGGCTGCGAGAGCCTGGCGAATTAGCCCTGGCTGCCGGAGGTTCCAGCGCCGGTCGACGGCGCATCCGAACTGCCCTTGACGCGGGTCTTGAGGGCGGCGAGCTGCGCCTCGATGTCGGGGTCTTCCAACTTATCGAACTCCTTGTCCACCGATGTGGTGCTCTCGACCATCTCGGCTGAGGCGGCGGCGCGCGCCTCCTCTGTCCGCACCTTGTCTTCCATGCGGCTCATCTCGCTGCCGAAGTCGGGCACTTGTGACATCTGGGATTGGGCCTGCGACATCTGCTGCTTGGCCGCGGCCGCCCGGCTGCGGGCGATCAGCGTGTCGCGCTGGCGCTTGGCGCTCTCATACTTCGACTCCAACTCGTCGAGCTGCGAGCGCAGGCGGGCGACGAGCGCCTCCTGGTCGGCCAGCTGCTGCTGGTAGACGGTCAGCTGCGACTGGTAGTCGCGGGAGCGGCGCAGCGCCTCGCGGGCCAGGTCGTCGCGGTTCTGCTGAACAGCCAGCTCAGCCTTGTGGTTCCACTCGTTGACTTCCTTCTGCGTATCCAGCACCCGCGCTTCCAGGAGCTTCTGCTGCGCCAGCATCTCGGTCGTCTGGGCGCGAGCATCCTGAATGGCGCTTTCCATGTCGCGGATGATCTGGTTGATCATCTTTTCCGGGTCCTCGGCGTGATCCAGCATGTCGTTGATATTGGCGCGGAGGATCGTCGAAATTCGCTCAAAAATCCCTGGCATCGTGGCGCTCCTTTTCTATCCTGTGCTCGTCTCGCGTGAGCTAGTTTCCTGCTATTATAGCCGTCTTACCGCGTTAGCGCAACGGCGTCCACATCGCTATACGGCGGATCCCTCAAAGGGTTGCGAGAAATGTGACGGGAGTGACGCAGAAAGGCGTGGCGGAGTGACGGGGTGACGATGTGATACAGAGAGGCGCGACGCGGTGACGAGGTGACGAGGTGAGTGCAGTTTCACTTCGTCACTTCTTTCCCCGTCACTCCCTCACTCTCCCATTCCTCCGGCGCCGCCGGCAGCCACACGGTGAACTTGCTGCCCCTGCCCGGCTCGCTCTCGACCGTGATCTGCCCGCCGTGGCTCTCCACCACCCACTTGGCGATGGGCAGGCCCAAGCCCGTCCCGCCGGGCCGCCCGGCGCGTGGCTTGGCGTCGGGCACGCGGTAGAAGCGCTCGAAGATGTGCGCCAGGTGCTCCGGCGCGATGCCCAGGCCAGTGTCGGTAATCTCGACGCGCACCCACGATGGGTCGGCGACCAGGGACAGGCAGACCTGGCCGCCATCCGGCGTGTACTTGATGGCGTTGTCCACCAGGTTCAGGATGACTTCCTTGAGCCGGTCGGGGTCGCCCGCTACCATCGCCACGTCCAGGTTGCCGAGGTTGACGGAGACGCCGCCAGCCAGGGTCTTGGCCTGCTGGTAGACCTCCAGCACGAGGGTCGTCATCTCCACCGGCGCGTGTTGGAACCCCTGTCCCGCGTCGGCCTGGGCCAGCAGCAGCAAATCGCCCACCACGCGGGACAGACGGCGCGTCTCCTTGCGCACCGCTTCCAGGGCCACCCTTTGCTCAGCCGGGTCAGGGACGCCCGCCAGAAGCAGTTCGACGTTGCCCTGGATCGCCGTGAGCGGGGTGCGCAGGGCGTGGGAGGCGTCGGCGAGGAATCGCTGCTGCGCCTCGAAAGCGCGCTGGATGCGCTCCAACATGGCGTTGAACGTTCCCGCCAGTCGGCCCACCTCGTCGTTCGGGCCGACGTACTCGATGCGGCGGTGGGTGTCCTCGGCGCGCTGAATCTGGTCCGCCAGGGCCGTAATATCCATAATCGGCCGCAGCCCGCGCCGAATAATCATGGCGCTAACCACGGTGGCGATGACCAGGGTCACGAGAATGCCGAAGCCGAGGATGAAGCGCAGACCGCGCAGCGTCGCGTCGATCTCGCTGGTCAGGCGGGCGACCTGGACGACCACCACGGGGCGGCTACTGCCGGCCGGCACGGGCGCACTGTAGAGGCGCATCGGGTAGCCGTCGACGACGGTGGACGCATAGCGTGCCTGGCCGCGTAGGTTGTCCAACAGCATCGAGTCGTCGATGGGCAGCTGGCGGTTGCGGAGGTTGTCGGAGCGGGTGATGATTTGCCCGTTGGGCTGGAGAATCTGGACGTAGGTGTCATCCCAGGCGAACGCTTCGGCCGGTGGCAGGAGGATTTGGCCGATGCGGCCGATGCGAACCGTCTCACTGACGTTCTCGGCGCGCTGCTGAAGCGCCTCATCGACGCCTTGCAAAGCCAGTCGCGCCAGCAGAAAGTAGGTGGCAATCGAAAAGGCGATCAGGGCGCTCGCCAGGAACGCGATATTCCACAGCGTCAGGCGCAGGCGAATCGACACACGTCATTCCTCGCGCAAGATGTAGCCGACCTCGCGCACCGTCTGGATCAGGTTCGGCTCGCCGAGCTTCTTGCGCAGGTAGCGCACGTACACCTCGATGACGTTGGACTCACCGCCGAAGTCGTAGCCCCACACCCGGTCGAAGATAACCTCCCGCGAGAGCACCTGGCGCGGGTGCTGCATGAACAGCTCCAGCAGCTCGTACTCCTTCGGCGTCAGGTGAATCTTGCGCTGGCCGCGCTTCGCCTCACGCGTGGCGGTGTCCAGCGTCAGGTCGCTGAACTGGAGGATGGCCTGGGGCTGGGCGCGGGCGCGGCGCAGCAGCGCCTTGACGCGCGCCAGCAGCTCGTCGAACGCGAAGGGCTTGACGACGTAGTCGTCGGCGCCCGCTTCGAGGCCCGCCACCCGGTCGGGGATGGCGTCCTTGGCCGTGAGCATGAGGACGGGGAGGTCCGGCGAGGCGGCGCGCAGCCGCCGGCAAACCTCCAGGCCGTCCAGGTCGGGCAGCATGCGGTCCAGCACCACCACGTCGGGCGGATGGTCCCGCGCCAGGGCGAGACCGCTCTCCGCGTCTATGGCGGTGTCTACGGTATAGCCAGCGTAGAGCAGCCCGCGCTGGACGAGGCTAATCACTTCGGGTTCGTCGTCGATCACCAGGATGCGCATGCTCCCTCCAACTCTAATGATAGACCGATTGGCAGGCATGGGCAACTGTTGGGAACGCTGCGCGGTACGGTTTGTGCTACTAAGGAAACACGGAATTAAGGACTTTGTAAATGGGCAGGATGGATGGTTATGTATTATTCGCCTTCTTCATCATCGTCGCGGGTGCCGATGGACTCGCTGCTCTGGCACAACCGCTGGTGCGTGAGCAAGAGTTGCGTCGGCGACATGTGGCACGTCAAGCGCGTCCCCCAGCCGGAAGCCATGTGGTGGGTCGTTGCCAGCTTGGGCGAGAAGCCCCAAATGGTCGCGTCGGATGTCCCCCTCTGCCCGCGCTGCGGGCGGCCGCTCGCCGCAGGGTGTGAGATCGAGGAGGGACTGAGCCGATGCACCGAGGACGAGGCGGCCCTTCTGCGCGAGTGGCTCAGCATTGACGTCGACGCGGCGTAGCTCGCGGCCAAAAAGCCTCCCACGGAACACATTCAATACAGGGAAAGAAGCCCCGGACCGCGAGACGTAAACACAGAGTTGCCACAGAGGCACAGAGAACACAGAGAATAGAGGGGTTAAATGTCTTTCTCTCTGTGTCCTCTGTGTCTCTGTGGCTATCTTTCCAATCCAGCCTACGAATGGATGGCTGGCAGCAAATCATGCTAGCCATACGACTTCCGACGGATGTCACCCTCCCAAGAAATGTTTATACTATGAAACAGCATCTAGATGCCGAGAGAAACTGCGGCATTGAAGGTGCGTATAGCTAAGAGGAGTCTCAACGGACCGACGCACAGGGGAGGCCCGTGATGTTACGTTGGTTTCAGCGCGGCAAAAAGCAACGCGCCGACGGATTATATAGATACGGCAATGAGCGCCTGATTGAACTGCAAGACGTCATCAAGACCTATGATACGGCGGCGGGCACGTTTACCGCGCTCAAGAACATCAACCTCAAGGTGGACGACGGCGAGTTCGTCGCCATCGTCGGCAAGTCCGGCAGCGGCAAGTCGACCCTGATCAACATGGTTACCGGCATCGACCGGCCCACGTCGGGTCACGTGTTCATCGGCGACACGGCAGTCCACGAGCTGAACGAGGGCCAGCTCGCTCAGTGGCGCGGGCGCAATATCGGCATCATCTTCCAGTTCTTCCAACTGCTCCCGACGCTGACCGTCGTGGAGAACGTCATGCTACCGATGGACTTTTGCAACATGTACGCGCCACGGGAGCGCCGCGACCGGGCGATGAAGCTCCTGGAGCAGGTGGAGATGGCGGAGCACGCCGACAAGCTCCCCTCGGCGACCTCCGGCGGCCAGCAGCAGCGCGTCGCTATCGCCCGCGCTCTCGCCAATGACCCGCCCATCCTCGTCGCCGATGAGCCGACCGGCAACCTCGACTCGCGCACCGCCGAGTCGGTGTTCGAGCTGTTCGAGAGCCTGGTCGAGCAGGGCAAGACCATCGTCATGGTGACCCACGACCAGGACCTCGCCAAGCGCGTCTCGCGGACGGTCGTCATCGCCGACGGCCAGATTATCGAGCAGTACCTGGCGCGCGTCTTCCCGTCACTCAGCGAGGCGCAGCTTGTCGAAGTGACGCGGGAGATCGAGCCGCGCAAGTACTCGGCCGGCGAGGTCATCCTGCACGAGGGCAGCACGGTCGAGAAGTTCTACATCATCATCAAGGGCGGCGTCCAGGTGGTCATCGACCAGCCGCAGACGGGCGAGATCGTCGTCGCCTCGATGGGCCCGGGGCAGTACTTCGGCGAAGTCGAGTTGCTCCACGGCGGCCACAGCATCGCCAGCATCCGCGCCGACCTGCACCACGGCGTCGAGGTGGTCGAGCTGGACGACGACACGTTCAAGCGCCTGGCGGCGCAGTCGTCGGAGCTGCGCGCCAGCGTGGACCGCACAGCCCACGAGCGCGCGCGGGAGAACCTGACGGCGCGCGGGCGAAAGGTACACCGTGGTTAGCCCGCGCTGGCGCAAGATCCTGCGCGACATGGGCAACAATAAGACGCGCACGCTCCTGGTGGTTCTGTCCATCGCCGTCGGCGTGTTTGCCGTCGGCGTTATCGTCAGCGCCCAGATGATGCTGGCGAGCGACCTGAGCGCCAACTACGAGGCCACTCAGCCATCGAGCGGCGTGGTGTTCATGCCCCTGTTTACCCAGGATCTTGTGGACACCGTCGCGGGCATGAAAGAGATCAAGCTGGCCGAGGGGCGGCGCAGCGTCAGCATGCGCATGAAGACCGGCGAGGACCAGTGGCGCACGCTGGACCTGGAGGTCATCGACAAGTTCAACGAGCAGAAGGTCAACAAGGTCGTCTCCGAAAGCGGCGACTGGCCGCCGCCCGACAAGCAGATGCTCATCGAGCGCTCGTCCATCGCCCTGACGGGCGCGCAGGTCGGCGACAAGGTGACGGTGGAGATGCCGGACGGCAAGCTGCGCGAGATCCGCATCGCCGGGCTGGCCCACGACCTGTTCAAAGCGCCGGCCCAGTTCACCGGCACGCCCAACGGCTACATCAGCATGGATACCCTAGAGTGGCTGGGTTCCCCCAAGGGCTTCAACCAGCTCCGCTTCGTCGTCAACGGCGATAGCTGGGACAAGAAGCACATCGAGGACGTCGGCGAGGAAGTGCGCAAGAAGATCGAGAAGGGCGGGCAAGAGGTCAGCTTCGTCTGGATTCCCACGCCCCACAAGCACCCCGCCGACGATGCCGTTCAGCCGATGTTGATGATTCTCGCCGTCATGGGCGCGCTGTCCCTGTTCCTGAGCGGCTTCCTGGTGGTCAACACCATCTCGGCGCTCCTGGCGCAGCAGATCAAGCAGATTGGCATCATGAAGGCCATCGGCGCGCGCACGCCGCAGATCGCCTCCCTCTACCTCGGCGCGGTGCTCATCTTTGGCCTGCTGGCCCTGGGCGTCGCCATTCCCCTGGGCGCCGTCGGCTCGTATGCCTTCGTCGCCTACATGGCGAGCCTCATCAACTTCGACCTGCAAGGCTTCCGCATTCCGCTCACCTCCCTCGCATTGCAGATCGCCATCGGGCTGCTGGTCCCGATTCTCGCCGCCCTGTGGCCCATCAGTTCGGGCGCGCGCATCACCGTGCGCGAGGCGCTCAGCACATATGGCATGGGCAAGGGGCATTTCGGCGCGAGCTGGACAGACAAGGTCATCGAGCGGGTGCGCGGCTTCTCGCGCCCGACGCTCATCTCGATCCGCAACACCTTCCGCCGCAAGTCGCGCCTGGCGCTGACGCTGTTCACCCTGACGCTCGGCGGCGCGGTGTTCGTGTCCGTGCTCTCGGTACACGCCTCGCTGTTCAACACCCTGGACGACTTCTTCCGCTACTTCAACTACGACATCCAGGTAAGTTTCACCCGGCCGTACCGCATCGAGGTCGTCCAGGGCGAGGCGCTGAGCGTGCCGGGCATTACGGCGGCCGAGGTGTGGGGCGGCGGCAGCGCCCAGCGCGTCGAGCCGGATGGCAAGGAAGGCCGCAACATGCAGATGATCGGCCTGCCCGCCGAGACCCAGCTCCTCCAGGCGAAGCTGCTCGAGGGGCGCTGGCTGCTGCCGAGCGACGAGAACGCCATCGTCATCAACACGTCGGTGACGGACGCCGACCAGGAGCCGGACCTCAAGGTCGGCGACGACGTCAAGCTCAAGATGAACGGGCGCGAGTCGACGTGGCGCATCGTCGGCAAAGTGCAGGGCGTCCTCACCGGCCCGCTGCTCTACGCCAACCGCCCGTACTACGAGCGCGTCACGGAGTCGGTCGGCCGCGCCCACAGCATCCAGGTGGTCACGGCGCAGCACGACCCCGCGACCCAGAACCGGCTGGCCGAGGCGCTCAAGCAGCACTACAAGGACGTCGGCATCAACGTCAGCAACACGCAGACCGTCGGCTCGATTCGCCAGAACATCGAGTACCAGTTCAACATCCTGGTCGTGTTCCTCGCCATCATGGCGATCCTGCTCGCCGTGGTTGGCGGTCTGGGCCTGATGGGGACGATGAGCATCAACGTCATCGAGCGCACCCGCGAGATTGGCGTCATGCGCGCCGTCGGCGCGAGTGACGGCTCCGTCCTGCGCATCTTCCTGTTCGAGGGCGTGTTCATCGGCATCCTGAGCTGGGCCGTCGGCACACTGCTGGCCCTGCCCATCAGCCGTCTGCTCAGCCAGGCAGTGGGCATCGCGTTCCTGAAAGCGCCGCTGAGCTACGTCTTCTCGATGCAGGGCGCGCTGGTCTGGCTCGGCCTGGTCATCGTGCTGGCCGCCATCGCGAGCCTGCTCCCCTCCTGGAACGCCTCGCGTCTCACCGTCCGCGACGTGTTGGCATATGAATAACCCCGCCCCCGTCGTTGCATTGTCATGCCGCAGGACGCATCACGGGGCGATGTTGATGGCGTTGTACGTGCCCATGTTGTCCCAGCGTTCCTTCCCGCCCACCTCGTTCACTGTACACGCGATCTTTTGCCCTGACTGGGATGTGATGATCGCCGCGCCGTTGAAGTGAACGTCGGGCTGACACGAGAGGTCGCTCCAGGGCGGGTCGAGGCACTGACCTTCATACAATGTGATGCTGCCGCCCGGCGGGATGGTGTGGTATGTCGTGCGCGTCTCAGGGTGGCCTATGTCACGATAGTCGATGCGGAGCCAGGTCACGCTCCCAAGGTCCGCGTTGGCGCACTGGAGTGAAGTGAAGTAGCCATACCAGTCCGCCTGGATCAGGGGGGCAGCGACCTTCGTCGTCAGCCCGGCGATAGCAACAGCGTTGTAGCTGCCCGACGGCCACTGCCCCCTGTCGTTCGGCTCGTACTGCGTCTGGTTGACCTTCGCTACGATGTCGCAAGCGCTATAGATGTGCGCGGTTCCCAGGAAGCGCGCGAACTTGTAGTTCAGGTCGCCCGCACGGCCACCCTCCCAGCGCGTGCTCATCTCGCCGGCGTCCAGGGCGAACGTTACCTCGTAAGTTTGCCCGGCCCCGTCCATGCCACCAAACAGCAGGCTGCCGCTGCCGGCCTTGTAGACAATGCGGACAGTGCATCGGGCGAAGGTCGGGTTCATGATGCTGAGGCTGGTGTACGTGCCGTACCACCGCCACATGATCGTCGGCGCGAGTAACTCCATTCCACTGTCCGCGTCGCCGAAACCCTCGTAGCCAAACTTCACGCCGTGGGCGACATCAGTCTCGTCGGCGACGGCCACGAGCGGCTGGTCGGATATGAAGACGGCTGCCCCAAAGAAGCGCCCCTGGAACGTCCCGCTCGTGGCTACCAGCTGATTGGCGACCTGGTTTGGGTCTAAAGTCATCGCGCTGCGCGCCGGGATGGCGTAGGTCATGGGCGGGATGCTTGCCTGGCCGGCGAGGACGCCGTCGAAGGAAGCTGCTCGGTACTGCACTATCACGTGGGCCGTCGCGTCGCCGACGTTCTGGATATGCCCCACGGTCTCGAAGCCGTACCAGTTCACGTCGATGTTGGGTAGCGCGACTGTCGTCGAGCCGCTGCTCTTGCCGGTGTAGGCGGCGAAAGGACCGCTATATACCAGGTCAAGAGTCGCGGGATCGGACTGAATCTGACCGAGGACTGCGGCGATGGGGAAGTCCGAGGCAAGCACAGCCGAGTAGACGCCGTCCGGCAAATCCGTCTCCGATTTCTGCTGAATGTTAACCGAGCCGCCAGGCGGGATGGTCACGTTCTGCGCGAACTTCGCAAGCGTCCCATCCGCCTTGTAGTACTCGATCCGAACGTGGGCATCGCAGCCGGTGCAGGTCGCCAGGTTCATGACCTGGTAGCCGGTATAGACGCGCTCCCGTCCTTGAGCGTTCGCGGACGACGCCAGCGCCAGGCAGATGACTAGAACCATGAGAGGGGCGGATAGCTGGTAGGCGCGCATGATGAACCATCCTTAGGGCAGCAGATGCTCGCTGGTCTTGTGCGGCGCGTTCGGCGTTACCGGGCGCTCCTGGAGCGCCACGGCCACGTCCCGTAGCCTCAATCCACCGTCTACCGTCGGTTGGAGCGCCGACGGAGCCGGTTCGGCCGACGCCGCCTGTCCAACATACCTGATCGCAAGATAGGGTCGGTAACTGGCGTCAGGGACCTCTCGGGTGAAAAAGTAGAGACTGGCCGTGTCGTCGCCCGAGTACTCGAGCGACCGCAGCACAAGGCCATTGTTGGGCCGACTGCCCGATACCCACTGCCGCACGAGCGACGTGACGTCGAAACCGTGATAGCCCCAGTCTTGACCGTCGATACTCGTCGTGCTCACGATCGGCCCCGTCGAGGGCTGGTTGTTCCAGGTGACACCTGTCTCGGTCCACCATTCGTTGGCGGGGTAGACGTCGACCGGGTAGGACTTCCCGTCGATCGCGCACGACTGCTCAAGGTGGAGATACACCGTGGCGTTGGCAATCTGGGCGTTGCGCGGGATAGCCGTCATGTCGAAGAGGACGAAACTGCGCAAGGGGCTGCTGAAGTCACACTCTTCATAGCCGATCCCCATGTCATAGGTCGTGCCGAAGTTGGCGTTTGGCGCCGATTGGACAATGCTGGCGTCCGCGATGGAGTACAGCGTGGTGGGGGGGCCGGGTGGTACAGGCGTATTCGTGGGCACAGGTGTCGGTGTATTCGTCGGCGTCGCGGTCGGTGTGGGCGGGGGCTGGACGACCACGGTGACGAGGTTGCTGGCCGTGACCCCCCACTGGTTGAGGGCATCGACCGAGAAAGCGTATGTCCCTGGCGCGAGGCCCGGCAGAAGCAATGCTGTCTCCTCGCCCGTGTAGATGACCTGCTGGTTGTCTAGACTCAGCCACCGCCACACGCGGTAAGCCTTGGCCCGCGCCGTGTTGCTCCACGTGAGACGAATTGTGTCGCGTACTGGCTGCGAGAACGACAGGATCGGCGTGCCTGGTGCAAGCTCATTGTAGCCTTGCTTCATGATGAGCGGGAACGCCAGGCAGTAGGGTTGGGGGCAGATACCCGGTCGGGCCGTTGCCGTGGGCGTGGCTGTTGTCGTGGGCGTTTGCGTGCGTGTCGCCGTGGGCGGCGGGGAGCCGGTCAAGGTTGCCGTTGTGGTAGCTGTCGCGCTCGCCGTCGCGCTCGCCGTGGCAGTCGGCGTGTTGGGCAACGTGGGCGTTATCGTCACGCTCGGCATACTGGTGACCGTCGGCGTGGGCGTGTTTGTCGCCGGCGCTGTGGGCGTAGCCGTTGAGGTGCTCGGCGCCGGTGGGCTGCTCGTTGCCGTCGGCGTGGCCGTCGCCGTCCACGTCGGGGTGGTCGTCGAGGTCGAGGTCGCCGTGGCGGTCGGCGTATCTGTCGCCTGCGCCAGCGCGGGGACACTATCCGCCGCGGCGACGACGTCGAGCTTGCCGTAGCCCCAGTGATTGTTCGGAAGGGTTCCCATCGACGGCTCGCGCTGGGTCGTGCGCGTCAGGGCATCCTTGATCTGAGCCGCGTCGAGGGTCGGGTTCAGGGAGAGCAGCAAGGCAACGCTACCCACGACGTGGGGAGTCGCCATGGACGTGCCACCCAGGGCAATGTGGCGGTTATCGGCGCACAGCTGGCCGGTGTCCTGGAACACCGCCCCATACGCTCGGAAGAGCGCCTGGCCGGAGAGTGTCGAGCAAATCATGGCTCCCGGCGCGACTATATCCGGCTTGATACGGCCATCCCGTGTCGGGCCATCGCTAGAGAAGGAAGTTAGCGCGCCGGGAGTTCCTATGATTGTCCTGGCGTTGCCCTGAACGTCCGTCCAGTGGGTGCGGGTCGTGTAGGAGCCAACGGTAATGGCCTGGCGAGAAGTGCCAGGCATACCGACGCGCATCTGATTGTCTGGCGTGACCCAGTGGAGATCACCCGTCGAGGAACCAGCCAGCCAGGCGTCATAGCGCCCATTGGAGACGGTGTTGCCATGCAGAAAGATGCTCCAGCGGCCAGCGCGTAGGGTGAGCGCGAAGACGAATATCTCTTTGTCGCCGTTGTACGGATCGTTGGACACGTGCTCGACGCAGGTGACCCAGTCATTGGCGCTAGACTGCTGGCACAAGTCGCTGCCCGGCGGCACGGCGAGCGGATCAAACGCTACACCGGTTGCGCTTCGGAAGCCCACGCCAAAGGTATCGCTGCCTTTGTACCAGATATCGGCAATGAACACACTATTGGCAGGCATGTCCACCGCCAGAATCGCACTCCCCCCCTGGGTGACGCGGCCGCTCGCGTGAATGCCCTCGTCGCCTTCATTCCCGGCCGCGACGACGACGGCTTTGCCCGGCTTGCCTGCGCCCACCAGGTTGTCAATCGCGCGTTCGTCGATGCTCGTGCCATCGTGCGGCCCCAGGTGTCCCCCAAAGCTCATGTTGACAACATAAGGCCGGCCAAGCTCCTGGGCTTTCTGGTCAATCCAGGCGAGCGCGTTCACCTCGTCGCTATCGAGGAAGCCGTCGAGAAAGTCGCGCGGCCCACGCACGGCGATGATGTCGGCCTCCGGCGCAACACCCACGTAAACACTCGACCCACTGCCGGTTGGGCCGCCATTCGCCCCGGCGATGCCGGCGACGTGGCTGCCGTGGCCGCGTTGGTCCGTCATGCGCACACGCTGGTTGATGTGCAGCGCCCAGAAGTTGAGTGTGCCCGTGTCCTGGCGGGCGTTATCGAACACCGTCAGGCGCCACTCGCCGCGAGCGTTCTGTCCATTGCAGCCGGTTACGGGGAATTCGCCAATGATATCATCCCGACTTCCCCCCGATTGCTCGCGCAGCGTGACCGTCGTGCCGGAGGGGCAACGCAGCACGGCCCGCACGTCGTTGACGTAAGTATGGTAGATTGACAGGTCCACCGACACCGAGTTCACGGTCATATCCTGGGTCACGTCGATCGATGAACTCGTCGAGCCGTTGTCGGGAATGTCCTTCGGCGTGTCAAGGCTGCGCCCGAACAGTCCCGGGTTGGCGAGCGCGGCGTTGATATCGTCCTCCGTGTAGACCGTCCCGCCGTAGACCGAGCCGTTGAGCTGCCCGTCGCTATCGGGATCGCCTGGGTCCGCGAAGTCGAGCAGGTACTTGATGCGGGTGCGCCCGTCGGGCCGGATCAGGTCGGGATGGAAGATGTCGAGCCCGCTGTCTATAACGGCTACAAGCGCATTGCTCCCCTTTGTGTTGTGGTTTTGCCAGACCTGGGGCGCGCCGATTTCGGGCACGCTCACGTCCAGGCTAGGCTTCAAGACTCGCGCGGCCTGAATGGAGACGACGGCCGGGTCGGCCGCCACGTCCGTCAATTGCGCCAGGGGAATGTAGGCGCTCACAACGTCGCCGATCTGGCCCTGGGCGGCGACGCCCATTGCCTTCAGAGCCTCGCCATTGTCCTTGACCGTCACCAGGACACTAGCGCCAGGAGCATCGCCCGTCAGACGCACTCCGATGCTCCGTCGCATCTCCCTGGGTACTTTGGCGTACGTCTCCAGTTGTTGCCGCGCATCCTGATCCGTGGCGCTCAGGCTGCCCAGCCGCGTCATTTCGCTATTCAGCTTGAGGGAAAGACGGAGCGCGGGGTCGAGCTTGGCGGTGGGGTCGGGGGGCGCGGTCGCCTGAGCGCCAGCCCCACTCGCGGAGAGAAACAAGAGGGCGGTTAAGAGAACGAGCAGCGCAGTCATGGACTTGAGGCGGTGGTGTGGCATGGCATACCTCCTTATGTGGCGCATGTTTGCCAACTTGTGGGTTCAGCCCCATCTGAGGCGTCATCTGAACCCACAATTAGCGTTCACCATACTTCCACTTTATATACCGCCCAGGCCACACTTTCCTGCCAATTCTCTGCCAAATTGATGTCTACGTCTCCTCATCCGCGAACGGACGGCTCGCTGAGCGCTCGTACTGCGCGACGAGCCAGGGGTGCAGCAGCGTCCCACACGTCGGGCAACACTTCCCCACGTGATAGTAACCGGCGACATGCTCGCCGCACGTCGGGCATTTCCGCGCATAGCGGCGATGGCCGACGGCGAACAGCGCCGCCAGGACGAGACTCGCGGCCAGGGTGAGAACCATCTGGATGAGCACCGCCGGGGCGTCCAGGCTATGCGCCGTCGGCGCGGCGGCCACGTCGTAGAACGGCAGGACGACGAACCACAGCGCCAGCCCCAGCCACACCGTCAGCCCCCAGAACACCACCACGGAATAGCGCGCCAGGAACGGGGCGCGATACCACGTCAGCGCCAGCCGCTTCAGCTGGGCGTCGAGCAGCAGGAACGCAAGTAGCGTTGCCGGCATCACGAACGCGAACAGAATCGCCGGTCGGAGGACGAAGATATCGAGCATGAAGTCGGGCGAGACATCGATCCGGGGGAGGTTCTCGCCGCCGATGCCGGCCAGCGCGTAGGCCGCCTCGCTCATCGCGCCCGGCATGACCGCGATGGTGATGATGACGATACCGGCCAGCGCAAGTTGCGGGACGAGCTTGATAACCGTGAACAGCCCCACCGACCGCCCCAGCCAGCGCCATAGGTCACGTGTGCGCCCGCGCCAGACACATAGCGTCGGGAGGAACGAGACCGACAGGATCGTGAAGCCGAGGACGAAGGGGACGACCGCATTCGGGCTGCTGATGAGGCGCGAGAGGAACACCGACGAGAGCGTCAGGTTGAGTAGGACGACGGCGAAGCCCGCGACGAAGCCAATGTCCCAGACATCACCGTAGACACGCTGCGGCGCGGCGAGACACCTCAGGCGTGTCGTGAGATCAGGGTGCGACGACAGCCGCGCGCCGATCCATTGCGCGACGCGGCGGAACGAGCTGCTGGCGTCGTCCCAGGCTTGCTGCGCGGGGAATGGGGCCTGGATGCGGGCCTCTTGTGGAGCACGGCCAGTTTCGGGTGGGGTCTTCTCGTCGCCCTGGTGAACATAGCTTCCGACAAGCGCGTCGTACAACGCGACGTCTGTCCCCTGCCAGTGGGCCACCCGCGCGTCGGCGTAGAACTCCCGCGTGCGCTTCAACGCCGGCAGAAAGAGGACCAGCAGGAGCAGCGCGCCGAGAATGAGGGGCCAGTGGGCGCTGAACACAAACATCTCATAGCGCAGCCACGTCTGCCACCCAACCTGGGGCGGGTTGCGCATGACCTCGGCGAGGCGAGGGTCCATCGCCTCGATCATGCCGAGCAGCGGCGGCGGGAAAAGCGTGGCCGGGTCGAAGAAGCGGATGAGCGCGTTGTACATCCAGGGCGTCATGAGCGTCACCAGGAGACTGAAGGTAACGAAGCCCATCGCCGTCTTGAGGACGCTGGCCGAGAAAAACACCGGGACGACATCGTTGTTCTTGAAGTGGGCCAGCTCGTGGTAGATGACGGCGTCAGCCTCCTGCCGGTCGAGCGCGACATCCCCAATCGCCGCATTCGTGATGTTGGCGTCGTCCACGTGCATCTGCTCCTGCAACCGCTGCGCCTGGACACAAGGCATGATGAGCATGGGGCGCGTAAACGAGCCAGTCGCGCTCGGTGAGGCGTCGGGCTTGTCGGACACGAGCAGGCGCGGCCGACGGGCCAGCCCGACACGGCCGACCAACTGCTCAACGCGTCGCGCCAGATGCAAGAAGCGCTCGCCAGGAGCCGCCGTCTTGGCGCGGAACATCTCCTCGTCCGGCATGCGAAGGAAGGCGCGCAACGGGAGGGTTAACAGGCAAATGAGGAGCAGCGGGGCGCGGAGCGGGCTATCGGTGGTGAGCGAGGCAACGACCGGCAACGCGATGACGAGGATGATGAGGGCAAAGAGGATATTGGTGCGCGAGGGCAAGGCAAAGATGTTGAGGCAGACATCCGGCGGTTCGCTTGGACCTGACCCATGCGCGGGGCTACCCTCAACGTCGGCGACAGGCGCTCTGGCCGTCGGCACAGGGACAGCGCTCATCTTCCCCCCTCCTTTCCACCTTAACGGCGCGCCGCGATGCCCTTCAGGGTCTCCTTATCCCCGCGCACGAGCGTGACATACTGGTCCGCGAAGCTGCGCGCCGCGCGGCCGTCCATGCCGAGCCGACGGGCGATGGCCTCCGCCTGCTGGCGCAGCGTCTCATCCAGCGCGCCGGCAGCAAGTTGCGCCTCGATGTCCTGCGGCGAGAGGGTCGTCGTCAGCCAGCGCGTGACCTCGTAGGTTGCCGCCAGGTAACGTAGGGATGGCGGCGCGTCCCCACCGCTAAAGCCCAAGCCGCCGGCCGCCGCCAGGCTCCCCAGTCTCAGCTCCCCCTGGGCCGATTGCACCGCCCGGAAAAAGGCGCGCTCCATGCCGCGCAGCTCGCGTTCGAGCTGCGGCGCG
The DNA here is from genome assembly GCA_039810085.1 of Anaerolineae bacterium. Lineage (GTDB taxonomy): Bacteria > Chloroflexota > Anaerolineae > Epilineales > JAHCIE01 > JBDHWG01. The sequence goes on from JBDHWG010000001.1 coordinate 325,531, forward strand.
ACCGATGCCACCACCTTGCGCGCCAGGTCCCGCACATAGTCGGGCAGCGACGGCGCGGGCGCCGCCTGGGGCGCTGACGTTAGGGGCGGCAAGAACGACAGGTCCGGCGCGGGGATGTGCGGCGGCATCGGCAGCTGGTCCGCCCGCTCCATGAGCGCCAGATCCAGGAGAGCCGCGTACTCCTCCGCGCAGGTTGGGCAGAGATCGAGATGCCGCTTGATGTCGGGGAAGAGCTTGCCCACCGGCTCGCCGGCCATCTCAGCCTCGAGGTACTCCGGAAGCTGTTCCTGGACCGCCTCGTGCGTCAGGGTCGTATCCTCTGCGCCCGCGACGGCCCGCGCGAGATGCAGCAGATTGTCGGAGACGGACGGAGGACGCTGCCTCTCCCAACGGGCGAGGAGCCGTGCCCAGCGCTGCTCAAGGGGGTCAGGCATCGCCGCCCTCCATGTCCAGGAAGCCCAGGTCGGGCGGAGCGGGCGGCTCGACATCCGGCAGCTCGTTCCGCGCTTCGACGATAGCCAGCTCGAGTAGGAGCGCGTAGATTTCGCTGCACTCCTGGCACAAGAGAAGATGGCGCCGAACGGCAGACGTGCGCGCATCGAGGCGTTCGCCGCGCATCTCCGCGTCAAGATAGTCGGGCAGTAAGGCGCGGCACGCCCGACAGGTCAGGCGGTCGTCGGGCAAGCCATAGACCGCCCGCACGAGGGGAATCGTCAGGAATGCATCGAATCGAGAGGGACTCACGTTAGCTCCTCGAGCACACGCAATAAAGCTTCACAGTGGCGCAATTTGTCAAGAGCGCGGAACTTGAGGACGGCGAGGCGTGTCGGACGGATCGCAAGGGCCTCGGCGACTTGCTTGTCGCTCAGGCCGTCGAGGAAGAAGAGCATGATGATCAGCTCGCTCCGGTCGTTCTGAAGGCACTGATGGATGGCGACCTTCAGCCTTTCGCGCAGCTCATCCGTCATGCCGGGCGGCATGATGTCCGCCGATGGGTCCGGGAACTCTGAGATGTCATCCTCCTCGTCGTCGTCGCGTTGCAGGTCGGTGAAGTTGATCACAACTGGCTCATACTCTTGAATGCGCCCCAAAACCTCACGCACGAGAATCGTCTGCGCCCAGCTATCAAACAGCCCCGGGTTCTTTACCTTAGCCAGGTTCTTCCAGATGTTCAGCATCGCGGCCTGCGCGCTGTCCTGGGCAATCTGCTCATCATAGTGGGCGACGTAGTAGGCGCGTCGGTACAGCCGTTCGTACAAGTCCTCGAAGGCGATCCGCTGTTCCGGCGTGCCCGCTGCGCCGCACGCAGCGTGCCAGCGGCGGCTGTACAGGTTGACAATGACGTGCTCGACCGCTTGATCTGACGGCAGCGCAGCGCCGGGCGCGCGGGTCTCGACCTCGGCGCAGACTTCGCGCGCGAACGTCTCGACATCCTCCACCAAATGCCACTTGCGTTGTGACAACAATCGACCGACCACCCGTCGGCACTGTTCAAGCCGCTCTTGCGCCATCCTGCGCGATCCTTGCCCCGTGCGAGATGCGGTGATTGGGCCGCCGTTCGCTCTCTCAAGAAGAGGGTTCGTCAGGGCTTACTATTCCCATCATTTTCTTGCCGCCCAGTCCAGGTAACGAAAAAACTGCCTGAAATAACATGGCTACCTCCGCCCTCTTCGTGAACGAAGTTCCCTCGGGAACGAAGTTCAACGGGAAGGAGGTGAGCGAGCCATGACGAAGATCCGGATTGCAGTGCTGATCGGCCTGGCAGTAGCGCTGTCCCTGCTGCCCACGCTGATCGCGCACGCGGGCGGGTATCCGTGTAGTGGCGTCGGCTGCTAGGACCGCCCCAGGCGCTCGCGGCACACACCAGGAGCGCCCGGCGACGGCCCAGGCGACGCGGATGCAGGGTGTAGGGGCGCCTCTCGCCCCTACACCTCAGCCTGACACGCAAGCTGATTGTTAAGGGAGTTAACCATGTTAACGACATTGCCCATCGACCATCACGAGCCTGATCTGACCGGCCTCCGGCCGTCCTGCCACGCCATGCTGCGCATGGCGCAGTGGAACCTGTCGCTGGACGACGTGCGCTTCGTCCTCGATCACGGTCAGCGCCTCCATCGCGCCGGCGCGATTTTCGTCTATCTGCGCGCTAAGGATATCCCACGTTCGGAGCGCCGTCAATCCCACTTCGCCCGACTCGAAGGCGCTACGGTCGTCGTCAGCCCTAACAAACCGATCATCATCACGGTCTATCGCCGACGGGACGGCGGCCTGCAGAACATCAAGCGCAAGCCGCGCCCCTCCATGAAGCCAGAGGCCCCCTCGCACGCCGACATGCTGTCCCTGTGCTGCTGGCTGCTCAGGGTCGTCCGCGACGAGACGGATACGTTCGCGCCTCACACGCCCACCGCGATAAAGGGCGCCCAGTCGAACGCCGGATAGCCCTCGTCGGTCATCTCGATTTGGGCGGCGCGCAACGCCTCGGCAACCGTCGGCGCTGTCTTGAACTGGCGGTAGAACCGCCCGATGAACTCGCTCGCCGCCGTGTCGTCGACGGGCCACAGGCTGGCGACGACGATCTGAACGCCGGCCAGGAGGAAGGCGCGCGCCAGCGCCATGACCTCGTCGCCGCCATATTGCTCCCCGGTTGCGCCTTCGCAGGCGGACAGGACGACCAGCCGCGCCCGCAGGCGCAGGTTCAGGATGTCGGCGAAGGTGAGGCTGCCGTGGGTCAGCAATATACGTGACTGGGACGGCGCGCCCCTGTCCAACACGGCGTGGGCCGCAAAGTGGATGACGTCATAGTGCTCTAGCTCGCCACCCTCGCTCAGCCTTTGCAGCGCGGCTGGCGTCGCCGCTGCCCCCCACAGGATGTCGGCCTGGCGGCCCCAGATGTCCCGCAGCGTGGCGATCTCGTCGCTCACGTGGGGCAGGGCCGGCGCGTCCGCGCCGAAGTCGGACACGCCGCACACGAGAATGCGGCTGGCCGCGCCCTCGACCGCCGGCGCCTCCCGCCGGCGCGACAGCCGCCACTGCAACGCGCCCAGGCTGGGAACGTAGCTGACCGACGTCTGATCGATAAAGGGGCAGCCGTCATCCAGCAAGGCGTGGAAGGGCAGGCCGTGCAGAGCGGCATGCGGCGAGATGATGACACACGCCAGGTCCTCGCGCCCACGCAGCTCCGGCGGGACGAGCACCTGGTACAGGTGGCCCAGGTGGTTCTGGCCCACGTTGCCCGGCGCCGGGCGGCCTAATTGCGTGCCGCGATAGACCAACTCGCGGAAGTCGCTCGCGGTCTCAGTACACTGGCGCAGGGCCAGGCGGTCGTACTTCGTCAGGTCGTGTACCACGACGCTGAGCCGCTCCGCATCCAGGTAGAACACGGCCAGCGCGTCGTCAAGGAGGTAGTACGCCAGGCAGGCCCAGTGGGGCGGTAGCGTCCCGCTCGCCGCCGCCCGCAGCGCCGGGACGGAGAACGGCGCGGGCGTCGGGTTCGGCGTCGAGCCGGGCGCTTCGAGACGCAAGCGCTCGACGACCGCTTCGTATTCCTGGCCCAGCGCGGCAAGGCGCGCCAGCGTCTCGGGCTGGTCGTCGCGCAGCTCCTCGCCGCCGCGCCAGACCAGGCCCGTCTCCGCCATCTCGACCAGCCGCAGCTCCTGCCGTAGCGCCTCCATCTCTTGCCGCAGCGCCGCCTCACGCTTCAAAACGCCGGCCAGGTGCGGGTTGGCGCGCGCCACGTCGGCCCAGCGTGGCTGCTCGACCGACACGAAAAAGCTCTGGGCCTTGCTGGCCTCGGCGACACCCAGGGCCGCCTCGGCCGCCCCGAGCTGTAGCGCCAATCGCAGTGTCGCCTCATACAGCGGGCGGCGGTCGGCGAAGAAGCCGCCGCTGAGCCGCTCGGTCGGGAGCTGAGCGCGCGTTTGATCGGTGAGGTGGACGGCGGCGAGCCAGCGTTCCAGGGCCACGTCCGTTTTGCCCATCCGTAGCGCGCACCGGCCGAGGCCATAAGCGCAACGCCAGGCTTCATCCGGGAAGCCCGGCTCCAGAACCACACGCGCCGCGTCCAGGGACGGCTCCGCGCGGCCAACCTCGTCGATGTCGAGGTATAGCTCGCCGAATGCCAGGTCACACAGCGCCGCATCAACCACGAGGCCGGCGGCGCGAAACGCCTGACACGCATCCGCCAGGCGCGCGGCGGCCGTCGCTACCTGGCCCAGTCGCGCCTCGATCCGGCCGATCTCGCGGTCGCACGCGGCGACTTGGGCAGGCATCCCGGCCTCGGCGCAGGTGGCGCGCGCCCGCTGTAGGCAGCTCAAGGCATCGGCGTACTGACCCAGGGCGAGGTGCAGGTCGGCCAGGTGCATGTCGCAGCGCGCCAGGTAGACCGGCGTTCCCTGTTCCTCGAACGTCTGGCGCGCGTGCCCGTAGTGGCCCAGGGCCTCGGCGTGGCGGCCCAGACGGCGATACGTCGCCGCCAGGTCCACTTCGAGCAGCGCCGCGTAGAGAATGCTGCCCCCTTCGCGGAACGCCTCCTGGGCGCGGGTCTGGTAGATGAGCGCCTGGTCATAGCGGCCGACATGGACGTAGCACAGCCCCATGTTGGCATAGCAGCGCGCCACGCGCAGGAGGCGTCCTTCGGCCTGCGCCGCTTCGGCCAGGGGGTGATACAGGGCAAGCGCTTCACTGTATCGGCCCATATCGTAGGCGACCAGCGCCATGTTGAGCTGACACATGGTGATGTAGTTCTTGCTGTCGAGGGCCACAAAAACGGCATGCGCCTGCCGGTAGGCATTCAGCGCCTCATCGTAACGCTTGAGCTGATAGAGCGCCGCGCCCCGCGCTAACCGACAACGTGCTTCCAAGTAGGCGTTGCCTGCGTCAGCATTGGCCTGCTGTGCCCGTTCATAAAGCATCAGGCTTTCCTGGTAACGCCCCAACTCTTCGTACACCATGCCCTGGAAGTAGTCAGCCCGGGCGATGTGGACACTCGTCTTCGTCCAACCCTTGCGAGGTACAGGGACAGCGCGGACCTTCTCGAGGGCAGCCAGCGCCGCCTGCGGGTTGGTGAAGCGCAGGGCTGCCGCCAGGAAACACCACGCCACGGCTGCCTGACCATCGCAGCCGGCTGCGGCAAACGCATCGCCGGCGCGTTGGAGCAGCCAGGCGGCCTCGGCGTAGCGGTTCTGTTCGAGGTGCAGCTGACCCTCCGCCCGGTCGCAGGTCGCCCCAAGCAGAGCGTCGGCCTGGTCCGCCGGGCAGTCGCGAGCGCGCGCCAGGTAGGCAGCCGCCCTATCGAACTGGCCGAGGAAAGAGTAAGCCAGGGTCAGCTCGGCATCACACCGGCAGACCCCATCATGGCGGCCATGCACGAGAAAGATGTCGCGGGCTGTGTCGAGAAGAGGAATGGCTTCCCCGTAGCGGCCCAGCTCGCTGAGGGCGAGAGCGAGGGCGAGAGCGCCTTCCGCTGCCGCATCCGTTCCCTTTCCCAACGCCGCGCCATACGCGTGCGCGAGAGTCGCCAGCGCCCACGCCTCACCCGGCGCATGCCACGCCGTGGCCTCGACCACCTTGCGCAGACGCGCCGGCAGCGTCTCCGGGGCGCTTGAAACGGCGAGGAGGCCTCGCGCTTCCGCCGCCGCAGCGTCGGGCGACAGATCGCCGCTGAACAGCCGCGCAGCCAGGCGCTCGGCCGCGTTCAGGTCGTCATTCGGTTGCACGTGGGGTGTCGTCCTCTGTCGGCAGGATCTCGAGCGTCACCTCAAAGCGACCTGCGTCAGGATCTGCCACCCGGAGGGCCGCCGCCGAGACGTTGTCAAAGGTCACCTGGCCTTCCGGCGGGACGCGCGCGGAACGGGCCTCGTTCCCCCACGTCAGGGTTGCCCACAGGTTTTGGGGTAGGGCGTCAGTGGTGGGAATGACACTTATTTGGATCGTCAACTGGTCGCGTTGTTGGGCGCTCGCCAGGGCCATCACCTCCACAGCGGCCGAGGTATTGTCGAGCATGGTCGTTTGTGTCAGCAGGAGGTGCGATGAGGGAGCGGCGACGGGCGTGGCGCGCCGGATGGGGAGCGGCGAGGGCGACCAGAAAAGCCGGCGCAGGAAGTCGGCTTGAAACGCGAACGTCAACCCGAAAGGCGCGCCGCTGATGCGCGAGCGCAGGCGCTCCGTCCACGAGACATGGGCCGGCGCCGGTTGAAGGAACGACAGGTGGGGTCGCTTAGAAGGGGGAAGGTCGGGCTGCGAGGGGGCTTCCTCCACGCGGAGCGTCTCGATCATCTGGTCGACGGCCGCGCGACAGGCCGCGCAGGATTGCAGGTGACGCGCGATGGGGGGATACCGCTGGGCGACGTCGTGCCCGGCCAACATGTCATCGACAAATATGTCTAACATAAGACGGCACTCCTCGCAGCTCCACACCTCGGCCTCGGGCGTGGCGGCGGATGTTTCTGCAAGGTCGGTGGCTGAGATGGCCTGCGCTAAGCGCGCGAAGCCCTCGGCCCAGCCTTGGGGATCGCCCATTTGCCGTCGGAACTCATCGACAGGGGTCCGGCGGCCGGACGAGGCGCTTCTATTCTTCAGCGCCTTCGGCTTGCGACGTCGCATGGATGACTACCTTCTCTCAAGCGTTCTCATGAGGTGGCCCGCCTACGAACGTGAGAGCCAGCCCCTGTTGAATCAGATGCATTTCGGCCCTCAATGCTTTCACTCTGTCAAGATTTTCTTGAGATGTCGCAGGGCGCGATGCTGCAAGATGCGAACGGCATTCTCGGTCTTCCCCAGCTTTTGGGCGACCTCGGCTTCACTCAATCCGTAAAGGAATAGATCGATGATGACTTGCTGCTGGGCTGTGCTACGCAATCGAGCGATGGCTTGCAGCAGTTGCTCCCGGGTTTCCACACGTTTGAAGTCCGCCAGGTTGGACTCTGCCCCGACGGGCCGCTCCGGGTCTAGCTCGGACGAGAAGTGATCCATCGCGTCCGACGACTTTCTGTAGCGCTGGAGGACAACATTGCGCAGGATGAGGGCCGCCCAGGGATCAAAGGAGACGTCGAAAGGGAACGGGTGGGTGAAGATCGCCTGGCACGCCTGCTGAGCGAAATCGTCGATCTCGCCTTGACCATGGACCGAGGAAGGGTCCAGGCTCCGCACCAGGTTCCCTGCCCGACGAACTAATTCATCGTAAAGAGCATTCCAGGCCCGCTCATCCTGGGCCGCCAGTTGCTCGATGCGGTGGTGTTCTTGTAGGTAAAACTTGATGACACGCTCGATGTAGGACGTGAGGCGTTGGTCATCATCCGTCTGCGTCGCCGCCTCACTTAGCGCAGCCGGTCGAGGTGGCGCATCCTCGGCGGTCGTATCCGTCGCGGGCGCTTTCGGCGCGGACGCCGTCGCGTCACCCTGGGCGCGCATGACTCGCCCCACCCGACCGCTCGCCACGTTGCGGGCGACGATCTCGATGACGTGTTGGTGAAGGTCGATCCCGTCCACATCCGCGCCAGCCGAGGCCAGATAGGCATCTACGCTGGCTTGGCACATCGCCACAAGGCGCGTCATGGGAATCGCCTCCACCGACAAGGCTCCTGATGTCACTAACCTGTTAGCCTCACACGAAAACACTATAGCATAGGGGACGCATTGCGTCAACCGGTCGGATAGCCCTGCTGCTGCGGGCAGGGGCTTGTCCGAGTCGGTAGCGCCTTTGAACCACGAAGGACGCAACAGGACTCGCCCAGCGACTCCCTCTCGCGTCCTTCGCGTCCTTTCCGTCTTTCGCGGTCCGAAGCCCCCCTTCACGCAGCAAGAACGTTCTTCAATCCCTACTCAACAGTGTGACGAACAAAAATTAGGTTACTGGTGGGCGGGAGGGTAAGGACGACTGTCCACGGACCCTCCGACTATCAGCGAACAAAAGTTAGGTAGCGAGGTGACGACGTGCTAGACATCGGAGCCAGTGAAGCCCGCGACCGGGTGCTGGATACCGCCGAGCGCCTCTTCAGTGAGCGCGGCTACGCAGCGGTGACGCTGCGCGACATCGCCCGCGAGCTGGGCATGCGCCAGGCGTCGCTCTACTACCACGCGCCCGGCGGCAAAGAGGAGCTGTTCGTCCTCGCCACGGAGCGCGCCATGACCCGCCACAAGGCGGGCATGGAGACGGCCATCGCTGCAGCGCCCCATAGCCTGCGGGCGCAGGTCAAGGCGGCGGCGCGCTGGCTCCTGTCGCAGCCACCCATCGACTGGTCGCGCATGATGCGCTCCGACATGCCGGCCATCGCGCCGGCGCACGCCGAGCGCCTGACCCACGCGGCGTACGAAGCGATCTTGCAGCCGGTTGCAGCCAGCCTCGCCGCCAGTGAGTACGCCGACAGCCTGACGACGGCGCAGATGAACGTCTTTCCCGGCACGTTCATTGCCGCCATCAGCGCCCTGCCCGACATCGAGCACCTGGCGCCCGTCGCGAAGGAAGTGCTGGCCGACCAGATTGTGGACATGCTCCTGGACGGGATACGCCCGCGATAGTTCTCATCGACCCTGCCTCGCAGAAAGGACGTCCAACCATGCCGCTCGGGTTATCGACGTATCTGGCATTCAAAGAAATCTGGCGCAACCGCCTGCGCTTCTTCCTCGTGAGCATCTTTATCGCCCTCATCGCCATCCTCGTTCTGTTCACGGCGGCGCTGGCGGAGGGGCTGGGCAGCGGCAACCGCCAGTTCATCGAGAAGCTCGACGCTGACCTCGTGGTCTACCAGGACCGCGCGAACCTCCAGATTCCGTCCAGCCGCATGGACCAGTCGACGATCCGCTCGCTGCGCCGCGTCGACGGCGTGCGCGCCGTGGGGCCGCTCGCCTTTAGCAACGCCTTCATTATCCAGAACGGCAAGCGGCCCTTGCAGGTCGCTATCATCGGCATCGTGTCAGGGCAGGTGGGCGAGCCGCCGATACTCCAGGGGCGCAAGATTCAGCGCAACAATGCCGACGAGGCCATCATCGACGCCAACGTCGCGCGGCAGGGCGGCCTCAAGGTCGGCGACACCATGACCTTGCGCTCGGTGCAGGGCACGGATGAGAAGTTCTACGACCTGAAAATCGTCGGCCTGACGGATGGCCGCTCCTACGGCCTCGCGCCGTCGGTCATTTTGCCGTCGGAGACCTGGGACAAGGTGCGGCCCAAGGGCGCGAGCGAGACCGGCGCCGCCGAGGTGGAGTACAACGTGGCCGCCGTCCAGCTCGACAACCCGGCGCGCCAGGCGGACATGGCGAAGGCGCTGGCAAGCCAGGTCGCCAACATCACCGCCGTCGATAGGGTGACGGCCTACAGCAACACGCCGGGCTACGAGGCGCAGCAGAGCACGCTGAACACTCAGCAGTTCTTCGCCTTCCTCATCGGCGCGCTCGTCATCGGCGGCTTCTTCCAGATCCAGCTCATGCAGCGCATCGCCCAGATCGGCATGCTGAAGGCTATCGGGACGGGGAACGGGGCCATCGGCGTCTCGTTCCTGATGCAGATTATCATGATTACGGCGCTGGGCGTGCTCATCGGGGGATCGGGCGTTCTGCTCGTCGCCCAGTTCCTGCCACCCGTCGTGCCGATTGTGTTCGCGCCGAAGACGCTGCTGACAGCCGTTGGCGCGCTGATGATTATCGGGCCGTTGGGCGGCCTGGTGGCCGTGCGCTCGGCGCTGAAGGTCGAGCCGCTGACCGCGCTGCGCCTGGCTTAACGTAGGAGACACGCATGACAGTAGCCGTGGATGTGCGCGAGGTGAGCAAGGTGTTCGGGACGGGGACGAGCGCGGTGCGAGCCGTGAACCACATCTCCCTGACGGTGAACGAGGGCGAGTTCGTCGGCCTGGCCGGGCCGAGTGGCTCGGGCAAGACGACGCTGCTGGCGATGCTGGCGGCGCTCCTCAAGCCGACCGAGGGCGAGATCTGGATCGAGGGGCACGACCTGGGCAGGATGAGCGAGGGACAGCGCACGCGCTTCCGCAAGGACAATATCGGCTTCACGTTTCAGGCCAACAACCTGGTGCCGTTTCTCAACGTGCAGGAGAACGTGGAACTTATGTTGCGTCTCACAAACCAGTATAATAAGGGCAACCGCAGCCGGGCCATCGAGATTCTACAGCGCCTTGGCCTGGGTGACCGCCTCACAGCCATGCCCTCCCAACTCTCCGGCGGCCAGCAGCAGCGCGTCGCCATCGCCCGCGCCCTCATCCACCGGCCCAGCGTGGTCCTGGCCGACGAGCCGACGGCGGCCCTGGACACAGAGCGCGCTTTCCAGGTGGTGGAGACGTTCGCGGACCTCATCCACGAGGAGGGACGCGCGGGCATCATGGTCACCCACGACCTGCGCATGATGCGCTTCGTCGACCGGGTTATCCACATGCAAGACGGCGAGATCGACCGCATCCTCACCGAGCGGGACGACATCGATGCCCTGGCGTACGCGGACGCCATGGTCCTCGTCGGGACCTCTGCCACCCCGAAAGTAGAAACTGTCGCGGCGTGAGAAAGAAGTGGTCGCATTCGTGAAACTCGCGTAGAAGCGCTGCGTAGTAGGATATAGGCTTTATTTCGCGCTGTTAGAGTGCGGCCAGCCATCAGAATGAAGGAATCGGCGGAGTGGTCGGCGGGCTGGAAAGAGCGCCGTCGCCGAGGAGAACGGAAAATGAATACACTCACCAAGGGCCTGCTCGTACTGGTCCTCTTCGTCATAGCCGGTGTCGCTGCCGCGTGCAATCGCGGCGGCGACACAACGGCAGCCGCGCAAGTCACGCCTGCCCCCGCCAAAGCGAGCGGAAAGATCGTCGCCGAGGGGTCTGTGGTCCCCGTGCGCTATGCCCGGCTCGGCTTCGCAGTGCCGGGTACGGTGTCCACCCTGAGCGTCCAGCTCGGCGACAAGGTCACGAAGGACCAGGTCATCGCCAAGCTCGACACGACGGATTACGAGACGGCGGTGCAGAAGGCGCAGGCCGCGATCAAGACGGCCGAGGCGAACCTGGCCAAGACTAAGGCCGGCGCGCGGAGCGAAGACGTGGCCGCGGCGGAGGCGAAGGTCGGCGTCGCTGAGGCAGCCGTGAAAGCGGCGCAGGGTCGGCTAAGCGCCGCCCAGGGCCAGGCCGCCGAGGCCCAGGCCGGCATCACTGCCGCCCAGGGCCGCCTGAGCGCCGCCCAGGGTCAGGCGTCTGAGGCCCAGGCCGGCATCACCGCCGCTCAAGGTGGTCTACAAGCATCCCAGGCCGCGCTGGACAAGCTGAAGGCAGGGCCGACCGAGGAGGATATTGCCATCGCCCAGCGCAAGGTCGAGCAGGCCAAGAACCAGGCGTGGGGTATTCAGGCAAACCGCGACGCAGTCTGCGGCCGGGCAACCGGGCCGAAGGAGTTCCGGACCACCGACCAGGCGCAGTGTGACCAGGCCCAGGCGCAGGTGCAGGCCAACGACGAGAACATCCGGCTGGCGGAATTGGCCTTGCAGCAGCTCCAGAACGGCGCGCGGGACGAAGACGTGCGCTCCGCTGAGGCGGCGGTGACGCAGAGCCAGGGCAGCGTCGCCAGCGCGCAGGCCCGCGCCCGCACCGGCCAGGGCAACGTGCAGGCGGCCCAGGGCGACGTCGCCAACGCCCAGGCTCGCGCCCGCACCGGCCAGGGCAATGTACAGGCGGCCCAGGGTGATGTGGACAATGCCCAGGCGAACCTCGACGCGGCGAACGCTGAGTTGGAGCGCGTGAAGGTGCCGGCGCGCGCGGAAGACATCGCGGTGGCCGAGGCGCAGGTGAACGAGGCGAAGGTGGCGCTGGCTGCGGCCCAGGCCGACCTGGATAAGGCGTCGATGAAAGCGCCGTTCGACGGCGTCATTACAACGCTGGACATCAAGCAGGGCGAGCGCGTGCAGCCCAACACGCCGATCATCACCGTCGCCGACACGTCGAAGTGGCAAATTGACACGACGGACCTGACGGAGCTGAACGTGGTGCGGCTCAAGGTCGGCGATCCGGTGACGATTACCTTCGACGCGCTGCCGGACGTGACCCTGCCGGGCACGATCACCCGTATCAGCGACCAGGGCGAGAATAAGCAGGGCGACATCGTCTACACCGTGACCGTCACCCCGAACCAGTGGGACGACCGCCTGCGCTGGAAGATGACCGCCTCGGTGAACTTCGAGCCGAGCAAGCAATAAGTTCTCGCGCCGACAGTGGGTGTTGCGCACGACAAGGGGCTGGCTTCCGCATGGAGCCAGCCCCTTCCTTAACATCTGTGATAGGCGATGGAGGTTGGCGGCTAAATTGGCTAACGGTATAATTCAGACAGGCGAGGGAGATGAAAGGAGAGTGTCATGACTCTAGATGCCATCATGCGTGACATCGAAGCCATGCGCGAAGACATGATCATGTTTGAGCGCAAGTATTGCGTGCCCACTGAGGTCTTCTACCAGGCCTATCAACAAGGTGTAGAGCCGGCCGAGCAATCGTGGGTGGCGGATTGGAGCGAGTGGGCTGCATCCTATGAGGTACTGATGGATCGTTTGAAGCGATATGAAGAGGCTGTACGCCAGTTGGTCCAGGACGCAGCATTCACTGACGTTTCGGAACTCATCGCAGTGACATCTCGCCATGAACCCATTACAGTCCCTGGATGAGTACGAGCTTTTCGTCTATTCGCTTTCACAGCTTTACCCCGCCGTTCACCGTTCGACGCTGGTCGTGGTTCGGCGGGGTACTGGGGTTGCCGTAGTAAGGGGTGAACTTGAACTATCCGAAGGTATCCGCTTGAGTGTACGCGAGACATTGTCGTCTGATGACGCTGTCACCGTGATTGAGGGCTACAGTTACGAAGTCTGGCGCGAGGATCAGATGCTCTATTGGTACGACTCGCAGCCGCACCCCAATGTGCCCAGCCTGGCGAGTACCCATCCCCATCACAAGCACGTTCTGCCGGATATCAAGCACAACCGTATCCCGGCGCCCGGCTTGAGCTTCACTCAGCCCAATCTTCCGTTCCTCATCGAGGAAATCGAGCAAAACCTGCTTCAAGACAAGACAGGTGATGTCGATACGTAGATTTCAATTCAGAACAGCGCTTGCGACAGCTTGTTGCGGTACTCCCGCGTCAGTGGGTTGCCCTCGCCCATCAGGTCGAACAGGCTGAGCATCGCCCGCCGCGCCGCGTCGTCGTTCCAGCGTCGGTTGCGCCGCACGATGCCCAGCAGCAGATCCAGCGCCTCCTGATACTCACCCCGCGCCGCCAACGCCAGCGCCAGGTTGTACTGCGCCTCGACACTCTTCGGGTCCGCCGCCAACTTCGCCCGCGCCTCCTCGACGCTGCCCGCCGTCTGCGCCTGCGCCGCCAGGCTCGCTTCCGCCAGGAGAGAGGCCGCCTCTGCCCCATACGTCGGATCGTCCGCCGCGCGCCGCAGCGACTCTATCGCCTCCTGCGGCTGACCCAACTCCATGAGCACACGCCCCAGGCCAACCAGCGCTTGCGCCAAATCAGCCTTCTTTTCCAGCGCCGCCCGGTATTTACCCGCCGCCGCTTCGTATTGTCCGATCCGCTCCAGCGCATCGCCCTGGTCGGCCAGCACCTCGGCCTCGCTCGGCGCCAGCCCGGCCAGGAACTGCCGCACCACAGGCTCCGGCTGTGCGCCGACGAACTCGGCGACGACCTTGCCGTTGCGGAACGCCTTCACGGCTGGGATACCCTGGACACCATAGGCGGCGGCCAGGTCAGGCGCGTCGTCCACGTTCACCTTGACCAGCGCCCACGCGCCGTTGGCCTCGCCCGCCAGCCGCTCTAGCGTAGGGCCGAGGATGCGGCAGGGGCCACACCACGGGGCCCAGAAATCGACGACGACTGGCAACTCATGCGATCGCTGAATCACCATCGTCGGAAAATAGCGCTCGGTCACGTCCATGATTTGCGTTGATGCTGCCATGACAACCTCCGTGTCACAATCTCCTAGCCTTAATTCTAGGCCGATTCGCACCACGCGCCAGACCACGTTCTGGCACGCGGATTGCGGCAAGGGCCAGCAGCCAACACGCAAGGCCGCGCCGACGCGGTCGAGGAGCCACAATGCACATGGAAACCTGGGTGGACCGCAACGCGCGATGGATTCTGCCGCTGCCGGCCATCGCCTTCATCATCGCAATGATGCTTTTCCCCCTCGCCTACACCCTCTGGAACAGCCTCACCGGCTGGAGTCTCAGCAAAGGAACACCCGCGACATTCATCGGCCTCAAGAATTACATCAGCCTGGCATCGGACCCGCGCTTCCTCGGCGCGATTCTGCGCACGTTCACCTTCACCGCCATTGCCGTCATCATCGAGGTCGTCCTGGGCGTGGCGATTGCCCTACTCCTGAACCGCCCGTTCAAGGGGCGGCGCATCATCAACTCCGTCCTGCTGCTGCCGATGATGGCAACGCCGGTCGCCATTGCGATGGTGTGGCTGCTGATGATGGAGCCGACGGCCGGCGTCATCAACTACCTGCTGCGCACCGCCCACCTGCCGACACCGGCGTGGATTGCTGCCCCGAACTCCGTGCTGCCCTCCCTCGCCCTGGTGGACATCTGGCAGTGGACGCCGCTGGTGACACTCATCGTCCTGGCCGGATTGGTCGGCCTGCCGCACGAGCCGTTCGAGGCGGCCGTGGTGGATGGGGCGTCGGGCTGGCAGATTATCCGCTACATCACGCTGCCCCTGCTTGTGCCCACTATCAGTGTCGCGGCGCTGCTGCGCCTGATCGACGCCCTCAAGACGTTCGACATCATCTACAGCATGACCGGCGGCGGTCCGGGCTTCAGCTCCGAGACGCTGAACCTCTTCGCCTACAACCAGGCGTTCAGCTACTTCAACTTCGGCTACGCCTCGTCGGTGCTGGTCATCTTCTTCGCCATCGTGCTCGGCGTGAGCCTCATCGTAGTCTACTCGCGCCGCTCATTGGAGGTATAATCATGGCTGATCGCGTGCAGCCCGCTACCACCGTTCCCGCCAGCGCCGCTGCTGTCGCGCGCCCCAGGAGCCGCACCTCGGCGCGCAAAGTCCTCAGCGCGGTCGTGGTCTACGCGCTGATTGCGCTGGTGCTGCTGTTCTTCATGGCGCCGTTCGTGTGGATGCTGCTCAACTCGTTCAAGACGCCGCTGCAGATTATCAAGCTGCCGCCGGACATCGTGTTCACGCCGACGATGCAGAACTACGTCAACGTCTTCCGCGACCAGAACTTCGGGCGCTACTTCGTCAACAGCCTCATCATCGGAGCGGGATCGACGCTGCTCGGCCTGATTATCGGTCTGCCCGCCGCGTACTCCATCGCCCGCTACCAGCAGCACAACCTGTCCATCAGCGTGCTGCTGGCGCGCATCGTTCCCGGCATCACCTTCCTCATCCCGTGGTTCATCCTGTTCCGCCTCGTCGGCCTGGTGGACACGTACACGGGGCTAATCCTGACGCACCTCCTCGTCGGTTTGCCGTTCATCGTGTGGGTCATGGTTCCGTTCTTCGAGGCCATCCCGCGCGAGCTAGATGAGGCGGCCCACGTGGACGGCGCGTCGGTGATACAGACGTTCTTGCGCATCATCCTGCCCATCAGCGGGCCGGGCATTGTGACGGCGTCCATCCTGGCGTTCGTCTTCTCGTGGAACAACTTCATGTTCTCCATCGTGCTGGCGACCAACCGCACCAAGACGCTGCCCGTCGCCATCTATAATTTCATCTCGTACGCTCAGATCGACTGGGGCGGCCTGATGGCCGCCGCTGTTGTCATCACCGTGCCGGTGCTCATCCTGGCGATTCTCACCCAGCGCTACGTCGTGAGTGGCCTCGTCGCGGGCGCGGTCAAGGGCTGATCCAAAATTATTCGAAAGGGATTCGCATGACGCAAAGGGTTGCTGTGCTGGGATTGGGGTTGATGGGCAGCGGGATGGCGAAGAATTTGCTGCGGGCGGGCTTTCCGCTCACGGTGTACAACCGCAGCCGCGACAAAGCCGCGACGCTCGCGGCGACCGGCGCCGGGGTCGCTGAGATACCGAAACAGGCGGCGGAGGGCGCGGACGTGGTCATCAGCATGGTCGCCGACGACAACGCCTCGCGGGCGATCTGGCTGGGCGAGACAGGCGCGCTGGCCGGAGCACGCGCCGGCGCGCTCCTCATCGAGTGTAGCACGCTCTCGACTGCCTGGGTGCGCGAGTTGGCCGGGCTGGCCTCGGCCAAGGGCTGCCCCTTACTGGATGCGCCCGTGACGGGAAGCCAGCCCCAGGCTGAGGCGGGCGAGCTGGGTTTCTTCGTCGGCGGCGACGCCGACGCGCTGAAACAGGCCGAGCCGGTCTTGAAGGCCATGGGCCAGCGCATCAATCACCTTGGGCCGACGGGCAGCGGGGTGACCATGAAGCTGGTCAACAACCTCATGGGCGGCGTGCAGATCGTGGCGCTGGCCGAGGGATTGGCGCTTGCCGAGCACGCCGGCCTGGACATGGAGCAGGTCGTCACGCTGCTGGCGAACGGCGCGCCGGGCAGCCCGATGGTGAAGAACAAAGGGCCGCTGATGATCGCCCACAACTACGCGACCCAGTTCGCCCTGCGCTGGGAGCACAAGGACCTGAGCTACGCGCTCGAGGAGGGCATCCAACAGACGGTGCCGCTGCCGACCGTCGCCGCCGCGCGCGAGGTCTACCGCATGGCGATGGCTCGCGGCCTGGCCGACCTCGACTTGTCCGCCGTCATCGAAGTCCTACGCGCGAAGGAGTAGGCGACCGCCTCATCGTCGCACACCATGCCGCGCACCACATCCAGGCTGCCTGCCGGCCTGCAAGCAGAGTTCGTCTGGGAGGGGAAGTACGACGAGCGAGGGTCGCGCCGCGCGCCGCGCTTGCCGGACACGCTGCCCGCGCTGATGCATGTCGAGGCCATCAATGGGCCGTGGGGCGCGACGACACCCCAGACCGACTTCCGTAACCTGCTCGTCTGGGGCGACAACAAGCTCGCCCTGGCCGCGCTCCTGGAGCGCTTTCGCGGCGCGGTGAACCTCATTACCATCGACCCGCCGTTCGCCGTCGGCGTCGACTACACGGTGGACGTTCACCTGGACGGTGATGCCGAAAACGGACGTGACCGGCTGACCCTGGGCGCAGTCGCCTACCGCGACGCCTGGGGGCGCGGCCCCGACTCCTACCTGCACATGCTGTACGAGCGGTTGACGCTGATGCGCGACCTGCTCGCCGACACCGGCAGCATCTACGTCCACTGTGACTGGCGTCTCGACTACCTGCTGCGCGGCCTCATGGACGACGTATTCGGGCGCGACGGCTTCCGCAACGCCATCGTGTGGAAGCGCGACGTGGCGGGCAAGGGCGCGAAGAAGGGGTCGCGCCAGTGGCCGCGCAACACCGACGTCATCCTGCTCTACTCGAAAAGCCCCACGACCTGGACATTCCACCAACCGCACAAGGCGCTCTCCGAGCATCAACGACGCGCCTATCGCTACCGCGACGCCGACGGCCGCCCCTACAAGGCGGTGCAGCTTGGCGACTACTCGGCCACCTCGATACAGCAGCTAGAGGCCCAGGGGTTGATTCACGTCTCGTCCAGCGGGCAGAAGTACAAGAAGTACCATCTCGATGAGGCCGTGGCGACCGTGGACTGCATCTGGGACGACATCCCCGGTTTCGGCACGCGCACCGCCGCCGACGAGCAGACCGGCTACGCGACGCAGAAGCCGGAGGCGCTGCTGGCGCGCATGATCGAAGCCAGCAGCGAGCCGGGCGACCTCATCCTGGACGCTTTCTGCGGCTCGGGCACCGCCCTCGCCGTCGCCGAGAAGCTGGGCCGCCGCTGGATCGGCATCGACCTCGGCCGCCGCGCGGTCCACACGACGCGCAAGCGGCTGGTCGGCGTGCAGCGCGAGCTGGCTGCCGCCGACCGCCCCTACCGCGCCTTCGACGTGTACAACCTGGGCGAGAGCGAGCGGCGCTGGTGGCATGCCGAGCGCCTGGGTCACTCTGACGACGCCTACCGCCAGACGGTGCGCCAGTTCTACGGCGCGACGCCTCGGGCCGATGTTCCCGATGGGCCGCTGCAAAGAAGTTCTACGCTTGTTCATGTGGCGGGACTGGATGGCCCCTTTACAGCCGAGAGGCTGCGCGCGGCAGCCGAGGCGGCGCGGGCGGTGGGCGCAACCGAGCTGCACTGTCTGGCCTGGGAGGTCGTGGCCGGGCTGGCGCGGGAGACGGCGACTATCGCCGCTGAGCAGGGGCTGTCGATTCGGGTGAGACTCATCCCACGCGAAATCATGGAGCCGAACTGCGCCGAGGCGGTGTTTTTCGAGCCGGGTTGCCTGGCGGCCGAGGTCATCGAGCGCGCGGGCCGCGTGGACGTGGCGCTGGCAAAGTTCACGCCGCCGCTGCCGGATGCGCCGTCCGAAAAGCTGGCGGCGCTGCGGGAACGGGCGGCCAAGGCGCCCTTCGACTTCATCGACACCTGGGCGGTGGACTTCGACCACGACCCCGGCGGCCCCTTCACGAGCCACTGGCAGAGCTACCGCACGCGCAAGGACCGCCGCCTGGCGACGGCGACCGACATCGGCTGGCGCTACGCCACGCCCGGCCGGCACATCATCGCCGTCAAAGTCATCGACGTATTCGGCGTCGAGACAACAACAACTCTGGATGTGGACTACTTCTGGGGTCGCTGATATCCTCTTATGTACTCCGGCGCGGCGATGCCATCGGTGAGGCGCGGGTCATCCTGGGGTTCGCCGAACACCTGCCCCATCGGGATGACGCCGGCCCAGATAGGCAGGGCGTAGTCCTCCTCATCATCGCCCGGTGGGCCGGCGCGGAGCTTGGCCGTGGCGCTCTCGATGGGGAGGGCGACGACCGTCGTCGCGTTTAACTCCTTGCGGTTGGGCGGGCGAGCATCGCGCCAGCGCCCCGGCACGATGTGCTCGGTCAGCGCCTCGAGCGCCTGCAGCCGCTCCTCCTTGCCCTCGATGACGTGGCCCTGGCCGAACAGCACGACGGAGCGGTAGTTCATCGAGTTGTGGAACACCGAGCGCGCCACCACCAGCCCATCGAGCAGGGTAATGGCGACGCAGATGGGCGCGCCAGTCTGGACGTGCTTCAGCAGCCGACTCGCCTTCGCGCCGTGGAGGATGAGCGTGTCGTCCATGCGGGCGTGGATGGTGGGGATCACGAAAGGCTGCCCGTCCTGGGCGAAGCCGACGTGGCAGATGACCGCCTCGTCGATGATGCTGTAGATAGTGTCGCGGTCGTAGTCGGCGCGCTCGGCGAGCCGTCGCACCCAGTTGCGCGGTGTCTTCTCGAATGTGGTCATGCGCTTATCCTTTGCGCAGCCCTGGCTACGCTGTCGGTCGCTGGTCGAAGTGGTCGCCAATCCAACTATAGAAGTCCACGATGATGTCTTCCGGCCCGGCGATCATCGCCGACTCGGTTCCCCAATCGGTAGGCGCCGGCTCACGCAGGACGGTTGCGCCGCGCGCCCGCGCCTGCTCTAGCGACTCGGCCACGTTGGTGACCTGAAAGTGGAGGATGACGCCCGCGCTCGGCTTGACGGGGACCATCGCGTCTGGGCTGAGCATAAGGGTGACACCCTCGGCATCTAGCTCAGCGTAGCGCGGGTCGTCCACACGCAGCGTCAGACCAACCACGTCTCGGAAGAACGCAGCCGCCGCTGGCACATCGCGCACAATCAGGTCAATACTATCGAGCTTCCTCATTGCTCCTCCACGCGGTTCGGTCTTGTAATCTGGTCGAGGTGTCCACACCGAGCGACTGCCAAGCCAGCAATTCTTGCTCTAGTTCCTGACTCATCGGCGCGTCTGTCATAGGTATAATGAGGATGCCCGTGCTTGTCTCGATGATACGAATGGGCGTGTCAGGCATGAAGCCGTAACGATCACGCACCTCATCAGGAAGAGCAATTTCACCCTGATGGCCGACAGTTGAGTTGATCACTTAGCCTCCACATCAATAAGGACGCGCCTGTCCTCCTCCGCACTCTCAATCGCGCCGAACACCATCGCCAGGCTCTTGATGTTGTCGGTGCAGATCGTCTCCGGCGTCCCGCCGTTGCGCACGCAGCCCAGGAACTCGCGGATGATGTCAGCGTGGCCGTGGGTTCGATTCTCGCGCGGCAGCAGTGGCACGAGGACCTCCTCCACCCGCGACACGAACCCGCCCGTCCCACCGACAACCTCGGCGGCGATGTTGTCGTAGCCGTCCCACGTCGCTGCGCCGCGCGTCCCCATCACGCGCCACGCCGCCTCCCAGCTCGTCGGCAGGCCCTCGGCGCACCAGCTCCCCCGGTACGTGAACACAATGCCGCCGGTCATCTCGAAGACGGCGACCGCCGACGCGCCGTGGGCATACCACGACCCGGCCGGGTTCCACTCCTTGCAGTAGACCGAGACGGGGTCGGCGCCGGTCAGAAGGCGGGCGGCGTCGAAGGTATGAATCGCCATGTCCAGCAGCAGCGGGTGTTTCATCTTATCGCGGAAGCCGCCGAAGTGCGGCCCGACATAGAAGTCGCAGTTGATGGTCGTCAGAGGACCGAGGGCGCCGGAGGCGAGAAAGTGGCGCAAGCGGCGGATCTCGGCGTTGTAGCGGCGGTTCTGGATAACGGCCAGCAGACGACCGGCCGCCTGCGCCGCCGCCACCATGCGCCGGGCGTTCGCCATGCTGTCGGCCAGGGGCTTCTCGCCGAGGACGTGGCAGCCGTGGGCGAGGGCGGTCAGGGTCACGTCGGTGTGGGCCTCCGGAACGGTCACGTCGAATACAATGTCCGGCGTCGTCGCGTCGAGAACCCTGGTGAGG
This sequence comes from Anaerolineae bacterium, assembly GCA_039810085.1. Lineage (GTDB taxonomy): Bacteria > Chloroflexota > Anaerolineae > Epilineales > JAHCIE01 > JBDHWG01. The sequence goes on from JBDHWG010000001.1 coordinate 346,347, forward strand.
TCGTCGCTGACCACGGCCCGCGTCAGGTTGTACTCGGCGGCGCGGTGGTAGGCGGCCGGGGCGACAAGGTCCACCAATCCGACGATTTCCAGGTTGGAGATGGCGCGGGCAGCATCGAGCCAGGCGCGGCTCATGCTGCCGCAGCCGACAAGCACGGCTCTCAGGGGTCGCTCCGAATGCGGCACGCTCTCGCTCCTCGTGAGAGAAGAAGTGACGGGTGACAGACTTACATTATACCAGGGATGGGGCAAGCGGTATAGAGCGTGGGGAGGAAGTGACGATGTGGGGCGTTTCACTCCGTCACTCCGTCACACCTGTGTCACCACAGACTCCCCTGTTGGAATGTATCATCAGGTGGGCTATCAGCGCGAATCGCCACGGCGAGCGCGTCCAAATCGAGGGAGTCGGGGTCGAGGGGACGCGCGCCGCCGCGCAGCAAGCCATCCGCGCCGGGGCTGCCGGGCACGGCGTAGACCAGGCGGCCCTGCTTCTGGGCGCGAGCAGCGGTGTCCAGACTACCGCTGTCCTCGGCCGCCTCCACGACGATCACCGCGCGGCTCAGACCACTGACGAGGCGGTCGCGGGCCATGAGTTGCGGGCCGCGAGGCGGCGCGTTGGGCATCAACTCGGAGAGCAAGGCCCCGCGCTCGACGATGGCTTCGGCGAGCGCAGCGTTCTGGCGCGGGTGGATAACGCGCACACCGGAGCCGAGCACGGCGATGGTGCGCCCGTCGGCAGCACGCAGCGCGCCCTGGTGCGCGGCGGTGTCGATGCCCAGGGCCAGCCCGCTCACGATGGTAATGCCGCGCTCGGCGAGGCCGGAGGCGATGATATCCGCCAGGTCCAGGCGCGGTCCACTGGCGTTGCGCGTCCCGACAATGGCCGCCGCGACGGCATCCTCTGGCCGCAGCGTCCCACGCATGAACAGCACCACGGGGGCATCTGGCAAGGCGCGCAACGCCAGCGGGAAGGCGTCGTCGTCCCAGGTGAGCAGCTCGATGCCCTCGTCGGACAGGCTCACCACTTCATCTTCGAGGGCATCCACCGGCGCGGCGAGAAGCTGCGCGGCGGCGGCTGGCGTGACGCGGGGAATGGCGGCGAGGGCGTCGGGCGTGGCATCAAAGACGGCCCCGATGCTGCCAAAGCGCTCGATGAGTTTCCGTGCGGTTGCACCGCCAATGCCGGACGCGCTGGCAAGCGCCAGCCAGTGGGCTTTCGACATCAGGCGTCCGAGTGGATGGTCTTGGTGAGGGTCAGCACGACGAGGCTGGCCGGCCGCCCGCGCGCCAGGACCCGCGCCGCTTCCTGGAGGGTCGCGCCGGAGTCGTAGAGGTCGTCCACCAGGAGAACACGCTTGCCGCGAATGTCGTCGCGCAGGGCGAAGGCGCCGGCGACGTTGGCCCGCTTCTGGGCGAGGGAGGTCATCTCTTTCTGGGGGCGCGTCGGGCGCGTCTTGACGAGAGCGCCGCGCAGGACGGGAACACCGAGTCGCTCGCCGAGCGCGACGGCAAGGGTCGAGACCGGGTCGGAGGCGCGAGCGAGCGAGGGCGGGATGGGGATAATGATGTCAGCGCGTGGTAGCTCGCGGCGCTCAGCCAGGAGGCTCGCCCAGGCGTCGGCCAGCCGCCCGGCTAGATCGACCTCGCCCGTGTATTTGTAGCGGAACACAAGCTCGCCAATCGCGCCCCGGCTGTGCTCGTCGCCGTCATAGTGGGAGTGGAAGTCGAGCGCCCAACCGGCCAGCCACGGCCCTGGCAGCGGGCGCGGATGGGGGCGGGCCAGGAATGCGGCGACCGAGTCGGGCGCCGTGCCGCGCAGCGCGACAAGCCGCAGAACGTCCGCCCCGTAACGTTCCATCTTGCGCGGCCCTACGCCGTGAACCGCGAGCAATTCCTCCCGCGTCTGGGGGCGAGCCGCAGCGATGCGCTCCAGCGTCGCATCGTGGAAGATGACATACGGCGGGACGTTCTCCACCTGCGCCTGGTCGCGCCGCCACGCCTTGAGCGCGGCCAGCACGTCGGCGTCCGGCGCAGCGGACACGACAGACGGCGCGGGCGCGGCGGGCGGCGCCGGGTTGTCGGCGTTGACCACGCAGCGGATGATGCCGTAGTCGATGTCGGGCAGCAGGGCTTTGATGGGCGCGAGATACTGGGTCGAGCCGACTTGCTCAACGGCGGCGCGCACCTGCGCCTGAACCCCCGGCGCGACCACGTCGTCGAGGGATACGATGCCCCGGCCGATGAGCTGCGCCAGGTGCGAGTAGATCGTGCCGACGGCCAGGTTGCGGCGGGACGCGATTTCGTCGGGTGTCAGCCCGGCCGCTGCCAGCTCGCGCGTCTCGTCCAGCGTCGACGCGAGGCCGTTCCCGACCGCCGGCCGCGGCGGCTTGAGCGCCTGGCTGGGCTGGAGCGAGATTGCCGCTCCCGCTTGAAGCGCCGCCTCGCCCTTGGGCGTCAGCAGGAGCGTCGGCAACTCGCTGCCCACGGCCTTGAGGTAGCCGGACTTCACCAGGTCGTCGATGAGCGCAGCGATGTCGCGCCGCCGCCAGCCCACCAGCGCCCCAAACGCCGGGTGGCGTTGGTAACGCGCCACCGCCTCGGACTTGGAGGCGGTCAGGAACTTGGCGAGCTTGTCGCGCCCCAGGGAGAAGCGCAAGCCCTTGACGACCTGGAGCGTGGTCAGGGCTGCCCGCTCCGCGTCCGTCTTGGCGGGCGGCGCGCTCGCAGCGCCAGCGATGCGGGCGAGATCGTTGTCACAGCATAGGAGGGCGTCGGCGGGGCCGGTATCGCCGAAATAGTCCAGGATGACGCGGCGGCGGCAGCGGCTCGTCTCGGCGTACTCCACCATCTTCGCCAGCAAGGAGCGGCGGTAGGCCTGGCGCGCCCCAACGCGGCCAACGATGGCGTCCAGGTCGCTGTCGCGGAGAGGTTTCACCGTGAACTCTGCGCCGGTCGTGCTCGACAGGCCGCGCCCCATGATGCCCGCCGCCTCGAGCGCTTCGACGGCGATGCGCGCCTTGACCTGGGGCAGCCCCGTGGCGGCCTCGATGTCCTCGAAGGCGGCCTGCGGCGTCTGGGCAAGATACCGATGCACTTTTTGGAGGTCGGTTCTCGTCGGCGTGTTGCTGTCGATGAGCCACTCTTGCAGCGAGCGGTCTTTCGGCGAGTAGAGCAGGCAGGCGCGGGCAGGTAGGCCGTCGCGTCCGGCGCGGCCCGCTTCCTGGTAGTACGCCTCCAGGGTACTGGGTATGCCGTAGTGCAGCACGAAGCGCACGTCGGGCCGGTCGATGCCCATGCCGAAGGCGTTGGTCGCGACGATGAGCGAGATGTCGCCGGCCATGAATGCGTCTTGCAGCCGAGCGCGAGCGCCCATGTCAAGCCCAGCGTGGTAGTAGGCCGCCGGGAGGTCGACGACCTCCTGGGCGAACGTTGCGACCTCCTCGGCGTTGCTCCGCGTCCCGGCGTAGATGATGCCCGGCCCTTCGGTGTCCGTGAGGAAGTCGCGTAGAAGCTCTAGCTTAGCCGCCTGATTGACCGCCGTGAATACCTCGAACAGCAAATTGGGGCGGTTGAAGCCTGTCACGAGGCGCTGGGCATTTGGCAGCCCCAGCAGCCGCACAATCTCGTCCTGAACCTGGACCGTAGCTGTCGCGGTGAGCGCGAGGGTGAGCGGCTGACCGAGCTCGCGCCACACGTCGGCGATGTGGAGATAGTCGGGGCGGAAGTCGTGCCCCCACTCCGAGACGCAGTGCGCCTCGTCCACGACGAGGAGACTGATCCGCGCGGCGCGCAGGGCATCGCGGAACGCTCGGCTGCGCAGCCGCTCCGGCGCGACGAGGACAATCTTGACCTTGCCGGCGGTCAGGTCGGTGAGGCGGCGGCGCTGCTCCGAGCCAGCGATCATGGAGTTGATGTACGTGGCGGGAAGGCCGCGTCGGGTCAGGCTGTCCACCTGGTCTTTCATGAGGGCGAGCAGGGGAGAAACGACGAGGGCCGCGCCGGGCAGGAGCATCGCGGCGACCTGGTAGATAAGGGACTTGCCCGCGCCCGTCGGCATCACCACCAGCGTATGCGCGCCACCAATCAGAGTGCGCAACGCCTCTTCCTGGCCCGGCCGGAAGTGGTCGAAGCCGAAATAGCGGCGCAACGCCGCGCCCAGGGCGGCGGGGTCAGTAGCGGCGGTGATGCTCGGCATGGCTGAAAGGGGCGGTGGGCCTTTGGACCACGAAGGACACGAAAAACGCGAAAGGCATCTGCCCAGCGTATCCTTTCGCGCCTTTCGCGTCCTTTCTACCTTTCGTGGTCCAATAGTTTGCCCATTAGAATGGCTTCCAGAGGGGCAGGCGGCGGCGGCGCTTCTTGGGCGTTGCAGCGTCGATTTGCTGCTGCAGCCCGTCGCGCTCCTTCTTCATGCCATCCACCTGCGCGTGCAGGGCATTGACAAGCTCGCGCAGGGCGGTGATGGTCTGCTCCTGGGCCTGGATGACGCGGTCCTTCTCTTCCAGAGCCTCGCGCAGGCTATTGTCCGTCACGCGGGAGGCGCTGGTGGCGGCGCGCTTGCGGGGCTTGGCGCGGGGCGACGGCTCCGTCGCGGCTTCCTCCGCCGGTGTGTCCTCGCCCTCGGTTGGCGCGATGCGCGCCACCTCGGCGGCGATGTCGGTCAGGCTAGGGCGTCGTTTGCTTGGCACGTTCGATCACCTCCTCTGTCAAATCGCGGAAGGCCTGGGCGCCAGGGTGGCGGGCGTCGTAGTCGCCGAGGGCCTGCCGCGCGAAAGCGGCCTCACTAAACTTGATGCTGCGCGGGATGATGGTCTCGAAGACGTGCAGGTCGGGCCGCGAGCGGAGCGCCGCCAGAACCTCGCGGGCGTGTACCGAGCGCATGTCGGCCATGGTCGCCAGGACACCGAGCAGGCGCGGCGCGTGCTCATAGTCGGCGCGGATGTCGGCCAGCGTTTGGAGCAGCGCGCCTAGGGCGCGGAAGCTCACCACGTCGAGCAGCGTCGGGACGAGCACGCCATCGGCGGCAAGCAGGCAGTTGACGGCGAGCAGGCCCAGGCTCGGCGGGCAGTCGATGAGGATGAAGTCGTAGTCGGCGCGCAGCGGGTCTATCGCGCGGCGGAGCTGGTACTCGCGGGCCGGGCGCACGACCAGGGCCAGCTCCGTCCGGCTGAGCATGATGTCCGACGGCGCGAGGGCCAGGCCGTCGCCGACCTCGCGCACGATGGAGGCCAGGTGGCCGCTGCCGCGGTCCACGACGCCGAGCACCGTGGATAGGTTGCGGTCGGGGTCGTCGACGCCGAAGGTGTGCGTCAGCGAGCCTTGCGGGTCGGCATCGACGAGCAGGACGCGCATCCCGCGCCGCGCCATCTCCGCGCCCATGTTCAGCGTCACCATCGTTTTGGCGACGCCGCCTTTTTGGTTGGCAATGGCTATGACAGGCATGCTTTGATTGTAGCACCGCGTGGCGTGGTGTCAAGCCTGTCTAACGCTGTGCGTCAAAGAGGCCCCGCGAGGCCGCTGAATCCTTGACGCACCTTAGGGCCAAGAGTAGAATTAAACCGCCGTGCGTCTCAGGCGACGGCCACAGAGAGGAGCAGTTCGCGATGCGGGAGTTGACAGTCGCCGTTGTACAGATGAAGCCGGAGCTGGGGCTGGTGCAGCAGAACCTGGCCCACATGTCCGACATTCTCGAGGAGATCGCGCGCCGCCAGCGGGTGGACCTGGTGGTGTTTCCAGAGTTAGCTACGTCCGGCTTCGAGGTCGGCGTCGGGTTCACCGAGCTGGCCGAGCGCATCCCCGGCCCCAGCGTCAACATCATGGCGCAGCGGGCGCGGGAGTTCAACACCCACATCGCTTTTGGTCTCGTCGTCAAGGAACGGGTCGAATCGGTGCTGTACAACGCCGCCGTCCTCATCTCCAACGAGGGTGAGGTCATGGGCGACTACCGCAAGATCCACCTGAAGGGCGAGGAGCGGATGACCTTCCGCCCCGGCTTCAAGCTGCCGGTGTTCGAGACGGCCTTCGGCGAGGTCGGCATGCTCATCGGGTGGGACATGGCGTTCCCGGAGGCGGCGCGCAGCCTAGCGCTGGATGGCGCGGAGCTGATTCTGACGCTGGCGAACTGGGAAGAGCCGAACATCGAGGAGTGGCGCGCCTATACCATCTCGCGCTCGTATGAGAACTCAGTCTTCTTCGCGGCCGCGAACCGAGTTGGCGAGGAAGTGACGCTCACCTTCGGCGGCCAGAGCATGATTGTCGGGCCGCGCGGTGAGGTCATGGCGCTGGTGGACGAGCCGGGCGAGGGCTACGGCGTGGCCCGCCTCGATCTGGACCAGGTGCGGCGCTACCGCGAGGAGTTCCAGATTATTCAAAGCCGCCAGCCGGCGACATATCGCTCTCTAGTCCGCAAGTACTAGGCAGAGTCCAACGTGGGATTGCAGTATTTTGCCGCACGACGCCTGGCACTCAAGTACCAGGCTGAAAGAGCGAAGCCCACTGAAGTGGGCTGGGCAGCCTGCTTCAGCAGGCTTCGTCGTCTCAGCCACCGACTTGAGTCGGTGGCATCGGCGGGCGATACCGAGGCATTTGCATGAGCGCCAACGAACAGCTGCGGCTGCTCTCAGGGAACGCGAACCCGGCGCTGGCCGCAGCGATTGCGGAGCGGCTGGGCAGCCCGCTGATCGATGCGACGGTGACAACGTTCAGCGACGGTGAAATTCGGGTTCGTATCCACGAGAACGTGCGCGGCGCGGATATTTTCATCATTCAGCCGACAAGCGCGCCCGTCAACCAGAACTTGATGGAGCTGCTCATCCTGATCGACGCGCTGAAGCGCTCGTCAGTCAGCCGCATCACCGCCGTCATCCCCTACTTTGCCTACGCGCGGCAGGAGAAGAAGACGGCTGGCCGCGAGCCGATCTCGGCCAAGCTCGTCGCCAATCTCATCACAGTCGCAGGCGCGGACCGCATCGTCGCCCTGGACCTGTCGGCGGCAGCGGTGGAAGGGTTCTTTGACATTCCGGTGGACCATCTCCGCGCCGGGCCGTTGCTGGCCGAGGCCATGCGCAGCATGGTTCCGCCGGACGAAACCGTTATCGTGGCCCCGGACGAGGGCGCGGTGGACCGGGCGTCGCGCTTCCAGACGCGCTTCGGCAAGGAGGCCGGCTTTGCCATCGTCCTCAAGCACCGCACCGGGCCAGATGTGGCCGAGGTGCGCGGGATGATCGGCGACGTGAACGGCTGCCGCGTCATCCTGGTGGACGACATTATCTCGACGGGTGGGACGCTCATCGGCGCGGCCCAGGAATTGCTGGACCGGGGCGCACGGGAGGTCTACGCGGCGGTCACGCACCCGGTGCTGGCGGTGGGCGCGGCGGAGCGGCTGCAGGATAGCCCGCTGACCGGCGTCGTGGTCACGGACTCGATTGCCGTTCCCGCCGAGCGCCGCTTCCCGAAGCTGACCATTCTGAGCGTCGCCGACCTGCTGGCCGCAACCATCGACCGCATCCATACCAATCGCTCGGTCAGCGAGCTGATCGTGTAACGCAACCAATTTCCAACTATTCGAAACGCCACTGGAGGACGCATGTCGACGCCGACTGAGTTGACAGCCCAGCGCATCAACCCGTACCACAACGCCATTCTGCAGCTCGAGAAAGCGCTGTCCTACATCAACGCCTCAGCTGATGTGGCCGAGCTACTGAAGCGCCCGCAGCGCGAGCTGACCGTGCATTTCCCGGTCAAGATGGACAATGGCTCGACGCGAATGTTCACCGGCTACCGGGTACACCATAGCCTCGTGCGCGGGCCGAGCAAGGGCGGCATCCGCTTCCACCCCCAGGTGGACCTGGACGAGGTGCGCGCCCTGGCGATGTGGATGACGTGGAAGTGCGCCGTCGTCGGGATCCCGTACGGCGGCGCGAAGGGCGGCGTCGTGGTGGACCCGCGCGAGCTGAGCATGCGCGAGTTGGAGCGCCTCACCCGCCGCTACGCCACGGAAATCTCGATCCTCATCGGCGAGGAAGAGGACATTCCTGCGCCTGATGTCAACACCAACCCGCAGACGATGGCGTGGGTGATGGATACCGTCTCGATGAACGAGGGGCACTCGGTACTCGGCGTCGTGACTGGCAAGCCGGTCGATGTCGGCGGCTCCCTCGGCCGTGTCGAGGCGACGGGGCGCGGCGTGGTCTACACTGCGCGCGAGGCCGCCCACAGCATGGACATGCAGCTGGCGGGCGCGCGCACCGTCGTGCAGGGCTTCGGCAATGTCGGCTCCATCGCGGCAAAGGCAATGGTCGAGAACGGCGCGAAGGTCGTCGCCGTGAGCGACCAGTACGGCGCGATCTACAACCCGCGCGGCCTGCACGTCGAGGGCGTCATGGACGCCGTGAAGACGACCGGGCGCGTGGACGGCTACACCGATGCCGACCGCATCAACAACAGCGAGTTGCTGGAGCTGCCGTGCGACATCCTCATCCCGGCCGCCCTAGAGAACCAGATTACCGACAAGAACGCCGACAAGATTCAGGCGAAGCTCATTGTCGAGGGCGCGAACGGCCCGACGACGCCGGAGGCCGATAACATCCTCAACGAGCGCGGGGTGTTCATCGTGCCGGACATCCTCGCCAATGCCGGCGGCGTGACCGTCTCCTACTTCGAGTGGGTGCAGGACATTGCCTTCTTCTTCTGGAGCGAGGAAGAGGTCAACGACAAGCTGCGCGCCGTGATGACGCGGAGCTACAACGACGTGTACCGCATCGCCCAAGACAAGAACACCGACATGCGCACGGCGGCGCTCATCCTGGCCGTCGAGCGCGTCGCCCGCGCCCTTGAAATCCGCGGCATCTATCCCTAATGGTGGACTCGCTTCCCCCCTCACCCCCCTTCCCCCTCTCCCACAAGGGGAGAGGGGGGGCGAGGGTTTTGTTTGCCCTGGCGCTGCTTGCTTTATTGCTGAGCGCGTGCCAGGCCCTTAGCGGGACACCGACGCCGGTGGCCGTCGCGCCGCAGCCGACGGCCGCGCCCGCCACGCTGACCCTCATGTTACCGGCGACGGCGCCGCGCTCACCCGCCACAGCGACAACCGCCGCCGGTCCGACGGCGGCTCGCCCATCGACGGCGACGGCGCCGCGCGCGACCACGCCTCCGACCCCCATGCCCTCCCCGACGCCTGTGCCCCCGCCAGCCGTGCCCTTCGGGGTGGAGCAGGCCGACCTCCTCGCGCCCCTCATCGGCTCGGCGAACGCCTTCGGCTACACCCGCATTCCGGCTGACCCGGGCACGTTCGACGCGAGCAACGCGGTGCGGAGCGACGCCGGCGCGTTTCGGGGCTGGCGCGAGTACGTCATGCGCGCGCTGGAGCAGGGGCGCGTCGCGTTCGTGTTGGAGACGGATGTGTCGGACACGCCGGAGACCGTGGCGGCGCGAGCGAAGAGCCTGGCGACGCTGCACCCGACGGCGCGGCCCTGGCTCATTATCATCGGCAACGAACTGAACTTACAGCGCCAGGCTGACTACCCGGTCGAGACGTACTACCGCCAGGTTCGCGCCGCGTATGATGCCGTCAAGTCGGTGGACTCCAACATCATGATTTCGACGGACGGCCAGAACTACTGGGAGGGCGCGCCGTATGAGCACCCCATGGCCGACCCGAATGCCACGGACCGCCTTCGCGCCCTGCTGAGTGTGTTCCAGCGTGAGGGCTGGGCGCCGGACCTCATCACCATCCACATTTTCGATAGCGTCTGGTCGCCCGGCGATGGCCGCGAGGTGTACAGCCTGGTCGGGCGCAACCGCTTCTACCAGAACATCCTGAGCAGCTATACGCTGCCGCACCCGGTCGGCGTCTTCGTCGGCGAGTTCGGCCTGCCCGTGACCGAGCCGATACCGGCGGCGCAGCAGGGCAAGTGGTGGCGCTTCTTCATCACCGAGCGCGAGCAGGCCGACCTGGCATTCATGGCGGGGGTGTGGAGCGCGGCAACAGGGACGCGGCTGAACTACTTCGGCGGCCAGGACACGCCGCCCGAGAGCCTGCGGCGCAACGAAGCGGGCGAGATCGTTGAGGGTGTCTACGGCGTCGTCGCGGCGAGCGGGCGCAAGCGTCCGTCGTTTACTGCCCTGCAACGCGCCCAGACCCTCCTGGCGAACGCGTCGGGCAAGGTCGTCTCGGATGGGACGAACGGCGTCGGCGCGGCGTGCTTCGCTTTGACGGACGGGCGGCAGCTCTGCGCGGCTCAGTCGTCCGTCGGGAATAACCGCAGCCTGGCGTTCGGGCCGTTCCCGGCTGGCGCAACGTTCCACGTCGAGGATGTCCTGGGGAACCCGATTCAGAACGCCGCTGCGCAGCAAAACGACGGGCGGATCCTGCTAAGCCTGCCCGGCGCCTCGGCGCAGAAGGTCGGCGGCCCCGTGCGTGTGTTGATTGTGGACAAAGCCTAACCTATCGCTCTGAGCGAAGCGAAGGGCCTCCCGGTGTCGAGGGATGCTTCACTTCGTTCAGCATGATGATTTTGACTGATGAGAGGAGCGTTTCTGATGCCCATTGACCTCCGCAGTGATACTGTGACCCAGCCCACCCCCGCCATGCGGCGGGCCATTGCCGAGGCTGAAGTTGGCGACGACGTGTACGGGGAGGACCCGACGGTCAATCGCCTGGAGGAACTGGCCGCCGAGATGGTCGGCAAGGAAGCGGCCATGCTCGTCACCAGCGGAACCCAGGGCAACGTCGCCGCCGTCCTGACCCACTGCCAGCGCGGCGACGAGCTTATCCTGGGCGACATGGCCCACACCTTCATCGCTGAGGCCGGCGCGCCTGCTGTCCTGGGCGGCATTACGCCCCGGCCGGTGCGCAACCGCCCTGACGGCACGATGGACCTGGCGGAGATGGAGGCGGCCATCCGCCCGGACAACCCGCACTACCCGCGCACCCGCCTCATCACGCTGGAGAACAGCCACAACTATTGCGGCGGCGTGGTGGTCTCGCCGGCGTACATGGCCGAGGTCGGCGCCCTGGCGCGGCGCTACAGTCTAAAGACTCACCTGGACGGCGCGCGCCTGTTCAACGCGGCGGTCGCCCTCGGCGTCCCCACTGCGACGGTCACCCGCGACATGGACACGGTGCAGTTCTGCCTCTCCAAAGGGCTGTCGGCGCCGGTCGGGTCCATCCTCGCCGGGCCGGCTGAGTTCATCGCCCGGGCGCGGCGGACGCGCAAGATCCTGGGCGGTGGGATGCGTCAGGCGGGCATTATCGCCGCGGCGGGCATTGTGGCGCTGACGGAGATGGTGGACCGTCTGGCCGACGACCAGGCCAACGCGCGGCGGCTGGCCGAGGGGCTGGCCGAACTGCCGGGCATCGCCATCGACCTGGACAAGGTGCAGACCAACATCGTCATCTTCGAGGTGACGAATGGGCTGACGGCGGCGCAGGTGGTGGAGCAGGTCAAGGCGCACGGCGTGCTGGTGAGCGCCTTCTACGGCCCGCACCGCATCCGCGCTGTGACCCACTACGGCATAGAGGCGTCGGACATCGAGAAGACCCTGTCGGCGTTCCAGGCGGTGATGTCGCCGGTGCGAGTCTAGCCGCTGTCCCTCGGCGACGCCACCGACTCAAGTCGGTGGCTGAGAGGACAAAGCCTGCTAAAGCAGGCTCGATAGCCCACTGAAGTGGGCTTCGCCCTATTAGCCTGGCACTTGAGTGCTAGGGTCGCCATTGGTGAACGCAAGTTCGTGGGAAGCCTACGTGACGAAGACGGCCACCAGGAGCAAAACGAAGACGACAAAAGCGGCGCCGCGCCGCCGACGGCGCAAGACGCCGCGTCCGCGCCGCCCGATTCTGCCGCCGCTGGCGCTGTTCCTGGTGTTCGTGGCGGCGGCGCTGGCTTCGTGGACGCTGGACCAGGCGGTGCGCCTGCTCGCCCTGTGGGGCATCCTCCTGGCAGGCAGCATCCTCCTGGGACAGAAGCGCCTCGCGCCCCTGGGCTACAACCCCGTGGAGCTGTTTCGCGGGCTGGTCTTTGGCCTGGCGCTAGGGCTGCCGGTGGCGCTGGTGGCACAGGCCGCGCTGGGATCGACGGCAACCCGCCTGTTCAGCAACGCCCGGCCGGAGCAGCTCTTGCTGCTACTTGGTCTCGCCGCGCCCATCGCGGAGGGCGTCTACTTTCGCGGCTTCCTACAGCCGGCGGTGGGGATTGGGGTGACGGCCTTGCTGTACGGCCTGGCCGGGCTGGTGCTCTTCTTCCCCCCGGCTATGGGCTTCCCGCTCGTCCTGGCGATCATCGTCCTGGTAATGGCGGGGTTCGGCCTGGTCTACGGCGGTCTGGCAAGACGCTACACGCTCACGACGAGCATCGCCTGCCAGGCGGTCGTCTCGGTGTGCATCTGCGTGCTGCCGCGGGCATTACAGCCGCTCGGTGGTCTATAATACCAACCTAAAAAGCCCGGATTTGCTCCGGTGATAAGACTGGAGTAAAATGCCCCCTTGTGTGACGGGGAGGAGAGAGCCGCGCCTTCAGATGGCGGGTCGTACACTACCTACCCTGTCATTTGCCAAACGAGGGGGAACGCGGCTCACGTAGGCGCGGCATCGTTTGCAAGAAAGATATGGAGGCGAAAGTAACGTCGTTGGCACGGTCGGCGATCTTAATCGTTAGCACGGTGGAGTTCGTCTAGTCTACGTCGCGTTGTGAGCAGCACCTTCTACGCGATCGACAGGGGCTGAGCGGCTGGTTTTACCACCTGTCTGCCCAGACCGGAAACGGCGTTAACTTAAGATATGCAATGTCCGCATTGTGGCGCGACTATCACGCGCGCCGATAAAACCTGTCCCCACTGCCACCAACGGGTGTCACGCTCATCGCGCCGTCACTGCCCGAATTGTGGTGCAACTGTCCTCCCTGGGGCCACGACGTGTGATATGTGTCACGCGTCCCTACGCCCGGCTGGGCCTGCGGGTTGGGTACGCGCATTGGAGGTTGTCGGCGGCATCCTGATCGTTGCCCTCATCGTGGGCGCAATCGTGATGCTGCGCAACCGCCCGACAGCGCCAACTGATAACGCTGTCGCGCTCGCGACCCCTAATGCCCTCGCAGCGCCGGTTCAGATCGCCCTTGGCGGTACGGCGACGCCCATTCCGACGTTCACCTTTACGCCCATCCCACCAACGGCTACCACCCCGCCGACGTCAACGCCAACCCCGGACGGCTCGCAGCTTACCCCGCCGCCGGGTACACCCGCCCCACAGACCGGCGGCTCGCCCACGGTGAACCGGCAGAGCTACATCATCGCGGAGGGCGACACACTGCTGGGCATCGCGATCCGCTTCAACGTGACGCTGGAAGACCTGCTCAGGGCTAACAACTTCTCCAACGCCAACGTCATGATTCACCCGGGCGACGCGATCCATCTGCCCAGTAACAGCGACACAGCCGCCGCCGACGCGGCCGCTGCGACACAGCCGCCGCCCGCCCCGACGAACGCGCCAGCCCAGGACAAGCCAACCGATGCCCCCGCCAACCAGCCCGCGCCGCAGCAGCCGCAGGTCGTCGGCCGCCAGATTTACGTCGTGAAGGCCGGCGACTCGCTGTGGACCATCTCGCAGCGCCTCGGCCTCTCGGTGGATGATCTGATGGCGTATAACGGGTTCCAGCCCAACAACTACTCCCTTGGCATTGGTCAGGAAATCGTCATCAACCCCGGCGTCACCACAACACCCGTTCCGCCCACGGCCACGCCCGTTCCGCCCACGGCGACGCCAGTCCCGCCGACCGCGACGCCAAAGCCCACGTATACCGCGGCTCCCTCACCGACTGTCCAACCCACAGCCATCGCCCTCGCACCCACGCCCACAACTGAAGCCGGCGCTGGCGCATCGAGCGCCGGGGCGGAGAAGAGCGGTAATGCAGCCAGCGGTCCTGCGGATGGGAGTGCAGCGCCAGCGCCAGCTTCAACGGCGTCGAGTGACGCCGTCGCCGCCACCAAGTACCCGGCGCCCGTTCTGTTGGGAACGACCAACCAGTCCGCAATCCAGGGCAAGGCCACGCCGCTGCTCCTGAACTGGACCTCAGTGGGCATCCTAAGCCCGGATGAGTACTATGTTGTGCGTGTGACGACGATGCGCGACGGCAAGCCCTACACTGAGGAAGCCTGGGTGAAAGCCACCGGCTGGCGCGTCTCCGACAGCCTGCGGCCGTCGGACAAGAGCACTGACGCCGCGACGTACACATGGGACGTAACAGTACGCAAGTGCGACACGCGCGGCCCAGACGGCCAACCCAAGAGCGGCCCCGCCATCAGCCCGACGAGCGAGACGTACAAGTTCACCTGGACTCCGTGATCCGTAGACACGGAAAGCAATCGAGGCCGGCGATTACGCCGGCCTCGATTGCTTTTCTCCTTAGCCTTACTCATAAAGTATAACGACGAACGTGAGGCAGCCGGTCGAAATGCGCATCGTGGTATCTATAGAACTCACGCAAATCGTTCCCAATCGTCCGAGGAATCATATTCACCCATCTGACCATGTCCCAAGGAGCCATACAGGGCATCAGTCAGTAACGGGCTTACTGGCTGATGAGGGAGAATCATCCTTAGCTCCTCTCGGAGCGAAGCCAATTCCAGCATCATCTCATCGACACGCCGGATCAAATTCTCCACCACTGTCTTCTCGACCGCCATTCTAGCCTCCACCGCGTGCCCATCGATTGCTGTGCGCGACAACCATATTATACAGTTTCTACGGTCCGCTAAAGAAGCCGTCGAGCAGGGCTTTCCAGCGCGGCACGCCGTCGTCTTGCTGCGGGGGTGGGGCGGGTTGTGCCGCAGCCACGGGCGGCGGGGCTGGGGCGGGCGGCACGACGAGCACGATAGGCACCTCCCCCGCCAGCGTCAACTTCGCCGTCTCGCGCGCCCAGTTGCGCACGTAGTCGTCAGTCTTCGCCGTGGCGATCTGCTTCTCCACATCCCCCATCTGCCCCTTGAGCGACTGCACGCGACCGGCCTCTTCCGTCTCAATATCGTGGAGCGCGTGGGCCGTCCACGCCAGCTTCGCAAGGCCGACGCCGAACGACGATACGAGCACGAGCGCCGCAACGATGAGCACCTGGCGCATCGAAAACTGGGACAGCGGGGGGTGGGCAGACATGGCGTACTCCTGGAACTCACGCATTTACCATAACCTGCCCATAGTATAGCCCAGTCGTTGTGATGTGTCAATAGCGAGCAGTGCGTAGCAATCACATTACTCGAACATTGGGACGCGCTCGCCGATGCCCTGGGCGACGGCCTTTTCGTACACCACGGCGGCAGCGGCGATGTCCTCGGCGGCGAGACCGAGCGAGTTGAAGAAGGTGTTTTCCTCGTTGCTGGCGCGGCCGGGGTAGTAGCCCGCGACGACTTCGGCCAGGCCGTGGACCTGTCCCCAATGCAGTTGCCCGCGCTCGATGGACGGCAGGAGGTCACCCGCCTCCAGCTTCGACTGCTCCAGGTCGTCGGTGACGATGCGGTTCATGCGGCGGATCGTTTCCTCGTCCACCTCGCGGCGGATGAGGGCGTTCGACCCGGCGGCGTTCACGTGGACGCCCGTCCCAATCCACTCGCCCTTCAGGACAGGCTCCCGCGCCGAGGTGATGGTCACCAGGATGTCGGCGCCCTCAGCCGCAGCCTCCGGCCTATCAACCGGCACGACCTCGACGCCCAGGCTCTCCGACATCTCGTGGGCAAAGGTCGCCCGGCGCTGCGGATCGCGGCTGTAGGCGTAGACGCGCTCCAGGTGGCGCACGACGGCGATGGCGGAGAGCTGGCTGCGCGCCTGCCAGCCGGTGCCGTAGATGCCCACAACGCGAGCATCGGCGCGGGCCATGTACTTCGTGGCGACGCCGCTGGCCGCGCCGGTGCGCCGCTGGCCCAGGGCGTCCGCCTCCATGATGGACAACAGATCGCCCGTTTGGCTGCTGAACAGCAGGACGACGAAGCGCGCCTTGCCGCGAAAGACGGTGTAGCACTTGAGGCCCAGGTAGCCCAGCGTCGGGTTGGCCGCCGCCATCACGTGCATCATGCCGTTGGGCAGGCGGGTGCGGCGGCGCGGGATGTTGATGACCCCGCCCTCGCCCATCTCGCGGAACATGCGGTCCACGGCGGCGACAGCCTCGGGCATGGTGAGCAGGCGCTCGATGTCAGACTCGTGAAGCAGAATGGGCATAGCTGTGACCTCTCAGTGAAGATGGAATAGAAACGCAGAGGCGCAAAGGCGCAGAGGGAGAAGAGACGTCTCATCTCTTCCCTTTGCGTCTCTGCGCCTTTGCGTTGCCATATCTTATCGGAAGCGGACGACTTGCCAGGTGAAGCTGGTCGGCTCGGTGTGGGGGGCGTCGAGGTCGCCGAACTGTTCCTCCGCCCATGCGCGCAGCTCCCCAATCGCCGGCATCAATATCTCTTCCGGCACGATCTGTGTCGTCGAATACTTGCGAGACGCCAACTGGTCGATAATCTGGCGGATGCTGTGGCTTCGCTCGCCGTGGGTGAGTTCGACGGTTTCCACTGTCGCGCCCATCTCGGCCAGCGCGGCGAGCACGTCCGCCTGCTCACCGCCGGGCCGCTTCATCTCGCTACCCCGGGCGCGGACAAGCTCGCGCAGTTTGGTCCGCACCTCGTGATCGAGGCCGCCGGGCGCCCGCCCCGTGGCATCGTAGAACAGGGGAGCGTTTGGCTTGAGGACGCGGCGCGTCTCGGCCAGCGCCGCCCGCCAGCCACCCACGAGGTGGAAGACGTGAACCGCCAGGGCCGCGTCGAAGCTGTCGTCGGCGAAAGGCAGGCGCGTGATGTCGCCCTCGACGAGAGCCGCGCGGTGAGTGGGCGCGAGCTTGGCCTGCATGCGCGTCATCATCGGGCGCGAGAGGTCGATGCCGACAAGGGAGTAGCCCACCTCGACGACGGGCAGGGCGATGCGGCCCGTGCCGACGCCAAGCTCCAGGAAGCGCGCGCCTATCGGCACACGCTCGCCCATCATGGCGAGCATCGCCTGGGCCATCGCCGGCGAGAGGGTGCGCGTCTGGTCGTAGAAATCCGCTGCCCAGTCGAAGTTAATCGAGGCCGAAGCCGAGTTGGACACCTATCTCCTCCGCCGCCGGGATCTCCTGGCCCGGCGCGATCAGGTGGCGCACGGTCCAGCCTCGGCCTTTCAACGTCACGGCGATGTACTTGCGGTGGCAGTGGCTTGGGTCGCGCTCGGCGCACATGAACGCCGTCGGCCCCGTCCGCGCCAGCCCTTCCAGGCGCTCGATGCCCGCCGCAAACTGCGGCGTCGCCATCCACGCCCCATAGCCGCCCGCGCGCAGCCCACCTAGCTGCGGCCCCAGCCAGACATAGGCGATGCCAGCGTCGGCCAGGAGCGCCGCCAGCGCCTCGCCCTTGAAATGCGGAAAGTGGCTGACGGGCCGCGTCCGCACATCGACCAGGGTTTGCACGCCGAAGTCGGCCAGCGTCGCCAGGAACTCCTCCGGCGTGCGATTGCTGTGGCCAATAGTAAAGATTTCCGGCATCACATCATACCCAGCCGCGTTATCGCGCAGGCGCTTACCCACCTCTTGCCGTTGAGCCTGCTTCGAGCAGGCTTCCCCGTATCAGCCGCCGTACTTCAGTCGGCGGCGTCGGCGTGCGACAACTGGGCCACAGCGTTGAAGTTACGCCGGAACTGCCGCCTCCGTCCGTGTCGCGGGCATTGCCTTCGGCGCGATGACCTCCAGCGACAAGGCGACCGCCTCGCCACCGCCGAGACACGCCGCCGCGAAGCCGCGCTGCAGGCCGCGGTCCAGCAGGGCGTAGATGAGCGTGACCAGGATGCGCGCGCCGCTGGCCCCGATGGGATGACCGAGGGCAATGGCCCCGCCGTTCACGTTGACCTTGTTCCAGTCCCAGCCGACTTCCTTGCCGTTGGCGAGAATCTGCGCCGCGAACGCCTCATTGACCTCGATGAGGTCGAAGTCGTCCAGCCCCATGCCTGTGCGCTGGAACAGGCGGCGAATGGCGATGGTCGGCGCGGCAAAGATGCGCTTTGGCTCCAGCGCACCCTGAGCAAAACCGGTGATGCGCGCCAGAGGCTGCAAGCCCAGGCGCTCGGCCACGTCGCCGCCCATGACGACCAGCGCAGCGGCGCCGTCGGTCAGGCCGGGCGCGTTGCCCGCCGTCACCATGCCGTCCTCCGCGAAGGCAGGCTTGAGACGGCGCAGGGCCTCGATGCTCGTGTCGCGGCGCGGGCCTTCGTCGGTCTTGAAGAGGGTCGGGCCGCCCTTGCCCGGAATCTCGACCGGCGCGATCTCGGCATCGAACCGGCCGGCGTCCTGGGCGGCGACGGCGCGGCGGTGGCTCTCCAGCGAGAAGTCGTCCATCATCTGGCGGGTGATGCCGAACTCGCGGGCGATGTAGTCGGCGGCGCTGCCCATGTGCCAATTCTCGCACGCGCACCACAAGCCGTCGTGGATCACCGAGTCGACCACCTGCTGGTTGCCGAGGCGGTAGCCCTGGCGCGCGCCGGGCAGGAGGTAGGGGGTGCGGCTCATGTTCTCCATGCCGCCCGCGACGATGATGTCCGCGTCGTCGGTGGCGATGGCCTGGGACGCAAGCATGGCTGCCTTCATCCCGGAGCCGCATACCTTGTTGATGGTCGTCGCGCTCACCGTTGCCGGCAGCCCGGCGTCGAGGGCGGCCTTGCGCGCCGGGGCCTGACCCGCGCCCGCCTGCACGACCTGGCCCATGTAGACTTCGTCGATAGTCGCTGGATCGATGCCCGCGCGCTCGACAGCGCCGCGAATGGCGACGCCGCCCAGCGTGGTGGCCGGTAGCCCGGCTAGGGAGCCGTTGAAGCGGCCGATGGGCGTGCGCGCCGCGCCCACAATCACAACATCGCGCTGGCCTGACATGGTTTACTTCTCCTTTGAAGTATCTACCCAGGCTGTCCCCGTCTCCGGATGCAGCGGGTAGCCGAGGTCGACCAGCGTTTTGCCCAGGCGGTCGCGGGTATCAGCGAGCAGCTCGGGCACGGTGCGCGTCTGGCCGACGACGGTCATGAAGTTGGTGTCGCCCCCCCAGCGGGGGACGATGTGAACATGGATGTGGTCATCGACACCCGCGCCACCCGCGCGACCGATGTTGATACCGACATTGAAACCCTGGGGCGACATGGAGCCGCGCAGCGTCTGCTCGGCGAGCCGCGTCAGCAGCGCGACATCGCGCAGGGCATCGTCCGGCAGATCGACAAGGCTGCTGACGTGGGCATACGGAACGGCCATGAGGTGGCCGTTGGTGTAGGGGTACTTGTTGAGGACGAGCATCGCGTGTGGGCTGCGCGCCAGCACCAGCTCGTCTCGGTCCGTCTCGAGGTGGGCAACTTTCTCACAGAAAACGCAGCCCGTCTTCTTCTTGTCGCTCAGAATGTACGGTAGACGCCAGGGGGTCCAGAGATGTTCCACGGCTCACCTTCATCGTCGGTCACGAATGGTGGCGGTTGTCATGCTCTCCCCAATTATAGGCACATTCCATGCTGATGGGGAGAATACGTATAATGGGCCAATCTCCGACATAAGGAACACTATGCCAAACGATATCTTGACGCGCGAGGCGATTGAAACGCTCTTGACAACAGCGTGGCTGGGGCGGCCGGTGACTGTTTTCGACGCCATTCCCTCCACCAACACGTGGCTGGCCGAGCAAGTCGCCGACGGCGCGCCCCAGGGCGCTCTTGCTGTGGCGGATGTGCAAACGGCGGGCCGTGGACGCATGGGGCGGACGTGGCAGTCGCCGCCGGGCGCGGGCCTGTTGTTCTCGCTGCTCTTCCGCCCGGCGCCGCCGGTCACGCCGAGCCAGGTTGGCCTGGTGGTTGCGGCGGGTGTGGCGGCCGGGCTGACGGCGCATCTGGAGGTGGACGCGCGGCTGAAGTGGCCGAACGACGTGCTCATTGGGGGCAAGAAGGTCGCCGGGGTGCTGGGCGACGCCAGCTTCCGCGATGGGCAGGCCGACTGGGTCGTCGTCGGCGTCGGGCTGAACGCCAACCTCGCGCCCGCCGACTTCCCCCAGCCGCCGCCGGGCGGCGTCGCGCCGACAAGCCTGCTGGCTGAGCTGGGCCATCCGGTCGAGCGCGCCGCGCTGCTGGCCGCGCTCCTGGCCGCCATCGAGCCGCGCTACGCGGCGCTTGTTGCGGGCCAGCCGCAGGTCGCGGAGTGGCGGCGGCTGAGCGCGACGCTCGGCCAGCCGGTGCGGGTGACGGGCGGCGTGGCGGTCGAAGGTGTCGCCGAGGATATCGCTGAGGACGGCAGCCTGCTGGTGCGGCAGGCGGACGGGCGCGTGGTGAGCGTGGCGGCGGGCGACGTGAGCCTCCGGCCGGCCTGAATAAGAGGTCAACCACGGAAGGCACGGAATACACGGAAAGAACAGAACCGGGATGCGCTTGCCGACTCCACTGCTGGATGGGATTCTGCTAGAGCGGGAGAACCGCTTTCGCGCCAGGGTGCGCCTGGCGGGGGTGGAGGTCCTGGCGCACGTCCCGAATCCGGGGCGGACGGTCGAGCTGCTGTATCCGGGCGCGCATGTGCTACTCACGCCGCGACCGGAGCCAGGCCGCCGCACGGCGTATGACCTTATCTTGGCGTACACAGTGGAGCGCGTCCTGGTCTCGCTCGACACGCGCTTTCCGTCGCGGCTGTTCAGCGAGGCAATGGCCGCCGGGCGGGTCGCCCCATTCGCCGACTACCGCGTCGAGCGCGCCGAAATCCCCTTCGGCGACAGCCGCCTCGACTTCGCCCTGACGCCGCGCGACGATACGCTGCCTGGCCTACCACCCTGCCTGGTGGAGGTCAAGTCCTCGACGTATGTCGTCAACGGCATGGGGTTGTGGCCGGACGCGCCGTCACTACGAGGAGCGCGACACGTGCGGGAACTGACGACGGCGGTCGCCCAGGGCTATCGCGCGGCCATCGTGTGGTTCGTCCAGCGACCGGATGCGCGCTGCCTGACGCCGAACCGCGCCATCGACGGGCGCTTCGGCGAGGCGCTGGACATGGCGCGGGCCGCCGGTGTCGAGGCGTATGCTTACAATTGTCGCGTGACGCGGGAGGACGTCGAGGTAGGCGAGGCGATTCCGGTGATCTAGCTCTGCGGCTTGCGGCCGCGAATCCGCTTGCGCGTGCGCTTCACGCCGGCGTCGCAGGGGACGAAGCTGATGGCCCCGTCCACCTCCAGCCACGCCATGTCCACATCCTCGACCTTGGCGATGCCGTGCTCGCGCATTGCGCCGAGCACTTCCTCCTGGGTCAGCTTTTCGCGGTCCATGTTGCGTTGGATGAACTCGCCGCTGTGGATGAGGAGGACAGGCTCTCCGATCACGAGCTTGCCGATGGGTCGGTAGCGCGCGGCGAGGCGGCTGATGGCCCAGTTCGTCGCCAGGAGGACGGTCGCGGCAAGGAGGCCCGCCGTCAGCGAGTCGTCCGGGCCGACCATGGCGTTCTGCACCGCGTTGGAGATGAGCAGAATCACCACCAGGTCGAACGGGGTGAGCTGGCCCAGCTCACGCTTGCCGAACAGCCGCAGCGCGCCGAGCACGAACACGTAGACGATGAATGTGCGCAGCGCAACGGCGGCCAGCGAGATCGGGGCCAGCTCGATGATGTGGAGGTCTTGCATAAATTGCTCAAGGTCTCGTGACGGAGACCGTTGAAGGTAGCGCCGACTTCAATCCGCTCTGCAGATGCCGCCTGAAATCGGCGCTACATGGGATCAACTAGCCCTGGGCCGAGGCGACCGCCTTTTCCGGCACGACCTTGCGGGCGATGGACTTGGCCTGCGTGAAGTGGAGCAGGTAGTCCGGGCCGCCGGTCTTGCTGTCGGTGCCACTCATGTTGAAGCCGCCGAAGGGATGCACGCCGACCATAGCCCCGGTGCATTTGCGGTTGAGGTACAGGTTGCCGACGTGGTAACGCCGCGCGGCGTCCTCCAGCCGAGTCTCGTCCTTGCTGAAGACTGCGCCCGTCAGGCCGTACATCGTGCCGTTAGCCACGCGCAGCATGTCCTCCCAGTCCTTGGCCTTGATGATGGCGAGAACGGGGCCGAAAATCTCGTCCTGGGCGATCTTGGCGTTCGGCGCAACGTCGGCGAAGATGGTCGGCTCGATGAAGTAGCCGGGGCCGTAGGTCTCGCCGCCGAGCAGCAGCTTGCCCTCGTGCTTGCCGAGGTTGATGTAGTGGCGCACTTTCTCGTAGGCGCGCTCGTCGATGACCGGGCCCATCGCTGTGCTCGGCTCAGCCGGGTCGCCGACGGTGAGCTTCTGCGCCTCGTGGAGAATCTTGTCCACCAACGAATCGTACACGGCCTCGTGGATGATGGCGCGCGAGCCAGCCGAGCACTTCTGCCCCTGGAAGCCAAATGCCGACGCCACAATCCCCTTGGCCGCCTCATCCAGGTCCGCCGTCTCGTCCACCAGCACCGCATCCTTGCCGCCCATCTCCAGGACGGTGCGCTTGATCCACAACTGGCCGGGGTGAACCTTCGCGGCCCGCTCGTGAATGCGCAGGCCGGTCGGCACGCTGCCCGTGAAGGCGATGAAGCGCGTCTTCGGGTGGTCCACCAGGGCATCGCCCAGCAGCGCGCCGGGGCCGGTGATGAGGTTGAACACGCCGGCCGGGATGCCGACCTCGGTCATGAGGCGGTGGAAGTGCCAGGCAATCGTCGGCGTAGCGGGCGCGGGCTTGAGGACGATGGCGTTGCCAGTAACGAGGGCCGCAGCAGACATACCGCCGGGGATAGCCGCCGGGAAGTTCCACGGCGGGATGATCGCGCCGACGCCCAGTGGGATGTACTCCAATCGGTCTTCCTCGCCGTCGAACGGGGCAAGCTCGACCGGCTGCGCCAGGCGCAGCATCTGGCGGGCGTAGTACTCCATAAAGTCGATGCACTCGGCGGTGTCGGCGTCGGCCTCCGCCCAGCTCTTGCCGGCCTCGAAAATCATCCATGCTGAGAACTCGTGCTTGCGGCGGCGCATCTCGGCCGCCGCATCGACAAGGTACTTCGCCCGCTGGTCGGCGGGCGTGTACTGCCACGTCTGGAACGCCTGCCACGCCGCATCGACGGCCATGTTCACGTGCTCGACGCCGCCCTTCGGAAAGACGCCGACGACTTCCCACGGGCGGGCGGGGTTGATTGAGTCCTCGGTCTCGTCCAGGTAAATCTCCTGGCCGCCGATCATCATGGGGTAGCGGCGGCCCAGCTCGGCCTGGACTTTCGCCAGCGCGTCGCTCATGGCCTGGCGGTTGGCCGGGTCATGGAAATCGGTTAGCGGTTCGTTGCGGAACGCGGGTAAATCTTGCAGGGTCAGGGTCGTCACGCGTCAACCTCCTTGTCGCGCTCAACGGCAATGAATTTAACGTATACATCTCAAGTAATGATAGTAGGATGACCCTAGGGGGTCAATTGCCAAATGCCTACTTGCCTGATTCCGGGACCTGACGCATACTCCGAATGAGAACCTGCCATGTCCATCGAAGCGAGGATACCCCCATGCGTCTGCAACCGAGCCGCGAAGACCTGATTGAGATGACCGGCTTCTATGCCGAGGAGCGTTTCCCCGACGGACGCCCGCGCGTCGCCGACGACATTCTCGAGCGCATGCGCCGCCTGACCACCGAGCAGGCGTGGGGCGTCCTGCGCGAGCACGGCTACCACCGCCAGTTCGAAGGCCAGTGGATGGAGACGCATCCGGGGACGATCCTGGCCGGCCGCGCCGTCACCGCGCAGTTCGTGCCCCACCGCCCGGACTACCACGACACGATCCAGCGCACCGGCCTCGGCGAGGGACGCGGCAAGATCGGCGGGCAGAACTCGTGGATTATCGAGACGCTCCAGCCGGGCGACGTCATGGTCGTGGACATCTTTGGCAAAATCAAGGACGGCACGGTCGTCGGCGACAACCTGGGGACGGCGGTGGCGCGGCGCACCGGCGTCGGCGCGGTCATCGACGGCGGCATCCGCGACTACCAGGGCCTCGTCCACCTGAACGGCGTCAACTTCTTCGTGCGCGGCGTCGACCCGACCGCCATCGCCGACGTCACCCTCGTCGGCATCAACATCCCCATTCGCATCGGGGGCGTGACGGTGTTGCCCGGCGACGTCATCCTCGGCACGCCGACGGGCATCATCGTCATTCCACCGCACATGGCCCAGGAAGTTGTCGAGACGAGCGAGAACGTCGCCATCCGCGACATCTTCAGCAAGCAGCGCCTCGCCGAGGGCAAGTACACCAGCGGCGAGGTGGACGTGCCGGTCTGGCGCGACGACATCGAGGCCGACTTCCAGGCGTGGAAGAAGGCACGCCAGGGCTAACGGAACTCGACCATCTCCGCGCCCTGCATCAGAATGCGGCGGCCGATCTTCGCCAACTCATCCAGGTGGCTGTCGATCTGACCGAAGACGTTGACCGGCTGCTTGGCGTCCACGGTCAGGCCGCGCGAGATGAAGATGCCGTAGGCGATGTAGATTTCGTCAAGGACGAGCACTGGCTCGTCCTTGACGAGGAACGACAAGGCCCCGGGGTAAATACCGGCGACACGCTGGTTCTCCCGGGGCATCGTCATGTCCGGCGGTAGGGTGACGATGGCCTGGCCGGAGACGATGCTGTGGTGAAAGCGGTAGGCGAACGGCAGACGCTCGCGGATGATGGCGCACGACTTGGGCGCTTCGGCCTCCAGCAGCCGCGCCGTGAACACGCCGCCCTTTTCGAACTCGATGGTGATGGTGGTCATGGGGAGTGTCTCCTGTGCGTTAGCCGACCCGCATCTTCATCCAGGCGGCGGAGTTGTGGAAGTTGGCGACGGCGCTGCCCGGCGGGACGAGCGCATCGCACGCCCCGCGCAGATCGTGACTCAGGCGCATCGCCAGCACCGGCAGGATGTGCTCGAGCTGCTCGACGGTTCGCGCGCCGAACAAGGGCGCGGTGATGCCCGGCTGGTCCTTGACCCACAGCAGACCAAGCTGGGCGGGCGAAATGCCCGCGTCCGCGGCGAGCTGGGTGAACGCCTGCCCGACTTCGACGGCGCGGGGCGACACGCGCTCGCGGTACACGCCGCCGCGCAGCGCTGCCCGCGAGTCCGGCGGGTAGTCGCCGGGCGTGTAGCGTCCGGCCAGGATGCCCATCGCCAGCGGCGACCACGGGAGGATGCCCAGGCCGTGCGCCTGGCACATTGGCACCAACTCGTTCTCGATGCGGCGGTCCAGGAGGTTGTACGGCGGCTGCTCGCTGATGGGGCGCACCAGGCCCTTCAGCTCGCTGACCATCAGCGCCTCCATGACCTTCCACGCCGGGTGAGTGGAAGTCCCGATGTAGAGCACTTTGCCCTGGCGTACCAGGTCGGTCAACGCGCCCAGTGTCTCGTCCACGGCAACGTCGGGGTCCGGGCGGTGAATCTGGTACAGGTCGATGCAATCCGTCTGGAGCCGCCGCAGCGAGGCTTCGCACGCCTGGAAGATGCGCAGGCGCGAGCCGCCGCGCTCGTTAGGCCCGCGGCCGGTCGGGTAGAACGTCTTCGTCGCCAGGACGACCTCGTGGCGGCGGCCGCTGGCGGCCAGGGCGCGGCCGATGAACGCCTCGCTCTCGCCGCCGCCGTAGGTGTCGCCGGTGTCGACAAGGTTGATGCCGGCGTCGAGGGCGCGAAAGAGGATTGACCTCGACTCATCCTCCGGCGTCGGGTCGGCGAAGTTGGCCGTTCCCAGGGCAATGGGCGCGACCTTGACGCCGGTGCGGCCGAGCAAGCGATACTCCATGTGGGTATGTCTCCGATACGTCTTGATACAAAGGGCGTCATTGCGAGCGAATGCGAAGCAATCCCCCGCCGTTGCGTCAGACAGTCCAGTTGAGGAATAGCGGCGCTTTCGCCAGCCGTGAGATTGCTTCGCTCACGCTCGCAATGACGGCTTAGCAGTGTTCTCGTGTCGGCGCACGCCGTCATAGGGCGTGCGGGTCTCGCAACGACGACCTGACCTGTCATTGCGAGCGAATGCGAAGCAATCCCCCGCCGTTGCGTCAGACAGTCTAGTTGAGGAATAGCGGCGCTTTCGCCAGCCGTGAGATTGCTTCGCTCACGCTCGCAATGACGGCTTAGCAGTGTTCTCGTGTCGGCGCACGCCGTCATAGGGCGTGCGGGTCTCGCAACGACGACCTGACCTGTCATTGCGAGCGAATGCGAAGCAATCCCTCGCCGTTGCGTCAGACAGTCTAGTTGAGGAATGGCGGCGCTTTCGCCAGCCCTGAGATTGCTTCGCTCACGCTCGCAATGACGGCTTAGCAGTGTTCTCGTGTCGGCGCACGCCGTCATAGGGCGTGCGGGTCTCGCAACGACGACCTCAGACATGCGCAATCAGCTGCGCCAGGCGGTCCGCCCCAATATTGCCGCCGCTCACAATGCTGACGACGGGCCGGTCCGGGTCGAACCTTGCTGCGCCGCACAACAGGGCCGCCATGGCCGCTGCCCCGGACGGCTCGGCCAGCAGCTTCGTGCGCTCCAGGATGAGCACCATCGCGTCGCGGATGGCGGTGTCGTTCACGAGCACGACGTCGTCCACATACTGCCGCACGATTTCGTAGTTGGGCTGGCCGGCGTAGGGCGGGGCCAGGCCGTCGGCGATGGTGTGGACACTATCAAGCCGAACGGCGTGGCCCGCCGCCAGACTGCGTCTCATGGACGGCGCGCCCTCCGGCTCGACGCCGATGATGCGCACCCGGGGGTGGTACGTTTTCACGGCCACGGCGACGCCCGCGATGAGGCCACCGCCGCCGATGCCGACGACAATCGTGCCGACGTCCGGCAGGTCCTCGATGATTTCCAGCCCCGTTGTGCCGGCGCCCGCGATGATGGCCGGATCGTCGAAGGGCGGGATGTAGGTCATGCCCGCCTGCCGCGCCAATTCCTGCGCCCGCTCGATGACGCGCATCACCGTGCTTTCCAGGACGACGCTGGCCCCGTAGCCGCGCACCGCGGCGAGCTTGGCCGGCATCGCCGACTCGGGCATGACCACGGTGCAAGGGACGCCCTCGGCTTGCGCCGCCCACGCGAGGGCCTGGGCGTGGTTGCCCGCCGATGCCGTGACCATGCCCCGCCCGCGCTCCTCCGGCGTCAGCGTGCGCAGCTTGTTCAGCACGCCGCGCACCTTGAACGAGCCGGTCTTCTGCCAGTTCTCCAGCTTGAGATAGAGGGGAGCGCCGATGCGCTCGGAGAGAGCGGCGCTGCCGACCAGGGGCGTGCGATGTACGCGCCCGGCGATTGTCTTTTGCGCCACGACAACATCATCGAACGTGACCATAGTCCCTCGTCCTAATTGCGAGTTCCGTAGACGGGGATGATACACGCGCGCGGCGCTGAATTCAAGTTGAGGTTACATCAGGGGCGCACAGCAAGCTGGCCCAGGGTGGCGTTGAGCAGCTCTTGCTGGTGTTCCGGCTCGTACAGAATGACCCGCAGCGTGTACACCCCAGGTGTCAGGTCGCCTGGGATGCCCAGCGCGAGGCGGTCCTCGACCACATCGCCCGCCTGCCAATTCTGCGTAGACAGCGCCCCATCATCTGGCTCGCGGTCGCGCTGCCACGCCAGGTTTCCGTTGGCATCGTAGAGGCGTAGCGAGACTTTGCTGTCCGGCGGGAGCGAACCGTGGGGCAGCCAGCGCAGCTCGACATCCACGATGTCATCGGGCTTCGCCGGGTTTGGTCCGGCGGCCCAGGTCAGTGCAACCGGCGCGGAGCCGTCTATGGCGCTCGGCGGCTGGGGCGTCACGATAGCATCCGGGAACGAGTACGCATACACCGTGTACGCCTCGAACTCCTCACGCAGCGCCTGGAACCCGTGCGTATCCAGCCACGCCTTCACGTTGTCGGACTCGTCGGGGGGGCGCGTAATGAGCCATACAATCGGGTGGTCGGCGGCGGCCTCCGCGACGGCCCCTATCTCCGCCGCTGGTCCCTGCTGGCGTAAGCGGCCGCGCAGATTGATCACGCTGTCGAACTCGTCGCTTCCGTACCGCTCCAAGGCACTCAAGCGCGGACCATCGGCCAGGATTGCCGTGTTCGGTCCGCTGTTCTCCTGAATGAGCGTCATGTACTCTTTATCCAGGGACTTGGCGTAGTGGTCGTCAGTATACCAGAGGTTCAGGCTATACGCAGCGCCCGCCACCAGGAAGACGACCGTGGCGCCGCTGAGGGCGACGCTGCGCCGGTTGAGCGCCAGGATGGCTTGCGCCAGGATGAGGCTGTAGACCGGCGCGACCATGATGAAGTAGCGCGGGTGGAAGGTCGAGCCGCGCGAGAGGAGCGCGGCCGCCATGCACAGCGGCACGGCGATGGCGATCACGGCCAGGTCAATCCCGGCATAGTCGCTGCGCTCGCGCGCCCACAGAAAAAGTGAGGCCAGCCCAACCAGCGTGAGAATGACAGCGCCTACGCCAAGCCAGAGAAAGGCATGGTCTGGCAGCGTCGTGCCAAACGCATACATGGCGGCGTAGTCCAGCGGATTGGCCGATAGCGGCGCTACGGGGCTGTTGTACTCGCCCAGGTGGACGACACGCGCCAGCCACGGGATGCATAACAGGCCAATACCGGCGCTGGCGAGAAGAAGTGTTTGAGCCTGGGTGCGGCGCTGGCGGCTCACCCCGTCACGCGGATACATCATCCGAGCCGTACCCCACAGCAGCCCAAACACCGGAATGAGCGCGCCATAGTAGTGGGTGTACATCGCCGCCACGCAGGCAGCCACGTAGACCCCTCCCGCCACCACGCGCCGGTCTGGCTCGGTCAGCGCCACGTCGAGCGCCCACAGGGCCATCAAGCCCAGGCCCACCAACATGCTGTACATGCGCGTGTCCTGGCTGTACCACACCTGGAAGGGGTTGATGGCGAGCAGGAAAGCGGCCATCACCGCTGCGGGGCGCGCGACGAGGCGGCGGCCAAGCGCGTAGAGGAGGGGAACGGCGAGGGTGCCCCAGATGACGGACAGGAAGCGGAGCGCGAAGTCGGAGCTACCCGCAGCGAGAGTCCAGCAATGCAGCAGCCAGAAGTACAGCGGTACGTGCTCGACCGGCAGGTCCCGTAGTAACTCAGACGGCGCTAGCATGGCGCGGCCAAGAGATGTAAACTCGTCACTCCATAGGCCCTGGGTATCCAGGTGAGTGACCCGCAACCCGAACGCTAATGCTGTAATGACGACTAAGATCAAAGCCGTTCGAGTCAAACGCAACGTCATTGAACCTCTATAAACCGAACTGTGCTCGCAATTCCCGTAGCGTCGCCAGGGCAGCGTGCAGCCGTTCCTGGTTCGCCGGATCGTTGTGCCAGCGGCTGACGCCGGACGGGTGCGGCAGCGGCAGGAGGACGCGCGTTCGCCCCGCAATATCCCGCTCCAGCGGCTGACCGACGACGTCGTCCAGGCGCACCTTGCCCAGGATGCGCTCGACCGCCGCCGCGCCGAGCAGGATAATCAGGTCGGGGTCCACCAGCGCCAGCTCCCGCTCCAGATAGGGCGCGCACAGCCGGACTTCGACCGCCGTGGGGCGTCGGTCGCCCTGACCGCTGCGCGCCGGTCCGGGGTAGCACTTGGTCACCGCCGTCATGTACGCCGTGGCGCGAAACTGGGCCTCCAACCAGCCCGCCTCTTCGAGCCAGTCCCATATCTTAGGCCGCGGCCGGCCTTCACGCCAGGCGAACGGACGGTCCTGCTGAGCGCCCGCCAGCGACGGCGCTTGCCCGATGAGCATCACCCGCGAGGGACGATGCCCGCCAATGACGGCCCCACCGACGAAGTAGCCCGCCTCAGCACAGCGTCGGCAGGAATACACTGCGGCGCGCAGGGCAGCCAGCGCCGCGACTGCGTCGTCCGTCGATGCCACCGGGTTTTCGCCTGGGTTTGGCGTCTTCCCCTCCCCTATATACACTTCTTGGCTATCCATAAGTTTCACGCTTCGCCCAATTTCTAGTTCGAGGATTATGCTTCATCCTGACGCCGACAATCTCGCCCTGGACCTGCGCACCTCCATGGCGAGCGTCTTCGACGTGCGCGACATTCGGCGCGGCCACGACGGGCGCATCTGGGAATTCTACGGCCATCTGACGACTTCCGCCAGCGATGCCATGCGCGCCCTGGGCGATGCCTTTGGCGCGCTCGGCTTCACCCCGTTCCTGTTCCACGACGGGGGGAGCGACGTTGTCATCGCCTACCCCTTTGCCGCCACGCGCCCAGGCCCGCCGCGCTGGGGCTTGAGCCTGTTCTTGCTCCTCCTGACACTCGGCCTGCTGACCATCACCGGCGCTCTCGTCCAAGCGGCGCGGGCGGGCGTCCACACGGACCTGTCCGTGGCATCCGTCCTCGACGCCCTGGCCGACCACGGCGCGGCGGGTTTCACCTTCGCCGCCTCGCTGCTACTCATCCTCGGCGCGCACGAGATGGGGCACTACCTCACGGCGCGGCGCTCGCGCATGAACATCTCCCTACCGTACTTCATGCCCGCGCCGCCGCCGCCCTGGGGTCTCGGCACGCTCGGCGCGTTCATTGCCATGCGCGGCCCGGCGCCTAACCGCCGGGCGCTGTTCGACATGGCGCTGGCTGGCCCCATCGCCGGGCTGCTGGTCGCCATTCCGCTCCTGGTCATCGGCCTGCGCCAGGCCGCGACCGCTTCCCTGACCGTGCCCGTCACGCCCCCCCTGCTGGCGGCCGGGCTGGCGCAACTCTTGCGGGGAAGCCAGCCGGCAGGAACGAGCATCGACTGGTTCGACCCGGTGCTGTTCGCAGCGTGGCTTGGCGTCCAGCTCACCGCCATCAACCTGCTACCCGTGGGCCAGCTCGACGGCGGCCACGTCGCTTACGCGGCGCTCGGCCGGCAGGCGATCTGGTTGGCGCGAGCCGTGTGGGTCGCTCTCATTGGCATGGTCGTGCTGTCGCCGACGTGGGGCCTGTACGCGGTCATTCTGGCCGTCGTCGGGCTGCGCCACCCGCCGCCGCAGGACGACATCACCCGCGTAGGACGCGGGCGGCTGATCTGGGCGGGCGTGGCCCTGGCGCTGCTCGCGCTGACATTCTCCCCACACCCACTACCATAACCCATTGACGAGCGCCGGGGACCGCGCTATAGTATTGTTTATTCTATTGTCCAGAGGGAAGCATGACGGACCAAGAGCGTCTCACAGCCCATGACAGCGATATCTCCGCCGATGGTCACGTCCCAGAAGTTGAGCCAGAGATCGAGAGTGTCGAAGAGGCCCTACCGCCGGGCAACCTGGCCGAAGCGCGCGCCTACTGGCTCGCGTGGGACACCATCGCCTGGAACCTGCCCAAGTCGGCGGCGGGCGAGGTTCGCCTGTACTATGCCCCCGATGGCGGCCTGACGCTCACCGCCGAGGGCATCGAGGGCGGCGACGCCATTCCCCTCGTCTACGAGCAAAGCGGGCTGGAGCGCACGATCCGGAACAAGTTCCCCCACCTCTGGGACCACGCGGCGTATAAGATTCGCGCCAGCGACATCCTCAAGGCGACCGCGATTCTCAAGGGCCAGATGGCCGTCGCCGCCTTCGACGACACGGGCCGCCTGCTCGACGCCACGTCGCTTCAGATCGCCGGCGTGCTCGACGACCTGTACACCTACTACGGCGACCTGGGCGTCATCTACGACGGCGCGACGCCGACGCTCAAGGTGTGGGCGCCAACGGCCCGGGACGTTTGCCTGCACCTGTTCCAGACGTCCACTGCGCCCCTCGGCGAGACGCTGCCGATGACCTTGAACCCGGCGACCGGCGTGTGGAGCATCCAGGGCGAGCCAGCCTGGACCGGCAGGTACTACCTGTACGAAGTCGAGGTTTGGACGCCGACCACGCGGCAGGTTCAGAAGAACCTCGTCACAGACCCGTACTCCATCGGCTTGTCCACCGACGGGACGCGCAGCCAGATTGTGGACCTGACCGACCCGGCGCTCCAGCCGCCCGGCTGGAACAGTCTCGTTAAGCCCGCGCTCGACGGCTTCGAGGATATCGTCATCTACGAGCTACACGTGCGCGACTTCAGCGCCAACGACCCATCCGTACCCAGGGCGTATCGCGGCGCGTACAAGGCGTTCACCGTCGCCGACAGCCGCGGAATGCGCCACCTGCGTGACCTGGCGCACTGCGGCCTGACGCACATCCACCTGCTGCCCGTCTTCGACATCGCCACCATCGAGGAGGACCGCGCCCGCCGCCAGGACCCCGACCCGGCCCTCCTGGCGACCTTCCCGCCCGACTCGCCCCAGCCGCAGGCCATCATCGGCGCCGTCCGCCACCGAGACAGCTACAACTGGGGCTACGACCCGTTCCACTATACGACACCGGAGGGCAGCTACGCCACGAACCCGGAGGGCGCGGGCCGCATCTTGGAGTTCCGCGAGATGGTCAAGGCGCTGAACGAAGCGGGGCTGCGCGTGGTGATGGACGTGGTCTATAACCACACGTCGGCGAGCGGCCAGAACCCGCAGGCCGTTCTGGACAAGGTCGTGCCGGGCTACTACCACCGCCTCAACGCCATCGGTCACGTCGAGACGAGCACGTGCTGCGACAACACGGCCTCGGAGCACGCCATGATGGAAAAGCTCATGCTCGACTCGCTCCTCACATGGGCCAGGGCCTACAAGATCGACGGCTTCCGCTTCGACCTGATGGGCCACCACATGCGCGCCAACATCCTCAAAGTGCGCGACACCTTGCGCACGTTAACGCCGGAACGCGACGGCGTGGACGGCTCGAAAATCTACATCTACGGCGAGGGCTGGGACTTCGGCGAGGTCGGCTGGAACGCGCGCGGCGTCAACGCCTCGCAGCGCAACATGGCCGGCACGGGCATCGGGACGTTCAGCGACCGCCTGCGCGACGCGGTGCGCGGCGGGAGCGGCTTCGGCGACCCGCGCGCCCAGGGCTTTGCCACCGGCCTGTGGTTCGAGCCGAACGGCCACTGGCAGGGGCGCGCCGAAGACGTACGCAGCCACCTGCTCTACCTGACCGATCTCGTGCGGCTCGGCCTGGCGGGCAACCTGGCCGACTACGAGCTTGTCACGAGCTGGGGCGCACGCCTGCGTGGCGATACCATCGACTACAACGGCCAGCCGGCCGGCTACGCCCGCGAGCCGTACGAAACCGTCAGCTACATCGAGGCCCACGACAACGAGACGCTCTTCGACGCCATCCAGATGAAAAGCGCGCCGAGCGTCAGCATTGGCGAGCGCGTCCGCATGCACAACCTCGCCGTCAGCATCGTCATGCTCGGCCAGGGCATTCCCTTCTTCCAAGCCGGGCAGGACCTGCTGCGCTCCAAGTCCCTGGACCGCAACAGCTACGACTCCGGGGACTGGTTCAACAAGATCGACTGGACCGGCCAGACGAACAACTGGGGGGTGGGCCTCCCGCCTGCCTGGGACAACGAGCCGCACTGGCCGCTCGTCGCGCCCCTCCTCGCCGACCCGGCGCTGCGCCCCAGCCCGGCCGAGATCGACGCCGCGCGCCAGCACTTCCGCGAGATGCTGCGCATCCGCAAAAGCTCGAAGCTGTTCCGCCTGGGCCGGACGGCCGAGATCCGGCGGCGCGTCTCCTTCCTCAACACCGGCCTACCGCAGCTGCCGGGCCTCATCGCCATGCGCCTCGACGGCAGTGGACTGCCGGAGCACGCCGCGCCGCACCGCAACATCGTCGTCGTGTTCAATGCCGCGCCCTACTGGCAGAACTTTGCGCCGAGATGGCAGAACAAACCCATGTTCAGCCTGCACCCGATACAGGCCGCATCGGCCGACTCCATTGTGCGCGAGGCCCACTATGATGGCGGCGCGTTCGCCGTCCCGCCGCGCACCACGGCCGTGTTCGTCTCGCTGGGAAACCGACAATCATAAGGGTCAGCAGGAGGAGCTGCTGTGCTTAATATCAGGACTTTTTCCGCCTTTTCCCACGACACAACGGTCAACCGCATCCAGGCCATCCAGAGCCAGGAAGGCGGCGACATCGACCCAATGTGTCGTACTTGGCTGTGGACGCACGGCCAGAAAACGCCCCGCGCCCTCGTCTACTTCCACGGCTACACCAACTGCCCGGCCCAGCTGGACCAGCTTGGCGAGACGCTGTACCAGAAGGGCCTGAACGTCTATGTGCCGCGCCTCCCGTTCCACGGCCTGACAGACCGGATGAGCACGCAGCAGGCGAACCTCACCTCGGACATGCTTGTGCGCCTGACGAACGAGTCCATCGACATAGCGCATGGTCTAGGGGACAGCGTGACGGTGATGGGCCTCTCAGCGGGCGGCGTGATGGCGGCCTACGCGGCGCAGTTCCGGGGCGATGTGGACCTGGCCGTGGCGCTTTCACCAGCGTTCGGCCTGCCCTTCGCCCCTACCATCTTGACCAGCGTTGCGAAAGGCATCGTTCCCCGCATCCCGAACATCTTTATCTGGTGGGACCGGCGCGCGAAACAGACTATCCAGGGGCCGCCCTACGGCTACCCGCGCTTCTCCACGCGCGCCCTGATCAACGTCTTCAAGGCCGGCGACGCGGTGCTGGTCCAGGCGAAGCAGAGGCCGCCGGCTGCCAGGCGCGTCGTCTTGATCACCAACGCCGGCGACACGGCGATTCACCTACCGACGGCGCGCGCGTTGGGCAAGGCATGGCAGGCGACCGCGCCCGACCGCGTCGAGGTCTTCGAGTTTCCGAAAAACCAGACCATCATCCACGACATGATCGACCCGCGTCAGACTGCGCAGCGCATCGACGTGGTCTATCCGGTCATCCTGAAATACCTGGGAGTGTAAGCCATGCAGCGCGTGTGCATCTTCTGCGGTTCGAGCACGGGCGGGGACCCCATCTATGCCAACGCCGCTCGACATCTTGGGGCATTGCTTGCCGAGCGAGGTTTGGGCCTCGTTTACGGCGGCGGCCATGTGGGGCTGATGGGCGTTCTCGCCGATGCGGTGCTCGCGGGCGGGGGCGAAGTCATCGGCATCATCCCAACGCACCTGGCCGAAAAAGAGCTGGCCCATCCACGCCTGACCGAGCTGCACGTGGTCGACTCGATGCACGCGCGCAAGGCCATGATGGCGGACAAGGGCGACGCGTTTATCGCCCTGCCCGGCGGGTATGGCACGTTCGAGGAATTCCTGGAGAGCCTTACCTGGGCGCAGCTCGGCCTGCACGAGAAGCCCTGCGGCCTGCTCAACGTCAACGGTTTCTATGACTCACTGCTGGCGCTGGTGGACCACGCCGTCACCCAGGGCTTCATTCGCGCCACTCACCGTGACATGCTCCT
This sequence comes from Anaerolineae bacterium, assembly GCA_039810085.1. Lineage (GTDB taxonomy): Bacteria > Chloroflexota > Anaerolineae > Epilineales > JAHCIE01 > JBDHWG01. The sequence goes on from JBDHWG010000001.1 coordinate 381,661, forward strand.
CGTCGACGATGACCCGGTGCGCTTGCTGAACCGTCTCAAGAGCTACCAGCCGGTCGCCGTCCCCAAGTGGATTACCCCTGACGACCTATAGATGCGCGTATCGGGGCGGGTTTGGAACCCGCCCCGAGAAAAACCCACCTACACCACAATTCTAGTCGTTGAGTTTCTGCGCGGCCTTCGACGGGCCGGCCGTCCAGGCCGGTGGATCGCTGGCCGGGAACGACTCTTCGCTCGCCCGGTCGACGTACTCATCGCGCGGTGTCCCCGGCGCTTCCGGCCCGCTCTGATTGCCCATGCGGCTGGTGATCGCCGACTTGATGCGGTTGGGCATGGCGCTCGAACGCGCAGACGCGCTCTGGCTGCGGAACAAATCACCACCCGTCGCGGACTCCTGCGGCTCGCCGCCGCGCCCCAGATAGCTGCGGATCACGAAGAAGGCCGCGACCCCCACGGCGAATGCCAGCAAGCTCAGCACAACTTTCAGCAGCCCCGCGAGCCAGGAACCCCCTGACTTCTCCATAGTATCCTGTCCCTGCGTTGAAGGGAATTTTTGCGGCATGCGGTACTCCTTTCTTGCGATCTAGCGACAATCGCGCCCGCGCACTCGCCGAACGCTCGCAGCATGGGTTGCAAGTTATATGCCAGCCTCCCTCGGCCGCTCGGCGGAGAAGCGCAAGGAGTGGGAGCGCTTCCTGGCACTGGCATAAAACTTGCAACCCGACATGCGGGCTGCTGTGGCCCTTCAGCGAAGAAGTTGAAAATAGAGGAGCTTGACACATGGATAATACCTTCTCGAATAACCCTGGTAACACCCGCAATTTGACCGGCCGCGACGTTGTCGCCGGCCTGTTCCACGACAATGCCTCGGCAGAGCAGGCAGTGCGCGCGCTGCGCGACGCCGGCTTCGCGCAGGACACCATCGGTGTCGCGGTCCGCGAGCGCGACGCCGAGGGCAAGATGGTCGCCGATACGGACAGCGGCGCAACGGCGGCTGGCCTGGTCGGCGGCGGCCTATTGGGTGGCCTCGTCGGCTACCTGCTCGGCATTGGCGCGCTGGCGATCCCGGGCATCGGCCCCATCGTCGCCGGCGGCATTCTCGCCTCGACCCTGGCGGGCGCGGCCATCGGCGCGGGCGCGGGCGGCCTCATCGGCGCGATGACCAGCATGGGCATCCCGGAGGAAGAGGCGTCCCACTTCAACACTGGTTTCGAGCGCGGCGACACCCTGGTGACGGTTCGCGCGGGCAACCGCGTGATGCAGGCGCTCCAGATTCTCGAGCACTACGGCGCGGACACCGGCCCCGGCGGCACGCACTACCACAAGCATGACGACGCCAGCGAGGCCGGCGCGACGACAGCGGGCGCCCTCGGCGGCGGCACGGCCGGCGCGGCGACCGGCGCGGTGATTGGCGGCCCGGTGGGCGCGGTGGCTGGCGCGGTGATCGGCGGCACGGCCGGCGCCGTCGCGGGCAAGGCGTCTGAGGACGCAGAGCGCCCTGGCCCGAACGAGGGCGGCGAGGGGACGGCCGGTGGCAGCGTGGCGGGCGGTATCGCCGGCGCAGTCGCGGGCACGGCTATGGCCGGACCGGCCGGCACAATTCCCGGCGCGCTTATCGGCGGCACAGCCGGCGCGACGGCGGGGCACGCCGCGGGCGGCCAGAAGGCTGAGGACGACGAGGGGATGAGCGACCGCGAGATGACGGACACCAACCGCACGAGCGGCAATGTCATCAACGAGAACGTCGTCAGCCGCGATGAGGTCATCAACCGCAACATTGTGACGCCGGATGAGGAGGACGACTCGACCGACCTCCACGGCAGCATCGACGCGGCCTCCAACCGCTAACTTAGATTCGGTTACGCGCTTTGGACAGGGCCGCGGCGCATCGCGGCCCTGTCTGTTTGTGCGCTCGCGGCGGGGCATCTTTCTTGCTACCCCTTTTTCGCGTCGTGTTTTGTAAGTTAGATGGGGGACGCCCCCCAAAAGTTAACGAGGAGGTTAATAGTGCGCGATAAAGAGGACCAGGGAATGGGCCGGATGGAAACTCTGAGCGAGAGCCAGCGTCAAGAGGACAACATTCAGGACGACCGCTCGGCTGGCGGCAGCAGCGGGCCCAGCACCAGCAGCGAGCGTTTCGATAGCGGCCACCCGAATCAGTACGAGAGGCACGATGGCGATACGGGCGGCATGACCGATAGCTCCGGCCATAGTGGCGACGTGGAGACGCGCGATTTCAACCACGCCGACCACCGGCCGGGTGAAACGGCGTCGATGGGCGGCGGCAGCCACCACATGTCGTCCGGCATGGGCGCGGGCGGCGCAGCGTACTCCAACATGAGCAGCACATCTGGGCCAAGCAGCCAGGAGGGCATACGCATGAGCGAAGAAGATCAGATGCAGACGGGGGGCGGTGGTTCCGGTCAGCGCCGCGAGTTCGGCAGCACCGGCGGCGCGGGCGCTGAGGGCGAAGAAGGTAGCGCGACGGGCGGTAACAAGATCAGCGGTACGCCCGAGGACAGCAGCGATCAGATGCAGACGGGGGGCGGCGGCTCCGGTCAGCGCCGCGAGTTCGGCAGCACCGGCGGCAGCTCCGAGGGCAACGAGGGGTAGACCCGTCTGGCATACCTCTTGCATAACGATAGGCACAACGAACAACACTTTAATCACTTGAACGTGTAAAGGAGAGTTAGATGGACCTGAATTCGCTGCATAACCTGTTCCTGTCTGAGTTGGCCGATACCTACGATGCCGAGCAGCAGATTCTCAAGGCGCTGCCGCAGATGATTGAAGAGACGACGAACCCCAAGCTGCGCAACCGCATGCAGACGCACCTCGAAGAGACGCAGCAGCAGGTAAAGAACATCGAGGCGTGCTTCCAGTCCCTCGGCGAGAAGGCCCAGGGCGAGAAGTGCATGGGCATGGCCGGTATCATCGGCGAGAAGCAGAAGATGACCGGCGAGAAGCCATCCCAGGAAGTTCTCCAGGCGATCAACCTTGGCGCGGGCATCAAGGTCGAGAGCTACGAGATCGCGTCTTACACGTCGCTGGTCGGCATGGCGGTGATGATGGGCCACGCCGAGTGCGAACGCCTGCTCAAGGAGAATCTCCAGCAGGAGAACGACATGGCGCGCTTCCTGGAGCAGAACTCGGCCCAGGTGATGGAAGAGCTGGGCAGCCTGACCGGCGAGAAGAACATGGCAGGTGAGGGTCGCGGCAACGACGGCCCGCGCGGCATGCGCCCCCGCTAAGCGTTCACTCCCCTATCCTTACGAGGCCGACCTTGACGGTCGGCCTCGCTTGATTTCTGGACATCATACACGCCCATGACGCCCAGTGGCACGGCGTTTGCATAGAGGAGGTGCGAGATTAGTTCGTCAGGTCAGGAGCGAGAACATGACGGTGCTTGGTCGATTGGGAACAGGATTGATCCAGGGCAATATATCACTCGAGCTTGACTACCGCCGCGTGAAGCTGGGCGATGTTGTCGTCAACTACGCCGTGGCAGGCGCGGGACACCCTATTATCCTGGTTCACGGCCTGGCCGGGTCGCACCGTTGGTGGCAGCGCACTGTTCAAGCGTTCGCGCACTACGGCCGCGTCTACTCCATCGACCTCATCGGTTTCGGTGAGAGCCGCGGCGGAACCGACTTCGATCTCCTGGAAGGCGCTCGTTACCTCGCCGAGTGGATGGACTACCTTGGCATCCGCAACGCCACGGTCATCGGCCACTCCATGGGCGGCTACATCGCCGCCGAGTTGGCCGCCGACTACCCCGACAAGGTCGATATCCTCGTCCTGGTGGGCGCGGTGACGATGCCCCTGGGCAGCAACTTCGTGCGTAACTTCATGTCCATGGCGCAGGAGGCGCGTCAAGCGCCACTGACCCTGCTGCCGACGTTCTTCTCCGATGTGCGACGCGCGGGCTTCAAGACCATCTGGCAGGCGGGGATGCAGCTGTGTACGTGCGACATCCGCCACAAGCTGGCGAGCATCCAGCAGCCGACGCTGCTCATCTGGGGCGAGAAGGACATGCTCACCCCCGTCGATTTCGCCCACAACCTCGTCAAGCTCATGTCGGACGCCCACCTCGTCAAGTTCGACGGCTGCGGCCATGCGCCGCAGTGGGAGCGCGCCGAGGAGTTCACCGATATCGTCCTGGCGTTCCTGAAGTCCTATCGCCCGGCTGTGAAGGCGAAGCGCGCGCCGGCGGTACAGACCGACGATACCGTGCCACCGGACCTGCCGACGGCGGCGTAAGGGCGCCCATCGCATTAGTATCACCCGACGACGGCTCAGACTCGAAGTCTGAGCCGGATAATACCAAAGCCTGCCGAGGCAGGCTGGGGCAAGGATGATGTCCACGCGCCAGCCTGCTTCGAGCAGGCTTCTCTATGACAGCCGCCGCAATTCAAATTTGGCGGTGTTCGATCAGGATGCCTTTTTCAGAATCGCTCGCCCGCTGATAACTTCCAGTGAGAGGGTCTTGTAGCCCGCCGTCTCGAACAGCACCGTCATCACGTCGCCGCTGACCCGCTGCACCGTCCCCGCGCCCCACGCCTTGTGGACGACGCGCTCCCCCAGGTTGAAGCACGAGTCGTCGTTCCCGTTGCCGTCGGTGTGGCCGTTCGGCACACAGTTCGGCTCATTCTTGACGATTTGAATCGTTTGCGTCGTCGGTTCGGACACGTCGTTGTCGCACATCTCACAGCGGTCGGTCTCGTGGTCCTCACCGAAATAGTTGAGGATGTAGATGCGGCGGCAGTCGCGTGTCTCGACGTAGCCGCGCATCATGTCGATGCGGCTGCGCTCGTACGCCCGGCGGTGCTCCTCCTCCACCAACGAAATCCGGTTAGGGTCGAAGTCCGTCTCCAGCACGCGGAAGCGCCCGCGCCGCTCGGCCAGGATGCCGTCGCGCTTGAGCAGCGTCACCAGGCGGCCCATGTCGGCTTTGCTGAGTCCGGTCACCTGCTTGAGGTCGCGCAGCGTGAACGTGTCCTCGCCCCACGCCTTCAGACGCGCCTGCGCCTGCTGGACTTCCTCGCGCGTTAACTGGCCGCTGGACGCCATGAACGCCGCCCGCCCCAGGTCCTCGGCGCGGTAGATGAGCGTGCAGCGCGCCAGGTCGCCATCTCGTCCGGCCCGGCCCGCCTCCTGGTAGTACGCCTCGAGGCTTGTCGGAATGTCGCGGTGGATGACGAAGCGCACGTCCGGCTTGTCCACGCCGAGACCGAACGCGTTGGTCGCGGCGATCACGCGGATGTCGCCCGCCATGAACGCCTCTTGCACCCGGTCGCGGTCGGCCTTCTTGCGCTGGCCGTGGTAATAGTCGGCCGCGACGCCCATCGCCGTCAGCCACTCCGCCGTCTCAGCCGCGCCCTGTCGGGTGGCGGTATAGATGATGCCGCTCCCCTGCATCGTCTGGCGTAGACGCTCGGCCAGCTCCGGCTCATAATCGCCGTTCTCGCCGAGCAGCAGATCCTGGATCACCCGCTTGTCCTCGGCCTCGGAGCGCACGCGGGCCACCTCGAGGAACAGATTCGGGCGGTCCACGCCGCGCACGACCAGCTCGGGCGAGCGCAGGCCAAGGCGTTCCATGATCTCGGCGCGCAGCCACGGCGTCGCCGTCGCCGTCAGGGCGAGGATGGGCGGCCGGCCGAGCTGCTGCGCCACGCTGCCCAGTACCAGGTAGTCGGGGCGGAAGTCGTGGCCCCACTCCGAGACGCAGTGGGCCTCGTCGACGACAAACAGCGAGACGTGGGCCTCCTTCATCGCCGTCATGAAATCCTCGTCGCTGAACCGTTCGGGTGTGACGTAAAGCAACCTGAACACGCCGCGCCGGATGTCGCGCAGCTGGTCGGCGGTCTCGCCCGCCGTCAGCGCGCTATTGATGACCCCGACATCCACACCCAGGCTCGTCAGCGTCTCAACCTGGTCCTTCATCAATGCGATAAGCGGCGACACGACGAGGGTTGTCCCCGGCACCACCTGGGCCGTCAGCTGGTAGGTGAGGGACTTTCCCGCGCCGGTGGGCAGCACCGCCATCACGTCCCGCCCGTCGAGGAGTGCGCGAATGATGCGCTCCTGGCCGGGGCGGAATGACTCGTATCCGAATTTCTCGCGCAGTATCCTATGCAGTTCCGCCAATGATACATCCACAACAGCCATGCCTGACACTCCTCCCCACAGCCCAAGAGTATCACCGCCTGCGCGGCGCGCTCGGCTCCGTACCCAACAAACTAATCTGCCCGTACTTGAATAAGGCCACAAACACAACACCGCCAATCGCATTCCCCAGGGTCGCAAACACAAGGAACACCCCGATCTCCGCCAACGCCACCGACTGACCGGCAAACAGCCCGCCCAGCGCCTCAATCGTACCCGCGATGGAGTGGTGCAGGTGCGCGAGGCCGATGGCGAACGTCACCACCCAGACGCATACCACCTGCCCGATGGTGTCACGCCCGGCGACGACGAGCCACGTCAACAGCCCCATCATCCAGCCAGCGAGAATACCGCTGATCAGGATCGCCCACCACGGGTAGCCCACCACGTACTCCGCGATTTCGCCGAACGCCTGTGGATCGGCCACGTGCAGCGCGGGGCCAATCCAGGCGGCAAGAGCGGCGAACACCGCGCCCCCGACCAGGTTCGCAACGTAGATGATGACCCACAGCCGCGCCAGCCCGCCGAAAGAGGCCCGGCGGTCGAGCACGGGCAGCACGGCCTGGGTGGTATGCTCGGTGAATAGCTCCGAGCGGCCGAGAATGACGAAAATGTACCCGATAGAGTAGACGCTCGCCACCAGCACGCGACTGATCGGGTCGCTGAGCTGGTCGCGGGTCAGGGTGAGCATCACGGCCATCAGGAACACGCTGAAGCCCAGCTCGAAGCCCGCCGAGGTGCCCGAGAGGAACAGACTCCAGCCATTCCGCTCGATCTGCTCGACCTCTTCCTCGATCTGCTCCGACAGAATCGCTTCGGCCGGCTTCTTTGCCCCTTCTTGAGGCGCTGCCCTGTCGGTCAGCACACTCTGCCTCCATTGTATGCGTCATGCTGAGCGTTTCTTGGGGGGCGGGGGCCGAAGGCCCCTGCTGCGAAGCATCCCCAGCGGGGAGACCCTTCGCTACGCTCAGGGTAACAATCGAAACTACACACGAGCATCACAGTCATGGGAGAATGATGCGCCCTGCCTCTTGCGGTCCTGGGTCAAGCCCGGACCAGAGGCGGCCGCTGACGCCTGCCACCTGTTGTGAGGGATGACTTGCGGCGGTCGCCGTGGCTTCAGCGATTCAGGGGGACCTCAATGGCTGAAGCCACATGGCTCGTCTTCGTTGGTGTAGCGTTTAACCTGCGTCCTGCGAGAGAATGACGGCGGTGTAAGGACCCAGGCTTACTTTGCCCTTGGCGGGCTGGCCGTCCTGCGGCTCAGCAATCCCGGTCACGTCGAAACACGGTTGGTTGGTGAACTCGGGGTCGTACACCGAGGCGTCGCTGAACAAGCGTACCTTCCACAACCCCTCGGCCGGCAAGCCCACCCAGTAGTCTTCCCACGGCTGGCTCGTCAGGTTCACCACGACGACCACGCTATCCTGCGGCCCGCCCTTGTCATAGCGGTGGTACGCAATGACCTTCGCCTCCGGGTTGACGTGGTACATGTCCACGAACTGCCCGCTCAACCCGCGCGTGGTGTTGTGATAGTTGCGGCGGAGCTGGATGAGGTCCGTGTAGAGACGCTGAATGCCCGGGTACTGTTCCAGCTTCGACCAGTCCAGCGGCTTGTCGTCCTTGAACCACGAGTCGGTCAGAAACTCCTGCCCCTGCAAGATCATCGGGATGCCCGGCGAGGTGAACAGCAGGCACGCCCCCAGCGTCGAGCGCTTCTTGGAGTACCAACTGCCCGCGTTGCCGGGCCAGATCTGCTCTGGGATGCGCGCCAGGCCGTTGCCGACCTCGTCGTGGGACTCGGTGTAGATGACCCGCTTGAAGGCGTCGTCGTTGTAGCGGTTGGTCACCGCGCCGGCTACTTCCTCGGCGCTGCGGTCGGCGTCTTCCTGCCGGATCATGTTCTGGTTGACCGGGTAGTGGAAGCCCGCGTCCCACTGGGCATCGAAGCCCATGCCGCCCAACGCGGCCGGCGTCGTGATGGCCTCGATGTGGCGCAGGTCCTCGGCAATGGTGACCTTCCAGGGCTGGCGCATGTCGATTTCTTCGTTAAGCCACTGCATCAGGCTCCAGCCGTCGGGCAAATCGTGATCGGGACTGTCATCCCCCACATAGTTGCGAATATAAGCTACGGCGTCGACGCGCAGCCCGTCGAGGTGGTAATCCTCCAGCCACATCAGGGCGTTGTCGCGGATGTACTGCCGCACCTCCGACCGTCCATAGTCCGGTCGAGTGTCGCCCCAGGGCGTGTTGGCGCGCTCATCCTGGTAGAAGTAGATGCCGCCGCGACCGTTCTCCGACCAGCCGTCGAACTGCCATAGGCTCAGGTCGTTCGGGCCGAAGTGGTTGTAGACGACGTCGAGGATGACGGCCATGCCGTGCTCGTGAGCAGCCTTGACGAAGCGCTTGAAGCCGTTCGGACCGCCGTAGTCGCTCTCGATGGCGAAGGGGTGGGCGGTACTGTAGCCCCACGAGATGCCGCCGGGGAACTCCTGGATCGGCATCAGCTCGATGGTGTTGATGCCCATGTCCCGCAGATACGGCAGCTTCTCAATCGCCTGGTCGAAGGTGCCGGGCATGTGGGCGTCGTCGCCGTTGAACGTGCCGATGTGCATCTCGTAGATGACCATCTCGTTCCACGGCGGCGTGCGGTAGTTGTCGGCATCCCAGTCGAACGTCGGGTCGTAGATGACGGCGTCCCCGACGGAGTTGGTTACCTCGCGGGCGTAGGCGTCGATCCGCCACAGGTCTTGATCGCCGTTGAGGATGCGATACTTGTAGTGGTCACCGGCCTTCGCGCCCTCGACATCCACGGACCAGTAGCCATTCTCCTCTTGGGCAAGCGGGTTGCCCATTGGCGACCAGTCGTTGAACGTGCCGGCGACGAAGACCGCTTCGGCGTTGGGCGCCCAGAGGCGGAACGTCGTGCCCGTTTCATACGGCAGCGCCCCCATGCCAGGACGACGCGAGGGGGCAGCCTTCGCGCCGCGCGTCATAAGACGGGTTGTCGCGCTGGCGACGTGCGTAGCCATGATGTTAAGCTCCTGTTGCTGCAATAGTGTCGGCTGTGAAGCACGGCAAGTCTGCTCGCTATGGAGTCTCCATTGCTCCGAAGCGAGAAAACCTTACGCCAACAGGTTTAGCAAGATGCATGCCATATCCAGACGCTAAGGAAACAAGATTTCGATCTGCGGCAAAATTCTCGTCAAGGAGATTGCCCCTACTTCCCGCCGGACGCGCTCAATAACGGGACCCGCTGCTCGGCCGGAATCTGCTGCCGGTGCTGCATGTAGTAGCGGATGCCGCCGAGGACGCCGATGAGACAGAGGGCGGCCTCCAGCAGCAAGGTCTCCGGCACGCCGATGCGTTCGGCCAGCCAGCCGGTGATGAAGCCGCCGATGGGTGTCGAGCCGGCGAACAGCAGGAAGTAGATGCTCATGACACGCCCGCGCAGATGATCGGGGGAGTTGAGCTGGAGCAGGGTGTTCGACGTGGCGGTGTAGCTGATGCTGGCGAGGCCGAGCAGGATGAGCAGGACGGCGGTCGTCGGCAGCCAGTTACTGAAGGCGACGCCGGCCAGGAAGAACGCGAAGAGGACGGAGCTGCCCAGAAGGAGCGGGAAGGTGGCCTGGGAGCGGTTTGCCAGCAGCAGCGCGCCGGCCAGGGAGCCGACGCCCATGAATGCGGTCAGCAGGCCGAACCCGGCGGCGTTGGTGTGCAGGACGAACTCGGCGATGAGCGGCAGCGTCACCGAGAAGTTGTAGCCGAACGTGCCCAGCACGGCCATCATGATGACGACGATGAAAGCCGGGACGGTGTAGCGCACGAAGGACAGCCCCTCGCCGATCTGGCGGAACACGTTGCCCCGCTGGGGCGCTGGGACGCTGTGGAAGTGCTCCGAGCGCATGAGCATGAGCGCAATGATGGGCGCGATGAAGCTGGCCGCGTTGAGGAGGAAGGCGTCGGCGAGGCCGATAGCGCCGATGAGCACACCGCCGACGGCCGGGCCGACGATGCGCGCAGCGTTGAACAGCGACGAGTTGAGGGCGACGGCGTTGGGCAGGTCCTCGCGCCCAACAAGCTCGACGACGAACGCCTGGCGCGTCGGGTTGTCGAAGGCGTTGATGATGCCGAGGATAAGCGCCAGAACGTAGACATGCCACAGCTGCACCGTGTTGGTCAGGACGAGCAGGCCCAGGATGAGGGCTTGCAGGGCCGAGACGACCTGGGTGAACAGCAGGAACTTGCGTTTGGGGACGCGGTCGGCGAAGACGCCGCCGAACAGGGTAAACAGCAGGATGGGCAGAGTCTGGAGCGCGGTGACGATGCCGACGGCCAGGGGCGACGTGGTCAGGCGCAGGACGAGCCACGATTGGCCGATGGTTTGCATCCACGTGCCCGTCAGCGAGACGAGCTGGCCGAGCCAGAAGAGCCGATAGTTATAATTCCGCAGAGCTTGAAAAGTACGCGACATGGCTACAATATCCCCCGCTCAACCAAGCATCCAGGCAAGACAGTAGGGCGAGCCGCGAAGCTCGCCCTTTTCACACATAAATTATAGGCGTTGGGGGCGCGGTGAGGTTACTGCGCCCACTGAATATTGACCTGACTGGTCTGCGGGTTGAACTGCGCCTCGGCGAGCTTCGCGCCGCTCTGGTAGAAGGCATCGATGGTTAAGGGCTTGCCGGGGAACGTGCGGGCCATGCCCTGCCCCAGCGCCGTCAGGAGCTGCTGGACGTCGTTCTTGGTCACGTTCGGGTTGACCTTCACGCCGAGCGTCTGGTTATTGCGGACGACGGCATCCGTGATGTAGCGCCGCTCTGGGTCCTGGTCCAGCACCCACTGGGCGAACTTCGCCCCCTCCTGCGTATCACCCGTCGCCGTGCCCTTGTTGTAAGCGCCGCCGTACTGCGCGGGCGGCAGCGGGTCGCCGAGCACGACGGCGGGCTGCCCGCTCTGCGCATCCTGCGTGCGCACGCTGCCACACGCGCCGAGGAAGAGAGCCAGCGCAGCCAGGGCAGTTAGCGCCAGCGCCTTCACGACGACCGCCAGCGTCGCATGCTGATTTGTGTTTGTGTCCATCGTCCTATTTACCTCCCGCTGTGGAACACGCCTGTCCAATGTCCTTGCCTATTCAAAGGCTTGACAAGCTAAACATGGCAATAAGCGTGCCTCAAGGGAGGTAATCAGACAGCGTCTAGCATCACCTCGCCCATCCCGCCATCCACCGTTTCCCAGCGCACTGCGACACGGGCATTCGGCGCGCGCTGCCCCTCGGCCCGCGTTGGGACGAGGACGCCGGGCCGACTATAGCCGCGCCAGCCCTGCCAGCTTGAGCGAAACACGCCGTCCCACGCCCAATCCACCGCCCAGTATTCCACGTCAGCCGGATCACTGACCAGGACGACCGCCGCATCGCCGAGCAGGGACGCGGTGGAAGCGGCGCTGCGCTCCAGACGGAACTGTGGCGCGGGGAGAGAGGCATCGCCGTCGCGATAGATCGCGCCCTCGACGCGCTGCACGCCGAACGGTTGACAACCCTGCGCCAGCAGCCGCGCCCGCGCGACGGCGATGCCCGGCGCGCCCGCCTCGATGCCGAGCCAGCGCCGGCCGAGGGCCTCGGCGGCGACAAGCGTCGTGCCGCTGCCTGCGAACGGGTCGAGGACGAGGTCGCCCGGGTTGGACGACGCGGCGATGATGCGCTGGAGCAGGGCCAGGGGTTTCTGAGTCGGGTAGCCAGTGCGCTCGGCCGGCGGCAGGTGCATCACGTCGGGGATGTCGAGCCAGAGGTTGTCCAGCGGCGCGCGCTCGACGAGCCGCCCGTCCGCCGTCTCCTCTAGGAAGTACTTCACCCGGCGGCGGCCGTTGCGCGTGACGTGGACGCGGCCCTCGGCCGCCAGCGTCGCCAGGCTGGCGTCGGTGTAGTCGCCGCGCGGGGCGGTGCGGAACCAGCGGCCCGTGTGGGCGTCCCACTGGACGGTGTGACGGCCGACCTCGCGCTCGACCATAGGACGCCGGAAGGTGAAGCGGCTGCTCTTCGAATAGAACAGGATGGTGTCGGTCACACGGCCGAACTGCCCGCTGGCCGCCTTGCGGCCCAGCGTCGCAGCGCGCCGCCAGATAATCTCGTTGCGGAAGTTCTCGACGCCGAAGATTTCGTCCAGGAGGACGCGGGCATACGGCGCAGCGCGCCAGTCCAGGTGGATGTACAGGCTGCCGGTCTCGGCCAGCAGCGCGTGCAGCAGGCGCAGGCGCGGGTAGAGCATGTCGAGCCAGCGATCCAGGCTCGGCCACACGTCGCTGAAAGCGTAGCGGTGGACCACTCGTCCATCTGGCCCGGTGAGGGGTTGGGTGTAGTGGGCGCGGGTGGCGAAAGGCGGGTCCAGGTAGACCAGGCCAACGCGCCCCGACCAGTCGGCGGCCAGAGCGTGCAGCGCCGTCAGGTTGTCGGCCCAGACGATGGCGTTCTCCCCAACGCCGCCGCCGACCATCTCGACAGTCGCCAGTCGCGGCGGGGGCGACGGGGGGACAGGCTCGGCGCGGCTGGCCCAGGTCAGGCGGGCAGTGGAACGTGGCAAAGGGGCAGGCTCCTGAGAGTTTGATGAGAAGGGGTGTACCACGCTTCTGAGGCAGTGTCAAGCCCGGCAAGGTATTTGGCCTTTTGCCCGGACGTGACGTAAAATTGAGTGCTGCACACATCCGTGTCTACCCAGGGCTTGCCTGCGCGGCGAGCCTTCTTTATTCTGTCTGTATCGTAAGGAGGTATTCGGTGATAAAGTTGAAGATTGCGGGCCTTGCGCTGGTTGTGGCCGTCGCTCTCGCGGGCTGCCAGTCGGCTCAGAGCACGCCCCCGCCCGTCGCTCAATCGACCGTCCCCGCGCCCCAGGCGGCGGCCCAGGCGACAGCGCCCGTGTCGGTCACGGCCCAGGTTCCGCAAGCCCGGCCGTCGGCGGCCGAGTCGACGCCCGCGCCGCAGGCAACCTTGCCGCCGCTCACGTTCAAGACCACCAACGGCGGCGACGCGGCGGCGTCCGTCAATAGCGTGCCGATCAAGCTCAGCGACTATACCAAATACGCCAATCAGATTCGCGCGTCGTTTGCCAATTCAGGCGCTGATCCCAGCAGCCCCGACGGCCAGCAGGAGCTAAAGCAGCAGTACTCCGATCTCCTCGACTCGCTCATCATTCAGGAGCTTGTGCGTCAGTCGGCCAAGGCCCAGAACATCACGATCAGCGACGACGAAGTCAAGACGCAGATCGACCAGATTACGCAGCGCCAGGGTGGCCCCGACGGTCTGGCAAAGGCGCTGGCGGCGCAGGGTCTGACGCAGGACGACCTGACGGCGCTCATCAAGGACCGCCTCCTGGCAAACAAAGTAGGCGACACCATCACCAAGGACGTGCCGACGACGGGCGAGCAGGTTCACGCGCGCCACATCCTGGTCAAGACCGAGGATGAGGCGAAGCAGGTCCAGGAGCGCCTGGCGAAGGGTGAGGCGTTCGATGCGGTCGCCAAGGACGTCAGCATCGACCCCAGCGGCAAGAGCAACGGCGGCGACCTGGGCTGGTTCGGCCACGGCCAGATGGTGCCGGAGTTCGAGCAAGCGGCGTTCTCGCTGCCGGTCGGCAAGGTGAGCGACCCGGTCAAGAGCCAGTTCGGCTACCACATCATCCAGGTAACCGAGAAGGACGCCAACCATCAGTTGTCGCAGGATGACTTGGACCGCGCCAAGGAGCAGAAGATCGGCGAGTGGATCGACCAGCAGAAGAAGGCCGCCAAGATCGAGAAGTACCTGTCCCTCGAATAAGACAAAGCCTACCCACCTAGGGTCACTATGACGAGAAGGGTCTCACACACAAGCGGGTGAGACCCTTCTCGCTGGTAACCTATGCTCTTGTTCGTCGCGCCTCAGGCCACGTTTGCCGCGTTACTCAACAACGTCCTCGTCCATGTCGCGCTGGCCCCGCGCATAGTCCGGCTCTTCCTGCTCCTCGGACCCCGCGACGTCTAGCCCGGGAACGTAGCTCGAGTGTTCATCCTCGCGCTGGCCCCGCGCATAGTCGGGGTGCTCCGCCTTGTCCAAGTCCATCCGGTCGTCCAGGCCGCGCGCAAAGTCGCCCGCCTCGCGCTCCGGTAGCGCAACGTCGCCTTCCTCGCGCTGGCCGCGCGCGTAATCTGGCCCTTCCATCGCCTCGTCCACCGCCGGGTTCAGGTTGGTGTCGGCCGGCGCCGTCAGAGTGTCGATCTCCTCGCCCCGTTCAACATTCACTGGTACGTCGTGAATCTCACCATGTTCGTGCATCATGTGATCCTCCATATAGCCGTCCCTATGCATATTGCGTGCCATCCTCTGACGCCCGTTATCGGCGGCATTCGTGGCCCCCGACTTGCTTTAGAGAGGGCGAGGACTACTATAGTCTGGCTGTGTGTTGGGAAGTTAGTCAATCAAGTGGACAGCACGGAAAGACGCGCGTAGTGGAGGGTCAAATGGAGAAGTCAACCCTGGATCCGAACGTCGAGTATTCGCCTATCGACACGATCTACATCAGCGAGGCGGAACTGCGCCAGCCCCTCAACCAAAACCGCCGCTATGATAGCCGCTGGATGGCCGATCCGACGTTCCGCGCCTGGTTGATCTGGCAGCGCCGTCGCGGGAAGGACGTGTAGTCCCGCGCCCTTCGTCCCAGGTAAGAGAATAGCGTTCCTCCGTGTCGGAAGTACAAAGTCGTCATAGGATGGAGGACGCGGCATATGGCAAGTAGCGTGCATGGTATTCACCATGTGACGGCGATCTCAGGCAATGCCCAGGAGAACGTAAACTTCTACGTCGGTGTGCTGGGCATGCGATTGGTGAAAAAGAGCGTCAACCAGGACGCCCCTGACGTATACCACCTGTTCTATGCGGACGGTGTCGGCTCGCCCGGCACGGACCTGACATTCTTCCCGTTCCCCGGCGCGAGGCCGGGCCGGGTGGGTGTCGGGATGACCGTGGAGGTTCCGTTCGCGGCGCCGGTCGGCAGCCTCTCCTACTGGCAGGCGCGCCTTGCTCAGCACGGCGTCCAATGCAGCGCGCTCGAGACTCGCTTTGGCGAGCAGACGCTGCCGTTCGAAGACCCGCATGGCTTGAAGCTGGCCCTGGTTGAAACGCCGGATGCGCGCCAGTTCACGCCCTGGGCCGACAGCCCCGTGCCTGTTGAGCATCAGTTGCGCGGGATGCACACCGTCCGGCTGTGGGAACGCAGCGTCCGGGCGACTGAGGCGCTGATGACCGAGCGCATGGGGTTCACCTTCGTGGCCGAGGAAGACGGCTGGCGGCGCTACGCCGTGGCTGGCGGCGGCTCGGGCAAGTACGTCGATATCAAGGAATTGCCCCAGGAACGTCGTGGCCTGTCTGGCGCGGGCACAGTGCATCACGTTGCGTTCCGCGTCGCGGACACGGCGGAGGAGATGGCGGTGCGCGGCCAGGTGCAGGACGCCGGCATGCAGCCGACGCCGCAGATCGACCGCTTCTGGTTCAACTCGGTCTACTTCCGCGAGCCGGGCGGCGTCCTCTTCGAGCTGGCGACCGACGGTCCGGGCTTCGACCGGGATGAGGACATGGCGCATTTGGGCGAGCAGCTTATCCTGCCGCCGTGGCTGGAGTCGTACCGCCCCCAAATCGAGAGCGTCCTCCCGCCCCTCACCATGCCCCGTGTTGCCGCTGCGCGCTGACACGGGCGCTAGAAATATACACTCAGGGCCACGCACTGATTGCGTGGCCCTGAGCATTTCCCCCCCGAACCCAACCCCACCCTTCTACGTTATATACAACGAGAATTGCCGTCCCATTATTTCACGGCAGCTCTCCCAAATCAAACTCAATTTTGAAACACTCTCGGAATGTGAGTGACGGAGGCTCAATCCTCATGCGTGTTTTCTGGGCCATGCTGCTCGCCCTCGCCCTGGCCGTCCTTCAACAATTTGCTCCCCCCGCCGCGTTGTCCGCGCCCCAGGCCGCCGAGCCGGTCGTGCGCGCCGTCCTGTTCTACTCCGACCTGTGCAACCACTGCCACTACGTGATGCAGAACGTCCTGCCGCCGCTGCAACAGAAATACGGCGCGCACCTCGACATCCGCATGATCGAGGTCTCCGCGCCCCAGAACCGCGCCCGTTTGCGTCAGGCCGGAACCGCCCTCGGCCTCGCCGCCGACACCATCGGCGTCCCGCTGCTCATCCTCGGCGACCGGGGCCTGGTCGGGTCGGTGGAAATCGAGCAGGAGCTGCCGGGCCTGATCGAGAAGCACCTGGCCGCAGGCGGTGTGGACTACCCGCGCCTGCTCGGCGTCGACGAGCCAGCCGCCGCGTCAAACGCCAGCCCCGCGCCCGCGCCCGTCGAGACCGCCGAAACGCCGCGCTTCAACGGCTTCGCGCTCGCCATCGCCATCATGCTCGGCATGACGGGGGCGCTCGTCTACACCGCGTTCGTCGTCGTGCGTGGCTTGCGCGGCGGATACGCCCCCCTGCTCTCGCCGCGCCTCGACGCGCTGCTGCCGGTCGTCGCCGTGCTCGGCCTGGCCGTCGCGGGCTATCTCACCTACGTCGAGACGACGAGCGCGCGCGCCATCTGCGGCCCGGTAGGCGACTGCAATGCCGTCCAGAGCAGCCCCTACGCGCGGCTGTTCGGCGTCGTGCCGGTCGGCGTCGTCGGCGCGCTCGGCTACATCGCCATCCTGGCCGTGTGGCTATGGCAGCGGCTGCGCTCGGACTGGCTCGCGGCGTACGCGCCTGTGCTCCTCTTCGGCATGGCGCTGTTCGGCGTCATCTTCTCGCTGTACCTGACGTACCTGGAGCCGTTCGTCATCGGCGCGGTGTGCGCCTGGTGCCTGACCTCGGCGGTGCTCATCACCCTGACGATGTTGCTGACGGTCGGCCCGCTGGTGCGCGCCGCCGCCCCGCCCGAAGCCACGCCGGGCGTCGAAGCCCCTTCGCCGACGTAGCGAGCACTTCTCCCTCGTCTGGTGGTTCTCCCACACTCAGCGTATTTGACGCTTGATGAGCGTCAGCGCCCGTCTTCGTGCTGCGAGCGGTCACAGGTCAATGTCAGGCTGCGCAGGCCGCGAACGGTCGAAAGGGCGCGAAAGGCACAAAATATTCTCGCCGGGATTTTCACCTCAATAACCGACTATAATTTCCAGGCCTCAAGCGCTATGCTGGCAAGTTGCCTCTGTCGCCGATCAATCTCTTCATTAGTCCACTTTGTTGCTTTCTTGACAAAATCGTTGATTGGCAGTGTAGATTCGCTAAACGCGATTCTCTGCTTCTGCAAAAAGTCTTCATCACCTGCTTCTGCATTACGCTTTCTCAGCAGGAGAGTCAGGTTGCCAATGCGATCAACATATTCAGCTGGATCAATTCCTGTAGGGAATTGAGAGCGCCACGCAGGTTCTAGACTCTGAGGTAGAATATGTTCGAGATTTACGTTTTTTGCATCCGGATTGACAATCTGTTCTTGCGCACGACTCATCTGCCTGTTCAACTTTGCTAACACATATCTGGCGAGTTTTGCCTGCGACTTTCTCATTCTTGCCGATTGAAAGTCGCTTGAGAACTTCGTATCATTGTTGTACCCTCGAAGTTGATCAGCTAATCGATCTGACGATGTAAGCACGCCATCCTTGATTCCAACCGCAATCTCGGCAAAGATGCGCTCGAGATCACCGGAAGTACCGTTCCCAATGATATTGTATCGGAATGAGAAATTCGCTATGATACGAAAGGTATCTACGACTTCATCAGGGGCCCTGAACACCTGGATGGCGTTTAGCAATACAGGATAGCACTGAGACACGCGGAATAACCTTAGCTCATCTATGTGATTACTTAATGTTGCGTCGTTATACTGTGGCTCATCTGGCCAAAGGGTAGCATCTTCAATCATTGCATAGTGACGTGCGCTATCACGCAGATCCTTAAGCAGCTCCATCGTTTCACGTTGCGTTCTTGCAGCTCTAGTTACTTCGCGATATAGGTCCTTCTCGCGCACAACTACGCGTGGCCTCGATATCCCCTTAGCTATCCAGTAATGCCTAAGATATTCAGGAAGGGAACGTCGGCCTAGTTCAATTTCCATGCTCTCCCAAAGATTCTGTGCTCTATCGACCTCTTGGGAGGCCTGTGAGTACAAACGATTCTTGACAAGATCTGAGACAGCTAATTCTTTGCCGCGTGCGTTAAGTGATTCAAATATAATATAGGCGTCTTCCTCACTCGTTACCGGAATTACAATGAGCTTTACCACAGAACCAACGCAGTTGATTAGCTTCTCCAAGAACAGATCATAGTCCTGACCTCGTGCTGTTGTCTCACGCCCGATTTGATCGAGAATATATCTATATGCATCCAGTAGCAAAACATTCGACCGTTCGAGCTTTTTCTCCGTAAGAGCCGTCGAAACGTCCCAGGACGATTTGCTTTCGAATACGTAGTCTCGGTACACCTCATTGTTAAGACGATTCAATTCGAGCTTGGGTTTAGCAATTGGGTTACGGCCATATCCTCTACTCCCCATGAAGTCCCGAAAGACATCGTGCCACAGGTCATTTCCATGAGATGCGAAAATATGTCGTACGGCACTGAATATCATAGAAAGGCAGGCTAGTCGCTGTTGCCCATCGATAATTTCTTGAGCGCCTTGATCGCCATGTTGTAATACTATCGTACCTAAGAAGTAGTCACCCCTCTCATCCTCCATTGCTCTCTGGATGTCCTCCCACAAATCCTGGACCTCGTCCCTCGTCCAGGCAAAGTTGCGCTGATACTTCGGAACTCGGAATACAGTGTCACCACTGAACAACTCTCTCATCGACCTAAGATCGGGAGATTGGATACCATCAGCCATCTTCGCGCTCCTTTTAATAGGCGGCCTACCACAAGCTAACTTCGTCCTCGTCGCCCGTCTCGCGTATCCGGCCCGATGCGGTTGGCGGCTTGACGTCTAGAGTTGGGGCCTGGCTTGTTGTACCCAAGCTCAACGATATCTGTGCCTGGGCGCTGATCTTCTTCTCCAACGTTGCCATGAACTTCCCCACGGGCGGGATGTCAGGATTGTTGCGGAATGCCGCAAACAGGTCGTCAATCGTCGAGGATATCTTGCGCGTTGCGACCAACTCGAATCGTTCCGGCGTGCGCTGGAGATCGTAGAGAGCGAAGACGGTTGAGTGCTCGGAACTGAAACCCAGCTGCTGCAAGTTGTAGCGGTTCTCAAAATAGGCGTACACTGGCTCCTGGACGACCCAGTATATCTTCCGACCCCAGTTTTCGAGAATGATCCCCTTATTCAAGACCTGAGTGAAGGTTCGTTTCCAGATGTCGTAGTAGTTGACCCCGAAGTTGTAGGAGTGATAAGTTACATCCTCACCGGCCATAAAGGCTTTGAGGCCCTTGACGAGTTCACCTGTACTCGTCGTTTGCCCTGTTTGAAATTCAATGACGGCGAAATCCTCAATTTCCAGAGACATCGGGCGATGCTTGACCATCACGAAGTCGAAGCTTCCCACGTGTTCCAAGCCGACTTCCGGGAAAACGAGGATATCATGAATCGACTTGAAGTGGTGCAAGGCAATATCGGTGAAGACGGCGTGCCGATCAAGGAAGCGACGTGGACACACCGCAATGTCCTTACTCGTCGCATGCACGGAGCACACACCGAAAGGATAGTCAATCAAGCGACTCTGCTTGTAGCAGACTTTGTCCACGAATGGACACCAATGGCGGTCTCTAACTTGCGTTGCCTGTTCGTCACGCACGTAGTTCGGATAGCCGAAGATTTCGGACGGGTATTTGCTCATTGTTGAGAGCCTAAGGCCTTCCGCCACACTTGAATGACTTCCTCGTCCGTGAGGTCGGCTTGCAGGCAATAGCCAAGCAGGCGCGCGCAATCGGAGCAGAAAGTGTAGCTATCAGTCGTTGCGATACGATCCATCAACTCCCACTTTGAAAGGTCCGTGCTTGCCTCATACGGTTTCAGTACTAGGACAGAGTCATGTTTCAGGGCATTGAGTTGTCGAATGTGAACGGAGATGGGATTCTCCGACTGAACGGTGTAAGACGTAACAAGTTCGAAACGGGCATGCTTAAGCGCCAGCGTCAACCGCGCCCATGCCTCAGGTCGCCAGTGATGGAATGTAAATACCATTCGACCGTGCGGCTTTTCTAGTACACGGTGGCACTCACTCCATATTGCGCCCAGTACTGCCTGATACTTAGCTCCCGCCTGCTCGGTCTCAGCAACGGCACTATCCTTAACATTGTACTCCCACTCGGCAGCCTTGGGAACAAACCATTGGAGCCAGACGCGGAAGAAATGCGCTAAGTCGCTGTATTGCACGCTATCGAAATAAGGCGGGTCTGTGACCACATGGTCAACGCAGTCGTCCGGCAATGGCAAGCGGGATGAGTCCTGCTGAAGGACAAGGAAGCCTTGCTGTGTCGTTCGTAAGTCGGCAACAGACTCAACAGCGGTTCCTCCATCCATCTCCCCATCAATGACTACTTTCTCCCATGTACCGTTGTGCTGTACACGCTCAACGGGTGCTTCAGCCCATTCCGCTGCTGCCTGAATGCGATCCCGAAATAAACGCCGAAGAGTCCCCGACGTATTGCCGCTGAAGACCGGATTGTTCTCTAACGCCGTGTAGGGGAAAGAGTAGGCGTGGTGTGAGAAGACATGACGGATGGCCCCAGGACGGCGCTTATCCGAGCCTTTGTATCCACATAGCAGCGAGTTGAACTCCAGCGAGGTTGACACCAAGAGGCTCAGCCAGATGCGATGCTCCTCATCTACTGTGTCAATGAGCTCCTTGACTGCTGACAGGTAGATGAGCTGCCGCGCTGAGAAGAGATCGGTGTAGTCAAAGATGCCACGGCTCAAGAGGTCGCCGGATTTCGGGCCTCTCAACACCTCTAATCGCCCTGGGAGCACAAGCCTTTGCCGTGCCGCTGTCGCCAATTCGAGAAGCTGCAAATCACTCTCATCTGGCGCTTTCAGGAATTGACCGTGTGCTTGGCAAGTCCCGACCACAACCAGCGGGACATAGCGAGCATAGAAAGGTTCGCTTGTCAGTTCTTCAAAAGGCTTACCACAATCGGGACAACGGCGCTTGCTCTTCTCGTAAAAGCGCCTCTGTGGCTCTGAAGAATCGACAGGGGGCGCTCCAACAAATGGCGTACCAGTGAGAGGAGATAGTTCAACCAGCGATCCGTCTGCTTCCTCACGCAACACAAACGAATCTACGAGAATAGCCTCCCCACATGCGCACTTCTTACGCACGCCGTAGAACGTAAACTGAGTTTCGCATGTCTCGGCGCAAGTCGGGCAAGTTGTCCGAAAGAGGGGGGCTAACCTCGATGTGAGCTCCGAGAGGAACGCGGCAAAAACACACTCCTTTTCAGCAAGTGGAATGCGGCTCAAAGACGCCCGGGCTTGCAGTACCGGAATAGGATCAATGTCGCAGCCTATGACGCTCGCACCCAGGCGAATTGCCTCATGGAGCGTTGTGCCACCGCCCATCATGGGGTCAAGGACAATCATGCCTTCAAGCCCGCCGGGCGCATAGTAATCGCGTAGGGCTGGATCATCCACAAGCTGCTTGAGAATGTGACGAAACGTAGTACCGGAACGACGTGCCCACCACTTGTGTAGATATGTGTTCGGCCGAAATAGATGCTTGTTGAAGGACTCGTGAGCCGCCAGCGCATTTGCTTCTTCGACAGGAAAAGCGTGATCCAGGGCAACGTCCAGCCCGGGTTCGATGGTAGGGACGGTATGAGGTTTGCCAAAATCGAGCCTAAGCTGTTGCACTAGCCGGGAAGCACCTATCTAGGAAGTCCAGCAATTGTAGGACGAAGTCGATGGGCGGACAATATTGTCACGCGACACGGATGGCCTCACGCTCGACGATGGGGCGGAGGCGGGGCTTGAGGCCGCGCAAGGTCACGACGTCTACGCGGACGCCGAGCAGGTCTTCCAGGTAGAGCTTCAGCCCCATGTAGCGGTTGAACGTGGCCGGCGGCTCGAACTCCACCAGCACGTCCACATCGCTCGCTGGCCCTGCTTCGTCTCGCGCCACCGAGCCAAACACCGCCAGCGACCGCACCCCGAACCCGGTAATCTCGGCTCGATGCGCCCGCAGTGCGGCCAGCACCTCGTCACGCTCCATGTCGGCTCCTACGTGCGCGCCTGGCGGTACTTTTCGCGCGCGTCGGGCGGCGTCTTGTTGATGACCTTGACGGCGTGCTCGCCCAGCATCTTCTCCAACTGCTTGATCATCAGCTTGTTGCACTTCGTCGTGTCGTTGGGGAAGTCGATCTGCACCCGCGACGTCCCGCTCGGCACGAGCAGGCAGAAGGTGTCGCGGCCGGAGTAGCTCGTCAGCAGGCGGTGCGCCTCGCCCACGCGGCGGATGTCTTCCTCGACGTTCCCGCTGCGCGGCAGCGTCACCTCCAAGTGGTACAGCAGCTCGGCGCTCATGTCGCCCTCGGTCGGCGCGCCATTCGTCTCGGCGACCTTGACGGCGCTGCCGTTGCCGTTCCCATTGCCGTTGGTCGGCGGGGGAGTCGGCTCCGCAGCGGGCGGCGGATCGGGCGCGCGCATCTCCAGGACGGGCGGCGCATCGGAGGGGATGTCCATCGGGGGCGGCGGCGACCACTCTGGGTCGAAGGTGGCCGGGCCAGGCTCGAACTCCTCGGCGACGGGGTAGGCGTCGGCGGGCGCATCCAGGCTGTACTCGCGCACCTCGTCGGCCAGGACGTTGGCCTTGCCGTTGTACTCGTCCACCTTGCCGCGCACCAGGACGAGGGTGTCCGTCTGAAGGAGATTGCGGACGCCATCGTAGACGCGGGGGAACAGTGTCACGTCCACCTGCCCCTGCAGGTCCTCGATGGTGATGAAGGCGAAGGGATCGCCCTTCTTCGTCTGCCGCACACGCACGGAGTTAATCATCCCGGCGACCAGCACCGGCGTCCCCTTCATGTCGGGCGACAGGTCGGCCAGGGAGTGGGTCACCTGGCGGTCCAGGGTCATCGCCAGGCGGTTGAGGGGGTGCTCGCCCAGGTAGCAGCCGATGAGGTCCTTCTCCCAGGCCAGCGTCTCGCGGCGGGCTGGCTCGTCGGCGCGGGGGAGGACGAACAGGCTGCCGCTGCTCGATGGCCCCGACGTCGCCCCCAGCCCGCCGAACAGGCTCATCTGGCCGACGTCCTGGGCGCGGTGGTGCTCGCTGCTGATGCTCATCAGCGGCTCGACGCTGGCGAGGAGTTGGGCGCGGTTGCCGAAGCTGTCGAACGCGCCGGCCTTGATGAGGCATTCCAGGGCGCGGCGGTTCACCTGGCGCAGGTCCACGCGGCGGGCAAAGTCGTCGAGGCTGGCGAACGGCTTGTCGCCGCGCGCGTCGAGGATGGTCTGGATCGGCCCCTCGCCGACGTTCTTGACGGCAGTCAGGCCAAAGCGGACGCCCCGATGGTGGGTAATCTTGCCGACGACGTCCTTGTCCGGCAGCGCCTCGATGTCGAAGTCGAGGCCGGAGCGGTTGACGTCCGGCGGCAGCACCTTGATGCCCAGGGTGACGCAATCGGCGACGAGCGCCCCGATCTTCTCGGTGTCGCCGCGCTCGACGCTCATCAGCGCCGTCATGTACTCCACCGGGTACTTCGCCTTGAGCCAGGCCGTCTGGACGGTGACCACGGCGTAGTCGGCGGCGTGGCCCTTGTTGAAGCCGTAGCGGGCGAACGCCTCGAAGTAGTCGAAGATTTCGTTCGCCGTCTTCTCGCGCATCCCCCGCTTGACCGCGCCGGAGACGAACTTGTCGCGCTGCTTGAGGAGGTCATCCTTCTTCTTCTTGCCGATGGCCTTGCGCAGCTTGTCCGCCTCAGTCGCCGTATAGCCTGCGAGGTCCATGGCGGTGCGCATGACTTGCTCTTGATACACGCAGTTGTGAACGATGATATTGTTGGCGACGAAGCTGTGGATATCTTCGACCGTAATGTCATAGACATCCTCGACGCCGGCTGGCTCAATCGCGACCACCTCTTGCCACAGCACGTTCAGGGCACGCCGCGTCTGAGGAAGCTCAATCTGGGCGACGAGCGGCTCCACAACATGTGCCCCGATCCGCTCGCGCTTCCTTCCGACGGGCAAGAAGTGCTGGCGGTCGATCCCATACTGCGCCATGAGCGCCCGACCAGAGAGAGTTGTATGCGTCCTGAGTTCCGCCACGAAGGGCGCGCGAGCAATCGTCGGCTCATAGCGCGATTCGCACGCGATACTCCGCTTCGCCGATACCATGAAGGGGCGCAGCAAATCAGCCAGCTTGCGGGTATCGTAGACCGTCACCTGGTAGCCGGTGACTTCTTCCGCAGTTCCATCATCGGCCGTGCCCTCGTAGGGCGCGCGGTAGATGGTAGAGGGTATGCCCAGACGCAGCAGTAGGGTCTGCACGTCATAGGCGAGACGCTCTGAGATAGTCTTATAGTGACACAGCTTAGGCCCCAAGTAGCCGTCGCAATCCCACAGCGACGCCAGGAAAAAGGCAATTTCGTCCTGCGCCAGCTCAAACACGAATTCAGGAACGAACTTTTCGCGGCTGCCTGCGCCTCCAATGCGCCGAGTATTGGGCGGATATTTCAGCCCTAGCTCACGCAGCCAAGCCAGGAGACTGTTGGCATCGTGGTAGCGCTGCCCTTCTCCTTTGGCTACACCGACACGCGTGACATTCCGCACCTGGGTGAGCGTCGTCCAACGTAGGTTGTCGAAGGCAGCCAGGCAGCGTATGTACTCATCCACCATGGGCTGCTCAGTCGAGACGAAGTCACACAGCGTTCCGCTGGTTAGCGAGCCGTCAGCAATGAGATAGGCGAGAACACGCAGCTTGCGACGGTCAATGCTCGGCTCGCTCTGCTGAGGGCCGAGGAGATAGGGCGGCGTTGCGACATAGTCGCCTGGCTTGATCTCGTTGAGTGGCCGCCAGCCCGCTTCCGTCAGGAATTGGTGCGTGCTCGTCGTCTTGACCTGTGCGCCGTTCCGTAGCGTAACTTTGTAAACGGGTTTGCGCCCATTGTGGACGCGATGCGTAACTCGGCCCGCCGCCGGCTGCCACTCGTCGTCAACGCCCTGCACTACCAGGTCCGGAATATGCATGGCCTCGTCAAGGCGATAACGACGGCCCGTTCGAGCATCCGCGACCAAAGCATCCCCAGTGACGCAGATACCATATGTTTCTTTCAGGATCGGTTCCAGGCCTGGGTCGAGGTAGGTGACTTCCTCCTTGCCGTGCATGCGCCGAATGAAGTTGGGGATGAATTCCAGCGGGCCGGGGCGGTAGAGGGCGACGAGGGCGATGATGTGCTCCAGGCGCGTCGGCTTCATGTCCTGGAGGATGCGCCGCATCCCCGGCCCTTCCACCTGGAACACGCCCTGCACCGCGCCGCTCGCGAGGAGCTTGAAGGCGATGGGGTCGTCGGTCGGGATGGTGTCCAGGGTGTACGACACACCGTGGTATCTCTCGATGAGCTTCGCCGCCCGCTGCATGACCGTCAGCGTCGCCAGACCCAGGAAGTCTACCTTGAGCAGGCCGATGGTGTTGATGATTTCCATCGGGAACTGGGTTACGGCGGGGGCGTTCTCGCTATCGCCCTTGGTCGGGCGGTGGAGCGGGCAGTACTCCACGATGGGCCGGTCGGCGACGACGACGCCGGCCGCGTGGGTGCTGGCGTGGCGCGAGACGCCCTCCAGAGACTGAGCCGTCTCGATGAGGTGCTTGGCCGTCGGGTCGCTGTCGTAGAGGTCCTTGAACTCGCGGTTGAAGAACTCGTGCTCGTCGCTCATCACATCTTTGATGGTGACGGGCTTGCCGGGCACGGCAGGAATCATGCGGGCGATGCGGTCCACCTCGGCCAGGGGCATGTCCAGGGCGCGGCCGGAGTCGCGCAGGGCCGCGCGCGCGCCGAGCGTTCCGAACGTGATGATCTGGGCGACCTTGTCGGAGCCGTACTTGTGCATCGCGTAGTTGATGAGGCTCTCGCGGCGGTCGTCCGGAAAGTCGAGGTCGATGTCCGGCATCTCCAGGCGGCCCGGATTCAGGAAGCGCTCGAAGATGAGGTCGTGGTGCACCGGGTCGACCAGGGTGATGTTGAGGGTGTACGCGACAATGGAGCCGGCCGCCGAGCCGCGCGCGTTGTACCAAATGTTCTGGGAGCGGGCGAAGCGGCACAGGTCCCACACGATGAGGAAGTAGGCGTCGAAGCCCATCTGGTGGATGACCGCCAGCTCGTGTTCCAGGCGCTCGCGCACGATGGGGTCGTTGGCGTGCGCCCCGTAGCGCCGCTGCAAGCCCTCCTCGCACAAGGCGCGCAGGTACGTCTCCGCCGTGTAGCCGTCGGGCACGGGGAACAGGGGCAGGTGGTACTCCCCGAACGTCATCTTGAAGTCCACCATCTCGGCGATGCGAACGGTGTTGCGGATGGCCTCCGGGAACTCCGGGAACAGGGCGGCCATCTCGTCCGGCCCGCGCATGTAGAAGGTCTCGCCCAGCCGCATGCGGTTGGGGTCCTTCATCGTGGTCTGCGTGCCGATGCACAGCAGCACCTCGTGGGCGTAGGAGTCCTCTTTGCGGGCGTAATGCACGTCGTTCGTCGCGACGAGGGGGATGTCCAGCCGACGCGACATCTCGATGAGCTTCTTGGTCAGGTCGGGCAGGAACTCCAGCGGGTGGTTCTGGATCTCGACGTAGTAGTTCTCCTTGCCGAAAACGTCCCTCGCCCACGCCGCCATCTGGTACGCCTCGTCGTCCTTGCCTTCCTGGAACAAGCGCGGCACCTCGGCCGACGGGCAGCCGCTGAAGACGATCAGCCCCTCGCTATACTGCTCCAGCAGCTCCTTGTCCACGCGCGGCTTGTAGTAGAAGCCCTCCAACTGCGCCTTGCTGGCGAGCTGCATGAGGTTCTTGTAGCCCGTCTCGTTCCGCGCCAGGACCGTGAGGTGGTAGGCATTGCTGCCGCGCACGCCACTGGCGCGCTCGAAGCGGTTGCCGCGCGCGACGTACAGCTCCGAGCCGAGGATGGGCTTGATGCCCGCCGCCTGCGCCGCGCGGTAGAACTCGACGGCGCCGAACATGACGCCGTGGTCCGTGAGGGCCAGGGCAGACATGTTCTGCCGGGCGGCGGTCTCGCACAACGCCTTGGCGGAGGCAAGGCCGTCCAGGAGGCTGTACTCAGAGTGGCAGTGAAGATGGACGAAATCAGTCATGGCGCAGCACCATTCGCAAAACAGGGCCGGTTGTCAACAACCAGGCGAGCCTGTGTCTAGAACAAACGAACTACACAATATGTAGAGGGTGTGGACAAAAGAAGGGTTTATATTGCGGTTGTAGCTAGAGCTATTATAGCATAGAACAGGCCGTCCGTCCTGACGACCCCACGCCGATTTGCAGGCCGTGGTAGAATTTTAAGGTCTAGTTAGGTTGTGGAGAGTGCATGGACATCACGACCCTGGTCGAGCGAGGCGTCGCGTTCCTCCTCGGCCTCGCCCTGGTCTTTCTCACGTTTCGCTCGGTCATCATGACCTTCGTGCTGCCCCGTGGCTCGCGCAGCGGCATCACCGCCGCCGTGTTCATCGGGTTGCGCTTCGTGTTCGACGGCTACCTGGCCCTGGTCCGCAGCTACAAGGCGAAGGATGCGGCGATGGCCCTGTACGCCCCGATCGGCCTGCTCCTGCTGCCGGTTGTCTGGCTCCTGACGATCTTCGTGGGCTACGCGCTCATGTACTGGGGCCTTGGTGTCAGGCCGGTCGCCGAGACGCTCGTTATCAGCGGCTCGTCGATGCTCACCCTGGGCTTCGACGCGCCGAAGACGCTCCTCGTCACGTTCCTGGCGTTCTCCCAAGCGGCGGTCGGCCTCATCGTCGTGGCGCTATTCATTTCCTACCTGCCGACGATGTACGCGTCCTTCTCGCGGCGCGAGCGCGACGTGACGATGCTCGAGGTGCGGGCCGGCACGCCGCCGTCGGCTCAGACGCTGCTCTGGCGCTACTCGCGCATCCACGGCCTCGACCGGCTGGGGAAGCTGTGGGAGACGTGGGAGGGTTGGTTCGCCGACCTGGAGGAGACGCACACGTCGCTGGCCGCGCTGTCGTACTTCCGCTCGCCGCAGCCCGACCACTCGTGGATTACGGCGGCAGGCGTCGTGCTCGACTCGGCCGCCCTCACCCTGGCCGCCGTCGACATTCCGTACGACGCGCAAGCGGCGCTGACCATCCGCGCCGGCTACCTGGCCTTGCAGCGCATCTGCGACTTCTTCGCCATCCCGTACAACGCCATGCCCAAGCCGGACGACCCCATCAGCATCTCGCGGCTGGAGTTCGACGAGCTGTACGACTTTCTGGCCGCGAACGACGTGCCGCTGAAGCCGGACCGCGAGCAGGCGTGGATCGACTACCGGGGCTGGCGCGTCAACTACGACGTGCCGCTGCTGTCGCTGGCGCTGCTACTCATGGCGCCGCCCGCGCCCTGGGTGAGCGACCGCTACCCCGCCTGGCGCCGCCGCAAGCTCTTCCGCCTGCGGTGAGAGAAAGGAAACGCAGAGGCGCAGAGCCGCAGAGGGGAAATATCAGAAGTTTCTTCTTCCTCTGCGCCTTTGCGCCTCTGCGTTGTAATCCCATCTTGGAGGACACACATGGACCCTAAAGGAAAGGTTGCACTGGTCACGGGGGCGTCGATGGGCATCGGGCGCGCCGTGGCGCTGAACCTGGCGCGAGCCGGGGCGCGCGTCGCCGTCAACTACCGAACGAGTGAGGCCGAGGCCAAAGGCATTCTCGCCGAGATCGAGGCGCAGGGCGGCCAGGGGATGCTTGCCCAGGCCGACGTGGCCGACGAGGCCGCCATTCGCCGCATGGTGGACGCCGTCGAGGCCAAGTGGGGCGGGCTGGACATTCTCGTCAACAACGCCGCCATCACCTACTTCGTGCCGCTGCCCGACCTAGACGCCCTGACCGACGAGATGTGGGACACCCTGTACGCCATCAACGTCAAGGGCGCGTTCTGGTGCGCCCGCGCCGCGGCGAAGCTCATGCGAAAGGGCGGCAATGGCGGTGTCATCGTCAACCTCGGCTCCGTCGCTGGCGTTACGGGCGATGGCAGCAGCATCGCCTACTGCGCCAGCAAGGCCGCCGTCCACAGCCTCACCAAGTCGCTGGCCCGCGCCCTTGCCCCGGACATTCGCGTCAACTGCGTCTCGCCCGGCTTCGTGGATACCGGCTGGCACGCGCGAGGCGTCGGCGAGGAGCAGGCGGCGCGCAACCGCGACAACGCCGCCCGCGTCACGCCGCTGCGCCGCGTCTGCACGCCGCAGGACGTCAGCAACGCCGTCATGAGCATGATCGAGATGGACTACGTGACCGGCCAGGTGCTCATGGTCAACGGCGGCATCTTTATGTGATGCGGAGGCACAGCGATGGACACATCCCCTAACCTGCCCCGCCTCTACCGCGACCTGACCGAGTGGTGGCCCGTCCTGTCCGTGCCGGAGGACTACGCCGAGGAGGCTGCGTTCTACCGCCGCGTCATCCTCAACGCATCCGGCGCGCCACCGAAAACAGTGCTGGAGCTTGGCTCCGGCGGTGGCAACAACGCCTCGCACCTCAAGCAACACTTCAGCATGACCCTGGTGGACCTATCGCCGGGGATGCTCGCCGTCAGTGGGCGCCTCAACCCCGAGTGCGAGCATATCCAGGGCGACATGCGCACGGTGCGACTGGGCCGCCTGTTCGACGCGGTGTTCATCCACGACGCCATCGAGTACATGACCACCGAGGCCGACCTGCGCGCTGCTATCGAAACGGCGTGGACCCACTGCCGGCCGGGCGGGGTCGCCGTGTTCTGCCCGGATTACGTCCGCGAGGGCTTTAAGCCTTCGACGGACCACGGCGGCCACGACCGGGGCGACCGCCACCTGCGCTACTTAGACTGGACGTGGGACCCCGACCCGGACGACACGAGCTACATCTCCGACATGGTCTACGTCTTGCGGGAGGGTAACGGCGAGCCAACCGTCATTCACGATCGCCACACGTGGGGCCTGTTCCGGCGCGACGACTGGCTGCGCTGGCTCGCCGAGGCTGGCTTCCAGGCTGAAGCCGTGCCGTTCGAGCACAGCGAGGTTCCCGCCGGCTCGACCTACGTCTTCGTCGGCAAGAAGTGATCGGCATGTCGTAGCGGCTTCCAGCCGCCCCGCTGGCCGCCGAATGAATTCCGGCGGCTGATATGGCAAAGCCTGCTCGAAGCAGGCTGACATAGGCGCATCATGCCCATCCGAGCCTGCCTCGGCAGGCTTCCCAATGGCAGGCACAGAATTCCATTCTGTGCGTCGCTCACGACGAAACCTCGGGGGCACGCGCGAACATCAGAACGGACGAAGGGGATGAATATGCGACTAGAGATTGTGCCGTTTGAGGAAGAGATGGCGCCAGCCGCCGCGGATCTGCTGGCCCAGCGCCATCGGCGTGACCGAGCCGCCCTGCCCATCCTGCCCGCTCGCTTTGAGAATGCGGCCGTCGCCGAGAATGCCGTGCGCGCCGTCCTGGCCCGCCCGCTGGCCCACGGCGCCGCGGCGGTACGCGACGGTCGGCTGGTCGGCTACATGATTGGGGACATGGACCTCGCCGAAATCTGGGGGCGGTCGGGGTGGGTGCGCCTGCCCGGCTGCGCCGTCGCGCCCGACGAGGATGTGGACCTGGTGCGCGACCTATACGCCGCCCTCGGTCGGCGCTGGCTCGACTTCGGCTGCTTCTCCCACTATGCCGTCGTGTCCCCCGCCGACCCGGCCCTGCTCCACGCCTGGCATAGCCTGACCTTCGGCATCCAGCAAGTCTACGCCCTGCGGCCGCTGGACGACCTGGACGGCGGTAATGTCGCCCTGCCGTCCGGCGTCGAGATCCGCCGTGCCAAGCCGGACGACCGCGCCTTGCTGGCCGACTTCTCCGACATCATCTGGCGGCACCAGGTGCAAGGGCCCGTGTGGGGCATGACGCTGCCAGAGGACGTCGCGGAGATGCGCGAGGGATGGGCGGAGTTGTTGGACGAGCCCGATTGGACGGTGTGGCTTGCCTTCCTCGATGGGCAGCCGGTCGGCATTCAGGGCTACCACCCCGAGGCGGAGAGCGACGACGACATGCTCGTGGGCGAGGGGTGCGCCGCGTTGAGCGTCGCAGGAACGCGGGAGGCGGTGCGCGGGCTTGGCATCGGCCAGGCCATGACCCGGCGTGGGCTGGCGGCGCTCCGCGCGGAGGGCTATCGCGTCTGCCTGGCCGACTGGCGCAGCACCAATCTGTTGTCGTCGCGCTTCTTCCCGCGCCAGGGTTTTGCGCCTGCCGCCTACCGCCTCAACCGCCTCATCGACAGCCACATCGCCTGGGCGCGGGGAAGCCTATAAAGGTAACGCAGAGCGCATGGAAAGGCTGTCATTGCGAGCGCGAGCGAAGCAATCTCACGCCCTTATGAGAGTTCCTCTAGAGCAGGAATAGCGCGGCTCTTGCCTACCGAGGGATTGCTTCGTCGTCCTACCGTCCTCCTCGCAATGACGCTTAGGCGCTCGGCAGGCTGTCGCCGGGGAAGCTGCGCGAAGGGTGAACCTCGTAGACGAAGATGCCGGCGCGGACGCCCGGATCATCGTCCATGATCCGCCGCACCTCATCCACCGTCGCGTTGAAGATGCCAATGCCCGATAGCTCGCTGCCATCGCGGATGGGGCAAACAATCGAGAGCACGCCGGCGGCCCGCAGCTCGAAGTTGCGTCGCCCATGCTCCCAAACAATCTTGTCTCGGTCGGCAGCGTCCACGTTCGGCCCGGCCTTGAGCAGCACGACACAGTACGGCCTCGTCTTGGTCATCATCTCGCGCATGTCGTCGTCGCTGATGGTCGTCATGTCGCAGGTCTCCTTTATGCGGTCACTGCCTCTTCCTGGGCGGGCAGGGCGCGGAAGGCGCGGATCGCCAGGAGCAGCCCGACGAGGGACAGCGCGGCGGCCATGTAGAAGGCGATGCCGGGAATCTGGACGGAGGCTTCCGGCCGCGTGAAGTGTGCGAACAGCTCCGTCGCCAGCGGCGGGCCGACGATACCCGTCAGGGCGACGAGGCTCGTCAGGGCGCCCTGCACCGCGCCCTGCTCCGTCGGCCCGACCTGGCGCGAGATGAGGCCCTGGGCGGCGGGGTTCGTGAGGAATGCCAGGCAGGTGGCAACCATGACGACGTACAGCATCCAGCCCTGGCTCACCAGGCCATAGAAAAAGAAGGCAGCGGCGTTGCTGAGGAGGCCAATGACCATCGCGCGGCGCTCGCCCAGGCGCGGCATCAGCACCCGCAGCAGCCAGATCTGCACGACAATCGAGACCGCGCCGAACACGGCGAGCGAGATGCCGTTCTGGGCCGTCGTCCAGTCGAAGCGGTACGTCGTGTACAGCACCCACGTGCTCTGGAGCGCCTGGCCCGCCAGGCTGACGAGAACGATGGTGGCCGTCAGACCCAGCACCACAGGGTAGCGGCCCAGGGCGAGCAGCGAGCCAACCGGGTTGGCGCGGGACCACGCGAACATCCGGCGGTTCTCAGGGACGAGGGACTCCGGCAGGACGAAGAAACCGTACAGCCAGTTGATGAGGGTCAGGACGGCGGCGGCGACGAAGGGAGCGCGCGGGCCTAATACGCCGATGATGCCGCCAAGGGCGGGGCCGATGATGAAGCCGACGCCGAACGCCGCCGTGACGAGGCCGAAGTTCTGCGCCCGCTTCTCCGGCGGGCTGATGTCGGCGATGTAGGCGTTGCCGACGGTGAAGCTCGCGCCCATGATACCGGCGATGGTGCGGCCGACGAAGAGCAGCCATAGCGTCGGAGCGACGGCCATGAACAGGTAGTCCACGCCCGCGCCAAACAGCGCCAGTAGGACAACCGGCCGCCGCCCGTAACGGTCGCTGAGGCTGCCCATGATGGGGGCGAAAATGAACTGCGCCGCGGCGTATGCCGCCAGCAGCCAGCCGAAGTAGTAGGCGGCGACGCTGAGATCACCGCCGACCAGCTCGCCGACCAGCTGGGGCAACACGGGGATGATGATGCCCAGGCCCAGCACGTCGATGAGCAGCGTAATGAAGATGAAGATAAGCCCGGCCTGTCGGTTTCGCATGACGATCTCCCCGCGCGTGAGCTAACGACTTCAGCATATAGAACGTTTAAGTTAGTGGCAACGACGCCCCGATTATTACCCTTACCTAGCGGCCCATTTTATGCTATAATGATGTCATCCCAATGACACAGGAGGTGTATGTCCTCGCTCCCTGAGGCTCCGGTGACCGGAGCTAACGAGCCAGCCGCAGAAAGCGGCGCTGACCTGGCCCACGCCATTGTCGATATTCTGGAGGACCGCCAGGCCAGCGATATTGTTCTGATG
Source organism: Anaerolineae bacterium (assembly GCA_039810085.1). Classification (GTDB taxonomy): domain Bacteria; phylum Chloroflexota; class Anaerolineae; order Epilineales; family JAHCIE01; genus JBDHWG01. Next base: position 415,279 of record JBDHWG010000001.1, read on the forward strand.
GACTTGCGCGCGGTATCCTTGCTGGCCGACTACTTCATTCTCGCCAACGCGGACAGCCGCCGCCAGATGCGGGCACTCCTCGATACGACGACCGAGACTCTCCAAAAGCAGGGCATTCGCCCACTACGCGTGGAGGGGACGCCGGACTCCGGCTGGATTATCCTGGACTACGGCAACGTCGTCACGCACCTGTTCGACCCGGAGGCCCGCGCCTTCTACAAGCTAGAGCAGCTCTGGAAGAACGCCCCCGTCGTCCTGCGCATGCAGTAGACGCGCGTCGTTCCCCCCAGCATAGCATACTGAGACGCCAAGCGGGCGGAAGGCTGATAAGCCTCCACCAACGCTGTGGCGTTTTGTCGAATCAAACCGCTTCCGCGTCATTGCGAGCCTAGCGAAGCAATCCCCTGCCCTTGTAGACGAACGTCTAACGCGGCATCAACGTCGCTTTTCACCCGCCGTGGGATTGCTTCGCCGTCCTAACATCCTCCTCGCAATGACGCCACTATCACTTGAGCTGCCCCAGTATGTGGTCCGCAATGTCGAGCGCGGCGCGGGGGCGGCCGGTGCGCTCGGCGCCCCGCCGCAGCACCGCCAGCCGCTCCCGGTCGTGCAGAATCGCCAGCACCGTGGGTGCGACCATGTCGGCGATGCGCACCTGCACCCCGGCCCCCTCGGCCACCACGTAGTCTGCGTTCCACTCCTCCTGGCCCGGAATCGGGTCGAACACGACCATCGGCGTTCCGCGCGCCAGCACCTCGCTGGTGATAAGCCCGCCGGCCTTCGAGATCACCAGGTCACTCGCCACAACCAGGTCGTCCACGTAGTCCACGAAGCCGAGCTTGCGCAGGCGCAGCGTTTTGCCGTCCGCCAGCCCCTCCAATTCCTCCATCAAGTCCTCGCTGCGGCCCGTAGCGATGTAGAGCGTCCCGTGAATGTCGCTCGCCAGGAGTTGGCTGGCGATGGTATAGACCTTGGCGGGCGCGAGGGCCGCGCCGAATAGGGTGATGACCTGCTCGTCGGGCGCGAGGTCGTGGCGAGCGCGCGCCTCGGCCACTGTCTTCGGCTGCGCCAGCGCCGGCTTGATGGGGATGCCCGTAACGTGGATGATGTCCGGCGAGACGCCCAGGCCCGCCATGCTGTCCCGCGTCAGATCGTTCGCCACGAAGTAGGCGTCGATGCCATCGTGGATCCAGTTGCTATGCGCCATGTAGTCGGTGATGACCTCGAAGATGGGCTGGTTAATCTTGCCGTCCTTCCGCTCGGCTAGGAGAACCTCCACCGGCAGGAAGTGCGTGCCGACGACGATCTCCGGCGCGTTGGCGCGCACGAAGTCATCCAGCTTGGTGACGAAGGGCCGCTCGCTCTCGACGCGCAGCCGGTTCGCCGCCGTTACCTTATTCATGTCCGTCAGGTCGGTCGAGTCGTAGAACGTCTTCCACAGCATCGGCGCTTGCTCGCTGAGGCGGGCGTAGGTCTTCGTGATCAGGCGCTTGAACAGCTTGTTGCCGAAGTCGAACACGTCGGCGGTCACAACGTCGTGCATCCCGCGCTCGATCAGGGCGTCGCGGATAGCATTGGCGGCGGTCACGTGGCCGCTGCCGAGGGTCGCGTGGATGATGAGGACACTCGCCATGGTCACCTCTCCGGTGGTGGATACGAATCGATTACGCGTTGCGCTTGCGGCCGGCCAGTTCGCCGCTCAACTGTCGGGTAACGTCGGCGACGAGGACCTCGGTGTTCTCGTCGAAGCGTGTGCCGGTGACGATGCGCCAGCTCCAGTTGCGGATTTCACCGAGCTGGTCGCCCAGCGCCCGGTTCAGGACCTCGATGAACAGCCAGCCCCAGAAACCAATCACGAACGCCTGCGGCAAGGTTAGCGCCCGGCTGTTGCTGAGGAAGATAATCACGACGATGAAGCTCCAGATTTCGAGCAGCCAGCCGAGCGGCACGCCGAAATACGGGAGGAGCGTCAGGAACGCGAACACCAGCGGTGCGCTGCCGAGCAGGATGATGGCGGACGCCGTCGCGAGCGTCAGGCTGACACCGTAGACGAGCCACGCCAGGAGATCCACCGTCGCGCCCCACACCAGCAGGTTGACGACGTTCAGCACACCGTTCAGCGCCAGGCTCAAGATGAAGCGCCCGCGCGTCACGCGGTTAGCGAACAGGACCGCGCTCTGGCCGAGGAGCAGTGACGCGCCGGCCAGCGCCCCGACGCCGAGCACCAGGCCGACGGAGTAGGGTGACGCTCGCACGATGGCAAGGGCCTCAGCGTCGGCGCGCAGGGATAGGGCGATGACGCGCCAGAGCTGGTCCAGGTAGGCGACGATGGCGTCGAGGACGTTATCCATTCTCCCCTCCCGCAGTGGCGGCTGGACCGGCCTTGCGCGCCCCCCACATCTCGTCGATGGTCACGAAGCGATAGCCGTCGTCCTCAAGCCGCCGCAGCAGCTCGTCGGTCAGCCCGGCGATGGGCGGGCCGGGCAAGCTCTCGTGTAGAACGAGGATTGCGCCAGGGCTGATCTGGCGCATGACGTCGGTGTACGTCTTCTGCTCGGGCTGAAGCCAGTGCGTCGGCACGACGGTCCACATGACCGTTCGGTAGTCCCACTCGCTCAGACGGCGCAGCAGCCCCGGCGTGAACCAGCCGAACGGTGGGCGCACGTAGACAAACGCTTCCGGCGCGCTCCCCGTCGCCTCCGCCATGACGTGCTGCGCCCGCGCCAGGTGCGTCTCGAGCTGGCGCGTCGTCAGCAGCGGGAAGGGGCGGTGGTAGTAGCCGTGCAGCCCCTGGCAGTGGCCCGCTTGCGCGACGGCCTGGACAAGGTCCGGGTACTTGTGGGCGTGCAGCCCGATGTTGAAGAACGTCGCCCGCGTCTCGTGCCGCGCCAGCACATCCAGCAGGTCGCCGGTGTCGCGCGGCCACGGGCCGTCGTCAAAAGTCAGGGCAATCGCGCGCTGCGTCGTGTCGCCAATCCACAGTGCCCCCGATAGCCTGTGCTGGAGGCGGCGGTGCGTCGCCGCGATGTACGTCGCCGGCGTGAAGTACGTCCGCTCGATCTGGGCGGCGATGCGCAGCGTGCGTCTCACGCAGCCACCTTTGGCCGCGGCGACGGGATGCTCTCGACGCTCTCAGCAATGACCTCGACCGTCCGGTGGACGAACGATTCGCCGTCGGGGAGCTTCGCCGAGCGGCTCATGTAGTCGCCGTGGCCCATGTGCTTCATCGGCCCCATGCGGATGAACGTGATCTTGCCGCCGCGCACCGCCTGGTTCCACGCCGAGTTCGGGAACAGCCGCCAGCAGCCGGGGTAGATTGTCCGCCCGACATACTGAATGTGGTCCTTCGAGCCGGATAGGTGCCACACGTGCTGCGCCGCCAGGATGCCCGGATCACTCGTCAGCACACCGCCAATGGAGACCACCCACACCGGCGCTTTGATGAGGTTGCGCAGGATTGGCGCTGCGCCGACGGCGATCTGCCCGCCGCCGCTCAGGCCCATCAGGACGACTGGCGCCGGGTCGCCAAGCTGGTAGCCGTGGCGCACCAGGCTCAGGGCGATCTGTCGCGCCGTCCCGAAATTGTACAGCGGCCCGTAGCGACCGTCGGCGGACGTGGCGACCTGGAACAGGTTGCGCACGGTGATGACGGCGAGCAGCGGCATCAGCGGCAAGCGGCGCACCACCCTCGACCACACGCGGTAGAACCCGGCCAGCGGCCGGTTCTCGGTCAGTGGCGTGTTCGTGGACGAGTACGGGAAGATGTCACGAACGAGAATAGCGCCCGGCAGCCGCGCGTCGAGGGCATCCAGGAACTGCGTCTCCTTGTCGGTGAGGTAGTTCGGGTCGGACGTGCCGATGCCGGACAGGTAGACGATGTAGTAGCGCGGGACCTCGCCGTGGGTCGGGTCCGGGTCGATGGGCACGGTCGGCATCTCGGTCGGGCCTTGCACATGGCGGTCCCAGCCGGCCCACCAGCTCAGCGTCTCCAGGGGCGCGATGATGCCGGCCGCCACCACGAGAATCAGGATGACTATAAGAATGAACAGGATATCGCCGAGGATCGTCGCCATCGCGCCGGGTCTCCGCCCAGGAAGCCATTCGCCACTACGCCGCCCGCATATCCTGGATTGTAGCACGCCGGACGCGCATCCGCCAACCCGCCCGTTCACACTCGTATTACACTCTGATGACATGCCATTAACAATGGCGCTATACACTCCAAATCAGTTACGGTGTCACTGCGAGGAGGACGATAGGACGACGAAGCAGTCCCACGCTGGGCGATAGACGCGCTCTGTAGCCGCTAGACAGTCGTTTACAAAAGCATGGGATTGCTTCGCCCTGCTCGCAATGACAACTTGTAGCGAAACTTAAGTGTGCTTAAAATGCGCCTTCAAACGCATGAATTATTCATTTCACGTTTGGAGCCAGGCTCAACCCATTGACACGCGCAAAGGGGGTCGCTAGAATGGTACAACCGCAGTCTGCCAGCCATGCTGGCCGAGAAAGGAACCACCTGCCTGTGACCGCTTGCTCTCCTCGCCCCATTCTCGCATACATCGCGGCCTGCCTGGCCGCCCTCAGCCTGGCGCTTCTCCTGGCCTGGCCCTCTACGCCGGCCCTGGCCGATGGCCCCTCGGATGTCTCCGACGGCCTCAAGGCCGTGACCCACCAGATCGACGACATGCTGGCCCGTCTGCCCCAGGGCAACGCCGCGTCGGCCCAGGCCGACTACAATACTATCCACGCTGGCTGGGCCGCGATTGAGGATAAAGTCAAGGCCCAATCGCCGGACGCCTACGAAAAGATCGAAGACCACCTGCGTGACCTGAAGACCGCAATTCGCGCCGAGCCGTATGATGCGGGCCGCATCGGCGACGCCGCCCACGCCCTCGACGAGAGCATCGACGACTTCCTCGCCGCTTCACCGGCGGCCGCCCCCGCCGCCTCGAACATCGCCGGCAGCGCCAGCCCGGTCACGAGCATGGTCGCCCTGAACGACCACATCGAGAAGGCCCTCGACACGCTGGCCGACGGCAACCGCGACGCCGCGCAGACCGAGTTCCGCGCCTTTACCGACGGCTGGGCCAGCGTCGAGGACGGCCTTCGCGCCGCCGCGCCGACGAGCTACCTGGGCATCGAGGACGCGATGGGCGACGCCCGCGCCGCCTTTGCGATGGAGCCATTTGACGCGGCCAAGGTCAAGGCGGCCCTCCAGGCTCTCGAAACCCAAAACGAGACGTTCATCGGCGGCCGGGCTAACACCACGACGGCTGCGCCCGCTGTCGGCGCGGAGGATGGCCTCGCCGCGCTCGTAGGGACATTGGACACCGCCATCGCCGAGGCGCGCGGCGGTGACGTGGCGGGCGCGGCGGCGGCCCTGGCAGATTTCAAGGGCGCCTGGCCGGGCGTCGAGACGTCGGTGGCGGCCCGGTCGCCCCAGGTCTACGCCTCGACCGAGAACGCCATGGCCCGCGCCTATGGGCTGCTGGAGTCGACGCCGCCGTCTACGAACGAGGCGCTGGCCGTGATGGAGGGGATGCGCGCCGACCTGGCCCCCCTCGCCTCGGTCACGCAGTACGGCCTGGCGGACGCGGCCATCATCATGCTGCGCGAGGGGTTGGAGGCGCTGCTGGTCATGGGCGCGCTGCTGGCCTTCCTGAGCAAGTCGGGCAACCGCAGCAAGAGCCGCTGGGTGTGGCTGGGCGGGCTGGCGGGCATCGCGGCCAGCGTCGTGACCGCCGTCATCGTCCAGCAACTCTTCGCCGGCCCCCTGGCGGGCGCGAACCGCGAGCTGATCGAGGGCCTGACGGGCATCCTGGCTGCCGTCCTCCTGGTTTATGTGAGCTACTGGATGCACCGCAAGTCCCACATCGGCGCGTGGCAGAGCTACATCCGCCAGCAGAGCACATCGGCCCTGGCGCGGAACAGCCTGCTCGGCCTGGCGTTGATCGCCTTCCTCGCCGTCTACCGCGAGGGCGCGGAGACCGTCATCTTCTACATGGGCATCGCCCCGTCCATCGCCCTGAGTGACCTGCTACTAGGCGTCGGCGCGGCGGCGGCGGCTCTCGTCGTCCTGGGCGTGCTGATGCTGCGCTTCGGCCTGCGCATCCCGCTGCGCCCCTTCTTCCTGGTGACGAGCATCCTGCTGTACTACATGGCGTTCAAGTTCATCGGCACCGGCATCCACGCCCTCCAGGTGGCGGGCATCGTTCCGGCAACGTCGCGCCCCTACCTGCCGACGCTGGGCGTGTTGGGCGTCTTCCCGACTGTCGAGACGACTGTCGTGCAGCTCGTGCTGCTCGCCCTGGCCGTCGCCGTCGTCGTTTTCCTGCGCCTCCGCCAACGCCAGCAAACCCTCCGCCCCTCCCAAGCGTAGACCCCCGACCGGATATTGAAACGCAGAGGCGCAAAGCCGCAGAGGAAGAACGATTATTGTTCTTGGCTCTGCGGCTTTGCGCCTCTGCGTTACCTTCAAGCCGTCATTGTGAAACCCTCATGCCGTGTGGCGACATGCGCCGACATAAGAACACCGCCAAGTCGTCATTGCGAGCGCATGCGAAGTAATCTCCCACCCTTGCGACAGATGGTCTGGGCGGCTATAGTGTGGCCGTCACCCGCCGAGGGATTGCTTCGTCGTCCCTCCTCGCAACGACGCCACAACTGTCATTGCGAGCGCATGCGAAGCAATCTCCCACCCTTGCGACAGATGGTCTGAGCGGCCATAGCGTGGCCGTCACCCACCGAGGGGTTGCTTCGTCGTTCCTCCTCGCAACGACGCCACGACTGTCATTGCGAGCGCATGCGAAGCAATCTCCCACCCTTGCGACAGATGGTCTGGGTGGCTATAGCGTGGCCGTCACCCGCCGAGGGATTGCTTCGTCGGCAGGGGCTTTCGCCCCCGCACCCCGCGTCCTCCTTGCAAAGACCGCATGCTGTTTCCTACCCGCCCGATAGCCTCTTCCGGTTCGCCGCCCACCAAGCGGGCAGCGTCTCCGCCGCTGGGCCGAGGACAAGCTCACTGTAGCGGCTCAGGTCTGTCGGCTCGACGTTGAACTCCACAACCCGCGCTCCGTGGCGCAGGGCGACGACCGGCAGCGCCGCCGCCGGATAGACGATGGACGACGTGCCGATCACCAGCACGACGTCCGCCGCCTCCGCCGCCCGCCACGCCGCCTCGATGATGTCGCCCGGCAGCGTCTCCCCGAACCAGACCACGTCCGGCCGCAGCAGCGCGCCACATTCGCAGCGCGGCGGAATCTCCGCCAGCGGGACATCGTGGTTGGGGACGCGGCGGCCTTCGCGGGTGCAGCGCAGCCTCCACAAGCTGCCGTGGAGGCGCAGCGCCTTCTGGCTGCCGGCGCGCTCGTGCAGGCCGTCCACGTTCTGCGTCACGAGGGTGAAGTCAGGTAGACAGCGCTCCATCTCGGCCAGGGTGTGATGCGCCGCGTTCGGTTCGCACGCCGCGACCGTCTGCCGCCGCCAGTCGTACCACTCCCAGACCAGGCGCGGGTTTCGCGCGAACGCCTCCGGCGTCGCCAGGTCCTCGGCGCGGTACATGCGCCACAGCCCGCCCGCGCCGCGAAACGTCGGCACGCCTGACTCGGCGCTGACCCCCGCCCCCGTCAGCACGACTACCGATGGCGCATGCGCGATGGCTGCCTTAGCACGCGACATATTAAGTTCTCTCATAGTCAAGACTCCGTTGGCTTTATATCTTGACAATGTCTAGCCCTTCTATTATAATGGGCAAATAATCCACGTCACATAGTGACAACTGTCCTGAAATTTCTTGGTCATTTACACTCGCCGGCCAACACCGTGGTCAATTAACTCTTTTACTATAAGATACTTGTAATTGAGCAACAAGTTCAGGTATAGTAGCGTCTGGCTCACTCTTCACATTCCAAACTCCAGTCAATTTCCCTTGGATCTGAAAGTGTCCTTCGCAGGGCTTACCCTACTCCGATGACCCAAGATGATTAATTTGTCTTTTTGACGACCAACCTGTTATAAAGGAGCTTCGCTATGCTCTCTCATTTCATTAAAGTATTGTTCTTAGCCCCTGATCCAAGTGACAGTGCTAGGTTGCGTCTGGCCGAGGAACACCGAAGCATTCAACAAAGATTAGAGAGAACGCCTTATCAGCTAGAGGCTCGTTGGGCTGTTCGTCCAGCAGATGTTCTCCATGCTATTCTTGATATTAAGCCTCAAATAGTTCATTTCGCCGGGCATGGGATGGAAACAGGAGAGATTTGTCTTCAGGATGATAACGGGCACGTTAAGCCGGTACAACCTGAAGCTCTAGCCGCACTTTTCAAATTAGCTGCTGAGTACGTTCAATGTGTAATAATAAATACTTGCTATTCAGACGATCAAGCAAAAGCTATTGCTGAATATGTTCCAATTGTAATAGGTATGAAAAGTTCTATTGGAGATCGAGCAGCTATTACATTTGCTACGGGCTTTTACATAGCATTACAAGCTGATCAATCGATGAGTACTCAATCAGTGGAAAAGGCCTATGAGGCAGGTCGTGTAGCAATTAGGTTAGAGGGTATTCAAGAGGAACAGCTCTCACCTATCCTTTTTGGTGACCCTCGAAACAGGCTGCGGTCAGACGTTGAAGCAGCTGGTTTGTACACGCGAAACCCCGTACTTGCTAATATCTATCTTACTGCTTGGATTGAGAAAGGCACGAAATTAGGACTGTCGCACGATGAGATTGAAGCGATCATAAAGGCGGTGTCTACTTCACTGGAAGAGTTTGAGGGAAAATCTCAGAAGTATAAACAGGCATTTGAAGATATCATTAAACAAGAGTTTCCACCGAGTGAAGAAAGTCGTATGGCGCTGCGAGTTCTTCAAAATGCCTTAGGACTGCGAGACGAAGAAATTGCCCGAATTGAGCAGCGAATAACCTCTGATCCAAGTGTGCAGAGTCCTGATACCTGGCGAAGAAGGGGATATACGCAGGCTGACCAGGGAAACTACCAAAAAGCAATCGAGTTTTTTACACAAGCTATAGAACTCCAGCCCGATTCCTCGGAAGCGTATATAGGAAGAGCTTTGTCCTATAGCGACTTAGATGACCGACAAGCGGCTATTGCTAATTATACCCAAGCTATTGAGATTAATAGGGATTGGGGTCGTTACAGTCTTGCATTCGCTTTAAATGAACGGGGATATCTTTATCACCACTTGGGAGATAAAGAAACAGCGATTGAGAATTACAATCAAGCGTTAGAGATTAAGAGCGGATCGTTGGTCACGGAGCGAGCTAATGTGTTTGTTAACCGAGGCCTCTCGTACTATCAGTTAGGGAACAAAGAAGCAGCAATCGAAGATTGGACCGAGGCCATCAATTGTAGGCCTAATTACTCCCTTGCCTATTACAATCGAGGTCTTGCCCATTCAGCCCTGAATCATGCACAGGCAGCGATACAAGATTATTCAAAAGCGATAGAGATTAATCGCGAATGGGGTTCTGTTGTCCCTGAACTATGCTATCTTCGACGAGGACTTCTTTATCTAGAGTTGAATGATATTCCGGCAGGTATCGAAGATATCCAGAAGGCAAGTTCGATCATTCCAGATGGCGGGATTGATTTAGTCACAATTAACGAAGAAGGTCTAATGGATGAGTTTATCGATTTAGTAAAAGAAAGATTGCTTGATCGGAAATAAAATGGTGGTGATATAGCTTATAGTCATGAATGAAGAGGCGAATCTGTAAATCTTTGTCATAAGAGGGCCGGTCTGACTAACACTCGTTCTCAAGCTTACCTTCAAGTTCGAAAACATCTCTACGTATTCCCAGGGAATCGCGTTCTTATGCTCATAAGCACGGGAACCAAGCCGCGTGTGCTATAATCTGACGCATGCGAGGGCAGCGTGGAGGACACATGACAGGGGCGCGGGGCGGCCGGCGCGCCAGGGGGGCGTATGTCTGATCTCTGGACGGCCGTGCTCGCCCTGGCGATTCTGCTGTTCCTCGTCTTCGCCATCAAGCAGTGGGTCATGCGGCGGCTGCAAGGGTTGGGACTGCTCGCCCTGGGCACAGCGGAGCGCGCCATCTGGCTGCGCTTCCTCATCCTCGCCCCCGGCATCTTCCTCCACGAGTTCAGCCACTGGCTGACGGCCAAGGTCCTCGGGGTCACCACCGGCAAGTTCTCCCTCGGCCCGTCAGAGTTCAAGCGGCGGGGCAACCGCGTGCAGGTCACGATGGGCTACGTCATGGTCGGCCGCTCGGACCCGTTCCGCGCCAGCATGATCGGCGCGGCGCCCTTTTTCTTCGGCACCATCGCCATCATCCTCCTGGCGAGCTACGGCTTCCACCAGAGCCTCGGCCCGTGGGTTCCGCCGCAGACCCGCCTCACGCAGATCGTCACCGGCCTGCCCGACCTCTTCGCAGTCGCCGACGTCTGGCTGTGGGTCTACCTCGTCTTCAGCGTCAGCAACAGCATGATCCCCAGCGAGTCCGACCGACGCGGCTGGCTCGAAGTCGCCATCTACGTCGGCATCCTCGCCGCCATCGTGTTCTTCCTCGTCGGCATCCCGCGCATCCCGGACGACACCATCCTGTGGGCGCAGCGCGGCCTCGACTACCTCCTCTTTGCCTTCGCCCTCACCCTCATCGTCGACGTCGTCATGGGCGTCGTCATCTGGCTGCTCCTCCTTATCGTCAGCTTCTTCACCCACCGCCGCATCGATTTCGGCTAATCCGCATCACGAGCGAGGAGCGGTAGGAAGATGCGATACGCCGCCTGCGTAGGGGTGATGATGTTGCCGCCCACCACCTGGCCGTTCATCAGCTCGCGCACCTCCAGGATCGGCGCTGGGCTGCTTGGGGCGCCCGTCACCTTGACCGTCAGCGGGCGCGTCTCGTCGCCCTGGAGCGGGATGCGGTCGATAACCGCCTGCACCGAGCCAGCCCCGGTTCCACCCGACGGTGGTGTCACGTTGAGCTGGATGGACGTTGTGCCAGGGACAACCTGGCCGCCCGTCACCGTTCCCCCGTTTGCCTGCCAGGCGGAGAAGAGGTCGGGCGGCAGGCTGACAACGGTGGTGCTGCCGCTAGGAACGCTGCTCGACGACACACTCACCGCGCCGTTGTTGGGATCATGGTTCGGATTGGCTACCTGGATAGTCGTCGTCGAGGAGCCGCCGTCAATAATCTGCACGTTCTTCTGACACACCTGCCGGTCGAAGGGCACCCAGCCGTCGTTGATGATGGGCGACGTGGGCGCTTCGATGCGCGCCAGGAAGCAGTAGTGTCCCGTTGCCGTCGGCGTCCAGGGGATCGATACGACGATATCCTGGCCGGGGGCCAAAGTCGGAATAATCACCGCGCCAATTTCGGGCGCCCAGTCGTCCGGCCAGCGCGGCGCGGCGGAGGCCGCCGTGTTGTAAAGATGCACCGTGATGTTGTTCACGGCCACATCGCCGATGTTGTGGACGCGGACATAGACGTAGTTCGTCTGCCCCGCGATGGGGTTTTGCTGCGACGGGATACCGTCGGGCTGGTTGCGCACCCAGATATCCGGACTTTCCCACCACGTCTCGCCGTGCAGGTTGGATGGCAAGAAGCCTGTGTCACCCTCATAGTCGCGGCACAGGAGCGCCGGGTGATCTGTCTGACCGGGCATTACCGTGACGTTGGGGATCGGGAAGGTCAGCGCCGAGGGCTGCCCATTCGAGTTCGTGTACGTCGCCGAGGCGCTGCTGTTGGTCGGCCACGTGCCCGCCGTCTGCGTCATCGTGACGTGGTAGCCCCAGCGCAGCGTCTCTAGCCCAAGGCGCGGGATGCGCCATGTCAGCGTGCGCCCGTCGGGACTAATGTCGGGAGCCGAGAGGCCGAAGAAGGAACCGGGGACCAGCGTGACGTAGGGCGACAGCCGGTCGATGACGGTGATGTTCGTGGCCGCTGCGCCGCCAATGGCCCCCGCGATCTGCTGATAGATGGCGTCGAGCTGGCCGCTATCCGGCGCATAGAAGTAGTCCGACGGCGACGAGGCCAGGTCGCGCATCAGGTTCGGGTCTACGTCCGCACCGAGGCCAATCGTGAAGATGCGCGTGCCCGCCGCTCGCGCTGCTGCGGCGACGGCGCGTGGGTCGCCACCGGCTGTGGGCTGCCCGTCGGACATCAGGATGAGCACGCGCCCATTGCCCGGCCGGTGACGCCCCCCTGTGAGCTCGCCTTGGGCCAGGCTGAGGGCGTCAGCAATGTTGGTGGAGCCGTCGGCGACGAGCGCGTCGATGGCAGTGCGCACCGGACCGGCGCTCTGCGTCAACTGTTGATCGAGGCTGGCAGTGTCGGAGAAGGAAACCAGGCCGACCTGGCTGGTGGACAGGTCCATGCGGTCGATGAAGGCTTTCGCCGCCGCCTTCGCATCCGCAATTTTCTGCCCGCTCATGCTCCCTGAGCGGTCGATGACGAGCATCACATCGGCGGGCGGGTGGCTGTCGCCACACGTGGACCCCAGCCCGGCGAGAGTGAGCGTGACGGCCACGTCGCCGCCAGGCTGGACCACCGATGGGCTGGCAGTCTTGTCGTCACCCACACCGCACGGGGGTGACGGTGCGCACACATCAAAATGAACGTCGTCCAGCTTCACAAACGCCGACCAGCCCGTCGTCGTGACCTTCTGGAACTCGAACACGAGCGCCACGGTCCGCCCTCGGATGAGATTCAGGTCTCCCAGCGACAGGTTGTAGCTGTCCGGGTCCTGGTGGCAGTCGGGCGGCATGAGCGGGTTGAACTGCCACAGGCGGACAAGCTCTGTGGTCATCGTCGCGTCATAGATGGATGCGCGGAAGTAGTCCTGTCCCGAGGCGGGCGGCGCATGCCCCGCTGTCGCAGCGCCATAGCCTACTTCCTGGATAAAGAAGCTGGCATTCGTGGCGTCCGGCGGAATATCCATGAACTGATACAGGAGTTGGTGGCTGGCGACGTCCATCGGCCCCTCGAAATCGGCGGAGTAGAAGCCGTTGTAGGCGCGGTCGCTGCTGACAATCTCCTGGCCGGTCGTGTTCACCTCGCCCCAGCTCTGGTTGAATCGCTCGAAGCCCGGATTGCGGACGTAGTTCGGCCCAGCGCACGATGGCGTGACCGAAGGTCGCGGCGGCACACAAGCAAAGGTCGCCGTGGGCGTCGGAGTCAACGTGGCCGTGGGCGTGGCTGTCGCGCCGCAAGCCGGATTGACTTCAATCGTCACGCTCCCCGTCGCCTGGAGGCAGCCGCCGTTGACGTCATAGACGTTGACAAGGACGGTGTAGTCGCCCGCCGGCAGCCCGATCGGCGCCGGCAGCGGAATCGTCTGGGAACCGGGCGCGGTGAAAGTGCGCTCGGCGGAGGCAATGCCCACATCGCCATTCAGCAGCAACGCCTGTACCCGCACAAGCTGCGATGGCAGGCTGGTTCCGACGCCAACGGTGACGTTGATTTGACTAGTTGGGGCATAGCATGAGTGGTCGGTGGTGAGGGAATTTATACTCGCCGCGTGAGGACACGCTGTGGCGGTAGGTGTTGGCGTCGGGGTCCGCGTGGGACTCGGCGTGGTGGTTGGCGTGCGCGTCGGGGTCGAGCTGAGGACGGGCGTGACCGTGCCGCATGCCGGGTCGATGTGAACTGTCACCGTCTGCGTAGCCTGTGGACAGCTTCCGCTCGCATCGTAGACATCGACCAGCACCGTGTAGTCCCCGGCCGAGAGGTTACCCGGCGCCGACAGTGGAATCACCTGCCCATTCGGAGCGGTAAAGGTGCGTTCAGCCGACGAGACACCTATGTCGCCCCTCAGCAGCGTCGCCCGCACCAGCACCGATTGGGAACTGAGAGTGGTTCCGACGCCCACAAAGACACCGATCTGGCTGCCCGGCGGGTAGCACGCGCGGTCGGTGGTGAGGGTGTAAATACTTGCCGTTTGAGTACAGGCCGGCGTTGGGGTCGGCGCCGGCCCGGTGATGGTCACATTGAGTACATCCTCGCATGTACTGCTCCCGCCCGTCGTGGTGTTGGTGATCATACTATCGAGGGGCGTGCTAGGCGTAGCTCCCACCGCTGCAAATGTGACAACGATGGTCGTGTTATTGGGAGCCGTCGGCGCAGATGGCGGTACGATGTCACCTGAAGCCTGGAAAGCGCCAGTGGTGTTGTTATACGTCGACTGGAAATTGCTGATGCCAGGGAAATTGCCTTTGTCGATCTTTACCACTTGCAGATATCGAGGGTCAAAAGTCGCGGAGATTGAGAAGGATTGAACCGCGGTCGAACTCGGGTTGATGAAGTACGTGTCGGCGAAGGCGTTCCCCAGAGGGAGGCTGTAGCTGTGGGGCGAGCCAGGGCACGGGGCTGTGTTGCTGGGCATGGCATTCGCGCCCGTCTCTACGCCCGTCTGGGTCGTCACCGCTCCCCATATGGGCGGACCGGCTGGCCCTTGCCAATCGGGCGCGGCCTGGGCCGGCAGCGTCAGGCGCGAAGCCAGCGCACCCGCGAGAACCAGGAGGGCGATGACGGCGCCGGCCCGCGCCAGCCCCAGGTCGATCTGCAACACGAACGTGTTGTCAGCGTCGAAGGCCACACGGATCCGGCGACGAGGCATAGTACACCTCCCAGTCCATGTATAGAGCCAGACGTCAACGCCTCCCCTGCTGATAAGGCAAGGAAGGGGTGTCCACGGCAAGATGAGGTTGGCTCAAACGGTTATCGTGCCGTCAAGCCCTGGGGCCGATGTGGGCAGAAGTGGGGAACTTCACACTATAGTATCACGAAGGATGCGGGGTGTCAAGACCGTTTTTAGACCAGATTTTAACCAGAATGGACCATGCGGTTTAGTTTGTCTTGAGATTTAGCGTCTTGATGGCGAAGCTCAACTCGCGCGTGTCGCCGACGCCGTAGTCGCTGGGGTGGAAGTTGCCCGCGTCCAGGGACAGCGTGACCGTCTGGCCGCCGGGCACGAGGGTGATGGGCACATTCGCCGTCTCGTCTACGTGGATGGGGACCTGTTGCGTAACGCCGTTCGCCGTGACCGTCAGCACACCCTCCTTGCCGACGCCGCCCTCGCCCTCCGGGTCGTGGATAGACGACGGAGTCACCTGGAGCGTCGCCTCCTGCGCCGTGGGCGAGAGGATGTACAGCGTCGCGGGCGATTTCGTCCAGCGCCACTTGTCCTCGCGCTCCTGCCACCCGTCGCGCAGCTCCATGTAAAGCGTCAGGGTCGCCGGGTCCGCCGTCGCAGGCAGCGCGTAGACCGTGGTCAGGTCGTCGTCCACGATGGGCGACTGGTTGGGGAAGGCGTTGCGCACGAAGTCCTCGGCGATCTTGTCGCCGCGCGAGCCGGGCTTGAACTCGGCGTAAGCCTTGTCCGGTTTGTGGCGCACCACGTAGCGGTAGCCCTGCTCGGCCAGCTCGTAGGCGGCGTCCGTGTACGCGCTGACCTTCTGCCCGTTGACCAGCGCGTCCGGCGGTGTCGGGTCGGTCTGGAACAGGCCGGGGAACAGCGGGTGGCGCGGCGGGGTGAACGACAGGAAGCCCGTAGCAATACCCTTGCCGTGGGTCATCTGGTACATCTGGTAGAACGACGAGTAGCCCGCCGCCGACGCATCGGAGCGCGGCTTCTGCGGCAGGTCGAACACGCCGTACATCGCAGGGTCGCTCGCAATCTGCTTGTAGAATAGGGGAACCGGCCGCATGACCTCGGTCGGCCACGGCTGCGGCCAGACCTCGACCAGAACGAGGGCGATGGCGGCCAGCGGCAGGATGCGCTGCCAGGACGGGAAGCGCGTCACGAGCCACTGCAAGCCGAACGCGGCGAGGACGGCGAAGCCCACGAAGCCCATCATCATGAAGCGCCCCGGCGTGCGCATGAACGCCATGCCCGGCAGGTCGCTCACGACGGCGTAGGGCAGGATGATGGGCAGCTTGTAGAGCGTGAATTCCTTCTGCCCCAGCGCCTTCAGCACCGGCCCCAGCGCCAGCACGAAGAACACCAGGGTGAACAGCAGCCACACCAGGGCGCGCCGCCCGCCCCGCGCGGCGCCGAGCGCGGCCAGCACTAAGCCGGTGTAGACCAAACTCACCGCCGTCTCGACACTCGGCGTGATGCCGAAGCGCCCGAGGAAGTCCAGCACAGTCGGGCCGAACAGGATACTGTACTGGCTCGGCAGGAAGAATTCGGCCAGGTCGGGGTGGTGCTCGTAGGATTGCAGCCCGTTGTCCACGTGGAGCATGGGGTCGGCCGAGGCGCGCACGATGCCGACCACGAACGGCCCGACGAGGATGAGCGCGCTCACCCCCAGCGCCAGGGTGCGCTGCCAGAGGAAGCGCCGGTCGCCGGTCGGGTTGGTCAGCCAAAAGACGGCGACGAAGAAAACGACGGCGAACACCGCCTGGACGAAATGCCAGCCGCCGTGGAGAATGGTCAGCATGACGATAAATGCTGTCGCGGGCGCCCACCACACGGAGCGGAGCGGGTCGAAGGCCCGCAGCAGCGCCCACAGCGTCAGCGGCAGCAGGCCCAGGAACGTTTTGTCCATGTGCTGGAGCAGCCCGCCGAGGGCCATCGGCACCGTCATGTAGACGACGCCGGCGAACAAGGCCGCGCCCCGCGCCAGCCCCAGCTCCCGCGCCAGCAGGTACAGGCAGAAGCCGGTCAGCGTCAGGCCCACCATGAGCGTCGCGTTGTACGTCGCCTCGACGCCGAGCGGCCAGAACGGCAGCGCGAATACGCCCATCAGCGGGCCGGGGCTTTGTGTCAGCAGCGACGCGCCCAGCGGCCAGTAGAGCGTCGGCG
Source organism: Anaerolineae bacterium (assembly GCA_039810085.1). Taxonomy (GTDB): domain Bacteria; phylum Chloroflexota; class Anaerolineae; order Epilineales; family JAHCIE01; genus JBDHWG01. Next base: position 432,072 of record JBDHWG010000001.1, read on the forward strand.
CGCCGAGTAGTGGCTGGCGGCCGAGGAACGCCTGCTGCGTGTGCCACAGCATCCAGATGTTGAGGCGGGCGTCGTTGCCGCCGTCGCTGGAGATGGCGCGGGTGAAGTCGCGCGCCACCGGCCAGGAGAGGACGACGCTCAGCGCGGCATACACCGCCAGGGCGAAGCCCCAGCCGTGCCAGAAGCGCCGCAAGAGCGTCGGGATGCGCTGCCCCAGCGAGGATGTGATTGCTGGACGTGAAGTCGCTACTGTTGACAATGGGCCTCTGGACCACGAAGGACACGAAAGCCCGCGAAAGACGCGAAAGGCACACGCAGAGTTACTCTTTTTCGCGCCTTTCGTGTCCTTTCCCGGCCTTTCGTGGTCCAACGATTCGGAACTGACGAGGGGGACATCCACCCAATAGAGCTGTCACTGCGAGCGCAGCGAAGCAGTCCCCCGCCCTTGTGACGGGCCGTCTCCTGCGAGACTGGCGGCCCTTTCACCCGCCGGGAGGTTGCTTCGTCGGCTGGGGCTGAGTACCACCCCCACACCCCGGTCGTCCTCCTCGCAACGACACCGTGCCTTGTCACTGCGAGCGCAGCGAAGCAGTCCCCCGCCCTTGTGACGGGCCGTCTACTGCGGGAATAGCGGCCCTTTCACCCGCCGGGAGGTTGCTTCGTCGGTGGGGCGGCGTACCGCCCCCACACCCCGGTCGTCCTCCTCGCAACGACGCCGCGCGACGGCGACCGCCGCTGTGGTCAGGCCGATGACGAACCAGAACAGCGTCACCGAGGCCGGGAACGTGATGTTGACGAAGTAGTGGTCGAACACGCCCGCGACGAGGACGCCGAAGATCGCCGCCGCCCCGCCGAGGATGACCGGCTCCAGCCGCCCGTCGTCGGCGCGCATCCCGGCGCGAGCAAGCAGGAAAAAGGCGAGCATCACAGCGCCGAACGCCGCCAGGCCAATCAGCCCGGTATTCTCGGCCAGCAGCAGGTACAGGCTGGACACGCCGATGTACAGGTCGATGTCCGGCGTCCCGACGTAGCCGACGCCGAGCCACGGGTGGCGGCTGATGAGGTCGAGGGCGTCCTTGTACTCGCCCAGGCGCATCTGCGTCGATAGGTCCTGGCCGCGCACGCCGGCGAAGAAGCTCGCCACGTAGTCCTGCGTCCACGGCAAGATGAGGATGAGCGCCACGCCGATGATGAGCCAGATGAACACGCGGCGGTAGCGCAGGAAGGCAATGAAGGCGACCGCCGCAATCAGGCCGAGCATCGAGCCGCGCGAGCGCGTCATGAACAGGGCCAGCGCCATCATGCCCGCGAACAGCCAGGCCAGGCGCGGCGAGACCAGCGAGCGGCGGGCGAAGATGTGGGGAATCGTCATCGCAGCGACGACGATGAGCAGCCCGCCGTAAGCGTTCGGGTCGATGGATGTGCCGGTCGCGCGCTGCGGCAGGCTCGGGTCGTTGTTGATGAAGCGCAGGACGTCCGGGCCGCTGGGGTAGTCGAAGACGCGCAGCGCCGACAGCAGCGTCGTCGCCAGGGCGCGTGGGATGACGTAGAGCACGATGCCGAGGGCCGCCGCCGCCCCGCCGCCGAAGATGACGGCGCGCGTGGCGTTGCTTACATCCTTGTACGTGCGCAGGACCGCCGGCAGCAGCCACACCAGGCTCACCGCCAGCAGAAACTCCGCGAACCGCCGCATGATGTCGCGGGTCAGTGGCGCGTTGTCGCTGCCCCACACAAACGCCACGCACGCCAGCCCGACGTACACCAGCACCGCGATCCATAGCGCGATGGGCCTCTCGTCCCTCACCCCTTCTGGGCGTTTCCCCGCCAGGTTATGTTCCTGCGGAAGTGTCGCAGCGGGGAAACGCCCAGAACCTGCCCCTCTCCCAGAACGGGAGAGGGGTGAAGAGGAGACAGATGCCTCTTCCCCCCCTCTCCCCCGAGTGGGAAAGGGGCGCGGGGGGTGAGGGGCGTCTTCCCCCCCTCTCCCCCCAGTGGGAGAGGGGGCGGGGGGGTGAGGGACCGGCTTCCCCCCCTCTCCCCCCAGTGGGAGAGGGGGCGGGGGGGTGAGGGGCGGAGCCAGCCGCTCCCCGAACAGCCACAGCGCCCACGCCACAATGATGAGAATGTACGCCAGGTTGAGGAAGGAGGGGTTGAAGCCGATGCCCAGGCGTAACGCGCCGAACGGGAGCAGCGTCAGGACCAGCGCCAGCAGCCACACATCCCATTGCAAACGCTGGGTGAGGACGGCCGCCGCGATGACGCCGACGATGCCGATGAGGATGATGACGCCCGGCAGCCACGCCGCCAGCGCCCCCGCCAGGATGCCGAGGATGGCGCACGCCAGGATAAGCAGAACAGGCGGCGAGAAAATAGACGACAGGCGGGCGCGGCCGATGGCGCCGCTGCCCGCCCAGTCCCTCTGGTGCGACGCCACACTTAGCTCCGGTAGACCAGGAAGACCCCGAGGACGATGATGAGCGCGCCCGCGATGCGGATGCCCGTGATCGTTTCATTGAGAAGGACGGCGGAGAGGAGGACGCCGACCACGTAGCTCAGGCTCAGCATGGGGTACGCCCAACTCAGGTCGGCCTTCGACAGCACCGACAGCCAGAAGATCGAGCCGCCGAAGATGACAATCAAGCCGCCCAGGACGAACGGGTTGGTGAAGGTGCGGAACAGCTGCCCTACCGCGTGCCATCCGGTGAGGTCGAGCGTTCCGACGTTGTTCATGCCGTGCTTGAGCATCAGCTCGCCGCACACGCTCATGCTCATGGCAATCAACAGGGCCACAAATGGACTCATGACAAACTCCGACTTCTTGACTGCATTCATAATCCCATCAATTCGCGGCCGACGGTTGCAGGCTGAACGCCGCGACGGCCGCCGCTACCCGCGCCACCTCCTCGTCCGTCAGCTCCGGGTACATCGGCAGGGACAGCACCTCCCGCGCCGCCGCCTCGCTCGCCGGGAAGCTGCCCGGCCCGTAGCCCAGGTCGCGGTAAGCGCCTTGCAGGTGCGCGGGCGTGGGGTAGTGGACCATCGCGCCGACGCCCTGGGCGTTCAGGGATGCCATCAGCGCGTCCCGCGCCGGCGTGCGCACGACGTACAAATGATACACCGACTCAACGTCCGGCGCGATAACCGGCGTCTGCACGTCGGCGTCGGCCAGTAGGCAGTCGTACAGCGCGGCGATTTGCTGCCGCCGCGCGTTGTCCGCGTCCAGGTGGCGCAGCTTCACCGACAAGATGGCGGCCTGCATCTCGTCCAGGCGGCTGTTCAGCCCAACGGTCTCATGCACGTAGCGCGAGCGCTGCCCGCCGTGGCGCAGCATGCGCAGGCGCTCGGCGACCGCCTCGGACGCAGTAAGGATCGCGCCGCCGTCACCATACGCGCCGAGGTTCTTGGTCGGGTAGAAGCTGAAGGCGCTGATGTCGCCCAGGCTCCCGACCTGCTGCCCGCGATAGCGCGCGCCGTGCGCCTGGGCGCAGTCCTCCACGATGAGCAGGTCATGCTGCTCGGCGATTTCCAGGATTGGCCCCATGTCGGCCGGCTGGCCGTACAGGTGAACTGGCATGATGGCCCGCGTGCGCGGCGTGATGGCCGCTTCGATGAGGTTGGGGGCCAGGTTGTAGGTGTACGGGTCGATGTCCACGAACACCGGCGTCGCCCCCGCCGCCGTGATGGCGAAGACGCCGAACGCCGCCGTCAGGGGCGACGTGATGACCTCATCCCCCGCGCCGATGCCCAGCGCCCGCAGCGCCAGCTCGATGGCGTCCGTGCCGGAGTTGCAGCCGACGGCGTAGGGCAGGCCGACATACGCGGCAAACTCGGCCTCGAAGCGCTGGCCATGCGGGCCGAGGATGAACCAGCCGCCCTCCAGCACACCGGCGATGGCGGCGTCGATCTCCGGCCGCAGGCGGGCCACCTGGCGCTCGAACGTATTGAAGGGGATGGTGGTCACACAGGCTCCTTGTCTTGTCATTGCGAGGAGGGACGACCTCCCGTCATTGCGAGGAGGGACGACGAAGCAATCTCCCGGCTGGTGAAGGTCACTCTCATCCTTGACTAGACTGTCTGTCGCAAGGGCGCGGGATTGCTTCGCTGAGATGAAAATGAGCGGGTCATGCAGCGACAGCCTGGCGCTCAATGCTGACACGATACCCCAGCTTCTCCAGCCGTCGCTGCAGACGGTGAATGACCTTGTCCCGCTCTCGC
>JBDHWG010000002.1:0-301369 GCA_039810085.1 Anaerolineae bacterium
GCTTTCGGCGTATTCTGGTGCGCTGGGACAAGAAGCCTGAACACTACATCGCCTTTCTGCACTTCGCCTGCGCCCTCATCGCCCTGCGCGCCGCAGGGTTATTCGGATAGGCTCTAAGTAATAGAGCGAGACATACTGTGAGACCTCGACCCAAACTAACGATTCAGCTCAAGAGCGCCCGCGAGATCGAGCACATGCGCGAGTCGGGCCGCCTGGTCGCCGAGCTATACCAGGTTCTCAACATGGCCGTCAAGCCCGGCGTGCGCCTCAAGGAACTCGACGCGCTTGCCGAGAACCTGCTGCGGGAGCGTGGCGCCGAGCCGCTGTATAAGGGCTACAAGGGCAGCCAGGCCAACCATCCGCCATTCCCCGGCGTCATCTGCGCCTCAGTCAACAACGAGATTTGCCACGGCTTCCCGAATGAGCGCGTCCTGCGTGACGGGGACATCGTGGGCATCGACGTGGGCCTCAAGTACAAGGGGTGGTGCGGGGATGCGTGCGTCACGTACGGCGTCGGCAAGCTCGCGCCGCAGACGCAGCGCCTGCTGGATGTGGCGAAAGCGTGTCTCGACGTGGGAATCAAGGCGGCGCGGACCGGCGGGTTCCTGGGCGACATTGGCCGCGCCATCAACGACTACGCCGACAAGCAGCGTGTCTCGGTCGTGCGCGAGTGGGGCGGCCACGGCATCGGGCGGGTTCTGCATGAGCCACTGGCCGTGCTGCACGTCCGACAGCCCCACCCGGGGCCGGAGCTGCGCCCCGGCATGACCTTCACCATCGAGCCGATGGTCAACCTGGGCAAGCCCGACTGGGTGCTGCTGTCCGACGGGTGGACGGTGGTGACGAAGGACGGCTCACTGTCAGCGCAGTTTGAGCATACCATCGCCATCACCCCCCACGGCCCGGAGATCCTCACCCTGCCGTGAGTAAGCACCCAGGCGCTTGCTGCACGACTTGGCTATGCGCTACGCCGTTGCTTGCAGCTCTCTCATTCGCATCAATAGGAGGCCCCCATGCAAACATGCTCGCTAGGCAGTGACGGTCTTGTCGTGTCCGCGCTCGGTCTCGGATGTATGGGAATGTCGCACGTGTACGGGCCGACCGACGAATCTGAGAGCATTGCCACAATTCACGCGGCGCTGGACATGGGCATCAATCTGCTCGACACCGGCGACTTCTATGGAACAGGCCACAATGAGCTTCTGCTTCGTGAGGCCCTGGGCAGGGGGCGACGGGCGTCGGCTGTGCTGAGCGTCAAGTTCGGCGTGTTGCGCGACCCGGCAGGTGGCATGCTAGGCATCGACTGTCGTCCGGCGGCGGTGAAAAGCTCGCTTGCCTATTCGTTGCGCCGCCTGGGGACAGACTATATCGATGTCTATCGTCCAGCGCGGCTTGATCCTGCGGTGCCAATCGAGGATACAATCGGCGCGATCGCGGATATGGTGAAGGCCGGCTACGTTCGGCATATCGGTCTCTCAGAAGTCGGCGTCGAGACTATACGCCGCGCCCACACCGTTCACCCCATCACAGACTTGCAGATTGAGTACTCGCTGTTCTCGCGCGGCATTGAAGGGGCCATATTGCCGACTTGCCGCGAGCTTGGTATCGGCATAACGGCCTACGGCGTTCTGTCGCGTGGTCTGCTCAGCGGCCGCTGGTCGAAGGACCAGTCGCTGATGGCCCACGACTTTCGCAGTTCGGCCCCCCGCTTCATAGGTGACAACCTCGACCGCAATCTCGCGCTGGTCGAGGCGCTCCGGGTTATCGCCGATGAGAAGAATGCGACCGTCGCCCAGATCGCCGTTGCCTGGGTCGTGTCGCGCGGCGCGGACATCGTGCCGCTCATCGGCACACATCGAGCGGAGCGCCTGACCGAAGCGCTCGGCGCGCTCAACCTCCACCTGACCCCCAACGACCTGGCGCGTATCGAGGAGGCAGTGCCGGCGGAATCCGTCGCTGGTGAGCGCTACAATACCCACGGAATGCGGGCATTGGACAGCGAACGCGGCCGGCCTTCCACTTCGTAGCTATTTTGGCGTCATGAAGTCGGAGATGGTGACGAACTTGCCGCCCTTGGCCTGCTGGAAGTAGGCGGCCTTCGCGCCGGAATGGTCCGTCGAGTTGTACGACAGGCTCGGCACCAGGCTGCCCTTGTAATCCTGTAGCGACTCCAACACCTTCAGGAAACCCTCGCGCGTCAGGTCCTTGCCCGCTTGCTTGAGCGCGTCCGTCGCAATCGTGGCGTAGGTGTAGCCGGTCTCGCTGAACCCGCCGATCTGCTCGTTGGGCGCGTACTTCTTCATGAAGTTCTGGTACTCGACAATCTTCGGGTTGCTCGTGTCGTCGAAGGCGGGCAGCCACGCCAGCAACAGTAGCCCCTCGATGCCGGGACCGGCGAGCTGGAACAGCGCCGGGTCGTTGATGACCGAGGAGGCGAGCAGGTTCGGCTTGAAGCCAATCTTGTCCATCTCGGCGATGATGCTCGCGCCCGGCTTCGGCACGGCGTAGATGACGACGGTGTCCGCGCCCGTGCTCTGGAGCTTCAACGCCTGGGAACTGAAGTTGGTGTCCGACGGCTCGTAGGACACGCCGCTCGCCTCGCCCATGTTACGCTTCTTCAGCTCGGCGTTGACGGCGTCGAGACCTTCCTTGCCGAACGCGTCGTTCTGGTAGAACACCGCGATCTTCTTCGCGCTCAGCTTGTCCAGGGCGTACTGCGTTAGAAGTGTCGCCTCATTGGTGTAGTTCAGTTGCACCTGGAAGACGTTCGGCTTGACCGGCTTCGACATCAGGCCGGAGCCGGTGGACGGCGCGAGGTGCGGCACCTTGTTCTGCACCAGGTAGTCCATCACGGCCATGTTCTGCGCTGTGCCCAGGCCGCCGACCAGCGCGAAAACCTTGTCCTCCTCCACGAGCTTCTTGACCGCCGCCGTCGTCTTGGCGGGCTGGTAGCTGTCGTTCTCGTAGATGAAGCGGATCTTGCGCCCGTTGATGCCGCCGTCGTCGTTCACCTTCTTGAAGTAGGCGGCGATGGTGCGGTCGATGACGCCATAAGCGCCGGCCGGGCCGTCCTGCGGTCCCCAGCTCCCAATCACAATCTCAGTGTCCGTCACGCCCGGCGTCGAGCCGCTCGCTGCGGGCGCAGCCTTCGCCGCAGCCGGCGCAGCGGTTGCCTTGGGCGCTTCCGTCGCTTTGGGCGCTTCGGTTGCTTTCGGCGCTTCGGCAGCCTTCGCCACCGTTGGCGCTTCCGCCGCCTTCTGGGCCGGCGCGGGGGCAGCCGTGGGTGGCGCCGCTGAGCCACACGCAGCCAGGGCGAGCGCCAGGGTTATCACGCCCACCACAAGCACAATCATCCGCCTAGATACGCGCATCATAATCCCTCCTCCTGTTACCGAAGATCGTTCATTCCGCTGCGTGCCAGGTTACTGCCCCAGATACAGGCGCTGCACCTCCTTTCGCTGCCGCAGGTTGGCGCTCGTATCAGCCAGCGCCACGCGGCCCGTCTCCAAGACATAGCCGTAATCGGCGACGGATAGCGCCATGTTGACGTTCTGCTCGACCAGCAGAACCGTCGCGCCCGCCGCCCGAATCTCCTGGATGATGTGGAAGATTTCGCGGATGAGCAGCGGCGCGAGACCCAGGGACGGCTCGTCGAGCAGCAGAAGCTTTGGGCGGCTCATCAGCGCCCGCCCAATAGACAGCATTTGCTGCTCGCCGCCGCTCAGCGTTCCCCCCAACTGCCTGGCGCGTTCCCGCAATCGTGGGAAACGCTCGAACACCATCTGCATGGACGCCTCGACCGCCGCTCTGTCGCGCTGAGCATACGCGCCGAGACGCAGGTTCTCGTAGACCGTCAGTTCGGGGAAAATTTGTCGGCCCTCCGGGACGTGCGCCATGCCCTCGCGCACTAGGCGCTCAGCCGGCGCTCGGTTGGTCACTTGCCCGCCGAACTCCACCGTCCCCCGGGTCGCCCGCAGCAGCCCCGAGATAGCGCGCAGCGTCGTTGTCTTCCCCGCGCCGTTTGCGCCGAGCAGCGCCACGATGCTGCCTTCCGGTACGTCCAGGCTGACGCCGCGCAGAGCGCGGATGCGCCCGTAGTACACTTCGAGGTCCTGTACGCGCAAGAGCGTCTGGGCCATGCCTTACTTCGCCTCCTCGCCCAGGTACGCCTCGATGACCGCCGGGTCGCGCTGAATCTGGGCCGGCGTTCCCTCCGCAATCTTGCGACCGAAGTCCAGCACGACGAGGCGGTCGCACAGCCCCATCACCATCGACATGTCGTGCTCCACCAGCAGCATGCTCACGCCGAAGGACTCGCGGATGTGGCGCAGCGTCTCCGTCAACTCGCCCGTCTCCCCGGTATCCGCGCCCGCCGCCGGCTCGTCCAGCAGCAGCAGCCGGGGGCGCGAGACCAGCGCCCGCGCCAGCTCGACCTTCTTCTGGATGCCGAACGGCAAGCTCGACACGGGGCGGTCGCGGTACGGCTCCAGGTCGAGGATATCCAGGACGAACTCGGCGTGCTCCGTAGCCGTCGCATCCTGGCGGCGCGCGCCCGGCAGGCCCAGGCCGTCGGCAAACAGCCCCCTCGTCATCCGGGTGTGTTGCCCAACCAACAGGTTGTCCAGCGTCGTCATGTGGCGGAAAAGCTCCACGTTCTGGAACGTGCGCGCAATGCCGTAGCGAATGATGGCGTGCGGTGGAACGCGGGTGATGTCGTGGGGCGTGCGGCCAGTCGGGGTCGGGGTGTAAACGACGATGCGGCCGGCCGTCGGCGTGTAGAAGCGGCTGATGCAATTGAAGACCGTCGTCTTCCCCGCGCCATTCGGGCCAATCAGCCCCACAATCTCACCATCGCATACGGTGAGGTCCAGGTCCTGCACGGCGACGAGACCGCCGAAGCGCATCGTCAGCCCGCGCACTTCGAGCAATGGTTCCACGCGCTTAGCCCTTCACCACCGATGGCTGCCCCGCCATCTCCGGCGCTTTCACGCGACGCGCGCGGTAGCTCCGCCAGGCCCCGGCGATGCCACGCGGCATGAAGATAACCGTCAGAATGAGGATGACTCCGAACACGAGGACGTACAGGTTCTTGTATTCCTCGACCAGGGGCAGACGCGTCAAGACGTTGGGCAGCGCCGTCAGCACCGCCGCGCCGAGGAGCGAGCCTTCTATAGCGCCCAGACCGCCCACGACGACCATTGTCAGGAACTCGATGGACAGGAACAGGGTGAAATCCTCTGGGCCAATCCCCTTGAGCAGATAAGCGTACAGGCAGCCCGCGACGCCTGCGTAGGCGGCGCTCACGGCGAACGCCAGCGTCTTGTAGCGGATCAGGCTGACACCCATTGCCTGGGCTGCCAGCTCGCTGTCGCGAATAGCGATGAACGCTCGCCCCGTCCGGCTCTTGACGAGCCGCGCCGCAAACAGCGTCAGCAGCGCCACCGCGACCAGCGCGACGTAGTAGAACTGGCTATCCGTGGCGAATGGCACGCCCAACACATCAGCGGGCGGAATGCTGTGCAAGCCGGACGAGCCGCCCGTCCACGTATCCTGCCAGATGATGAGCTGTGGGACGGCCAGGCCGAAGCCGAGGGTGACCACAGCGAGATACGGCCCCGTCAGGCGCAGGGCGGGCAGGCCCAGTAAGTATCCTACAGCGGCTGAGACAATGGCGGCGGCGGGCAGGGTCAGCGCGAACGGCCAGCCCCATGCTGTCGCCAGAATGGCCGCCACATAGGCGCCAATCGCCATGAAGCCCGCTTGCCCGAGCGAGAACTGCCCGGCGTAGCCAATGAGAAGGTTGAGGCCGAGCGCCACAATGGCGTAGATGAACGCTAGGGCCACCAGGTAGAGAACGTAGCCACTCGCCAGGCCGGGGATAAGCGCCAGCAGCGCCGGCAGCGCCAGCGCGACGGCCACGAGAAGGAGCCACGGCCAGGCGGCCGCGAGCGAGCGCCCCATGCGCCTACACTTTCTTGACCGTGCGCCCGCCCAGCAGGCCGCGCGGCCGAATGACCAGCACAAGAACGATGATGGCAAAGGCGATGGTGGTGCGCAGCTGGGGCGCGAAGAAGCCCGCGACGCTCGAGATGATGCCGAGTAATAGGCCACCGACGACGGAGCCGGGCAGGCTGGTGACGCCGCCCAGCACCGCCGCCGCGAAGGCGTAGAGGATAACGTCACCCATCATGTTGGGGTCCAGGTAATTCAGGGGTGCGATGAAGATGCCCGTGACCGCCGCCAGCGCCGTTCCGACAGCCCAGCCCAGCGCCTTGATACGCCCGACGGAGATGCCCATCAGCCGCGCCGCCACCTGGTTTTGGGCCACGGCGCGCATGGCGACGCCAACCAGGGTGTAACGGAAGAACAGGTACAGGCCGATCATCAGCACCGCCATGACCACCAAGATGAGGGCGTTGATGCGGCTCAGCACCAAGCCTGCCAGGCGCAGCGCCGGGCCGCTGATGGGCGCCGGGAACGGGCGCGTCTCGTAGCCCCACAACGTTCCGGCCAGGCCGACGAGGAGGACGCCGATGCCGACGGTCAGAATGACCGGGTTGAGCGGCGACGTGTTCTCGACAGGGCGTACAATGAATCGCTCGACGAGCGCGCCCAGGATGCCGGCAAAGACGAGGGTGAGGATGAAGGCGAGAATGAACGGGAGCTGGAACGCTGTAATGAGGAAGAAGGCGACGAAGGCGCTGACCATGCCCAGCTCACCCTGGGCAAAGTTGATGATGTCGGTGATCTTGTAGATGAGCACCAGCCCGAACGCCGCCAGGGCGTACAGGCTGCCCAGCGCCAGGCCATTGACGATCAACTGCCCCCACGGCAGGGTAGCGAGCGCCTCCATACGGTCATCCTCACACTGAGTCTATCTGATATACCGTCCGCTTCCCCTCTACGTTTTTGCTAAGACACGCTCTGCGATGTCACTGCGAGGAGGGCAATAGGACGACGAAGCAGTCTCGCGCCAGGTGAACGACACGCTACAACCGTCTAGAGCATATATCGCAAGGGCGGGGGATTGCTTCGCGTTCGCTCGCAATGACATCTTGACGGCGTTTTCTAGGTGAATAACCTCGCCTTTACGCTCAGTGGATGCGCTTCTCTTGCCCGCTCCACTCCTGCTCGCGCAGGCGGAACTTCTGGACCTTGCCCGTCGAGGTTTTGGGCAACTCGCCAAACGTGACCGACTTCGGCGTCTTGAACCCGGCCAGGCGTTCGCGGCAGAAGGCGATCAACTCCGCCTCGGTCAGCTCGTGGTCCGGCTTGAGCGTCACGAATGCCTTCGGCACTTCGCCCCACACCGGATGCGGCACGGCAATGACCGCCACCTCCATCACCGACGGATGCTGAGCGATGGCCTGCTCGACCTCGATGGTCGAGATGTTCTCGCCGCCACTGATGATGATGTCCTTCTTGCGGTCGCGCAGTTCGATGTAGCCGTCGGGGTGCATCACCGCCAGGTCGCCGCTGTGGAACCACCCGCCTGCAAACGCCCGCGCGGTCGCCCCTGGATCGGCGTAGTAGCCCTTCATGACGTTGTTGCCACGCATGATGACCTCGCCCATCGTCGCCGCATCCGCCGGCACGTCGTGCATCTCGTCGTCCACCACGCGCATCTCGGCGGCGTGAATGTACGGCACGCCCTGGCGCGCCTTGAGACGCGCCTGCTCGGCCAGCGGCAGATCGTCCCACTGGCGCTGCCACTCGCAGATGCTATGCGGCCCATAGGTCTCGGTAAGGCCGTAGACGTGGGTAATCTGCGCCCCCAGCCCCTCCACCGCCTGGATAATCGTCGGCGACGGCGGAGCGCCCGCCGTGACGACGCGCAGCGGCCCCGTCAGCGCCAGGTCTTTGATGGCCGGGCTATTCACGAGCATGATGAGCACGGTCGGCGCGCCGCAGAAGTGAGTCACGCCCTCGTCCTGGATCAGCCGCACCACGACGGTCGGGTCGATCTTGCGCAGGCAGACATTCGTACCGCCGACGCCAATCACGCCCCAGGTGAAGCACCAGCCATTGCAGTGGAACATGGGCAGCGTCCACAGGTAGACCGTGTCGCTGTTCATCCCGACTTCCAACCCCTCGCCGATGGCGTTGAGGTACGCGCCGTGGTGGCTGTACATCACGCCTTTCGGTCGGCCCGTCGTGCCGCTAGTGTAGTTGATGGTAATAGTGTCCTTCTCCGAGTCGAGCCACCACTCCACCCTGTCCGGGCTGCCAGTCGCCAGGAACGCCTCGTAGTCCTGGCCCGGCAGGCGGATGCCCGGCGCCCCTGCCTGGGCATCGACGATGGAGATGACAGCCTCTAGCGTAGGGATGCTGGTATAGGTCGCGGCGACGGCGGGCGCAAGCTCGGTATCCACAAATAGGAACTTCGCGCCGGAGTGCTCCAGGATATACTCAATCTCGTCGGCGGTCAGCCGCGTGTTGATGGCGACCAGGACGCCACCGGCGAGCGGCACGCCGAAGTGGGCTTCGAGCATCGGCGGAATATTTGGGCAGAGGAAAGCGACGCGGTCGCCCTTCTGCAGGCCCGCCGCGCGCAGGGCGCTGGCGAGGCGGCGCACGCGCGCCCCGAACTCGGGATATGTGAAACGCTGGTCGCCGTAGACGACGGCGGCCTTCTCGCGGAAGACATACTCACTGCGCTCGAGCAGGCTGAGCGGGGTCAGCGGGGCCAGCCAGACTTCCTCGAACGTGCTCTCCGTTGTGGGCATCCCAACGGTTGTCGCCATGCGTCCTGTACCTCCTGGAAATAACGGCAAACCCTTCATCGACGCGGCTGTGTTGCAATCGTGGCGCGATTATAGCACGACCGCGCCCGTTGTCAACTGACGCAGAGGGAAGTGGTGTTACGTTAATGAAGGAGGCAGCTGGGCCGAGGTGACGAAGTGACGAGGTGACGAGGTGACGGGTGACGAAGTGATGGGGTGACAGCACCGCTGTCATGCCGACGAAGGAGGCATCTGGGCCGAGGGCCTCCAGAGAGACGCCTCCTTCGTCGGGGTGACAGCGAATGTTTGTGACGACAAGCGAAAGTTCGTTGACTAAAAAACCACTACAGCGTCGCCAGCACGTAGTAGGCGATGTCGCGCCAGCGCGTATTCTCGGCTTCTCCCTCGCGCCGTAGCCCACGGCCCAGGTAGGCCCCGTCGCTGACCTGCACTAACTCCTCAAGATCGAGGCAGCGTTCGTCGGCCGGCACATCCGAGTGGTCCAGGCAGAGAACGCGTCGCCCGGAGCGCGGACTATTTCCCCACGAGACACGCACCGGATAGATACGCACCACGTCGGCGGGAGCTCGCTCGCGCCCTTCCCCACCGGACTGACGAGCGGGATCGGCGGGCGCGCTATGGGCGAAGATGTGCTCGGCGCGTAGCGCGCCTGGATCGACCAGCACGCCCCACCACGTGGCCCTCATCTTGTGCAGCAAACTATCGGGGGGAAGCTCGGGAGCGACAGCCAGGACATAGCCGCGCAGCAAACCGTAGGGGGCCGGCTCGGGCGCGGGTAGACTTTCCAACAAGCTTTCCAGATGGACCAGCCGGTGGCTCGCGCCCGGTTCTGTCCCCACGCCGATGACGAGCAGCGTCTCGACAATGGAGGCGCGGGCGATGACCGACTCGCGCGCCAGCAGCGTCGTATCCACCTCGACGCGCGTCCCCGCCAGGGCGCGAACAGCGGCTAACTGCCGCGCCACCTCGCGCCACTCCGCCAGCCCTTCCCAGGCCGAGGCATACGTCGCGTGCCGGACGCGCTGGAAGCGAGCCTGGGCCAGCCAGTATGCGCTGACTGTGCCGGGCGCTTCCGCGTGGGCATGCTCCAGCGCGGCCACCGCTTCATCCCAGCGCCCATCATCTAGCAGGCTCAGGCCCGCTTCCAATCTGTCGCTACCCCTCATGCCATCCTCGCTCGACGTCGGTGTTAGAGATTCAGCATCGCCAGGACGGTCGGCCCGTGCCACACACCCACCTGTGAAAGCGCCTGGAGTGTAATCGCCAAGCCGACGAGGGTAATGATCGCCGCACTGATGGCGGGCATGACACGCAGGAGCGGCCCTCCGAAGCGACGCTGCTCCACAAACCGACCTGCATAGACGAGCGCCAGGCCGATGGCGACGAGAACACTCGCCAGACCGAAGCTGAAAGCCACAATCAGCAGCAGGCCGAAGCCGACGCGGTGCAGCGAGATGGCGCTCAAGAGGACGACGAGGGCCGACGGGCACGGCAGCAGACCGCCCGACACACCAAGGGCCAGCAGGCTGCGCCACGTCACCGGGCGACCGTCGTCGCCGGGGACATGGCTGTGCGTGTGCCCATCCGGACCGTGGCTGTGGGTCATCCACCCCGTCATCCGCCCCCACATCGAGCTTACATGGTGGCGCTCGTGGGTGTGGTCATGCACGTGGTCGTGGTCGTGATGGTGGTCATGGGAGTGGTCGTGCCCGTGCGGGTGCTCGTGGTCATGGTGGTGGTCATGCATGTCGCTGTGATGATGGTGGTCATGATCATGCAGATGCGGATGGTCATGCTCGTGGTCGTGCTGATGATGGACGTGGCCGTAATCCTGGGCGGGTCTCATTGCGCTGCGCAGCCGAGTCACGACGAGGCTCGCGCCAATGGCGACCACCAGCAGTCCCGAAGCCACACTCAGCCAGGGATAGAGCTGCTCCGGCAGGATGTACTGCTGCGCGTAGAGAGTTACGAGGCCGAGGGCAAACACGCCCGCCGTGTGCGTCACCGTCACCGTCAGGCCCAGGAAGATGGCGTGCCGCCACGTCCCACGCGAGCCGACCAGGTAGGCTCCCACCATCGTCTTGCCGTGGCCCGGCGACAGCGCATGCACCGCGCCCAGGCCAAACGCCGCCAGCAACGACAGGAGAATGACGGCCACGCTCAGCTCGCGCTGGCTCACCAGGTCGGCGAAGGCGTCGTTGGCGCGGGGTATCCCGGCGGTGGCCGATGCCGCTGTCGCCGCGCCACTCCCGGCGCCGGTGACGGTATACGCAACCGTCGCCTCGCGCATGTTGAGTGGGCTGGTGAGCATGTCTTGCGGGTAGGCGAGCAACTCGTTGCTCATGTCCTCGGTGTGCCCTGTCGTCTGATCGATGCGCACGTCGCCATTAGAAGCAACCACAATCTCGCTCCAGCCGAGGCGGTCGGGATAGTTGCCGTCGCGGTAGGCCAGCGGCCCGGGGCGGCTGACGGGCGCTTCGAACCACACGCTCAGGCGCAACGTCTTCAGGTCACCTTGCCCAACCGGAAAGGTCAGCTCATGCGACGCGGGTTGGAGGGCGAGAGGAACGCCATCGATGGACAGGGAGAGATGGCTGCGCAGTTCCTCGATCTTGCGCGCGGCATACGCCTCCCGCTCGACGTCACTCAACTGGCCGTCGCCGCTTCCATCGACCTTTGGCAGTTCCTGGAACGTCGGAATCTCGGCCATGTCGAGGATGTACTTCACGCGCACGCGGTCGGGCGCTAGCTCCAGGCGGCTGTAGCGGTTGGTGGTGAAGTTGCCCAGCGGGTGCGCCGCCGCGATGAGGGGCTGCGCCATCGCCGCGAACAGCGACACGAGCACGGCGGCCGCGATGAAAAGCGACAGTCGGCGGCGCAAGACTGGCATTGCGAGCAATCTCTTGGGGCTGCGGGTTTTGGGAATTGCCCGACGAGGTGTCTGTCGGCGTGACTTGTGTGGGGCGGGCAATTCCCAAAAGGGACGGTACTCCGCCTCCGCTGGCGAAGCAATCCCTTGCCCTTTCGATATTAGCATCAGGCTAGACATCATGAGCCTTTCCTCTCGTCGCCAGATTTGGCCGTGCGCAGACTGTCCAGGGTCTTCTGCGCGGATGGCGCTTGCAAGATAGAGAAGTGCGGGTTGATTTCCAGCCCCCGCGCCAGGTACGTCTCAGCCTGAGCCGAGTCGCCGTTCGCCAGCGCAATCATGCCCGCGTGGTAGACCATCAGGGCGTCGCGCGTTCCCAGCCGCAGCGCCTGCTGCATCATTCGCTGCGCCTCGGCCGGTTGCCCCGCTTTGAGCAGCGTCCAGGCGAGAACATCCGCGCCATGAACGCTGGGGCGGTCGGCATAGCCCTGCCGCGCGCGGGCGAGGGCGTTCGGCAAGTCGTGGTCGTGGTCGGCGTCGAACAGAGCTGTTTCCAGGTCCATCTCGACGCCGTTCGCCTTATAGAGCTGCTGGATAGCGCGCACAAGGTCGTACTGCTGTGCGGCTTCCGCGTCGCGGCCAGCCGCCGTGTAGGCGTCGCCGAGCAAGATGACGTACTCTGGCATCGGCATCGTGTCCACCGCCTGGCGGAGGATGGCGATGGCGTCGTCCCACTGACCCCGCGCCGCCAGGACGCGCGCCTGCCCAACGCGCGCCGGTACGTAGCCGGGATAGTGCGTCAGGGCGTTGCGAAACAAACTGTCCGCTGGCTCGAGCTGGCCCTGGTTGAAGTACAGCAGGCCAAGCTGGACCGTGGCCCAGGCGGTGTTCTCCGCGTTCGGGCCGCCCGAAACGATGGCCTGCTGCATCGCCTCGATAGCGCCAGGTATGTCGCCATGCAACTCGCGGACATACGAGACGCGGGAGTATGAGCTAAGGTCGGGGCGCTGGTTCACCATCGTCTGAATCGCGTCGCCCGCCTGGGCGTATTCGCCCAACTCCACGTGCGCGTCGCCCAGGACGCCGTAGGTGTACGCCCGGTCCGGGCTGATGGCCCGCGCCTTTTCGCCCCACTGTAGCGCCTCGCGGAACTGGTGGCGCGACAGGGCCAGCGACCCCATGAAGCCGAGGGCGTCGATGTCCGAGGAGTTGCGGGCGAGCGCCTGCTTCAGCACGGCCTCGGCGCGGCCGTAGTACGACGGGTCGCCGGTCTCGCGCGCCTTCTGTAAGTAGGCGCCGCCCAGTTGCGTCAGCGCGCGGGCATCGTCGGGCTGCTGCTTGAGGCGCGCCTGGAACCGAGCGATCGTGCTATCAGTATCCATCGCCCACACGCCCGCGTCGGCCACAACTGCCGCTGCCGTATCCTCGCGGCCGAGCCACCGTTGAGCGAGCGTCAGCAAGCGTCGCCCGTCAACCATCGTCGCCACCAGCAGGACAACGAGCGCAGCGAGAACAATCCGAACCGGAAGTGATATCCTGGACATGGTATCCTCGGTGGGTGGGGACAGCCCTGGCGCGGGTGCGCCGGGACTGTCCCTCACGTCTCAAAGCGGCGATTACTGATGGTGCGTGTGGTTGAAGCCCTGGTGCGGGGCCGCCAGGTACGGGAAGTGCTCCATGAACGGCACGTCGTTGGCCGGGACGCTCTGGCTGAGCGCGCCGGCGTTCGGCACCGCCGTGGTGCCGGGGAACAGCGGCGTGCCAAGCAGAACGCCCGCCGCGACCTGGAGCTCGATGTCCACGATGTCGTCGCTCAAGCGGCGGCCATTGGGGAAGCCAGACAGATCGCCGGCGAGGACGCCAAGGCGCTGACCCCATCGACCGTTGTCATAGCTGGCCGGCGGGATTTCCACGTTGAGACGCAGCATCTCCGACGGGCGGACGTTCGCCGGCTGGTTGAGGCCAGGAATGCCGGTCAGGAACACCGTGACGAGGTCGTTGCGCGGCGTCGCGGGCACCGTCGGGAACAAGCTCGGATAGAGCAAGGTCAGCAGCTTGGGCAGCTCGGGGTTGGTCACGTACTTCAGGAACTGGGCGTCGTTGGTCGGCTGGGAAGCATTGAAGCGGTCCTTATCCTGCAGAGCGATGACCACTTCGTTGACCAAGGGCATGCCCAGGCGCGACACCTGCTGGTAGGAGCGCGAGTATGGGTAGTAGCCGGGCTTGGCGGCAGCAGCATCCGCCTTCACCTCGTCCACAGCACTGAACGCGCCATAGGGGCTGAGTGGTTGACGGCTCGCCGTCGCCCACATGCCGATGACGGGATCCGTGCCACGCACTTTGTTGATGGGAACCTGGATGGCGAGCGAGTGAACGTTGAAGCCCTTGAGTGTGTCGATGCCGGGGTTGCGCAGGGCGAGCAGGTCGAACACGCCCAGGTCCACCCAGAACGGGTCATCCGTCGGACCGGCGTAGACCTTGGTGCCGTCGGACAGGGTGTAGACCGCCTTCGAGAAGATGTCGTCGTTGTAGTTGGGGTCCGAGCGCGGGCCGATGTTGTACGGCGGCACGAGCAGGTCAGTGCCCAGGACCGTCGGGTTGGCGACGCGGCGGTAGCCGGACTGGATCCAGTCCTCGCGAATGACCGTCATGTACTGGCGCAGGTTGTAGTCGGCGTCGTTGACCGACGTGAGTGGGCCGGTATTGTACAGGAAGGTGTTGCCGTTCTGATAGCCAGTGCGGAACAGGAACTGGAACGTCACGTCCGGCTGGCCGTCGCCGTTGTTGTCGATGTTCATCTCGTAGAGGGCGTTGTCGGCGAAGCGATAGTAGTAGGGGCCACCCATCGGCTCCTCGAACGGGTTCCAGCACGAGATGAGCGTCACAGTATCCGGAGCGTCGGGGCTGCGGAACATGTAGACGTCGGTCGTGTCGACGGCCGGGTCCTGGGAGATGAGGGGCGCTTCTCGGTGGCTCGAGGCTTGGCTGCCACCAGGGCCAAGCACGACCGACAGCGCCAGCCCCAGGGCAAGCAGCGCGGTGAGGACAATGATCTTACGCATGGTCAGTTTACCTCTCTTGGTGAGTGACACGGGCTGTTATGTGACTTGCGGATAGGACGGTTCGGGCAGCATTTCACGGTCAGCTAATGAACAAGCGCGCAAGCGTATCGGGCGAGCCAATCAGCCGGGGCCCTCGGCGATGTGCCCCATCAACGCCTGCTTCTCACAACCTGGACTTCGCCACACGCCGTTGAGCGGCGAAGTCTTCTGCGTGGTTGACGCACAACAAAGGGCGCTGGATGTATCCAGCGCCCTTGATTCAGTAAATTTGGAGGTTTGTCAGGGAATTGAACAATAACTTACTGCACCGCCGTCAGGTGGGCCAGGTCCCACGTCATGTCCATGGCCCGCAGGAGGTCGGCGGCCTCAGTGAGGTAGGCCACGGCGGTCTGCGCTTCACCCACCGCATAAGCGATTCGGCCAGCTGCGGCTAAGGCGCGCGCCAGCTCAGGCGCGAAGCCATGCTCGCGGCAAATCGTCATCCCTTGGGCCAGGTGTGCCAGGGCGCGCGGGCCATCCCCGGCCGCCGCCAGCGCCTCGCCCACAATCCGATGGGCAAGCGCCTCATCGAAACGCGCGCCACATGCCTGGGCAATGGCAAGCCCCGCCTGGGCGGCTGACCGCGCCGCGTCGATATCGCCCGCCTCCAGCAGCACCTCACCAAGCCAGGCGTGAGCGCGGCCCATGAAGACCTGGGAGCGGCACTCGCCGCCAAGGGCAATCGCCTTCTCCAAGGCCTCCCGCCCGGCGGCCCTATCGCCCTGCCGCGCCAGTGGCAGACCCAGGAACAGGTACACGTTGCGCTCATAGACGATGTTGGACGCTTGCTGCGCCAACTTCTCGGCGCGGCGGCCCCACGCCTCGGCCTCCGCCCAGCGTCCCCACATCTGGTAGACGGCCTCCAGGAAATTCGCCGCAGCGGCGACCGCCGCCGGGTCGGCCTGCTTTGCGCTGTCGGCCCAGACACGCTCAGCGGTGGCTAGGGCCTCGGCGAATTCGCCCAGGTAGGCGCGTTCTGCGCCGATCATCCCCTGCGAGATGAGCGAGTCGTTGTGCGCGCCGACCATGTCAAGCCGCGCCGCCCCTTCAGTCAGAATGGGCAGACCAGGCTTGATGTCGCCCATGAAGGCCATCAGCCGGCCCAGGATGTTCATCGTCCGAGCGACGAGCAGGCTGTTGCCGGTGCGCTCGACGAGCGGGAGCAAGCCCTCGAGCAGTGGCCGCGCCGCCTTGAAATCGCCCTGGATGTAGAGCGAGCCGCCTTTCGCCAGGCCGACCATCGCCTGAAGATTCTCATCGCCCAGGGCCAGCGCATCCGCCTCAGCTGGCGCCAGCCACTCGTTCAGCCGCCCTGGGTAGATGTAGAAAGCCACCCGGGCCAGGCTCAGCCGAATCAGGACGCCCTGTCGGCGCACGTCGTCATCCACCGGCAGATGCCCGAGCGCGTCGAGCGCCTGTTGGTAGAGCAGCGTCGCCGTCGCAAACGCAAACACACCAGCGGCGCTTTCGGCGGCCAGCCCGCTCCACGTCGCAGCCTCCTGCCAGAGCCGCCCCAGGAACGCATGGTAGGCTGTTCGCTCAGCCGCCCAACCATCCTTCGGCGGCCCGAGGACAGCAACAGCCCGACGGTGCAGGGTCGTGCAGCGCGCCTGACTCAGATCGCGGTAGACTACCTGTCGCACGGTATCATGGCTGAAGTCGTAGAGCGGCTCGCCCCCGGCGCTCACGCTCTCGACCAGCAGGTGCGTCCGCAGCAGCTCATCCAAGGCATCCAGCGCCCTGTCCTCGCTCTGCCCGCTCACGGCCCGCGCTAGATCGAACTCGAAGGCGCGACGGAACACCGAGGCTGCCGCCAGGAACTCCCGCGCCGCGGGGCTGACGCGCGCCAGGCGCGATTGAATGACGGCGACAATGGACGGCGGCAGGGTCAGGTGAACCGGGTGGGCTGGCAGCCGCGAGTCCGTCAGCTGGTCTAGAAGGGTTCCCGCCTCCATCAGCGAGCGAAGGATCTCGACGGTAAACAGCGGGTTGCCGGCCGTCTCACGGTGCAGCCAGGTAGCGAGCCGCTCGACGCGGTCCGCATGCCCCGCTATCTCTCGAATCATCGTCGTCATCGCAGCAGGCGAGAGACGGGATAGGCTCACTCGCGCCAGGTAGCCTTCGCGTTCCAGGTGCCACAAGGTCGTCTTCGACGCCTCGTCCATGTCGTCTATGCGCAGCGCGGCCACGAAGAGAATGGGGTGACGCGCCAGGTGGCGGACGAGATAGGCGAGCAGCTGCATGGTCGCCGCGTCGGCCCACTGGAGGTCGTCCAGGATGAACAAAACCGGCGCGGGCAGCGCGGCCAGAAAGCGCACCACGCCCTCGAATAGCCGACGGTGATCCTGCACAGCGTCTGGTCGCGGTGTGAGAAGACCAGGCCGCGCGTCCAGAATGTCTGGCACGAGGCGGGCGACTTCGCCAAGCCAGACGTCGGGCACCGGCAAGCTGGCAAGATCAAGCGTGGGCAGAATGGAGGTTAGGGCGTCCACGATGGGGTGGTAAGGCAGGCTGCGCTCGGCCTCGTAGCAGTGGCCGTGGAGGATCGTGAACGGCGGCTCGGCCCTGCCTGCAATCTGCCACACAAGCTCGGCCAGAAGGCGCGATTTGCCGATGCCCGCCTCGCCTTCGACCACGACAAGCTGCCCAGTCGGCGTATTAGCGTGCGCACCTGTCGTTCCACGCTGCGCGGCACGCTCCGCCTGCGCCAGCAGGCTATCCAGCTCGGCCTGGCGCTCGAGCAGGGGAAGATCGGGGGAGCGCGGGAGCCGGGGCGGGGTTACAATGCGCGGAGCGGGTGGAGCGGCGACCCGCGCAAGGCTGCCGACGCGAATCTCTTCAAACAGGCGGGTCGTCGCGGCATCTGGCGCAACACCCAGCTGCGCGTCGAGCGTTTCAACACAGACACGATACTGCGCCAATGCCGATGCGCGGTCCCCCATCTGGTACAACGCCACCATGAGCGCACGGTGGAAGCGCTCCTGCAGCGGGTCCACCGCGAGGGCGCGTTGCGCCGCATCACGCGCCTGGGTCCACTCTCGCAGTCCTCGCGCCTGCTCGGCCAAACGCCATAGCAGGTCTAGATAGCGCGCCTCCCACTCGCCGCGCTCCTGACGCAGCCACTCATCGTAGCCCGTGCTGTCACGCACCTCAAACCCATCGAGGAACGTCCCGCGCCATAGGTCGGCGGCCGCGCACAGATCGGCCAGGGTCGAGCCGGCTGACTTGAACGCGTCCGTGTCCACCCAGGCGGCATCACCGGGGCGCCATGTCAGGGTATCGCCCTCAGCCGCAACGGGGAAGACGGGCAGCGCCTTGCGCAACCGGGTGAGCACCGTGCTCAGACTGTTGCGCGCCTCCGTCTCGCTGCTATTCTCCCAGAGGAGCGCGCACAGGTGTGAGCGGGAGAATGGGTGGCCCGGCTGAACGGCGAGGTAGTAGAGCAGCGCATGCGCCTTGACGGAGGGCAGATTCACACGGTCCTGTCCCGCCTCGACGGCGGGCGGGCCTAGCAAGCGGAGAGTCAGAACAGCCACAGCAGCCCTTTCTGGTCGCCTGCTTTCACTCAATCAACTCTTGTCGCCCTGAGCAGCGCGAAGGGCCTCCAGAACGCCGGGATGCTTCGCTCACGCTCAGCATGACAGCTTAGCGGCCCTTCCACTTTGGCGGCCGCTTCTCCAGGAAGGCGCGGAAGCCCTCGAAGGCATCCTCGCTTGCGAAAATCTCACCCTGGTACACGGCTTCCTGGGCTATGGCCTGGTCGAAGGTGCTCGTTTGCGCGGCATACACGGCTTTCTTCGCGCGCACCATCGCCAGCGGCGCCTGGGCGGCCAGCGCCGTCGCGTACTCCAGCACCTTGCTCTCGAATACATCGCAAGCGTAAATCTTGTTCGCCAGCCCGATACGTACCGCTTCGTCCGCCGGCACCGCCTCCCCGGTCAGGATAAGCTCCAGAGCGCGCCCTAGACCCACGAGCCGTTGCAGCGACCACGTTCCGCCGCCGTCCGGCACCAGCCCCCGGCGCACAAACAGCTCGGCGAACACGGCGCGGTCCGACGCCAGCCGTATATCACACGCCAGGGCCAGGTCAAGCCCGATGCCCGCCGCCGGCCCATCGACGGCGGCAATGACCGGCCACGGGCAGGCGCGGATGGCTTTCATCGTCGGGTGGTATACGTCGGTCAGAGTGCGAATCGCCGCGTCTCGGTCGAGGCCGCCCTGCGCCGCCGCTGAGAGGTCCGCACCCGACGAGAACGCCCCGCCCGCGCCGGTGATAACAACCACGCGGCTCTCCGAGTCTGCCGACGCCGCCTCGACCGACCCGCGCAGCGCCGTCATCGTCTCTGCGTCCACCGCATTGCGCACCTGGGGACGGTTGATCGTGAGGAGCCAGATCGGCCCCTGGCGGTTGACTATGACTTTATCACTCATGCATCCTCTTCGTGGGAACGCAGGGCTGCCCCCGCAGCGTCCTGCAAGGTCCATTATACCACGTCACGCGGCGTTACGTGAATGGAATCCAATTCTAGTGCGGTTGGTCCGGCGCGAGAGACCGAAAATTCACACCTTAACGCTTCGCGTGACCACAGATTGTTGCCGGATTTTCGGGGCCGGAGCATAATTGTAGACCTTTTGCAGCCGGAGTGAGGACGTGAAGCTGGCCGTTATCTCCGATATTCACGGCAATCTGCCTGCCCTGGAAGCGGTGCTCGACGACATCGCTGCTCGCCAGCCGGACCAGGTTGTCGTCGCGGGCGACCTCGTCAATCGCGGGCCGCAACCCGCCGAGGTTGTCGCCCGCCTGCGCCCCCTGGCCTACCCCACCTTGAAGGGCAACCACGAGCGCTATGTTCTCGCCCAGGCCCACGGCGGTGACACGGGTGAAGCGAATGAAGATTATGCGCCATCGCGGTGGGCCGCTCAGCAACTCGACGACGACGCTATCCAGTACCTCGACGCCTTGCCTGCCATGCTCTGCGTCAGCGACTTTCTCGTCGTTCACGGCAGCCCGCGCGGCGACCAGGACGGCATCTTCCGCCGCCACACCGACCACGACTTGCAGGAGCGGCTGGGCGACCACAGGGCCGTCATCTGCGGCCACACCCACGTCTCCCTGGTGCGCCACTGGTCGGGCGGGCTGGTCGTCAACGCCGGGTCGGCGGGCAACACGTTCGAGGGTGACACTCTTGCGCGCTACGCCTGGCTGGAACAGCGTGGCGACGGCTGGCACGCTGACATTGTCTCCATCGACTACGATGTGGACGCGGCGCTGCGCGCCTTCGAGGCGGGGGATTACCTGACGGCCGGCGGGCCGATGGCGCGCCTGTTCCGGCTGGAAATCGCCACGGGCCGCAACCACCTCATTCCGGCCTACCTCGCTCACCGCGACGCTGTCGAGTCGGGCAGCATCTCCCTGACGCAAGCCGTCGACCTGTACCTCACTGGACTCGAGAGATAACCCATGCTGCAAGGCGCTTGGCAAGTCGCCCGACGTCCGGGTATCGCCGTCCTTCTCGTCGTGATCACCCTGATGTTCGGGGGCTTCTTCATGCTCATTCCTTTCGTCTCGGTCTACGGGACGCGGGAGCTGGGCCTGACCGCCGCCGCTATCGGCAGCATCCTGGCGATGCGTGTCGTGGTTCAGCAAGGCTTGACGGTCTTCGGCGGCGCCGTCGCGGACGAGGTCGGCTACAAGCCCGTCCTGGCCCTGGGCATCTTCATCCGCGCCGTCGGCTTCGTCATGTTCGCCTTCGCCCACAGCTTCTGGAGCCTGATGCTTGCGGCGTTCGTCGCAGCGCTCGGCGGCGTCCTCTTCGAAGCGACCCATAAGGCAGCGCTTGCGGCGCTTGTTGAACCGAGCGAGCGCGCCGTCGCCTTCTCCCTTATCGGCACGGCCGGCCGCGTCGGGACAATGCTCGGCCCGCTGGTCGCCGTCGTCTTGCTCCCGATTGGCTTCGCCACCCTCAGCGTGGCCGCCGCCGGATGCTTCTTCATCTCGTGCGTCGCCATCCTGCTGTTCCTGCCCGCCGTGTATGCCCCCAAAGTCGAGAACCGGCCGTCCATGCGGGCGATGCTGCGCAAGGTGTGGAGCGACCGGCCCTTCGTTCTATTCACCGGCCTGACCATCGGCTACTGGTTCCTGTTCAACCAGCTCTTTCTGTCCCTGCCGCTTTACGTGAGTTATGTCACCGGCAGCGATGCCGTTGTCGGGCAGGTCCTCGCCGTCTACTCCGGCTTCGCCCTCATCGCCCAGTATCCCGTCGTCGCCTGGGCCAGCCGCCGCTTCCCACCCTTCGCCATCATGACCGTCGGCTTCGTGCTGATGGCGGTCGGCATGACGGGCCTGGCGATTCTCCCGACGGGTCTCGCGCCGTGGGTCAGCCTGGCCGTTCTCCTGTTCGCCCTGCCGCTGGTGGTCTACACGTTGGGTGACCTCCTCGTGCAGCCGACGATTGCCGCCATCACGAGCGACATGGCGCGGCCGGAGGCGCTGGGCAGCTACTTCGGCTTCAGCTCCCTCGGCCTGGCTATCGGCGGCGGCCTGGGGAACGCCCTTGGCGGTGTCCTGTTCGACCAGGCCGTCGCCCTTGGTATCCCCGCCGCGCCTTGGTTGGCCTTTGCCCTGGTCGCCGGCAGCCTGGCCGTTGCGTTCCGCTGGTTCGGCCGAACCGTGCGCCTTGTGCCCACCCCCTCGCCATCCCAAGGAGTCCCATGAGCATTCCCTCGCGGTCCCACCGGCCGATGTTTCGCCCGCTGTGGGCAGTCCTGGCCGCCCTTCTCGTTCTCCTGGCCCACGCCGCCACCAGCAGCGCCAGTTTCGCTCCTGACCCGCTCCACCCCGACGCGCCTATCGCCGCCGATGTCCGCGCCCAGGTTGCGGCCCTGGCAGCGACCGACGCCGATGCGCGCAACGTGAGCGTCATCCTCGAGCTCCAGGGTGCGCCCGTGGTCGAGACCTACCTGGCAGCGCAAGCCGTGAGCGCCGCCAAGACTGACGCGGCGGCCGCCCAGCGGGCGCGGCTGGTGCAGATTACGGCGCAGCAAGCCCGCGTCGAAGCCGAAGCGCAGCGCCTCGGCGCGCCGGTGCTCCAGCGCTATGCTTACGTCCTCAACGGTCTGCTCGTCCACGCTTCGCCCGACCGACTGGCCGACCTGGCGCGCATCCCCGGCGTCGCCGCTATTCGCTCCGCCCCGGTCTACCGGCCGGCCCTGTCGCATTCCGTACCCTTCATCGGCGCGGACCAGGTGCGGCAGACGCTCGGCCTGGATGGGCGCGACACGACCATCGCCATTATCGACACCGGCATCGACTACACCCACCGCGACTTCGGCGGGCCGGGCACACCGGACGCCTACGACGCCGCCAGCGCCGATCCGACGGTCCTGCCGGCCCCCTACCAGGGCCACACCCTGTTTCCCACGGCCAAGGTCATCGGCGGCTACGACTTCATCGGCGAACGCTACGACCCCTACGCCGCCTGCACGCCTCAACGCCAAAGCGCCGGCGATTGCTCCACCGCGCCGGAGCCAGACCCAAACCCGATTGACCTGGGAGGCCACGGCACCCACGTCGCGGGCATTGCCGCCGGCTTCGGCGTCCCCAACGACTCGGTCGATGGCTCAATTCCATCGGCGTTTGGCGGTGCGGACGTCTACCACGGCGTGGCTCCGGCCGCCCGCCTCTACGCCTACAAGGTCTTCGCGTCCGGCGGCGCGATGTCTGACTTGATTGCCGGTGCAGTGGACCGCGCCATGGACCCGAACGGCGACGGCGACATGAGCGACCATGTCTCCGTCATCAACATGTCCCTCGGCGCGCCGTTCAGCGAGAGCGACGTGCTCAGCCAGATGTCGGACCGGGCGGCGGCCGCTGGCGTCCTCGTCGCCGCCGCGGGCGGCAACGACGGGAACATCCCCTACGTCTCCGGCGAAAGCTCGGCCGGGCGCTTCGGCCTGTCGGTCGCGTCGAGCTACGCGCCGGGTAGCGTTGCAAGCGCCAATGATTTCGCCGACGTGGTGTCGAGCTTCAGTTCCCGTGGCCCGGATGTGGAAAGCACGCGCCTGAAACCAGACATCACCGCGCCCGGTTCAGCCATCGTGTCGGCGGGTATGGGCAGCGGTACGGGCGCCGTTACCTTGAGCGGCACGTCCATGGCGACGCCCCACATCGCTGGCTCTCTCGCCCTGGTGCGCCAGCTCCACCCGGCCTGGACGACCCAGGAGTTGGCCGCGCTGCTCGCCAACACGGCCAAGCCGGACCTCTACCTCGACCCCTCGCACTCACCGTCGTCCCGCGCGCCCATCTCCCGCGTTGGCAGCGGGCGCGTCGACCTCATCCACGCCGCGTCGGTCCAGACGGTCGCCTACGACCCCGACGGCCTCGGCAGTATCTCCTTCGGCTTCCAGGCCGTCGCGACAGACACGTTCAGCGGGACGCATACTCTGCGCATCGCCAACAAGTCGAGCGAGACGCGCACCTACGACCTGACGTGGGGCTGGGGCATCACGCCCACCGCCGCCGCCCAGGTCAGCCTGTCCATCGCGCCGCCGACCCTCACCCTCGCGCCCGGCGCCACCGCCGACGTCGGCGTCACGCTGAGCCTTCCGGCCAGCGCGCTGCCCGCCTTCCAGCTGAGCGGCTCTGGCATCGGCAGCAGCGCCGCGCTGAACGCCTCGGAAATCGCGGGCCACATTTATGTCACACAAAACGGCGCAAGCGGCGACGCCCTCCACGTTCCGTTCTACTTCCTGGGTCGGCGCGCGTCCGATGTCGCCATCGACAAAATGGCGCTCGTTCTCGATGGACGCGGCCCGGCCCACGGTGGCACGGTGACGCTGACCAACACGGCGAGTTACACAGGCACGGCCGAGGTCTTCGCCTTCATAGGCAGCGACCCGGCCGAGAGCGGCTCTGCCAGCGCCATCGACGTCCAGCGCGTGGGTGTCCGCGCTCGCAGCGACCTACTTGATTTCGCCGTCCAGGCATACACGCCCCGCGCCGTTCCGCTGGCCGCCGTCTACATTGTTCACCTGGACACGAACGGCGATGGCGTCGCGGATTGGCAGCTCTTCAACTTCGACGACGGCGCCGCCACGACCGGCAGCGTCAGCGGGCGCAATCGGACCTACCTGTGCCCGGAGGGCGCAAAGATTGACATCGTTGCCCTCAACTCGCCGCCCCTACCGAGCGGCTGCAAGAGCGAGTTGCCCACCGACTTCACCGCCAACAGCGGCGTGACGATCCTGAGCCTGCGCGCCGCCGACGCCAGCCTGGGCGGCAGCCGCCCGTTCCGCTTCTACATCACGACGCTGGACTGGGTCAAGGATTACGCCACGTTCTCGGACCGCGTGCCCGATAGCAGCTGGTACGCCTTCGATCCGGCCCACGTGCGGTTCCAATCGGACAAGACGAGCGTCACCATTCCGCCGCACGCCGCGACGGCCATGCCGGTCTGGTCGCCCCCACCGCCCGGCGGCTTCACGAGCGCGGGAACGGAGCAAGGGCTACTCATCGTTCACCGCAACAACGCGCCCGGCGCCCGCGAGGTGGACACAATCGCCATGCAGGTTCCCATGCTATACCTACCGTATTTTAGAAGGTGAGGAATGCATTCACAGTTCTTTCTTGCGCTCGCCCATGAACAGGTGTACAATCGGCGCGTCGCTGCCATCCCCTGACCTCATGACCGTCTGCGATGCCATCTCTTAACGACAAAGGAGTCCTGGATGAGTCCCCCCTTCTCTTAAGTCAGCTCTCGCTTTTCCGTACCCAATCCCTGTCACAACCGAATATCAAGCAGTTCCACAAGCATGTCGACGCCTCTGATCCTTCCGTAAACTAGATTGAGGAGGTCAATGTGGATCGAAAGTTAAGACGCCTGGCCTGGGCGTGTGTGCTGGCGGGCGCGTTCGTCCTCGTCACGGCGCTCGCCCTCAACCTGGCAACCTCGGCGCTGGCAAGCAACGCTGACCCAAGCAGCCGAACTGGGCAAACCACCCGCGCCCCCCAGGACCAGGGACCGCAGGGCAAGAAGCCCGGTCAGGGTAAGCCGCATCAGCCAAACCCGAACCAGCCGGATGCCATCGCAATCACCGATGACATCCGCAACCAGAAACTCCCCTTGAGCACCGAGAGCCTGTCGCCCCTGGACAAGGCGGCGGCCAAGCCTGAGTACAACGTTGGCGATACACGCCGCTTTGTGATTCTGGACGACTACTTTGGACGCTATCGACTGGCTGACTTCGAGGTGCGGCTAATCTCCGACACGGTCGAGGTCTGGGTCCAGAAGGACCTGCGCTTCCGCAATCCCGACCTGACCATCAACCCCATCCACCCGGAAGCCAACCTCATCAAGTACGTCGACCAGGCGCGCATCAATTATCTCG
The DNA here is from genome assembly GCA_039810085.1 of Anaerolineae bacterium. Lineage (GTDB taxonomy): Bacteria > Chloroflexota > Anaerolineae > Epilineales > JAHCIE01 > JBDHWG01. Next base: position 25,101 of record JBDHWG010000002.1, read on the forward strand.
CCGCCGAGACGGCGCGCATCATTGCCAAGGATGTGGAGTACTTTGGCGATTACAAGTCGCGGACAGGCGCCCAAGCTGCCTTGCCAGGGCAAGTTGGCCTGCCCGCGGATTACTACACGGGTCCGGGTAAGCGCGTCATCGTGCTCGTCAGCAACGTCCGTGACGCAAATTACTATGACCCGGTGAACAATCCCACTCGAATTGTCGGCTTCTACTCTCCGACCCTGAATGCCTTCGCCGACCGCAACATCATTACCATCGACAGTAGCCGCTGGAATATCTGGGTCGGGCCACCGCAGTATCAATTCGAGGCCACCATCGCCCATGAGTTCCAGCATCTCATCAACCAGGACTATGACAACGCCGAGCCATCCTGGACGAACGAGGGGCGCTCTGAGTACGCCGAGTTCCTGATGGGGTACCGGCCGACACCAGAGGATCACCGCACCACGTGGTCCGACTACCCCGAGAACTCACTGACGCTCTGGGGCGACCAGGACAACGACCCCGACCAGCCCGGCTACGAAATTACCGCTGATTACCAGATCGCGTACTGGTTCCAGCTCTACCTGGCGGGCCGCCTCCAGGCGGCGGGCATCGACACCCAGAACGAGCAGTTCCTCCTGGATGTCTCACGCGTGACAACCGACCCACTGCCGGGCGCAGAGGCGATTGACGCGATGCTCCAGCGCGTCGGCGCGCCCTTCCGCTTCCGCCAGCTCTGGCGCGACTTCCGCATCGACATGCTGCACGGCGGGACGAGCGACCAGACGGCGTGGGGCAACTACATCTCGCGGCACCAGGGGCTGTCGGGCGTGCCCATCGCGCCGCTCGATCTCGGCCGCCTGCGCCGCAATCTCAACTTCGAGGGTTACGACCAGCCGGGCGTCGCCGCCGATAGCACGGACTACTTAGAGATTGGATGGTCGCCCGCCATCACCTCCGGTACGTCCGTAAACTTCCAGGGCAATAATGCCCCGCTCCCGACCGACTGGCATGTCATCCCCGCCGCGAGTACCGGCATCACGCCGACCCTGGCGTCGGGCAACGTCCTGTACTCCGGCCACACCGACCTGACCGACAACTTCCTGGTCTTCAATGTGACGGTGCCGATCACTGGCAACCAAACGCTCGCCTTCGATACGCTGTACAACATCGAGAATCACTGGGACTTTGGCTTCGTCCAGGTAACTACGGATACGGTAGGCGCTAAGGGCTTCGTCAGCCTGCCCATCTCTGGCACAACCAGCACGACCGACCCAGATGCCCATCCGATCATCAAGGCCAACGTTCCCGGCTTCACCGGTGTCAGTAACTCTGAGGACAACCCGGCGTGGGTCCACGTGACCTATAACCTGTCAGCCTACGCGGGCAAGACCATCCTGCTGGCCTTCCGCTACGCCACCGACTGGGGCACCGGGGGAACGATTGATCCGCCACCCGACGCTGGCTGGTACCTGGACAACATCAAGATCGGCGACCAGGCGCTCTACACCGACGAGGCAGCCGTGCCGGCCGGCGCGAAGAGCATCTGGCAGTTGCGCAATATCCGCGGCGCGTTCGACGTCAACTTCGTCACTTTTCCGGACAAGAATGGCATCGGCATCGGCCACGTCTACACGATGACGCTGGATGCCAACGCCCAGGGCACGTTCAATTTCGGTAGTCTGTTGAATGACCCAGGCTTCAATGAGGCGGGCGAACGCGTGATTGGCCTGGTCTCGCTCGAAGCCCCGGCTTCCGAATCCGATCTGGTTAGCACGCCGACCACAGCCTCGAGCTACCGGCTCACCGGACTGCCTCCCTCCGTCTACACGTCCCGCGCGCGTGCCATCGGCACGTCGAGTGACACCAATGTCGGCAGTCCGAAGGTCTTCCCCGGCGACGCCTTCACGATGACCGTCACGGTGGACGACCTGGGCCGTGCGCCGGACTTGAGCGCCGCCCCAACCCAGGCGTACGTCGCCGTGCCCGTGCCGCCGCAGACGACGTTCGTCCCCGGCACGCTGCACTCGACCGTGGCGCAAGGCGCGATGACGTACACGACGAGCCTGCACCGCCTGGACGCCGCCCTGCCGGACGCGCCGGGCGTCTACTGGCACGGGACCGTGACGCGCACCGCCGACCTCGCGTTCCAGCTTCGCGCGACGCAGCCCATCAGCATCGGGACAGTGCTGACGCCGACGGCCCACATCGCCAACGGCCCGTTCAGCGCCAACCCGTCGCAGTACTTCACCGATTCCCTCAAGGTGACGGTATCGTCGCCATTCGCCCTGTCCAGCGCCACGGCGTCGCCGTCGGTGCGCTTGGGCAACACGGCGGTCTTCACCTACACGCTCATCAACACCGACGACGCCCCGCGCGATGTCGACATGCGCGTCCACCTGCCCGATGGCGTCACCCTGGAGCGGGTTGACATCACACAGCAGGACGCCGGCAAGACTGAGCCAAACGCACAAGATCTGACGCTGCACTTCACGGTACCGTCGTATATCCAGACGAAGAAGGTCACCGTTGTGAGCCTGACACTGCGAGTCAGCCCCTTCTACGCCGGCCGTACTGTCAACCCGATGGTCGAGTTGCTGCAACCCAACAGCAACCTATCCTGGGTGTCGCTGCCACTCGATGTGCCAGGTGGAGCCACAGCCATCACCGGCGTGACCCGCCTGTTCCTACCGCATATCAGTGTCGGGATGAGCCGCCCAACGCCATCCACGCCAAACGTGAATCCGTAGCCTCACTCGTAGCGCCAACTTCGGTTGACAAGAAGCCCCCGGGAGAGCTTAGCCGCTCCTCCGGGGGCTTTCTTTTTTACGAGTGAACCTGTCGACCGCTTATGCAGGCGTGGTCTCGGTCTCTAGCTCAGCCAGCAGGCCACGCAGGTCCAATGGGCGCGTGACCATGTGTATCTCGCCGTTGCGGCGCGGCCAGTCCTTCGGGTCGCGGTCACGGTAGATCTCGATGCCGTTGCCATCCGGGTCGCGGAAGTAGATCGCCTCGCTGACGCCGTGGTCCGACGCGCCGTCGATGCGCACCCCGTTCTCCAGGACGCGCTTGAACGTGCGCGCCAGCTCGCGGCGGTTGGGCAGCAGGATGGCGAGGTGGTAGAGGCCCGTCGTGCCGGGCGCGGGTGGCGGCCCGCCCTGGCTCTCCCACGTGTTCAGACCGATGTGGTGGTGGTAGCCGCCCGCCGAGAGGAACGCGGCCTGGTTGCCGTAGTACTGCTGGAGCTCGAAGCCCAGGACATCGCGATAGAAGCGCACGGCGCGGTCGAGGTCGGACACTTTCAGATGCACGTGCCCAATGCGGGTGTCGGGATGAATGCTGTCAGCCATGATAAACTCTCCTCACTACAGAAGCTTATAGAAGATAACTGTCGGGTCGAAGCTGCCGTCGGCGTTGCGGGCGTAGCCGGGGATGCTGCCGAGACGCGTGTAGTCCATCCGCTCGTAGAGCATCTCGGCCGCGTCGCCCTCCCGCGTGTCGAGGAAGAGGAGCGTCTTGCCCTCGGCGCGCGCCGCATCCTCGACCTGGGTCATGAGCGCCCGCGCGATTCCCTGGCGGCGGCAGGCCGAGTGAACCAGGAGCTTCTGGACCTCGGCGCGGTGCGCGCCGTTGGGCCGCGTCTCCAACCCTAGCGCGACCGTACCGACGATGCGACCATCGCGCCGTGCCGTGAGCAGCAGCCGCTCGCCTGCGGGCACCTGCTCGAGGGCCTTGACCCAGTAGCGCCACGCCTCATCGTAGGTCAGGGGCGGCAGGAAGCCGACAGACGCGCCGTTGTCGACGCTGTCCCGTAACACGGCAATCAGCTCGTCAATGTCCGCCAGCCCTTGCTCGCGGCTTACGCGTTCGATGACAAGTGGCGCGTCCATTGTCTTATTCTCACTCCGCGCGGTCAGTAGCGACGGTCGGCTGCTCGCCGAGGAACTCGTACCACTTGGCCTTGGCGCAGGGGTAGTGCTTGGCCGCCTCGACCAGATCCATGAACGCCACGATGCTCTGCTCGAAGCGGTCGGCGAGCTGCGGGTTGGCAATGCGCCCCTCGGCGTCGAACGCCTGGTGCGCCTGTGCCAGGGAGAACATCTCCGGGAAAACGCGCGCGCCCAGGTGCTCCAGGGGAACGCGCAGCGCCCACAGGCCGCGGTTGCCGCCGACCATCGACGGCGAGGCCGACAACAGCATACCGTGCCGGCCGCTAAACGGCTGCGGCTTGGCGCGCGATACCCAGTCGATGGCGTTCTTGAGGACGCCGGGCATCGAGGCATTGTATTCTGGCGAGGCGATGACAAAGGCATCATTCGCCTCCAACCGCCTGCGGAACGCCTGCGTACCGGACGGCAGGCCCGCGCTGTTCTCCACGTCTTGGTCGAATGAGGGGGCATCGAAGTCGGCCATCGAGGCGAAATCGACGATCCCGCCGTGCCGCTCGATCACCTGCGCCGCGAGGCGGGCCAGGCGGACATTCAACGAATCGTCGCGCAGGGATGCGCCGAATACAAGAAACCGCACCGTCTCACGCGATTGTACACCATTCGAATTATCGGGCCACGCTGACATCATAACCTCCACTGTGTTTAGCTCAGTTACAAGCAAATCGTGTTCCTTGTCTACGCACAGTGTAGGTCCTATGTATCCCGGCGGCTGTCCTCGCGAGTGTCCTTTGATACCTCCAACGTGAATCCAGGCGAACGTGGCGACTTACTGTAATGAGTACGGCATTGGAAGCCGAAGGTATGAGCCATCCGAGAGGCGCTGGAACTTGTAGAAGATATGTCGCTGCTTGCGGTCTGAGATATAGATGAAGCCGTCTTTAGGGGTATGCCGTTCGAGGGGCGCGTCGAGCATGACGAGGATGCCAAACTCACTGCCGTCGGGTGCGACAATGCTCACCGTCTGGCCGTCAGGCGTCACCGTGAGGGTGCTGCCATTCGGAATGTCCTCGGCCAACGGCAGCAGCTTCTGCTCAATTTCAGCTTTGAAATCCGGCCACGCCAAGAAGTCGGCGCACCCGTTCTTCGACTCCTGCGCGCACATCCCCGGCCCGCGAGTCTTGTAGGCCGGATACCAGCGCACCAGTTCCGGCGTCGGGAGCAAGGAGCCTTTGCTCGGGCCAATGCGCGGCTGGGCCGCGACGCCGGTCAAGGCCATCACCGTAACCAGGAAGAGCAAGATCAGGGAGACCTGGGTCTCCCTTGATCCCCAACTCAGCTTCGTACCCGTCGCCGCGCTCTCCTGGCCCGAAGCCTGCCCGTCCAGGACGGCCGCTGCCTGCACATGAGTCTCGCGCACTAACATCCAACTCTCCACTGCGAAAACTATGCGATATAATGACCTAACGGTATCTTCAAGTGACGTGAAGATTATAGTTATCGAGGCAGAATAGGAGAAACACACTGGGCGCGGGAAGCCAGGCGGAGCGAAGCATGACGACCTAGACTCGTGCTCCGCCCAGGTCCACCGCTGTCCCGACGTTGGTGGCGAGGGCCTTGAGGTAGATGTGATAGCCAGCCGCCAGGTCCTCGACGGCCAGGCCGAGCGACTTGAACAGGGTGATGTCCGAGGGACGCTGGCGCCCCTCGACACGCCCGATGAGCAGGTCGCCCAATTCGCCCTGGATGTGGCTGTCGTCCACCGCCCCCTCGCGCTTCGGAAACAGGAAGTCACCCGCTTCATGGAGCGCCGACTCGCGGCGGTCCACGTACATCCGCGACCGGGCAACGGCCTGGGTATCCAGCTCACGGGCAAAGGGAACGCTCGACCCGACGGCGTTGACGTGGGCGCCTTCCGCGATCCACTCGCCCTTCAGCACCGGCGCCGTCGCCGAGGTCACGGTGCAGATGAGGTCGGCCCCGTCTACGGCGCCCTGCGCCGTCTCCACCACCTCGATCTCGACGGTGTGGCGCTCACTCTCCCGCGCGGCGAACTCCCGCGCATTCTCCTCGGTGCGGCTCCAGACGCGGATGCGGCGGATGGGCCGGACGTTCAACATCGCGGCCAGGTGCGTCTGGGCCTGGACGCCGGAGCCGAGGATCGCCAGGTCGCCCGCATCCTCCCGCGCCAGGGCGCGCGTCGCCACGCCGGTGACGGCTGCCGTCCGAATAGCGGTGATGGCCGAGGCGTCGATAATCGCCAGGGGCCGCCCGTGGTTCGTCTCGAACAGCATGACCGCGCCCTGGTGTGAGTCGTACGGCGTGTCGCGGTTGCCGGGGAAGACGCTCACGACTTTCAGCCCCATGATGGACGGCTCGCCGCCAAGGTAGGCCGGCATCATGCCCAGCGCGCCGATGCGGTCGGGCAGCCACATCACGGGACGTAGCGGTAGGATCGCGTCGCCCCGCGCCAACGTTTGCAGCGCGTCAGCCATGACCTCGATGGCGTCCGACATGGGGAGAAGCGCAGCCACCTCCATCCCGTTGATGACCAGAACGTTCATCGGCGCGGTCCTTTCGGTAAATGAGAGGGCCTGACAGGCTTCACAACCTGTCAGGCCCTTTGAAACCCACGCTACAGAATCTCCAGGTAGTGGTCGACCTCCCATTGGCTGACCTGGGTGCGGTACTCGTCCCACTCCTCTGTCTTCGCCCGAAGGAAAGCCTCGTAGGCGTGGCCGCCAAGGGCCTGCTGGATCAGTTCGTCCTTCGATAGCTCATCCAGCGCCTCCTTCAAGGAGCCGGGCAGCGTGGCAACACCGCGCTCTTGCAGCTCATCGGCATCCCAGTGGAACACGTCCTCCTCCACCGGCGGCGGGGGCTGTAGGTTCTGGTTGATGCCGTCCAGTCCGGCGTGGAGCATGGCGGCGAAGGCGAGGTACGGGTTGCAGCTGGGATCGGGGCAGCGCAGCTCGAGCCGGGTGCTCTGCTCGCGGCCCGGCGAGTAGCGCGGGATGCGGATCAGGGCCGAGCGATTGATCTGCGCCCAACACACGTAGACCGGCGCCTCGTAGCCGGGCACGAGCCGCTTGTACGAGTTGACCGTCGGCGCAACGAGAGCGGCCAGGGCGCGGGCGTGCTTCATCTGCCCCGCCATGAACGAGTAGGCCATCGGCGACAGCTTGTAAGGGTCATCGGCGCGGTAGAAGAGATTCTGGCCGTCGCGGAACAAACTCTGGTGCGTGTGCATGCCGCTGCCCGCGATGCCATAGATGGGCTTGGGCATGAATGTCGCGTACAGACCGTGGCGCTGCGCGATGGCCTTGACAGTGTACTTGAACGTCAGGGCATTGTCGGCGGATGTCAGGGCATCGGCGTAGCGGAAGTCGATTTCGTGCTGACCCGGGCCGACTTCGTGGTGGATCATCTCCACCTCCAGCCCCATCTCCTCCAGCGCGCGCGTGATGTCCTGGCGCACGAGGCCCGCCTCATCGCGTGGCGAGAAGTCGAAGTAGCCGCCGACATCGTGGGGCGCAGGACGAATGCGCCCATTCTCCGGCGTGAACAGGTAGAACTCTAGCTCGACCCCGGTGTTGTACGTTATCCCTTGTTGGGCCGCCACCTCGACGGCGCGACGCAGAATCCGCCGCGGGTCGCCCTCGAACGGGTCACCATTGGGGGTAAAGATGTCACACAGTAGGCGGGCCACCTTGCCCGACTGCGCGCCCCAGGGAAGGACGCGGTAGGTGGCGGCGTCCGGCACCAGGAACATGTCGGATTCCTGGATGCGGGTAAACCCCTCGATGGATGAGCCGTCGAACCAGATACCCCGGTCGAAAGCCTCTACCAAACGCTCGACGGGCAGGGTCACACTCTTGATGATGCCCACCACGTCAATGAACTGGAGATTGACGAACTGCACACCCTCGGTCTTGGCGCGCGCCAAGACATCTTGTTGTTCAGGCGTCAGGGCCATATTGTGTTTCCTCCATGCATAAGAATAGCCGCCCTGAGGCGGCCATTGCCCTGGTGGTATGCTGCGATTGTACCCGAAGTCGGAACCAATGTCAAAAAAGGTAATCGGGGGTGCGCTCCGCGAGAGGAGCACGCCCCCGATTCTGTGACGTTCTACCAAGCTGCTACTGCTGCGTCGGCAAGCCGGCCGTCTTCCAGGCTGCCCAGCCCCCCGTCAACGCATGGACGTTCTTGTACCCCTTGTTGATCAAAATGTCTGCCTCACGGGCAGATTCTTGTTCGTTCGGTCAGGCACAATAGACGATAAGCGCCTTGTCCTGCGGCAGGCGGCTCAGATACTTATCCACGTCGGCGACTGGCACGCTGATCGCGCCCTTGACATGCCCTTGCGTGTACTCCTGAGCAGTGCGCGCGTCTACGAAGAGAACGTTCGGGTCGGTCATCTTCTGCTTAGCTTCATCGAGTGAGATACGCGGCACGTGCGCTAGCTGCGCGTTTGCCGCCGCAATCGCCGTGGGGTCGTACTGCGGCGTGAGGACAATCTGCGGCGCTGCAGGGTTCTGAGCTGCTGGGTTCTGGGCCGCTGGATTCTGGGCGGGCGCGGCCGCTTGCGTCGTGGTACTGGTGGGTGAGACGGCTTTGCCGAGGACAAAGCCAAGCCCAAGCACCGCCAGGACGGCCACCACGCCAAGGATGCCGTATAAGACCCGGCGATCCATTCGAATCGTGATCATTCACTTCTCCTTCCATGCGACGCCGGCATGCTCCGACTGCCGCGAAATTGCTATCCAACTATAGCCCAATCGCGTGAAAACGCTAGTTTTCGCGCACGACGCGCGTTGCGCTTCCCATCCCTAGACGCCGATACCGAGCAGGGGATCGCCATTGTTCATGGCGAGCGTGCTAACCAGGAAAAGCACTGTTCCCGACACCGGCGACTTGGCAACCTCCACCACGTTGCCCAGAAAATCCTCGATGTGCCCCACCTGCTGGCCTTCCGTCACGGCATCGCCGATGTTCACTGCTGGATACCACAGGCCGTTGTGGGACGCGCGCAGCCACACAAACTCGTTGAGAACCCGTGTCGGCCCCGGCGCAGGCGGCGCAGACGTTCGCATCAGGCCCAAGTGCGCCAGGGTCCGCAGCAAGCCCGCATACATTTGCTCGCGGTCCGCCTCTGTCCACAACCCCTGTCCGCCGACTTCGGCGAGGAGGGCCGGGATTCCCGCCTCAGCCGCGGCAGAGGTCGTCGAGCCACCGACAACACTCACAACGATGTTGGGCAGGCCGAACGCCTCGGCCAGCGCCATCGAGCGCTCGTAGACATCGTCGTTGTCGGTGCGACGCAGGATACTGAAAGGCGCCAGCGCCTCGTTGAGATCGCCGCCGTGCAGGTCGATGTAGGTGTCGGCGCGGCGGATGAGGTTCTGGAAGATCCAGGCGGCGAGTTGCTGGGCGAAGGAGCCGTTGGGATCGCCGGGGAACTGGCGGTTGAGGTTCTTGTCGTCAGGCGGCGCGATGTAGATGGCGCGCTTGGCGAACGAGGTCATGCTCACGATGGGGGCGATGACGAGCTGGCCGTAGAGCTGCGCCGGGTCGATTTCCCGCGCCAGGCGGTACGTCGTGGCGATGGCGACGTACTCAGCCGCGTGGACGCCTGACGTAACGACTACCGTCGGCCCCGAATGAGCGCCATTGAATACGAACAGAGGCATCTTCGTCGCCACACCCGCCAGCGTCAGGTCCAGCACTGTCTTTCCGACGTCGCCCGGCGCGACACGCAATCCCAGAATCTCGAGCGTTTCCTTCATCGCACAGTCCTCTCCTGGTTCGATGCAATTGTCATGTAGAGCCACATCTGCCGACTTCACAAGTGATGTAACGCAATACCCCGCATTGGGATACGGCCCAAACATTGACCTGCTCGGTTCCCCCACTATAATGGAGCCACTATGATGCATCGGTCCAGGCGGGTAAGCGAGCCAGGCTTGTAATGAAACGAAGCCTTTCCAAGGGGCTGCCAACCCTAGACGTTGTCCTGGTCGTCGCGCTCTTCGTCGGCCTGGCCCTGCTCTACAGCTTCGTGGCGCCTGTGTTCGAGGGCTTCGACGAGGTTTGGCACTACGCCTTCGTCCAGCACGTCGCCAGCGGCGGGGGCCTTCCCCGCCAACCGCCCGACCAGTATGGTCACTTAGCAAGGCAGGAGGGCGGCCAGCCGCCCCTGTACTATCTGCTCGGCGCGGCGCTCACTGCCTGGGTCCCCACCGACGACCTGCCGCTCTACCTCCGCCAGAACCCCCAGTTCCGCCCTATCCCGACGCCCTACAAGGACAACCAGAACTACATCATCCACGGCGACGCCGAGGCCTTCCCGTATACCGGAACCGCCCTCGCCGTTCACCTGACGCGCCTGCTCTCCATCCTGCTTGGCGTCGGGACGCTCTTGTGCGTCTATGGCCTGGGGCGCAGGTTGTACCCCAGTCGGCGCAGCGTCGCCCTCGGCGCGATGCTCGTCACCGCGCTGACGCCCGCCTTCATCTTCAGCAGCGCCCAGGTCAACAACGACATGCTCGTTACCTTCTTGAGCAGCCTGGCGCTCCTCCTGCTGTTGGACTTCGTCGCGCGTCCGCCGTCCTACCGCCGCGCCGTCGTGCTGGGCGTCGTGCTCGGCTGCGCGGCGCTCGCCAAGCTCAGCGGCCTGTTGCTGTGGCCGTTCGTGACGGTCGTGGCGCTAATTGTTTCTCCATGTCTTAGAGAGAGGGGTTATGTAGGTGATGGGCCTTCGGACCACGAAGGTCACGAAAGGACGCGAAAGGCGCGAAAAAGAGTCGCCTGGCGTCGACCTTTCGCGTTTTTCGCGTCCTTTCTGAGCCTTTCGTGGTCCAACCATTTACCCTACAGCGCAAGTCCTTCCATCGAAAGAAAGGCAACGCAAAGCCGCGGAGACGCAGGCGAGACAAAGGCCCAACGATCTTCTTCCTCTGTGCCTCTGCGCCTTTGCGTTACAAATCCATTCTCGAATCTCCGAAGATCAAGAGCCTCACTTGCGCGGCTCGTTGTCGTGTTTGCCGTGGCTATTGTCATATGCGGCTGGTGGTTTGCGCGCAACTGGCTGTTGTACGGCGACCTGAGCGCGCTCAACATGCACCTGGCGATCATGGGACGGCGACCCGACGGGTTCGGTTTGCGCGAGGCGTTGGGCGAAATGGAGGGCTTACGCTGGTCGTACTGGGCGATGTTCGGCTGGTTCAACATCCCCGTGCCGACCCCGCTCTACCACGCCTACGACCTGGCGACGGCCCTGGGACTCGTCGGTCTCCTTATGTGTGTCGTACGCGCCATCATGCGGCGGCGCTGGGACAGGCTGTCGCCGCTGACCTACCTCGGCGCGTGGCTGCTGCTGGTCATCGTCGGCGTCGTGCGCTGGACGCTCACGACGCCGGGCAGCCAGGGCCGCCTGCTCTACCCGGCCATTCCGAGCATCGCCATCTTGCTGGTCGTCGGCTGGCTCGCCCTCGTTCCGCGCGGCGAGCGCGTGCAGCGGTGGGTGGTCACGGGTATTGGTATTGTGATGCTCGTGGTGGCGACCGCTATCCCGTTCGCCATCATCGCCCCAACCTACGCGCCGCCGCCTATCCTCTCACCTGACCAAATGGACAGCGCCGTCACGAACCACACCGACGTGACGTTCGAGAACGGCATTCGGCTGCTGGGGTACACGGTGGAACAGGCTAACGTTGCGCCGGGTAGCACGGCATGGGTCACGGCGTGCTGGGAGGGAACGGGGTCGGTCGATGAGGATGTCCTGGTCTACGTACACATGCTCACGCAGGACGACATCATTGCCGCGCAGAAGGATACCTACCACGGCCTGGGCATGTTCCCGTCGTCCCATTGGCCCGTGGGGGCGCGCTTCTGCGACCGCTACCCGCTGGCCGTCCCGGATACTGCGCCGGCCGCCGACAGCACGACACTGGCTGTCGGTCTCTACCACGCGAACGGCGAGCGCCTGACCGTAACCGACGGAGCCGGGCACGCCCCGGGCGATGAAGTGCGCTTCCCAGGGCCGAGCATCAGCGCCCGCCCCCAGGATAGCCTGACCTACGAGTGGGGGCACAAGCTGGGGCTGATTGAGTACGAGCTGGATCGGACCACGCTGCGGCCTGGCGAGAGCTTCAAGCTCGGCCTACGCTGGCAGGCGCTGGAAGCCATGTCGGCGGATTACGCCGTGACAATCCAGGTCGTCGACGCAAACGGCGCTAAGATCGCCCAAGACGATGAGCCGCTGCGCAGCCGCAGCCAGCCCACGTCGGCATGGCGGGTCGGCACGACAATGAAGGACACGCGCACTATCGGGATTTCGCCGGATGCGCCGCCCGGCGTCTACGAGCTTCGCGTCGGCGTGTACGACTTCGACACCAAGCGCAACCTCCTGCCGTCCCGCGCCGGTGAGACGCTCAACCCCGGCCCCGTTCCGCTGTGGAAGCTGCGTGTCCAATAATGCGGGGGGATTCGGACCACGAAGGCCACGAAAGAGCGCGAAAAACGCGAAAATCACTCGCTGGGCGACTCCTTTTCGCGCCTTTCGCGGTCCAATGACTTTGCGCTTGGAAACAGGTAATCCCGCGAAGTACGTACCGCCATCAACGCGAGCCGTTCTGCCCCTGCAACAGGTAGTCGTCCAAGACCAGGGCCTCGCGCGGCTGGAGTGTGACCGTTCGGTCCACCAGCCGCCACGTCGTTGTTCCCCCCTCACCGCCGTCGAACCACACTTGCAGACGGTGCGCCCCCGGCGATAGGGGCCACTCCGCCAGAATGGCGGGCGCTTTGCCGGTGTACACGTCCGCCGGGACAAGCGGCTGCTCCAACAGCATGGCCCCATCCACCGCCACGCTTAACCGCGTCGGCCAGTTGGGCTGAACGCCACCGGGCATCGTCGGCGCTGCGCCAAAGAAGGTTGCCGGGTTGGGCAGCACCACGGACAGCCGCGCTTCGTCCACCCCGAACGTCCGCATCGGAACTGCACTCAGCGCGACGAGCACAGCAAACGTGGCGGCGACTAGCGCCAGGGCCACGCCGATGTTTCGCGGGGTCAGCCGAGGCGTCATGCGGCCTGGCAGCGTGAGCGGCACGTCGCCGCTGCCGACGTGGGCAGGCGGGGGCTTCAAAGCGTCGGCGAAGCGGTCGGGGGCCAGCCAGAACGTCGTGATCGGCGCGTTGGCGTAGGCGCGGCGCAGGCGCGGCACGCGCTGGCGACTGAGGCGTCCCTCCTCCCAAACGTTGCCCTCGCGTCGGCTGCAATCATCGGGGGGACAGCCGACGACACGCACGTCCGCCGCGCCTAGCTCGAGTGTCTCGCTGACCAGGTTGGGCGACGCCGTGGCAACACACGGCAGGGCGATGACCTCGACCGTGCGCGGCCCATTGACCGCCACGCCCACACCATCCGCGAGGTAGGCGTCCGCGCCGAAAAGGGCGTGGCGCTCGCAGGTATAGACAATCGTCACTGGAGTCGCCGGGGCGCGGCGGCGCGCCCGTTCGAGGCGCGTGCGCGCAGCGTTAGGGATGGCCTGGGGCGCAAGGACGCTCAGCGACACGGCCTGGAGATCGCACGAGCCGATGCACACCCCGCACGCGACGCACATGGCCGGGTTTTCGATGGCGATGTACTTGTGCGGCTTGCCGTCATGGCGCTCGACCATGCTGATGGCCTTATACGGGCAATCCATGGCGCACTCGGTGCAGCCCGTACAGAGGTCTTTGTCAATGGCGATGGGGGGCGGCCCCTTGTGGCGGCGCGGCAGCCAGGGCAGAGCGACGGAGACGGCCAGCAGCGCGCCCAGCGCCGCCCACAGCCACCACGCAGCGCCGTTGACTTCGAAGGGCAGGAAGAACAGGTAGAACGGGTCGATGCGCATCGGCGCAGGCAGCGCGCCAAAGTCGGCCTTGGGGAGCATGCCGACGGGGATGGCGATGGACAGGATGAGAACGAGGCCGAACACGCCCGCGACCCAGAGACGCGAGGGGAGAAACTTGGGCCGGCTGAGACGCACGATGTGCAGCCAGAACATCGCGCTGATGAGCACGAAGAGAAGGATGTGGAGCAGCAGGATAAGCCCGATGACGATCCAGCCGCGATCCAGGCGCTCGGCGCTCAGAAGGTAGCCCAGGAAGCCCGGCCCCCACGGTGTCAGGGCATCCAGCCAGTGGGTGAAGCTGGCCGTAATGAGCTGCGCGCGCTCGTCCCAGATGAGCCAGTAGCCGAGCACGCCGTCCACCCACAGCACGGCCATCATCACCACGCCCGTGACCCACGCCAGCCAGCGCGGGCCGCGAAAGCGGTCCATGAACAGCAGGCGGTAGCCGTGGAGCAGGCTCACGACCAGGGCGAAGATCGAGGCGTAGCGGTGCATCGCCCGAATGACGTGGGCAAGGGGGTGGCTTTCGATGCGGGCAATGGCCGCAAACGTCGCTTCGAAGCCGAACTGCATGAAGAACGTCAGGTACAGGCCCGTCACCGCCACGATGATCCAGAGCCACACGGCAATCGTCCCCGTGTGGTAGAAGGGGTTGAGCGTTTGCGCGCCGACGAGCCGGTTGACCGGCGTCTCGACGGCCAGAGCGATGCGCTCCATGAGCCACAGCACGCGGTTACGCTGCGGCTTCCAGACCTGGGTCATAGGCTGAAGAATGTCACGGGCAGCGCCACTCGGCTCATCAGGAAGACAATCTTTGTCCTGGTCTACGCCTTCCAAGAGGGTTGGCGGCTTGTCGCGTCGGAAGAACACGGGATGTCCTCGATTCTGATGTTCAATAGCTCGGGGGTCACTGCGAGGAGGACGGTAGGACGACGAAGCAGTCCCTCGGCCGGTGAGAGATTCGCTCGGCCTAGGCTAGACCGGCTGTCGCAAGGGCGCGAGATTGCTTCGCTATGCTCGCAATGACGGCTTCTCTATCCTTATAGATGCAGCATTACCCGTCATGGATACATACGTCCACCGGGAGCCGCTGTGGCAACCCCCGGTGGACACGCGCACACATGGAAGCGGCGGGAACTTGCTACCAGACGCGGAAACCTGGCGAGACCAACTGAACGTTGGCGATCATCTGCACCAGGATGGGGCCGTAGCTCAGCAGCACCAAAACGATGGTGGCCGCCAGCCAGGGCCGCCAGTTGCTCAGCCAGGCCGGGATGGCGAGCGGCTGCTCGTACGCCTCGGCGACGGGCATCTGAACCTCGACGCGCTCCTTGGAGCGGAAGGCGGTCATGACGACGACCGCGATGAACATGACCAGGGCGACGAACATGATGATGCCGCCCGTCGCGGTCAGGATCGTCCAGATGCGCCAGTCGTTGCTGCCATACGCCTCGATAGCCGCGCCGAGCATGGTGCGGCGGGGCGCGCCGAGCAGGCCGAGGCGGTGCATGGCCGTCGAGAACACCACCACGCCAATCGCCCACGTCCACGCCTGCGCTACGGCCAGGCGCGGGTTCCACAGCTTGCGGCCGGTCAGGTAGGGAACCATCCAGTAAAGGATGCCCATAAAGGTCAGGGTCACACCCGTCCCGACGGTGGTGTGGAAGTGGCCCGGCACCCAGGCCGTGTTGTGGACGACGAGGTTGACGTTGTACGAGGCGTTGATCAGGCCACCGATGCCGCCGAAGGCGAACACGATCATCGCCAGGAGCTGCGCGGCGACTGATGGGTTCCCCCACGGCAGCTTGGGAATCCAGCCGAGGACCCCCTTGCCGCCGTTCGCCCGACCGCCAATCTCCAGGGAGGCGATGACGTTGAAGGCTGTCAGCAGGCTGGGGAAGAACACGCCGTAGGTCAGCAGGGCGTGCGCCCACTTCCAGAAGTCCGGCACGCCGGGGTCGACGTACTGGTGGTGGAAGCCGACGGGCGTCGAGAGCACCAGGAACAGCCAGAACGCCAGGTAGGCCAGGGGCATGCTGAACAGCTTACCGCCGACCTGCTTGGGCATCATGCCGTACCAGGAGATGTAGGCGGGCAGCAGCCAGAAGTACACCAGCGGGTGGCCGGTGAACCAGAAGAAGGTGCGGGCGAGCTCAGAGTCGATGCCGGGCAGGATGTTCAGCGTCCAGGGCATAATCAGCGCAAGAATCTCCACCGCGACGCCGAGCGTGCAGACCTGCCAGAGAACGACAGTGATGATGGACGCCAGCGCCAGCAAGGGCGCGGTCTTGCCCTTGTTCTCGCCGTGCCATTTCATGTACGTGGCGATCAGGCTCCAGCCCGTCATCCAGCTGCCGACGACAAAGACGACCAGGCCGAGGTAGTAGTACCACGGCGCTTGCATCGGCGGGTAGAAGGTGTACAGGACGGACGCCTGGTTGAGCAGCAGCGGCACGGCGGCGACGAGTAGTCCGACGACCATCGTGCCGAAGGCCGCCCAGCTCAGCCACGGGAAGCGGATGGGCGTCTGGAGGCTGTTGACTGTCACCAGCGTGAGGAAACCGGTGATAAAGAACGTCGTCCAGATAAGAGCATTGAGAACGCCGTGCAGGCTGAGGCCCTGGTAGTAGGATTGCAACAGCCCAGCATCCTGAAGTGGGGTATACATGTCAACCCCGGCGTGCTCTAGCCCTTGCATCGGTCCGAAGAGGCTGCCAACAAACAGGGCCACAATCGCGACCACCATATGCCAGCCGACAAGCCTCTTTTCAGAAGCAAGCATTGCTGTCTCCTTTCGAGACGACAGTCACGCGACTGCCATGATTATTCTACGGTGATCGTACCGAACATGTACTGGTGGCCCAGACCGCAGTACTCGGTACAGAGGTAGTGATACGTGCCGGGGGTATTGAATGTGTGGGTCAATGTCGTGACCCGGCCCGGCAGCAACATCGCGTTGACGTTCGTATTCTCGACCAGGAAACCGTGCTGGACGTCCTGGCTGGTCACAATGAAGGTGACTTGCGAACCAACCGGCACCTTCAACTCGTTGGGGGTGAAGACCCACGGCTTTGCGCCCGCGCGGATGACGGCCTCGTACTTGCCCGGCGCAAGCTCGCGCAGCCCCGGCTCAGCAAATGTGCCTGTCGTCGCCACCGTGTTCGGGTTCACGAGCTGCGCGGAGTACGGCAGCTGGTAGCCCATGGCGGCGGATGAGATGGTGATGGTGGCGAAGAAGATAGCGACGACGGCCACGCTGATGGCGATCCACCACTTTTCGTATGTGTCAACGTGAATCATCCCGTCACCCCTCTCCCCAGCAGAATCAGGTACACCCAGCTCCACAGGATAATGAGGGTGAGGAGGAAGAGCAGGGTGATGGTGATAGCGCCGATGGGATGCTGTGGTTGGTCTTTGTTTGGTAGTTTCTTGTCCATAGTGTTTCCTCCAGGCAATGAATGTGGGTCACCGGGTGAGCAGATAGGCCAGGTCGTCGGCCATGTCTTCCACCGAGATACCGAATGGGAACAGGAGGCGCAGGTAGCCCTGGCGGTCCACGACCATGACCGTCGCGGTGTGGTCCACCAGGTAGCCTAACGCCGACGTCACCGGATGCGCGTTGTAGTAGACGCCATAGTACGTCGCCGTCTCGGCGATCTTCTCAGGTGTCCCCGTGAGTCCGATAAAGCTGGGGTCGTAGCGCCCGACGTACTCCCCCATCACGTCGGGTGTGTCGCGCTGCGGATCCACCGACACCATGATGACCTGCACATCCCCAGCGTCGTCCCCTAGCGCCTCCCGCGCCTTGTTGATGACGGACAGGGTGACCGGACACACGTCGGGGCAGGTGGTGTAGCCGAAGAACAGCATGACCAGCTTGCCGCGAAAGTCCTGCAAGGAGACAGGCTTGCCGTGCTGGTCGGTCAGCGTGAAGTTGGGCGCCGGCTGGGGCGATTGCAGAATCATGCCGTGGTAGGCGTGGGGACGCAGCATGGCGCCGACCTTCCAGCCAGCGACGCCTACCAGGGTCAGGACAACGATACCCACCACCAGAAGGATGGGCCAGCGGACGGGCAGCGTCCGCCGATGCGTCATAGGAACATCGGTCATTGGTAGCACCTGAACACGTGCGCGGCCTCATACGCCACCCGCGCGACGCCCGTACTATTGCGGGCCTCGTCGGCAATGGATTGCAGGTCGCGCATCACAAGAGCCTGGTCGAGCTGCGATGTGCGGTAGTCGGCGCGGATAATGCCCCAGCCGTCCACCAGGACAAAGTGAGGCTCGAAGCGAATGGCCGTCGGGTCACCTGCCTTTTTATCATAGTACACGTTGAAGCCGCCGCCCACTGCGTACTTGGTCTTGAGCGGGTCGCCGGTCAGCCAGTCCCACGGGATCGCCGGGTCGCCCGGATACGTGGCAGCCATGCGCGCCAGCGCCTCGGGCGTGTCATGCTCCGGGTCAACGCTGATCGTCACCAGCGCCACATCGATCCCCTGCGGCTTGTTGGCAGCGAGGCGCTCGCGGAACGCCGCGAGCTGGTCGGCAGTCTGCGGGCAGCCTGCCCCACAGCCGGTGTAACTAAAGCTGTACAGCGTCACCTTGCCGCGGTAGTCCTCGCTGGTGCGCACAACACCGGCCTGGTTGGTGAACGCGAAGCCGGGCGCCAGGCTGATGCGGGGCATCACCCGCAACGGCTTGAAGGTAGCGAAGGCCAGCACACCGACGACGAGGAGCGCCCCCAGGACGTAGAGCGCCCGCAGCGGCCAGACAAACCAGCGGCGGCTGGCGGCGCGTGGGGCGGGATCGAGGACGTGCGCGCTCATGGGCGGCTCGCCGTCCCCTCGGACGGCCCCTGCCATGACCCACGCAGCATGCCGAGCAGTTCGGTCGCATCCATGTCGGGCACCGGACGCAGATCATCCACGACGGCTCGATTCTCGTCGAGGGTCAGGTGGATGATGCGGAGACTGCGCGACGGGTTGCCGAGCAACGAGTAGACATTCGTCGGGCGGCTCCCGATAGCGGCCTGATCGACGATCAGCACCTCCGGCTGTGTCGCGGCGATGAGGTCCTCGGCCTCGTTCCACGAGTCGGCCGAGCCGACGACGAAGACAGACGGCTCCTGGCCGAGAAGGTGGGCCAACCCGTCTCGGAACAGCCCTCGGCCGACAAGAAGCACGCGCGTACCCATATCCCCAGTATAGCAGCCGGGAACCACCTCCGTCGTCAGCCGGATGGGTACATGAAGGCTAGAAATCGGTTAGGGGCGCCTAATCCATTTGGAGAATGAGCGGAGACAGGGGATTAATCCAGGTGAGGCGGAGCGCCTCTGGCAAGGCTATGGCGGGCGGCCCAGGCAGCCGCCTCGGACCGGCTGCGGAGGTGCAGCTTGTCCAGGATGTTGCGCAGGTGCGCCTTGACCGTGTGCGGGGAGAGGGAGAGGGCGGCGCCGATTTCCTTGTTCGTCATGCCCTGGGCGATCAAGCGCAGGACGGCGCGCTCGCGCGCCGTCAGCTCCTCTCCGCCGGTCTCGCGTCGCTCGCTGTCTGTCGAGAGCGCGGCAAACTCATCCAGCAGCTTGGCCGCCATGCTCGGCGCGATGATCGCCTCACCCGCGTTGACGCGGCGGATGGCATCCATCAGCTCGTCGCTGCCCATGCTCTTGAGGAGATAGCCGCGCGCGCCAGCGCGAACGGCGGCGAACAGGTGCTCGGCGTTCTCGGACACGGTCAGCATGAGGATGTGCGTCTCCGGCTGCGCGAGGTGAATCTGGCGCGCGGCCTCGATGCCATCGACACGCGCCATGTTGATGTCCAGCAGCGCCACATCCGGCCGTAGCGCCGCCGCGCGGGCAATCGCATCTGCCCCGTCGGATACGCTCGCGACGACGCTCATTTCTGCGGTGTCGTTCAGAACGCGCGCCAGACCTTCGCGGAACAGGCGGTGGTCGTCGGCGATCAGGATGCGGATCATGCGGCGCCTCGTTGGGGAATGGTGACGATGATGCGGGTGCCCTGCCCGGTTCCGGTCACGATGCTAAAGCGGCCACCGAGACTCTGCGCCCGCTCGCGCATCGTCGCCATGCCGTGGCGCCGGTAGTCGCCGTTCGCCGCAAGGGCCTGGGGCAAACCGTCGCCGTTGTCGGTGACGGTCAGCTCCAGATAGTCGCCCTGCGCCACCAGGCGGACCTCGACGTGCCGGGCGTGGGCGTGCTTGCGCACGTTGGTGAGCGCCTCCTGGGCAATGCGGAGGAGTTGCAGCGTGACCTCCGGGTCTACCACCAGCCCTGGCGGGTCAGCGACGAAAGCCGTCTCGATGGCGGTCTGCTGGCGGAAGTGGGTCACGTAGTCCGCCAGCCGCGCCGCCACCTGCTCTGGGTGCTCGGCAGCCAGGCGCAGCCCATCGATGGCTTCCCGCGCATCGACGTAGGCGGCCCGAATGGACTCGCGCATCTCGCCCATCTCAAGAATCGCGTCCTCGTCGCGGCCAACCTTGACCAGCTTCTCCAGGCGCTCCATTTGCAAGCTAAGATAGGCCAGGGTTTGCGCCAGGCCATCGTGAATCTCACGCGACAGGCGATAGCGCTCCTCGAAGACCGCCATCTGTCGCACCTGTTCGTAGAGCTGCGCGTTGCGGACGGCCAGGGCAATCTGGTTTGCTGCCGTCGTCAGCAGATCGGTGTGGCGGG
Source organism: Anaerolineae bacterium (assembly GCA_039810085.1). Classification (GTDB taxonomy): domain Bacteria; phylum Chloroflexota; class Anaerolineae; order Epilineales; family JAHCIE01; genus JBDHWG01. Next base: position 45,557 of record JBDHWG010000002.1, read on the forward strand.
CGGACAGCGTCCGGGGCCGCGTTGCGCCCAGGAACAGCGCGCCGAACACTAAGCCCTCGGTCACCAGCGGCGCAGCCGCAGCCGACCGTAGGTCCCCTGTTGGCTCCGGCAGCGTCGCGACGATCACCGGGGCGCCTGTCAGCGTTTTCTGCGCCATCTCCAGCGCTAGCTCGAAGCGGGCGTCGGTCATGCCGCTCCCCAGCCCACGGGAGGCGCGGCACGCCCAGGCATGGGACGCGGCATCGTACAGGAACAAGGCCGCCGCGTCCACATCCCAACCGGCGGCTGTGATTTGCAAGACCTGGCTCGCAAAGTGGTCCAGGTTCGCCTCGCTCGCCGCCGCCTGATCCAGCGCGTGCAGCGTCGTCATCTGGCGCGCTCGCAGCCGTCGGCTGTCCAGCATCCCGGCGATTTCCCCTTGCACAACATTGAGTAAGCGCACCTGGGACTCCGGCGGACCATCCGCCGAGGGGAAGTAGGCCAGGATCGCCCCGACGCGCTCTTTCTCGCGCACGATGGGCATGCACACCGCCGACGCGATACCTTCCGCTTCCGCCAATGTCTCAAGCCCGACAAACAGCGGGCAGCCGCTCCGCGTCTGGGCACGCAGCGTCGTGCATTCACGGCAACGCGTCGTGTCGATGCCCGCGTCCATCTGGGCGCGCAACGCGTGGACATACTGCTCGCTCAGGCCCCACGCCACGTCGAGCTGCACGCGGTTGGCCGCGTCGTCGAACGTCACGATGGACGATGCCTGCGCCCCAATCAACTCGATAGGCGCCTGGGCAGCCAGCTCCAGCACCGTCTCCTCACTGTCGGCCGCCGCGATCTGCTCCCCAATGCGGTTGAGCGACAGCAGCCGCGCGTGGTTCGTCTCAAGCTCGGCGTAAGCAACTTTCAGGTGCTCCTCGGCCTGACTGTGCCGCTCCAGGGCGTTCGCCAGCAAACTCAGCCCGATCCATGCAGTAATGCTGCCCACAATGCCAAGGATAAGGACATCGAGTGTGTCGCTCAAGGAGAACGCGCTTGGCCCTAGCCAGGAGACCAGCACGGAGCGCTCTAGCGCGGCGACGGCAAACACGCCCAGTGGGAGGAGCCAGCGTAGGCGGCGAAGCTGGATATGCAGCGGGACATGGGAGAAAAACGGCATGGATAGGCCATCCCGGCCGACGCAAGCTGATGTTGTGACTCACAGTGCGGACCGCACCTTTTCTTATTGTACCCTATCCCGCAAACGTTTGCAAGGCTGCAATATGTCGATAAGCGTCAGCGGGTTGCAATGTGACAGCGTCCGTTTTATACTGTGCTTCCGCGACATCGTCTTTGCGCGTCCCCATGCGGTTGCCGTCTTCCACACTGCAATAAAATCAGCGCACCTGGGAGAGTCGCCGATGCTCACCAACATCCGAAGCAGTGCCGCCTACCTTATGCGCCCAGCCGAGATCTTGCGCGCCGAGCCTCTGCTCCGCCTGCGCTTCGATCTGATTGCCGGGCTGACGGTCGCCATCGTCGCCCTCCCCCAGGCCATCGCCTACGGGGTCGCCGCCGGGGCAACACCGGCGATGGGCCTGTATGCAGCCATTGTCGCGCCCATCGTCGCGGGTCTGTGGGGGTCCTCCAACCAGACTTTTACGTCGCCGACCAACGTCACAGCTCTCCTCGTCTTCTCGAGCCTATCCGCTATCGCCACACCAGGGACGCCCAACTTCCTCGTCGCGGCGGGGCTGACGGCGGCTCTAGCCGGCGCAATCCAGTTGATTCTAGGACTGGCTCGGCTAGGCATGTTGGTCAATTTCATCTCGGACTCGCTCCTGGTGGGCTTTGCAGCCGGCGCTGGCATCCTCCTGGCGATCAATGAGTCGCGCCATCTGCTCGGTTTGAGCTTCAGCAGCGCGAGCGTGGTCGAGACGATACAACGCGAGCTGCTGAACCTTCCCCAGATAAGCGTGCCTACCCTGGCTATCGGGCTGGGAACCATGGCGCTTATGGTGGTCATCCGCAAAGTACGACCACGCTGGCCCGCGACGGTGATCTCTCTCTCCAGCGTGTGCCTTGTCGTATTCGTTCTCGGCTTGAACAACGCCGGCGTGAAGGTGATCGGCCCGTTTCCACAGGGCTTGCCCCCCTTCCAGCCGGTTCCCCTCTTTGACTTGAACCTTGTCGCCGAGCTGGCGCCCGGCGCGCTGGCAATCGCCGCCGTCGGCCTGATCCAAACCATGGCTATCGCCCGCTCGATGGCTATCGCCACGGACCAGCAGATCGACAACAACCAGGAATTCGTCGGCCAGGGGCTAGGCAACATCGCGTGCGGCTTCTTCACTGGCATCCCGGTCTGCGGCTCAAACTCGTGCTCGAGCATCAACAACCAGGCAGGCGCGCGGTCCGCGCTGTCATCCGTCTTCGCCGGTGTGTTCATCCTTGTCGCCATGCTGCTCCTGTCACCCGTTGGCGCGTACATGCCGCGAGCCGCTCTGGCGGGCGTGCTCATCATCATTGGTATCGGCATGGTGGATCGCGCACAGATCGCCCACATCTGGCGCAGCAGCCGTGGCGACGCGGCCATCATGCTCGTGACGTTTGCAGGCACGCTGTTCCTCCGCATCGACTTCGCCGTCCTGGCGGGCATCATGATGTCCCTGGCATACTACATCCTACAGACCAGCGCGCCTAGGGTGAGAGCCGTTGTGCCGGACAATGACTTCCGCCATTTCATTCACCAGCCGCACAAGCCGCAGTGCCCGCAACTCGGTATCCTGGACATCCTGGGCGACCTGTACTTCGGCGCCGCCAGCAATGTGGAGAACGCCATCCGCGCCCAGCGCCGCGCCCACCCGGCACAGCGCTTCCTCCTCCTGCGCATGCACAGCGTCCACCGATGCGACATCACCGGCATCCGCGTACTCCAGAGCGTCGTGCGCTACTACCGACAGGAAGGTGGCGACGTATTCATGGTGCGAGTCCATACGCCGGTGCTGCATTTCATGCGCTCCTCTGGGTTTTTTGCCTACCTGGGCGCTGACCATTTCCTGTCCGAGGACACCGCCATCGAGTACCTGTTCTACCATGTCCTGGACCCGGCGGTGTGCATCTATGAGAGCGACGTCCGGGTGTTCCGCGAGTGCCAGAACCTGCCCCGCTACGTCCCCACCGTCGAGATTACGCTGCCCAAGGCCACAGCGAGCGATGTCCCCAAAGTCGCGCCGCGCGAGCTGTGGCAGCAATTGCACAGCGGCGCACCGCCCATCGTCATCGACGTGCGCGAACCGCGCGAGTTCCAGCAGGGTCACATTCCGCAGGCGCAGCTCCTGTCCCTCCCTATGCTCGTCGCCGAGCAGCCGCCCCTGCCCCACGACAAGCCCATCGTCTTCGTCTGCCGCATTGGCCGCCGCAGCGCGCGAGCCGCGCAGCTCTACCGACAGAACGGATATACGAACGCCGCCGTGCTGGACGGCGGCATGCAGGCTTGGGAAGCCGCCCGGCTGCTCCAGGCTGTGGCTTAGAGGATCCACCGAGACATGCAAAGCAACAACACCACCGCCCGCAATTGGGGATTGGACCTGGGACGCGCAACCGAGGCGGCCGCCATTGCCGCTGGCCGCTGGATGGGCTTCGGTCAGCGCGATGCCGCCGACACGGCCGCGGCCGAGGCCATGTACGACGCCCTGAATGCCCTGGACATGGACGGGACCATCGTCATCGGCGAAGAGGCCCGCCACAGCGGGATGTCCTCGCTGGCTACAGGCCGCCAGATCGGCCAGGGCGGGCCGGCGCTTGATATCGTCGTAGATGCCGTGGACGGCCTCAACCTGCTGGCCCTCGGCCACGCGGGGGCGATTGCCGTAGCCGGCGCGACGGCGCGCAACACCATGTGGTCGCCCGCGCCAGCGGTCTACGTCGATAAGATCGTGGCAGACCGTGACCTGGCCGGCGCGCTTGTTCCAGAGTGCATGGACGCGCCCGCCGCCTGGACGCTTGCCCTCGCCGCTAGGGTCAAGCGCAAACAGGTACGCGACCTGGTGGTGTTCGTCCTGGACCGGCCGCGGCACGTCCACCTCATCGAAGAGATCCGCAGGGCGGGCGCGCGCATCATGTTGCGCCGCGACGGCGACATCGCCGGCGCGCTGCTCGCTGCCTCGCCAGACAAAGGCGTCGATCTTCTCATGGGCATCGGCGGCGCGCCGGAGGCCGTCATCGCGGCGTGTGCCGTCAAGGCGCTGGGCGGGGCGATGCTGGTGCGCCTGGCCCCCCAGAGCGAGGCAGAGCGGGCAGAAATCGAAGCTGCCGGCCTCGATACGCGCCGTATTCTGAGCTGCGACGAGATGATTACCGGCGACCAGGTGTTTTTCGCCGCGACCGGCATCACCGATGGCAATTTACTGAACGGCGTGCGTTATCAGGGCAACAAGGCTGAAACGCAATCCCTCGTCTTGCGCTGCGATAGCCGCACGCGCCGCCACATCTACACCGAGCATTTCCTCCAGGAGTGAGCCACATTACAGTTTTCGACGCATTGCAGCATTTTCTGGCACTCCCAACACGGGCGATGTATAATGGGGGCAGCGCTCGAACACGCACGCCGACAGCATTTGAATAGCCTGCGGCGGGGCGCCGTGGGTGCGTTGGCGGGCAACATCCAACCCAGGCATTGCAAGGAGGCATACCAAAATGAAAATACGAGTGCTATTTATTCTATCGGCGCTTTTGATCGGCGCTGTTGTCCTCGCAGCATGTGGCGGTGGTGGCGGCGGCGCTGCGTCCTCGTCCGGCGGGCAGCAGGCGGCGGCCAAGTCGGCGGGTGATTCGGCGCGCGGCAAGACCGTATTCACCCAGACCTGCGCCTCGTGCCACGGCCCGACCGGCCAGGGCATCCAGGGTCTCGGCAAGGACTTCACTAAGAGCGAGTTCGTCAAGAGCCAGACCGACCAGCAGCTCGTCGATTTCGTCAAGAAGGGCCGCCCCGCGTCTGACCCGGCGAACACGACCAAGGTGGACATGCCCCCGAAGGGCGGCAACAACTCGCTGACCGACAAGGACATCCTCGATGTCGTCGCCTACGTCCGCACGCTTCAGAAGTAAAGTTTCCTGATTCAAACACTGGGGGCAGCGAGCCAAGTCGCTGCCCTCACTCTTTTAGATGTCTTCCCCTTCTCGGCGCCTATGCGCCTCGGCACTTCCTACCCATTCCTTCGGCCAGGCAGATAGCCCGCGTGCTGGACGCGCAGGAGCTTGCGCCTGCCCGGTGAGCCGCTGGCGCGTCTGCACGATCCAATGGCGGATCGGCGGCACGCGCACCAGCAGCAGCGCCGTCAGAATCACGGCGTAGCGCAGCGGGTCACCATACACCCCCGCCTTGCCCTCCCACACAAAGTGGAGCACGGCCAGCACGCCCGCCGCGTACACCAGCCAGTGCAGCCGAATCCAGTTGCGCTTGAGCCGCCGCTGCCATCCTTTCGTTGAAGTGATAGCGAGCGCCGTCAGAATGAGCAACGCCCCCAGCCCCGCCACGATGTACGGCTTGTTGAGCAGCGCGTCTTGCAGGGCCATTTGCAGGTTAAAGGCGTAGTCCAGCCCGATGAAGTTCAGGAAGTGGAGCAGGGCATAGAAGAAGGCGTACAGGCCCAGCGCGCGGCGGACGGTCACCGGCTTGCGGTAGCCGAAGACGATGTAGACCGGCGTCGCTGCCAGGCTCGCACCCAGCAGGATGATCGCCGCTCGCCCGGTGAGGTCGTTGATGGTCTGGATCGGGTCCACGCCCAGGTCATGGTGGGTGTAGCGCCACACCAGCAAGGCCAGCGGGTACAGGCCCGCCAGGTGCGCGAGCAGCCACAGCCACCTGTCCCGAACGACGTCGAGCCGGGACGGTTGCGGGTGGGCGACGCGAGCAGGATGCATTAGAAGTTGGCCTTCAGGTCCATGCCCTCGTAGAGCGACGCAACCTGGCTGCCGTAGCCGTTGAACATGAGCGTCGAGCGCCGCCCCAGTTCGCCGATGCGCCGCTCGGTCGCCTGAGACCAGCGCGGGTGGTCCACCTGCGGGTTGACGTTGGCGTAGAAGCCGTACTCGTCTGATGCTGCGGTCGACCAGGCTGTCGCAGGCATCGTGTCCGTTAGCTCAATCTTGGCGATGGACTTAGCGCTCTTGAAGCCGTACTTCCACGGCACGACCAATCGGATGGGCGCGCCGTCCTGGTTAGGCAGCGGCTTGCCATACATGCCCGTGGCGAGGATCGTCAGCGGGTGCATCGCTTCGTCGAGGCGCAGGCCCTCAGTGTACGGCCACGGGAGAATACTCGCGTGCTGCATGGGCATCTGCTCTGGCCGATAGACCGTAACAAACTTGACGAACTTTGCCTGGGACGTCGGCTCGACCATCTTGAGCAGGCTTGCCAGTGGGAAGCCGACCCAGGGAACCACGAACGACCAACCCTCGACGCAGCGCAGGCGGTAGACGCGCTCCTCGTGGGGGAATGTGGCGTAGATATCCTCCATCGAGAACGAGCGCGGCTTGCCCACCATCCCGCTGACCTCGACCGTCCACGGCAGCGGCTGGAAGCCCTGCGCCCGGTCGCCTACGTCCTCCTTATTGAGAGAGAACTCGTAGAAGTTGTTGTAGTTCGTGACCTGGTCGTAGGGGTTGACGACCGCGCCCAGCTCGTCCGTCTTGGCGCTGACGAACGGGTCGGCGTGGGCCAGCTCAGCGGGCAGCTTCGCAGACACGGGCGGCGCGGCCGGCGACGCCGCTGCCTTCGGCTGCGGTGTGCTCCCAAGCGGCGCGCCACACGCCGCCAGCAGGAACGCGCCCGCCGTCAGCACCGCGCCCTTCATGAACTGACGCCGATTGATGTACAGAAATTCGGGTGTAATCTCGTCGCGTCCGATGTCACTCATCGCCCAGCCCTCCTGAGAACCCTGGCGCTTCAGCCCTTTCTCTCACGTTTCAAGTATAGATACGTGTTTTCCCGCTTACAAGGACATGGCTTTCACCCGTATTACGCTTATCTTAACAAACGCTATTCGGCTTACCAATACTTGGTGGCGTAGTGGAACCGAGATTTAGAGGCAGACATTCTCTCTCTTCTTTCCTCCGCTGCGACTACCCTGAAAAATAAGCCTAGGTTGTCATGCCGACGAAGGAGGCATCTGGGCTGCCGCAGTCCAGACCCCTCACTTCGTTCGGGGTGACAGCTGTTTTCATGCGCAATGGTGAACCACAGGTTCATGGATAACTCTGCGTTTCTTTTCTCTTAGACGGCCAGAGGGCGCTCGGCCGGGGTTGTCGCCGTGGTACGGTTATTGATGCTCTCCGCAGGTTCCTGGTATTTTGTACTGGATTCACAATGGAGAAACTTATGCCCAAGACACGTACCCCGCGTCGCCTCCTGGCAGCGGCGGCCGTCGTTCTGTCCCTGGCCGTCGGCGCCTGCGCCAACCAGGCCGGGCCGCAGCCCGCGCCCACGACACCCATCTCCGCCGTCGCACCCACCGCAGCCGCCTTGCCTAAGAACGCGCTATCGACCACCGTTCCCGCCAACACCCTGACCACTGCCACACCGGCCACCTCTGCCGCGAGCCGAGCGACGCCCGCCGCGACCTCGGCGCTGCCGACCCCCTAGTCGCGCAAAGGGCCAGAACCGCTCGTCCACAACGGCACAAGGAACGTGCCCTCCATCCTGCTCACGCCCGTTGCCGTGACCAAGGATAACATCAAGGACACCGTCGTCAAGGACGCCTTCGTTGGGGCGGGTTTGAAACCCGCCCCAACGGCGTTGTCTCTTGCCGTATCGCATGCGGCTCCATTGCGTCATCTTTTGTAGGTCTACACCCTAAGTGTAACAGTTCATCATCTTGCCGTGAATAACGCCCTATGCCCACCTATCGCCCTACCTATCGCCGCCTCCTCCCGCTCCTGGCCCTCCTGGCCTTCGCTCTCTGCCCACCCGCTACTCATGCAGCGGCTGCCGCCTTCAAAACCTTCCCCCCCTTCGGCGGCGACACTGTCCTCCCCGTCCCTGCCGACTTCGACGGCGACGGCCTCACCGACATCGCCACCTTCGACCCTGCCTCTGGCCTCTGGTCCTACCTCCCCTCCTCCTCTGCCTTCACCGGCGACCCCCGCATCGCCGCCAACGCCTTCACCTTCCCCGACGCCCAGCCCATCCTCGGTGACTTCGATGGCGACCTCCGCGACGACCCCGCCCTCGTCTTCTTCAACGGCTCCCGCTGGGTCGCCGCCCTCCACACCTCCAGTGACGGCCTCACCCACTTCTACCCCTTCCCCGTCGGCGCCCCCACCTTCACCGCCTTCGTCGCCGATGTTGACGGCGATGGCCGCGCCGACCCCCTCGTCTACCGTCCCGCGACGGGCGCGATCTACGCTCTCCTCTCTAGCCACGGCTATCGTGGCGACGATGCCTTCTTCGCCACCTACACCGGCATCCCTTACGGCAAGCCCTTCGTCGTGGACTACGACCACGGCGTCGGGAGCAAAGACGATACGCAGGGGGCCTATCTCCGTGGCCGCGACTTCCTCGACGACCTGGCCGTCCTCGGTGAGAACGGCACGATCTATATCGTGACCTCGCACTACGGCATGTACAACAACATGGTGCGGCTGGACGGGCTGGCCCAGGGGGACGACACGCCGGTCGTAGGTGACTTCGACGGCGACGGGATCAAGGATGTGGCGGTGTATCGGTCAGGGAGTGGGGAGACCAGGGGGCAGTTTCGGGCGCTGCTGTCGAGCCGCGACTTCAGCCTGGAGGCGATGCTGACGTACACTCTTGGCGCCAGTGACGTGACAGCGAATGATGTGCCGGTGGTGGGGCGCTACGACCTGGACTATAAGACGGACTTCGGGGTATACGGGCGGGGGACGGCGAAGGCGGGGCAGTGGCAGGTGGCGTTCAGCGAGGGGAGCCTGAACGCGCCGACGACGACGTACCCGTCGAGCCGCTACGGCATGGCGATGGCGAACTGGGATGACAGCCTCAAGACCTGCTATGCTGGCGGATTGGGCGTTGGGGATGTCAACGGCGACGGTGTCGCACCGGGTGACGTTATCCCCTGCTCGCGGGACATGTACTACGAGGCGGACGGCGTCTCGGAGATGGCGCAGACGATGACCCGCGACGGTGTGACCTACCGTTTGAACCCCTACGCGATGGATGTGGCGTGGGGCAACTTCCTCGACCCGCGCGCTAACAACCTCCTGTTCATGTTCAAATACGTGGGGGCGACAGCGCCCATGACCGACGCCCAGCGCGGCTCGTACCTGAGTTACCCGCACGATGTCCCAGGCGCCATCCAGGTGCAGTTCGACCCCGTCGCGTGCCGCCCGAACGCCGACGATCACTGTCAGGACCCCGACGGCGGGCGGCGCCTCGTGCTCACCAACCACTCGGCCATCTGGAAGCGGGCCGAGCTGAAGCGCTGGCTCATCCAAAATCGCCAGGGGCCGTCCCACGACCCGCGCCGTTGGTACACGTTTCTCGTCGGCTCGGAGATGGACTTTTACGCCCAGACTAGCCCGGACACCTACACCCGCATCCTGCGCGACTACACGCGCTTTCTAATCGAGGTGCGAGATGAGATCAAGGCGCAGTACGGCATCACCGTCCACCCGACCATCGTCCTTAGCTCGGCCGCGGTCGGCTGCAACTTCAACGTGCAAGTCAACGCCCTCTGGTGCAACTACCGCCACGCCGACACGACCGACGAAGACACCTGGGCGCCAACGGCGGCGTACTACACCGCCGTCCTGCAGCGGATGACGCGCCCGGTGGATATCGACTTTGATGGTGATGGGACGATGACCGGCGACTATGAGCACTGGAGCCAGGTGGACGCCGACCACTTCTCGGAGCTATTTACATCTTATTCCCTGGACCCCTTCATGAACCATCCCATCGATGGGGATGCCTTCCTCGGCCAGCCGGGCCACCCCGGCCTATCCGCCGTTCAGGCGTTCGGGTCTGCCTTCGCCGACGTGATTCGTCAGACGGCCGAACGCTTCTACAACCTGCCGGGCTGCTGGAATGCGTCGGCCGGTCAGTACGAGGCGTGCCGCCGCCCGACGGTGCTGCCCCAGCTCGGCGCCCACTACTATGGCTTCCCCGCCGAGAGCTGGTATGGCGCTTTCTGCCCCACGACGCCGCCTGACCAGGTGTGTAGTGATATCGATACGCCGCCATACGACGACGTGCGCTACACAGTCCTCTACAATGTCGCCCGGCTGACGCAGGCCGCCCTCGCCGACCTTGACCGCAACCCCGGTCACGTCACAGCCTGGGCGTACTGGGATGGCGTCGATACCCCCTACGCCATCGACCCCACGTCCCACAAAGTCTGGGGCAGTCTGCACGCGGGCCTGGAGCCTCTGATCGACTGGGACCGTGTATGCGACGGTGGCGGCTGCCGCAAGGCCAATGTCCGCCTGACCCCGCTGGGCGAGGTCTACTTCGCGCTCGCCGCCGGCGACCCCAACTTCGCGCCCGGCCCGTTCACCTACGTCGGGAACAACGACCCTATCAGCGGCGCAATGACGATTCAGCTCACCCGGCCAACGTCCTGGTGGCCGTCAGCAACCAGTGTCCGAAGCAGCAAGAAGCCCAGGGGGTGACCCTGGGCTTTTCCCTCCCACTCGCTGACGCTAGAGTACGCGCCGCCTCGTCCCGCTGATTAATCGAAGGACGAACAGTAGAACTACTGCGCCGACGAAAGCTACGAGGATTTGCCCTGGCAGACCGGCCCACGGCGAGGCGAGGTGCAGCGCCGAGAACAGCCAGCCGCCGACGAATGCGCCGACGATGCCGACGATGATGTCACCGATGATCCCGTAGCCAACGCCCCCCATCACCAGACTTGCGAGGAAGCCGGCGATCAGGCCGACAATGAGCCATGTTAAAATATCCATCGCAAAATCTCCTCTTCATCACTAGCCAAAGTGGAAATCCGTCAGTCTACCTCCCTAAAAGCAACTTGCATGCCAGATGTAGCGCGGGCTTGCCTAGAATTGTACACAGCGGACTTTAGAAGGAGCCAACCCATGCTGCACGCGAAAGACACTGTTCGTGACGAACTACTGGACGAGGTCTTTGCCTCCAACGACATCTCGGTCGCCCTACCCAAGTACAAGATGCCTGAACGAGAACACGAGGCCCGCCACGCCTACCAGCTCGTCGTGGACGAGCTGATGCTCGACGGTAACTCGCGCCAGAACCTGGCGACGTTCTGCCAGACATGGCTCGAGCCCGAGGTGCACAAGATCATGGACTTGACCCTCGACAAGAACATGATTGACAAGGACGAGTACCCCTAGACGGCCGAGCTAGAGGAGCGCTGCGTCCACATGCTGGCCGACCTGTGGAACTCGCCGGATGCCGCCAATACACTTGGGACCTCAACAACGGGATCGAGCGAGGCTGCGATGCTGGGCGGCATGGCGCTCTTGTGGAAGTGGCGCGCGCGTCAACGTGCCGCAGGCAAGCCGACGGACAGGCCCAATCTCGTGACCGGCCCGGTGCAGATATGCTGGCACAAGTTCACCCGCTACTGGGACGTGGAACACCGCGAGATTCCAATGGAGGGCGACCGCCTCATCATGAACGCCGAGGAAGTGCTCAAGCGCGTCGATGAGAACACCATCGGCGTCGCGCCGACGCTCGGTGTAACCTTCACCGGCCAGTATGAGCCGGTCAAGGCGGTCAGCGACGCCCTGGACAGGTTGCAGGCGGACACCGGCCTTGACATCCCCATCCACGTTGACGGCGCTAGCGGCGGCTTCCTGGCTCCCTTCACCTGCCCCGATCTCGTCTGGGACTTTCGGCTGCCCCGCGTCAAGTCCATCAATACATCCGGCCACAAGTTCGGCCTGGCGCCGCTCGGTGTCGGCTGGGTCGTCTGGCGGGACAAAGCAGACTTGCCCGAGGAGCTCATCTTCAACGTCAACTACCTGGGCGGCAACATGCCCACCTTCGCGCTGAACTTCTCTCGGCCCGGTGGGCAGATCGTCGCCCAATATTACACGTTCCTGCGGCTCGGCAGGGAAGGCTATCGCAAAATTCATCGCGCGTGCCACGCCACGGCGATGTACCTCGCCGACGAGATTGGCAAGCTCGGGCCGTTCGAAATCCTGTTCAATGGCGACCCGCGCCACGGCATCCCGGCCCTGGCCTGGAAGCTGAAGGAAGGCGTGGACCACGGCTTCACGCTGTACGACCTGGCCGACCGGCTGCGCACGCGGGGCTGGCTCGTCCCCGCCTACGCCATGCCCGCCAACCGCCAGGACATGGTCGTGCAGCGCATCCTGGTGCGCCACGGCTTCAGCCGCGACCTCGCTTGCCTGCTCATGGATGACTACCGCGCCGCCGTCGCTCACTTCGACAGGCATCCCGTCGCTGTGCCGCTCAGCGAGCAAGAGGGCGGCGGCTTCAAGCACAGCTAACCGAATAAGTTATGTCACAACCGTCGGGTAGAGGCGACCCGCGATAATGACGAGCGCAGTGACGGCGACGGCCAGGACGGCAAAATCCATCGGCAGGCCGAAGGCGCTTGGCCAGCCGACGAGCATTAGGCTGCGTAGCGCGTCCACCTCGTAGGTCAGCGGATTGACGAGCGCCAGCGCCTGGAGCCAGCTCGGCATCACGGCGATGGGGTAGATAGCGTTGCTGGCGAAGAACAGCGGCATGGTGAGCACCTGGCCGATGCCCATGAAGCGCTCGCGCGTCTTGACGATGCAGGCGATGATGAGGGAGAACGTGGCGAACAGTCCTGCCCCCAGCAGTACCACGAAGACCACGCCCAGGATTGCCAACGGGTTCCAGTTGAGCTGGACGTGCAGTAGCATGGCGAGGATGTAAATGATACACGCCTGCGACAGGCCGCGCACGCCGGCCGAGAGTCCCTTGCCGGACACGATGGCGGTGCGCGGCGTCGGGCTGGCGAGGAACTTTTGCAGGATGCCCAGGTCGCGCTCCCAGATGACGGCAATGCCGTAGAAGATCGACACGAAGAGCACGCTCTGCGCCAGAATGCCGGGCGCCATGAAGTCGATGTAGCTGTAGTTCCCCGTCGGGATGAGCCGGATCTGGTTCAGCACCTGGCCGAACACGAGCAGCCACAGCGCCGGCTGAATAGCGCGCGTGATAAGCTCCGTCGGGTCGTGGCGCAGCTTCCGCGCCTCCAGCTCGGCAATCGTGTAGGTCTTGCGAAGATACCCCGCCAGCGCGTTCGGCCAATGCGTGGCGGGCAGCGCCGGGCTAACCCAGGCGGCGCGCTGTACGTCGGGTTCTTGAAGTCTCACGGTAACTCCCTCCTGATTCAATCGTATCCCCAGTGTAGGCGGCAAATACGTCGTCTAGCGTCGTCTCCGGTCCACCGACCGACGCCTTCAGCTCCGATGGCGTCCCTAACGCCACCAGCTTGCCGTGGTGCATGATGGCAATGCGGTGGCACAGGCTATCCGCCTCTTCCATGTAGTGCGTCGTCAACAAAATTGTCGTGTGGTACGTCTCGCGGACATCCTTGATGTGGCCCCAGACGGCCTGGCGCGCGATGGGGTCGAGGCCGACCGTCGGCTCGTCCAGGAACAGCATGGCCGGCCGATGCAGCAGGGACTGGGCAATCTCCAGACGGCGGATCATCCCGCCGGAGTACGTGCGCACCAGGCGGTTCGCCGCGTCGGTCAGCCCCATGAACGCGAGCGCGTCGCGCACGCGCCGCTCCTGCTCCTTCCCCGGAATGTCATACAGCTTGGCAAACACCAGCAGGTTCTCGTAGCCGGACAGCGTGCCGTCGGCCGATAGCATCTGCGGCACGTAGCCGATGATGTGGCGCACCTTCATCGACTCGCGCACAACGTCATAGCCGCCGACCGCAGCGCGCCCTGACGTGGGTGGCAGCAGGGTCGTCAACATCTTGATGACCGTCGACTTGCCAGCGCCGTTCGGGCCGACCAGGCCGAACACTTCGCCCGGCTCGACCGAGAGCGTCAGCCCATCGACGGCGGTCAGATCGCCGAAACGACGGGTCAGGTTCTCTGTTTCCAAAATAGGCATTGTCTCTTCTCGCTATGCTCGCTGAACGTTCTTCGCAAACACCTCGCGGAGCAGGCGCATCGCCTGCATCACAAGCTCTTGCTCCGCTGGCGGCAGAGCGCCCACCAACTCAGCCAGGTCTTGCCGTGTCGCCTGCCGCGCAACCGCCAGCACCGCCTCGCCCTCGGTCGTAATGCGCAGCGTGAGGTATCGACGGTCGGCGGCGGACGCCTCGCGCACGAGCAGCGCCCGCGTGACCAGCCCATCCACCAGCCGCGACACCGACGAGAGCGTCAGGCCGAGGTGCTCAGCGACATCCGACAGGGACGCGCCGGTGTGGCGGTCTACGTACGCCAGCGTGCGGAACTGCGGCACGCTCAGGTCGTGGGCGCTGTGGGCGCGCATGCTCTGGCGGATGGTCCGCATGACGAGCGGCGTCACCTCGAAAACTTCGTTGGCGCAATTGTCCGCTAATCCAGGCATTACTTCACCTTTCGAATAGTTGCATATATCAAGTATATCTCGTCGCTCCCAAAAATGCAATAGCACAGCGCCCGAATCAGAAAAGGCATCGGCGAGGAAAATCTCCTCGCCGATGCGCACATGAACACAATATGTCGTTAGGATCACCACTATGTAGCTTCCGGCGGCATGATTTCCAGAGTCAGGGCGTAGTCGGTGTAGCCGAGGTCACGCCAGAACGCGACGGCCGCCGCGTTGTTGACCAGTACCGACACCGTCCACCGCTTGTCGCGCGCCCAGACTCGCTCAAATAACACGGCCATCGCCTGGCGGCCAATGCCCTGTCGTCGGCGCTCCCGAACGACAAAGAATTGCCGCAGATAGACTTCGGCGTCTGTCTCCCTAAACAGGGCGTAGGCCACGACTGCGTCGTCCTCCTCAAAGATCACAGCCTGATATTCGCTTGACCCCAGCCAGCCGCGCATCCGCTCCTCTAGCTGGGCGACGGTCATCGGGTTGCGGTGGCCTTCGTCCTGGATGAGATGGCAATTCAGGTCGGCGAGCCTAGCGGCATCCGCTGGCGTCGCCATGCGGTACTCGACGCTCACCCTGCGTCAGCTTTCCAGTGCTGGCGCACCGGCTGCCCATCCTTGTAGACGGTGGAGGCGGCGCTCTCAACGTCCATCTCGAACAGGACGTAGTGGTCAGCCGGCGTGTAGCTGGCAAGCTCAGCGGCGAGCCTGCGCGTCCCCGGGTCATCTCGGAACGTGGCGCGGCCCGCCATGAAGAACTCGCCACTGTCACCACTAGAGTCGCTCACAGCTGAGTGCAGGGCGTAGCGGCCATCGCGACGTAGGTCATGGCCCTTGGGTGACGTCGGCTCCATGAACAGGAACAGCCGCCCCTGGCCGACGATGGGCGTGACGGGATGCACACGGGGCGAGCCGTCCTTGCGAAGCGTGGCGAGGTAGGCGACGCCAAAGCGTTGGAAGCGCTCGGCGCCAAACGCGGCCAAATCGGGCTGTGCAGTCTCAAGGTCTTTCCAGCTCATGGATCAAATCTCCCTTTTGTCACTCGGCCAGGATGGTCACATCAAGCTGGCTCAGGCGCGCTGGCTCAGCGAGCAAATCGATTCTGACGATCTTGCCATCCATAATCGTGAAACTGAATACAACACGCGGCTGCCCGCCCGGCGCCCAGACGGCTGCCGCTTCCCCATCCACAAGCGCCGGCTTCGCAACCCTGGCGCGCCCGACGAAGGTCACGGCGACGGATGTTGCACCCCGTACCTCTCTGTCTGCGCCCGCCTGCACGGCTGTCTCGTCAGCGTAGAGGACGACATCGGGGTCGAGCAGGGCAAGAAGCGCGTCGAAATCCCCGTCGCGCGACGCCGCCAGGAAGGCATCGACAATCGCGCGACGCCGGATGAGATCGACGTTACGACCCTCAGATGCTCCCCGCACCCGACTGCGGGCGCGGCTGGCAAGCTTCCGCGCGGCGGTTGGTGAGCGTCCGACGAGAGGGGCAATCTCCTCAAACGGCATGGCGAAGACATCGTGCAGCACGAACGCCAGGCGCTCGGCAGGAGTCAGCGTATCGAGCATCACAAGCAGCGCCAGCCCGACCGAGTCGGCCACCTCAGCTTCGTGTTCTGGGTCGCCCCGGTCTGCGTGGGTCGCCCTCGATTCGGGTACGCCCGCGTCCAGCGCCTCCTCGCGCTTCGACGTGCGCAAGCGCAGCATGTCCAGGCACACCCGCGCGACAACCGTCGTCAGCCAGCCGCGCAAGTTCTGCACGTCGCTTGTGTCCGAGCGGCTGAGGCGAAGCCAGGCTTCCTGAACAGCGTCATCGGCCTCGCTCGATGAGCCGAGCATCCGGTAGGCTACGGCCCACAGGTGGGCGCGGTTCGCCTCGAAACCCTCCGCCAGCAAATCTTGTTCGGTCATCGGTCACATTTCTCCGTTGCAGTTCGTCATGTTATTGACGTACCACACGCACTGAATGTGACACAACAACGGCAAGGAGCTTTTCATGACGTCAGGTATGCGAACCATCATCTACCCGGTTAAGGACCTCGGCCGCGCCAAGACACTGTACAGCCAACTTCTGGGTGTCGCGCCCATCATGGACGAGGCTTACTACGTCGGCTTCAAGGTGGGCGATCAGGATATCGGTCTCGACCCCCACGGCCACCGCCAGGGCATGACCGGGCCGATCAGTTATTGGCACGTCGATGACATCCAGCAAACGCTCCAGCAACTGCTCGACACTGGCGCAGAGCCGCAGCAAGGCATCCGGGATGTTGGCGGCGGCAAACTGGTCGCAACGGTCAAGGACGCCGACGGCAACATCATCGGCCTCATCCAGTCGCCGTGGTAGCGTCCTCACGTCCAGCACTCCAGTCGAACACCCAACGTGTCATGTTGTGCAGTTCTTCGCCGTCCCATGCCAGGACCTTTCGCGGTTCGACAACCCAATACGGCGATCCTTCGGCGACCTGATACTTAGCCTGAAACGCGCTATCCAGGCGCTCCCAGGCCTGAGCATCGATCTCGTCATCCTCGATGGTGCGCGCGACCCCTTCGAGGATGACGACCTTTTCGCCATCCGGTACATGGACTACGATGTTGGGATTGCGCACGAGATGCCGCGCCCAGGCCGTCTGCATGCTGCCTTCGAAGTGGAACCTATTCTCGCACCAGATGCCCCACACCGGAACGGCGTGCGGGCGGCCCGTTGGCGAGACCGTGCTCAGCCAGTAGTGCCGCGCCTGGTCCATCTGCGTAGCGACGAACTCCCAGGACACAAGATTGCCGTCGTCCTCGGGCATGGGGTAGCCCGGAACCTTTTTCGCTGGTGTCGCCTTAGGGATGACGACCGGAGTGAGCATCAACAGCCTCTAGACCCGATCGAGCGGGCGGTGCGGCTTGGGCGGAAGCTCGACCTGGATGCTATCGCCGGGCCGCACCTCGCCACCGGCGATGACAATGCCCATGACGCCCGACTTGCGCACCAAGTTCCCCTCGGCGTCGTGGTCCAGCACCGCCGCCATCAGGCCCGGCTGGAAGGTATCGAGCTGGGCGCACGGGTTGCGCAACCCCGTCACCTCAACGACCGCGTTCTCGCCAATATGGAGACGCGCGCCGATCGGCAGCCCAAGCAGGTCGATACCCTGCGTCGTGATATTCTCGCCCATCTGCCCCGCCGCGACCTCGAAGCCTTTGGCCTGCAGCTCGTCGAACAGCTCCGCATGCATAAGGTGTACCTGGCGAAGGTTGGGCTGCGTCGGGTCCCGCCTCACGTGCGAGCGATGCTTGACCCTCTCCCCCATGTGCGCGTCCCCCTCTACGCCCAGACCAGCCAGCAGGCGAATACTTGCCTGGGTCGACTTGCTGAACGTGTGCCTCCCGCTCCGACTCACCGCCATCACGACCCCGTCCATCCACGCCTCCGTCTTCTCTATTGGCTGATAGTTTGTAGCACATTTTGTGAGACTCGGAATACTCTCCACACCCGCCCCTGGTGGGTTCCTAGAACAAGCGCGGTTTGCGGCGCCGCCGCGCAACAACGAAGGCGAGAATGCCAGCCGCGAATGCAAGAATACCCAGCAGGACGGTAAACCCCACAAGGTCTTCCCCAGCCCAGCCCAGGAAGGGATAATACCAGCGCGCCGACAGAAACGATCTACCCTCAGCCTCCCATGCTTGAATAAACGCGGGCAGTGCCAGCACGCTCAGGCTCACCGTGAGCGACGCGAAAATGACCGAGAAAGCCAGGGCCAGTTCCCCGAGCCGCTGCGACTCGAGCTGCAGCAGCATCTCGTGGTCACGCGCGAGCAGGGCCTGCAAATCCCCCAGGTTTGCTTCCGCATGATCCAGGATATCGGTAATTCCTGACTGGCTCAAAAGTAACTCGAACTTCCCAGTGGCATAGGGAGCATAAGCAATCAGATGTGGCGTGGTGATCGTGCGAAGATAAGCGATATACCGGGAGATATTAGCGACCCTCTCATTCATGCGTCCTAAACTCTTCTTGTCCAGATCGTGATTATCGCCCAGCAACGGGATCGCTTCGGAAAGGTAGTGCGCAGCAATCTGCTCGACCACTTGCGCAAGCAGGCGGGTTTCGACGCTGAATTCGATACCCCGCGCGATGGTGTCCCAGTATTCCGCATGGGAGATATACCCGGAAGGGAAGATCACCTTCGTTTCCTTCGGGGTATATCGATAGATGAGCGCGCTTGGTCCCGTGAAGACGCATATCTCGTTCTCCCACGTGGATTGATTCCGACTCACAATCGCGCGGGCATAGTCAAGGGAGTGTGTAGGATAGTAGTACGTGCTTTTGCCTTCGAGAATAACCCCTTCCAACAGACCGGAGATAGTTTGGGCATACTCATCGCACGCGATTGTACTCGGACTCAGGATGTTCCTCGTCTTCGTGTCGAAGTCATAGTCTCCAATTTCAAAGAAGTGGTATAACGTCAGTTCCTCTCTCAGAACACCCAATGTGCCGCCGGAGGGGAATGGCGTTAATTCCAGGGAGAATTGGAGATTTTGCGCAGTTGAGTGGAGCCGGAAGGCGCATGCTTCCCCAAACTGCCGCATGACCTCGGCTGCCATCTGCCAGAGAACAGGCGGCGACTCCCGCTCGATATCGGCCATGGAATGCTGAGACGACCACTGCATGAATTGATGAATAGAGGCAATGCGTTCGAGCGCCCCTATACTCTGGCCGTCAGCTTCTAGCTCACGTAGCTTCCGACGAGCGCTCTCTATGTCGAAATGTCCTTGTAGGCCAATCACATCCCGTGAGATGTCGATGAGCTTCTTTGGTTTCGCGATATCGAGGCACAGGATGAGCGTGACGATGCCATTGCTGCACAACCGAATCCAGAAGTCCCATTTCCTCCATAATTTAAGGAACTTGTCCTTGAACTGAACGTTGTGTTCCAATTCTTTCGGGAAGTGCACCTTGTTCTTGTTCAATCGATAGGTTGGAGCAAACCGATCTTCCGCCAGGATTCTGTTGAACACCCCGATCTCGTAGCCCCGGTGCTCGGTCTCGACATAGCAGTCGTCCCTCGTAAAGCGAGGATCATTGAGGCGCCATTGTCTCAAGAACTCGTCGAAGCGTGCATGGCAGCGCAGCCGCATGAGAGTCTCTTGAGAATCACTGGCAACGAAGGCGGACAGATCAAAAGCAAGAATAACAAAAACCTTCCCTCGAGCATCGAGATCTTGTTCCAGCCGCCGTGTCATAGCCCCTCCAGCAACTCAGGTGGGCGGTTGCTCGGTGCCCTGCATGTCGATTCGCCCGCCCTGCGATCCTTCTGGCCTTCCACAAGACAGGCGTGATTCTACCATAGCACACGTTGACAGACAAACCGACGCCGAGACTCTTTGACATGACGCCCCTATGGTATACTAATGCCAGGACTTGAGCTGCCTCCGTCGGTGATCCCTGACTTTGCGCACGTAAGAAGATGGTCTATTCCAGCACTAGAAAGTAGTCAACTCCACGACCGGTTCTCTTCGAAAGGAGATTGGGATGTTGCACGTTGGCGACATGGCCCCTGACTTCGATGTCCTGACTGATGAGGGCACACGCCTCAAGCTGTCGGATTTGCGCGGCAAGACGGTCATTCTCTACTTCTATCCCAAGTCCGACACGCCTGGCTGCACGAAAGAGGCGTACTCGTTCCGCGACGCTTTCCCGCGCTTCAATACCGATCGCGCCGTTGTCCTGGGCATCAGTCCCGATGACGTGAAGGCGCAGGCCAAGTTCAAGGCCAAGTACAATCTGCCGTTCACTCTGCTGGCCGACGCCGACCACGCAATTGCCGAGGCCTACGGCGTCTGGGGTGAAAAGAGCATGTACGGCAAGACGTACTGGGGTGTATCCCGCGAGACGTTCATCATTGGCCCTGATGGCAAGATCGAGCGGGTGTTCGAGAAAGTAAAGCCCGAAGGCCATGCCGAGGAAGTCCTCCAGGCTTTGCAGCCCACATGAACCTTGTGACGGTGAACCACGCCGTACCGCACTTGTCATTGGCTGCCGGTGGCAGGCTTTGCCACTTTCAAGACGGCTTTGGACTTGACAGGATTTCACTTTTGCTGTAAACTAGCGGTCGTAGAACGCTCTTGGAAGTTGCTCCTTAGCCTGGCTGGACACGTCGCCGAGGTTCTCATCTTGGCGGCTTTTTTGTTGGCTCGGTTGGACACGCGGATCTACAGTTATTGCATCAGGAGAGATGTCTCATGTCCGAACGAGTCACCGGCACGGTCAAGTGGTTTAACGCGACGAAGGGCTACGGCTTTCTGAGCCAGTCCAACGGCGCGGATGTCTTCGTCCACTACAGCGCCATCCAGGGTCAGGGCTACCGCAACCTGGAAGAAGGCCAGAACGTTGAGTTCTCTGTCGTCAGCGGGCCCAAGGGCCCGGCGGCGGCGGATGTTGTGGTGCTGGACGCCGCTTCGACCCGCAGCAGGTACTAAGGTGAGGGGCAAGTCGAGCTGGCTTGCCTCACCCACGGCGCGGCCAGGCCGCCCAAAAGGAGCATTGTGAACAAGAAACTCTACGTCGGCAACCTGTCTTACCGTACAGACGCCGAGACGCTGCGCAGCCTCTTCAGTGAGGCCGGCGAGGTCGCAGACGTCTACCTCCCCACCGACCGTGAGACCGGCCGCGTCCGTGGCTTTGGCTTCGTCGAGATGGGGAGCGAGAGCGACGCCCAGGAAGCCATTCGCCGTTTCGACGGCTACACGCTCGACGACCGACAGATTCGCGTCAACGAAGCGCAGGAACGGCAGGGTGGCGGCGGCGGCGGTTACAACCGCGGCGGCAGTGGCGGCGGCAACCGGGGTGGCAGCCGCGGCGGCTCGCGCCGACCCTACTAAAACGACAACGAAATAGCGAGAGGGGTGCGGCACACGCTGCACCCCTCTTTTTTGTTGTGCTAGCGGTCGGCCCCGTCTGGCGCGCGTTTGGGTTGAGAATGTTCTCAACCTGCTGGCATGTCTCTTGCACCCCTCTTTCCAGACATGGCATGGCATTTCGCAACAAGGAGGAGCGCGTGAGCGACAACAAGGTTCACCCTGAGACGACCGGCGGCCAGGGCGACGTGCCCGGCCCGCTGACACAAGGCAGCGAGATCAAGGGGACGAGCACCGGCAGCGGCCTCGGCCCTGGAACGCTGGACGGCCTGAACGTCTCGTTCGGCGATCAACCCGAGGACTCGAAGCAGAGCGGCGACCCGGACACTGAGGATTGGACCGGCGGCGAGCGCCTGACACGGGAGCAGGCCAACCGAGAGGGCACGCCGCGCAGCGATGCTCTCAACGCATCGCCGATGGACGACGATCCAGAATAAGACGAGCAGCCGCGTGATGGGGGAGTGGGAGGCGAGAGGGAATGGATAGACAGGTGGTGGATGCGGTTCGTGCGGCGGCGCATCCCCTGCGCGGGACGCCTGAAGACTACGACCCACTGCTGGACATGATCGGGGACGCGCCGCTGGTCTTGCTCGGCGAGGCATCCCACGGCGCCCACGAGTTCTACACCGCCCGCGCCGAGATCACGCGGCGGCTCATCACGGAGCGAGGCTTCAACGCCATCGCCGTCGAGGCGGACTGGCCCGACGCCTACCGCGTCAACCGCTACATTCGCGGCGCGGGCGATGGCGTGACGGCCATCGAGGCGCTCGAGGGCTTCAAGCGCTTTCCGCAGTGGATGTGGCGTAACGCCGACGTCCTGAACCTGATCGGCTGGTTGCGCGACCACAACGCCGCGCTCCCGCCTAACCGCCGCGTCGGGTTCTATGGCATGGACCTCTACAGCCTATATGCCTCGATGCGGGCGGTCATCGACTATCTAGAGAAAGTAGACCCGGAGGCGGCGCAGCGGGCGCGCTTCCGTTATAGCTGCTTCGAGCACTTCGGCGAGGACCCGCAGACCTACGGCTACGCGGCGACGTTCGGCATTTCGGACTCGTGCCGCGACCAGGCCGTCAGCCAGCTGGCCGAGTTGCAGCAGCGCGGCTGGCAGTATCTCAACACCGACGGACGCGAGGGCGAGGACGAGTACTTCTACGCCGAGCAGAACGCGCGACTGGCGAAAGACGCCGAGGAATACTACCGCTCGATGTTTGAGGGCGACGTGGCGTCGTGGAACCGCCGCGACCAGCACATGTTCGACACCCTGGTCGCACTGGCCGAACACCTCCAGCGCCGCCAGCGCGAGCCGAAGATTGTCGTCTGGGCGCACAACTCGCACCTGGGCAACGCCGCCGCCACGGACCGGGCGCAAGTGGGCGAGTGGAACGTCGGCCAGCTCACGCGCGAACGCTATGGGCACGACGTGGTGCTCGTCGGCTTCAGCACCTACACGGGCACGGTGACGGCTGCGTCCAACTGGGACGCCGATGCTGAGCGCAAGCGCGTCAATCCGGGCATAGCGGGCAGCTACGAGGCGCTTTTCCACGCCATCGGCATCCCGAACTTCCTGCTGCGGCTGCGCGACTCTGACGCGCTAGCCGACGCGCTCAATACGCCGCGCCTGGAGCGCGCCATCGGCGTCATCTACCGGCCGCGGACCGAGCGCATCAGCCACTACTTTTACGCGCGCCTGGCGGACCAGTTCGACGCGCTCATTCACTTCGATGAGACACGCGCCGTGGAGCCGTTGGAGCGGACACCGCTCTGGGAGACTGGGGAAGCGCCCGAGACGTTTCCCTCTGGCGTGTAAGCCCCTATTTCCCGATACCGGCCGCCACGTAGCTCAGGTAGAGGCCGTAGTCGGCGTACAGCCCGGATGGGCGGAAGCGCGCCACGCACTTGGCTTCTTTGGCTCCGGCCTCGTCGAACGCGCCACCCGCGTAGAGCGTCATGCCACGCGTGGCGAGTGACATCACGCTGCTGTTGACGCCTTCGCCGAGCGGGCGCCACCCTACGCCATCCCAGCGCACCACGAAATTGGCTTCCTTTGTCCCTGTGCTGTCAATCGCCTCGGTGAAGTCGCCGGCGACGTAGAGGCTATTCGCGGACGTTCGCAATGCGTAGACACGGCCCGACGCAATCCCGAACGTCAGCCCGCTGCCGACCGGCTGCCACGCGCCCCCCGTCCAGCGGGCGATGCCCGACGCGGCCG
Organism: Anaerolineae bacterium; assembly: GCA_039810085.1. Lineage (GTDB taxonomy): Bacteria > Chloroflexota > Anaerolineae > Epilineales > JAHCIE01 > JBDHWG01. The sequence goes on from JBDHWG010000002.1 coordinate 69,198, forward strand.
TGGTTCCGGCGCTGTCCGAAACGTTCTTGAACTGCCCGCCCACGTACACGTCCGTCCCCTGCGCCGCGATGGCGTACACATAGTCGTCGGCGCCGCCGCCCAGCGCGGACCAGCGGTTGCCGTCCCAGCGGGCGATGTTGTTTACCGTCGTCGCGCCGCTGGCGTCCGTCGCTGTCGTGAAGGCCCCGCCGACGTAGACATCGGAGCCATTCATCACGATGCTCGTCACGGCCAGGTAGCCATTCGATGGTCCTGTCAAACCCTCGCCCAGGGCCGACCACGCCTGCCCATCCCACTTCGCAATGTTGTTGACGACGATCTTCTCGCCGCTGCTGTTCATGGCGTGGGTGAAGAAGCCGCCGACGTAGACGTCGCTGCCGCTGACGGCGATGGCTGTCACCCCACCATCCACGCCGCCGCCCACCGACGCCCACCCGTCGCCGGTCCAGCGGGCGATGCGGTTGACCGTATGCACGCCCTTCTCGTCTGTCGCCTCGGTGAACCATCCCCCCACGTAGATGTCTGAGCCGTTCTTGGTGATCGCCCAGACGCGCTCGTTCACCCCATCCTCGAGCGACTCCCAGGTATCGCCGTTCCACTTGGCGATGAAGTCAACCTCGGTCGTCCCGTTGTCGTCGCGCATCTCATGGAACTGCCCGCCGACATACAGGTCTGTCCCGCTCGTCGCCAGAGCGAACACCGTGTCGTTGACGCCGTCGGCGACGCTCGCCCAGTTCTCGTCGCCTGCTGTACGCGGCGCTCTGGCTGCCCTACTGCCCGCATCGTCACCTGGACCGACGCGCGTCTGTGCGTCAGTCGGTGGGCCAAGCGGCGGAACTGCGCCAGACAAATGGACCCGAGGCGCGAGACGGGCAGCTGCCTCAGACACCTCCTCGCCGCAAGCTCCCTCCAGCGCCCGATTCGGCGTCAGCCCTCTCGCCAGGGTCGGTTTAACGATGGCTAGACACAAGAGGGCTACCAGGAGAAGCGGCCAGATCATTCCACTGCGCAAGATGCTCATTTTTCCCCCCTCTGCGTCGCAAACAAATGACCCGAGTGGCGCGTTGATGTCCACTCGGGTCAGCCACATTCATATCTGTCCGCAACTCTGCGGATAGGGCGCCGACGGGGAAGATGGCAGCAACGCGCGCAACGATGGGTCAGCGATCAGTCGCTTGTTTGCCTCGAATCATATCATGCGCCCGCCTCGCCTGCAAGAAACGGCTTATCGGCCGTTCGCCCCCTAGGGCTGGAGCTGCTGCGTGGAAGTACAGGTGCGTAAAGCCCATCTCTTGGTGTACAATAGGCGGCGGCAACGGTAAAAGCGAATGAGGATAACCCATGCACGAGAAGCTTCGAGGGTACCCGGTCGTCATCGAGATCCCGGTGTTCTGGGGCGACATGGACGCGATGCGACACGTCAACAACACGGTCTATCTCCGCTACTTCGAGAGCGCGCGCATCGCCCTGTTCGAGCGCCTCGGCTACCTCGACGTGATGGAACAGACCGGTGTTGGGCCGATCCTCGGCTCGATCTGCTGCCACTTCAAGTTCCCCGTCACCTACCCAGACACACTCTGGGCGGCCGCCAAAGTCACCGACATCGCGGCGGACCGCTTCACGCTGCGGCATATCGTCGTGAGCCAGCGCCACCAGCGCGTCGCCGCTGAGGGCGACGGCGTCATCGTGACCTACAACTACCGCACACAAAAGAAGGCGCCCATTCCGGGCGCCCTCCGGGCGCGCATTGATGAAATCAAGGGCGCAATTGGACACAGTTGACGCGAGACGCTAGCCGTCCAGCTTGCGAACGCGGTAGCCTACGCCGCGTTCCGTAACGATGAGAGATGGGAAGCCAGGTGTGTCGAGCTTGCGGCGTAGGCGAGAGACATGCACCCACAGGTAGTCGTCGCAGCCGTCGTAGCCCTTGCCCCAGACGCGGTGGAGCAGTTGGTCGCCACTGACGGTCCGTCCGTCTTCCGCAACGAGGTTGTGCAGCAAGCGATACTCGATAGGTGTCAGGCGGACGGCCTGGCCGCGAACGATGGCCATCCGCAGTGTCGGATTTAGCCCAAGGACGCCGTACTGGATGAAGTTGTTGGTCTTAGCACGCTGAAGCATAGGTTTACCCCCATTTTGCAGGCGACCATGCGCCCGCCCTCCCTTTCACCTAAACAAGAGACTGTGACGAACCCGACTGGCAGCAGCCGGTCGAAACCCTAAGCAATCGACGACCCGCAGTGCTTAGGCCGCCTCACACATATAATCGACAGCCAGCAGCGTCAGGTTGAACCCCTGCAGGCTATTCAGAATCCCGACAAACGCCGACTGATCCGGCAAGTCGCCCGTGATGACCGTGGTTGCTTCCTCACCATTCGGCACATGCGGCTCAATCGCTAGCGAGCCGAAGTAGTCCGACCAGCTCTGATCAAGAATGCCCTTGACCGTAAGACGGACGTGGCATCGTGTCGCTGAATATGACATGCCATTACTCTCACTCTCCTGATCGGTAAGGGGGATTACGACCAGGCTACACAACAGATTGTATTACCTCTATCATACCCCGCTTAGGAGGAGTACGCATCCTCAAAAACGTAGGAGAAATGTAGTAGAAGTTTATTAAATTGGGGAGGACAGCGGTATCAGGGGGAGCGCAGGAGGCCGAGGCTACGAGCGCGCTCGACAGCGGCCCGACGGTTGTTGACGCCGAGCTTGCCGAAGATATGAGTCACGTGGCTGCGGGCGGTCAGCGGCGAGATAATCAACGCTTCGGCAATCTCTTTGTCCGACAGACGCAAGGCCAGCATCTCCAGCACCTGCATCTCCCGGGTGGTCAGCGGCTCGATCAGCTCGTCCGGGCGCGCCGATGCTGCCGACACACTCGTCGCAGAGCACGCCCCAGGGAAGAGAGGTAGTAGGCGGTTAATATGGTCGCGTTCGATACCTTGCTGCCCAAGCCGGTAGAGCATGCCCGCTGCCCTGGAACCGAGATCAAGGTAGGTACGCACGTAGCCGTAAGGCGCAGCGATAGTGATGGAACCGCGCATCGTGTCCAGCCCTGCGTCTGTCTCGCCCAGTGTTTCCAGGGCCAGGGCCTTCAGCGCCAGGAGCAGCGCCAGACGCCAGGCGCTATGCGATGTCTCAGCGGCGCTGATCGGCTCACGCAAGACCTCAAGGGTGCGACGCGCATTATCCGACGTACCCGAGGCGACCCAGATGCGAGACCGCGTGATGTCTGCCACCTCGAGTCTCAGCAAGCCCTTCTGCTTGAGGGTAGGCACGGCTGCCCAGGCGAGCGCCGTCTCGAGATCGCCAGCGACGAGAGCGAGACGCGCGCTCAAGCCCTGGGCTTCGTCTAGCAGCGCCGGGTCATCGAACTGGCGGACGAGGGTCAGCAGTTCGTCCAGCATCCGCCGCGCCTCCTCCATCTGGCCCCGCGCTGCATAGCACAGCGTCAGCGCCACGCGGGACTCATACTCGCCCCACAGATGGCCGCTCCGCTCGAACGACGGGCACGCCTGGCAGTATTCGATGGCTGCGTCCAGGTTGTTCAATTCGTAGTAGATATGCCCGAGGACAGGGTAAATGTGGGAGGTCATGTGGCGGTAGCGCTCGCGCTCGTCGAGTGGCGGAAGGGCAGCGCGGGCAGCGTCCGCGGCGCGGGATAGGTCGCCGGCCGCAAAGTTCACAATCATCAGCCCCGTGTACACCATGGTCTTCTGGGCAAAAGGCATGGCTGGATGACGGCGCAGCGTCTCCTCCAGCCGAGCCAGGGCCTCGTCCGTGCGCCCTACCATCTGTAAAGCCATCGACCGATAGAGCGTGGCGTAGCCCCGGGCGTAGGCATGCTGCGGCGGAATGTTATCGACCGCCTGCTGCGCCGCGGCCAGCGCCAGTTCGCCCTGCAACGTATACACCCAGTACTGCGCCCAGAACAGGTTCAGATCGCCCCATAGCGCCTGCCGCTTTTCTTCACTCATCTCAAGGTCGGGCTGCTCCAGTAGCGCCTGGGCCTGCTGGAGCAGCGAGGCCAGGGCGTCCTGATTGTCTTGGGCGGCTAGCACCCAGCATCGCGCGATAAGCAGCCCCGGCCGGCGCTCGACGAGCGCCGGCGGCAGCATGTCCAACCAGCGCTTGATCGCCAGACGGTTGTCCTGGAGAGCAGCGCCATGCACGTTGCCCTCCACAATCCGAGCTGCACCCGTCTCATCCCCCGCCGCCAGAGCGTGGTGAACTGCCTCACTCACCGCGCCCCGCGCCAGGAACCACGCGCTCGCCCGGCTATGCAGCATTGCGATGTCGGCCGGAGAAAGTGTCTGGTCCAGCTTGTGGCGGAGAAGGTCGCGGAACAGGTGGTGGTAGCGATACCAGCCGCCCGCGTCGTCGAGCACCACGAGGAACAGATTGGCGCGCTCGATCTCCTCAATGACCGCAGCGCAGGCAGCCACGTTGTCGCTCGCCTGGAGAGCGGCCACCAGCGAGGCATTGAAGGCGTCGAGGACGGCCGTCGTGAGCAAGAACTTCTGGACAGCCGTGGGCTGCTTGGACAGCACTTCGTCCAGCAGGTAATCCATGATGTGGCGGGTGGCGCGGGGCGCAAGCCCGTGCGTCAGCCGCGCGCCATCTTGCTCGCCGCGTAGGGACAGCGACGCTAGACGGAGGCCCGCCGCCCACCCCTCGGTGCGCTCGGCGAGAACATGGAGGGTGGCGGCGTCAACTGGTGGAGTATCGGTGTGCTCGATGAACTGCTCGACCTCGGCGAGGCTGAAGCGGAGGTCGTCGGCGCGTACTTCGGCCAGCTGGCCGCGCGCCCGCAGCCGCGCGAGGGGCAAGGGCGGGTCGGCGCGTGTCACAATCACAAGATGCACAGTCGGCGGGAGCTGGTCGAGGAGAGCTGCCATCATCTGGTGGATAGTGATGTCGGTGATGGTGTGATAGTCGTCCAAGACAAGGACAAAGGGGGTAGACAATTGACCCATCTCATTCGTGAGGCGGGTCGCCAGCGCGGACATCTTAAGCATCTGAGGCGAGTTGAGCAGCGCCAGAGTCGTCTGACACGCATCAGGGAACACGGTCTGAATCGCGCGAATGAGAGACTGAGTGAAAATCGTGATGTCCGAGGCGTCGGCATCGAGGGCGAGCCAGGCGGCCGGGCGCGGGAGCGTCGCGAGCCACTCGGCGATGAGGGTCGTTTTGCCAAAGCCAGCCGGCGCGGAAACAAGTGTAAGAGCGCATTTCAGGCTCTTGTTCAAAAGGCGCTCAAGGCGGGGACGTGGTACTAGGTTCGAGCTGATGCGCGGAATGCGCAGCTTGGCCGTGGAGATTTCCAGCGCAGCGTCCATGGGCGAGTTCTCACACAAGACAGGCTGGCGGGGCTAGAACGTATGGTACAAAGGTGCAGCCAGCTGATGCACAATGGCACAGCCTTCCAGACATCACTAACTTCTCTTAGTTTACCCCACCTATCCATGAGGGTCAATAGGCAGTTTCACCCGCTGGCGCACAGGTCGAGCGCGTGTTGACGGGCTTTGGACGCCTGCCTATACTCGATAGAGGTGACGACGAGCAACCCATGGGAGGGAATCATGGACGTATTCGAGACAATTCGAACGGCGCTGGCGGTGCGGAGTTACCAGGACAAGCCCATCCCGGCGGACGTGGTGGAGCGCATCGTGGAAGCCGGGCGGATGACGGGCAGCGGCATGAACCGCCAACCCTGGCACTTCATCGTAGTTCAGGACCGCGACATGTTGCGCAAGCTCGGCGAGCTTGCCAAGACAGGCCCGTATGTTGCCCAGGCTCCGCTGGCGATTGTGGTGCTGATCGAGCAGTCACGCCTCGGGGTGCCCGACGGCAGCCGCGCTATCCAGTCGATGATCCTAGCGGCGTGGTCCGAGGGCATCGGCTCAAACTGGGTCAGCCCCACCGATCTGACGACGAACAAGGCGGTCCTGGGCATCCCCGACAACATGGATGTCCTGGCTGTTCTGCCCTTCGGCTACCCGGCCCAGGCCGTGGGGCAGGGCAAGAAGAACCGCAAACCGCTGTCCGAGGTCGCCTCCCGCGAGCGGTACGGCCAGCCATTCGAGACAAAATAGCACGTGGCAAGAATCTTGCGACATAGGTCTCCAGACACTAGACATTCTATCTGCATGGAGGCCACTGTGAGCGAGACTCAAGACAACCCCACGTCGGACGCGGCAACTGGACCGAGCATTGTCGCGCGCGTCAAGGAGGTGGTGACGGCGGCCCTGCCAACGTCCAATCCGGCGACCTCCAATGTCGAAGCCCGGCCAGCGGCGTCGCCGTATAAGCGTATCCACGCCATTATCAACCCGGCGGCGGGCCAGGACGAGCCGGTTCTGGCGACCCTGAACCGCGTGTTCAAGGCAGCGGATGTGGAGTGGGAAGTCCACGTCACGAAGCAGGGCGGCGACGCCGAGCGTTACGCCCGCGAGGCCGTCGCCGCGGGCGCCGATTGCGTCGCCGTCTATGGCGGCGACGGCACACAGATGGAGGCGGCGGGCGGCCTGGCTGGCTCCGACGTCCCCCTGGCGATTCTGCCCGGCGGCACGGCCAACGTCCTCTCGATTGAGTTGGGCATCCCTGGAACGCTGGAAGAAGCGGCGTCCATGATTACCACCAAGCCCACGAAGCGCCGCTGGGTCGACGTGGGCGAGGTGAACGGGCAGCGCTTCATCCTGCGCGTCGGCCTCGGGCTGGAGGCCCAGATGGTCGAAGGCGCAGACCGCGACATGAAGAACCGCATGGGCGTCTTCGCCTACGCCCTCTCCGCCCTGCAAGCCCTGCGCGACCCGCAGCCCGCCCACTACGCGATGACGATTGATGGGCAGACTGTCGAGAGCGATGGGCTGTCGTGCATCATCACCAACGTCGGCAGTCTCGGTCAGCCGGGCATCACATTCCCCGGCATTGTCGACGTCAGCGACGGATTTCTCGACGTGTTCGTCATTCGCCAGGCCGACCTTGGCTCGTTGATGAGCATGATTACGGCGGTTGTGGTGAACAATGAGCCGGGCGAAAGCCCCAGCGGGCCGCTACAGCACTGGCGGGGCAGCGAGATCAAGATTGTCCCCACGCCACTGCAATCTCTTCAGGTCGATGGTGAAGTGCTGGAACCCGCGCCGCTGGACATCAAGGTCATCCCGCGCGCCGTGCAAATCGTCGTACCGTCTTAGCCGTGTACGCCGCTCAGGAATTCCACACCAGGGGTCGCGTGTCGCCGCGCACGTAGAGCGGGTGGCGGGGCTGGCCGCGCAGCGTCACGCCGAGACAGTGTAGCCTGCGCGGCCCCAGCATCGCCAGGACAACGCGGTCCCGACCTAACAGCGTGCCCACGTTCCCCCACGCGGCGACAACCAGCGCCGCGCCCGCCACGGCTTCCTGCAAATGACGGTCGTTCTCCGAGCCTACGGGGTCACTCACCGTCTTCAGCGCCTCCGGCGAGGACGAGCGATAGGCGAACAGGTTAACAACTTCCAGCCGGCCATACCCCCACGACCGCGCTAGCCCGATACAGCGGCGGATCGTCGGGTCGTCGCGGAACTCATCCGCCGTGCTTGGATTGAGCATGACGAAGACGACCGGCGCGCCATCGGCGCCCCACTGCCGCGAGAGGCGGTAGCGGTAGACGCCGCTGGCGTCGAACAGGGCGCCGCGTCCCATCGCCGTGTCACTCACCCAACGCCCCCAGGAAGTAGATGCAGGCGCGAATGCCGCCAAAGAACTGCGCCAGCGCGAACTTCTCGTTCGGCGCGTGGATATTGTCATCCGGCAACCCGTAGCCCATCAGAACGGCTGGCGCGTTCAGGCAGCGTTGAAAATGGCTCATGATGGGGATCGAGCCGCCGTCGCGCGCGAACACAGGCTCGTGGCCGAACGCCAGTTGCAGTGCACGCGCGGCGGCGCGTAGCGGCGGCGCCTGGCGGTTCATAATCGCGGGCGCGGCCGCGTGTAGCCTGCGCACGTTGACCTGCACCGTCGGCGGCGCGACACGCTGCACCTCGGCGATGAACAAGTCGGCTATCTCGTCGGGGTCCTGGTCGGGCACGAGGCGCATGCTGATTTTCGCCGTCACGCGGGACGGGATAACCGTCTTCGCGCCCGGTCCCGTATAGCCGCCGACAATGCCATTGATGTCCAGCGTCGGGCGGGCCCCTAACTGCTCGATGATGCTGTAGCCGGCCTCGCCCGCCGTCGTCGTAATACCGGCATCTTTACAGAATAGCGCCGCGTCGAATGGGATGCGCCCCAACTCGCGTCGCTCCTCGTCGTCGAGCGGCTGCACTTTATTGTAGAAACCTGGAATGTTGATCCGCCCCTGGTCGTCCTTCAGGTGAGCGACAATATCGCACAACGCCTGGATAGGGTTCTGCACCGGCCCGCCAAACGAGCCAGAGTGAAGGTCCTGGCTTGGCCCGATGACCTCCATCTCCAGGTAAACCAGTCCCCGCAAACCATAGATGAGCGTGGGCGCGTCCAGCGTCAGCCAGGCTGAGTCGGAGACAAGCACCGCGTCGGCCGCCAGTAGCGGCGCGTTAGCCTCCACGAAGGAGGTGAGGTGAACGCTGCCCACCTCCTCCTCCCCTTCCACAATGAACTTGACGTTGACCGGCAATGCGCCGCACGTCTTGAGATACGCCTCTACCGCTTTGAGATTGGCGAAGACCTGGCCCTTGTCGTCAGCCGCGCCTCGCCCGTACAGGTTGCCCGCCCGCTCCAGCGGCTCGAACGGGTCGCTGCTCCACAGATTCATCGGGTCGATGGGCTGTACGTCGTAGTGCCCATAGATGAGTAAGGTCGGCTTGCCCGGCGCGCCGAGCCAGTCGCCGTAGACAATAGGATGGCCAGCTGTGGGCCGAACCGTCACGTTCGCCAGCCCGATTCCGCGCATGTGCGCCGCTAGCCACTCGGCCGCGTGGCGCACGTCGGACACATGACTGGGCTGAGCGCTGATGCTCGGGATTTCGAGCCATTGGATAAGCTCGCCTAGGGCCTGGCGCTGGCGCTCCCGGGCAAACTCCAGAGCGCGGTCGGTCATCTCGTCCATGCTCTTCCTCCTCAGGGTGCTTGCTCCTCTCAAGCCGTCCCCCATTATACATGGCCGTCCCCCGTAACGCCAGTGACCTGCTGAGCTATGATCCATTCCTGCCTCAACGCTGCGCCTAAGGCACGCGGGCCAGCATTCTGGCGGGTGGCATGGCAATTGCCATAGCGCAGACTGACATAGACGGTGGCATGCCCTACCGACTTTAGCGGTAGCGCATGCCGATTTGTATAACTGATGGATGGAACATGAATCTCCAGCAAATCGCTTTTCTTATTATCCTGGCTGTGGCATTCGGTCTGCTGCTGACGGAGCGCTTGCGGAATGACCTGGTCGCCGTATTGATCGTGCTCGCGCTGTTCGCGACGCGCATCCTGAACGCCGACGATGCCCTTTCGGGCTTTAGCAGTGAGCCGGCCATTGTCGTCGCCTCTATCTTCGTCATGAGCGCTGCGCTCCACGCAACTGGCTTTGCCGAAACCATTGGCGGCTGGGTAGGGCGTTTAGCCGGTAGCCGGCTGTCGCGGGCGCTCCTTGTCATCATGCCCTCGGTTGCGTTGCTGTCCGCGTTTACGCACCACGTAGCGACGACGGCCATGATGATGCCTGTCACCATCAACCTGGCCCGCGACAAGGACATTTCGGTCTCGAAACTCCTCATGCCGCTGTCATTCGCGGCGTCGCTAGGGACGACGATCACCATCATCGGCGCCCCAGCCTTCCTCATCGCCAGCAACATCCTTCAGCGCGCCGGCCGCCCGGGGCTGAGTGTGTTTTCCATCGCCCCGATTGGACTGGCCATCACAGCCGCCGGCACACTCTTCATGCTCACGGTCGGCCGCTTCCTGCTGCCCGCCCACAAGGCGACGGAGGACGCGACTGACCTGTTCAAACTGGCCGACTACCTCACCGAAGTGACCATCCTGCCCAATTCCCCCCTCCTCGGTCGGACGATGCGAGAGATTCGCGAGGACAAGACCTTTGGGATCAGCGTCGTCGAGTGGATGCGCAACGGGAAGCGCATCCCCCGCCCCTATCTCCGCCGTCGCACGAATGAGGGGGATGTCCTGCTGGTGCGCGCCGCGCCCGAGGATATCGTGGCGATCCGCTCCGAGGCAGGGGTTGAGCTTCAGCCGGTGCAGAAGTACCAACCGAAGGTGGCATCTAACGGCGCGACCAGCGAAGCGCCTGAGGATGCCAGCGACCAATTTGTCCAGGTTGTGGTCGCGCCTGGCTCCGAGCTCATCCGCCGCACCATCGGCGAGGTCGATTTCGCGGAGCGCTACGGGGTCATTGTGGTGGCGCTGTGGCGGAGACAGGCCTGGCTCAAGCAGCAGTTGTCGCAGATTCGCATGCGCGAGGGCGACGTCCTGGTCGTGGAAGGCAACGAGGAGGCGCTCGCCCGCCTGTCCAGCGATCCGAACTTCCTGATGATGGTTCCATTCCACGGCGAGCTGCGCCGCCGCCGCAAAGCCGGCTTAGCAGGGGGAATCATGCTGGCGAGCATTGCCGTCGCCGCCCTGTTCAGCCAGATCCCCCTTGAGATGGTCATGCTGGCGGGGGCAACCGCCATGGTGTTGTTTGGGGCGATCACAGCGCGCCAGGCGTACCGCGCCATCGACGTCCGCATCTTTGTCTTCATCGCGGGCGCAATTCCCCTGGGCGCGGCGATGGAGAAGACGGGTGTGTCGGAGCTGTTGGCCGGGTGGTTGCAGGGCACGGTCAGCGGCTGGAACCCGACGCTGATCCTCCTGCTCATCTTCGCTATCGTCGCCATCCTGACCCAATTCATGTCCGACTCGGCGACGACGGCGCTGTTCGGGCCGGTCGCGCTCGCGCTCGCCCAGGCGCTCCACCAGGCGCCCGAGCCGTACGTCGTCACCGTCGCGATGGCGTCGGTCGCCTCGTTTCTGACACCCATCGGCCACCACGGCAATCTGCTGGTCTACGGGCCGGGCCGCTACCAGTTCTCCGACTTCGTCAAGGTAGGCACGCCACTGACCATCATTGTCGGCGTCCTCGTCGTCCTCGTCGCCCGACTTGTCTGGCCGGGCTAGGTCTCCGCATTTCGTTTAATGAAGCAAACGCAAATCGGCCGGGTCTCAAGACCCGGCCGATTATCAATGTCACGAGCCTAGCCGTTGCTACCACCCTGCTGGATCAGGCGCGGCAACTGCTCCTGCAAACGCATGATGATGTCCTGGTCCGCATCAATCATGCGCTGGAAGATGTCCACCAATTCCTGGCTGCCCTGCTCTTCCGCATCCTGGAGGTACGCGTCGAGGACTTCCAGCCCCGCCGACTTCTCGCTCAGAATGGTACACACATCGTAGACGAGGTTGCTCAGCGGCGTGTATCGCGTGCTGCCCGTATTCTCGCCCTGCTGACTACCGAGATTGCTGTTCGCCATTGGAGTCTCCTATTAATCTCCTAGAATAAGACGCATTGTAGCCCCTAGCACGTTCTGTACCAGCCACAACAATTGTGACACTTGACCTAGGCGTCCAAGCCGAGTAGACTCTCGAACGGTTGTTCAAGTGCATGGAGGCGACATATGGGTCGGGTGGTGAATACGGATAGCGCAGGCGCCGAGCGCAATCGACTGCGACGGACCATTGCTGAAGCTCTGCGGCTGCTCGGGCAGAAGCAAGCCGTTGATGACGAGGCGCGGGACCTCGCGGCGCTCATCGTCTACTCATTGCGTGGCATCGCGCAAGGTGTGGATACGAGTGCCGCGGCGTGGGAAAAGCGGGACTATTACATGAAGGCAGAAGCGTTCTGCTCCATACAGTAATCGTAATCGGGCGAGGGTACGTTCTGCAAACTAGCAGGTAGGCGCAGACCTGTCTGCTGAACGAACAGATGAAACTTAGGCTCCAGGGTGAACTGGGTGATACGCGGGTTCCACTGCGCCAGTTCACCCTTTGTTTTGCGCTCAAGTCCTCGATTCCACCCCTTTCCCGGTGGATCAACCTCAATGGTCAGACTAGCAAAAAAAGGCGGATGAAGGTATTGAAGCGCAGACGGTCCTGCATCAGGTCTGTTAGCACTTGATCAAGGTTGTTATCAAAGACCTGTAGAATCGCGCGCAACTCCTTGGATACACGAGTTGTGTCACTAAGATCAGTAAAGCGCTTTTGGAGCCGTTCCTTTGTCCGGTTCTGGACGTTGGTGATGGCGGCGTACCTCTTCCTCGACGAGGAGCGCGCCCGTCTGCACGCCGAGCGGCAGCAGCATGTCACCCTGGGCCAAGCGCGGCGTGAGGTGCAGCACCACGCCAGCCTGTGGGCGGTCGAGGATACCGCCGCGAGCGAGTTCATCGGGCGGTTTACCGCCATCTCAAGGCGGCGCCGATAATCGCCCAGGCGTTACAGGCGGCCCAGGTCGAAATGGCCGATGAGGGGTACGCGCCGTTCGACTGGGCGCCCTTCATTGCCGTCGGGGTGTGACACCCCGCATCTGGTCTGCCGTGAGCTGCATGCCCGCCTGGTGTAGCCACTTCGAAGTAGGCACAGCGTAGGGACGTATCTTCTCAAGACGCCCTTCTTCCTCACTGTAGAACAAGGCCCGGAACTGACCGAGCTTGCTCGCAGCAGGGGTGTCAATCAGGTTCGTCGAATCCTCCCCACTCATCTGGAATGCGACCCGCATGGCGAACTCGCGCAGGGTGCGGCGGTCGAGAACCCGGTTCAGGTTGGTCATTGTATCACACCACACTACGCTGTAGACTCCAACCTCTGGCCCATCGCGCAGAATGGTTGTGAACTGCTGCGCGAGGCTCGCCGGGGCCGGCTCATCGCCAAAAGATGGGAAGGCCAACGACTCGTCCTGCCTCAGATCACGGGCGCGCTGCAAAGCGTAGATGAACAGGAAAATTGGGGAGCCTGAGCTAGGCTCGACATCCACCCGATGTTGAACTTCGGTCGCCAGTTTCCCAATGATGTCTGGGAGCTGACGGCGACGCCCGACCTTGACAACCCCAGGTAGTCCTGCCTGCATCTGAGTGAAGTAGTCAGCCTCAGGCCCATCCATAGCGCCAAGATCGAGAACATGGATACTTGGCTCGTCGTTGAGGTCGTCTCCTGTCACAGGCGGGCGTGGAAGCTGAGCAGCAACGCCAACGATAGATGCAGCCATGATGCCGAGAGCGGCCTCGGTGTTCTGGCCCAGGATAAGGAGATTGCTGCCGCTCTGGGCTCGGAAGGAGGCGGCGACCGGCTCGCGGATGGCGATGGGTTCACCGAGCCAGGCACGCACGACCCGCTGCGGCTGCACGGGTTGTGGCGCGGCGAGAAGGTCGGTCAACACGGCATTCTTCTCGATGTTACCGAGCGCATCACCTTCGAAGATAATCTGCGATTGGGAGGGCGTATAGTGCTTCGCTTCGGCGAGGGCCTGGACTCGCGCGAGGTACTGGTCACGCTGATCGTCCGGGAGCCAGGCGACCTGGAAGCGGTTGTTACCTTCCACCAGCCCGTTCATCGCATTGTAGATCGCCTCGCCTGGGCGAACGAGGAGGCGAGCTGCGGGGTTGTCTTCCGCGAGGATCAGGCGCGAGTCTGCTTCGCTGCACTGTAGGGCAATTCGTATCGCCATCTGGTCAATCGTACTTCGGGCGAGGGTGTAAGCGCCAGCGAGTGTTTGCGACCCAAGCAGGACGTGAATACCAAAGGCACGACCCTGGCGCACGAGTCGGTCGAGGATTTGGGCTGCCTGGGATGCGATAGGGTCATCTTCGATGAAGAACTCCTGGAACTCGTCGACGAGCAAGAGAATGCGCGCCAGCTTCGTGCTTTCTTTGCGCCGATAGTCGCCCAGCCCATCCACGCCAGCGCGGCGGAACAGGTCGCCGCGCCGCTTGAGCTCGATGTCAAGACCCTGGAGCACGCTCAGTCCGAACTCCCGCTCGCTTTCGATGGCGATCACCCGGGCCTGGGGGAGCTGATGTGTCGCATACGTCTTGAACTCGACACCCTTCTTGAAGTCAATCAAGTAGAGCTGAACTTCCTCAGGGCTATAGGTGAGAGCGACGCTGGCGATGAGGGTATGCAGCAGAGTGGACTTGCCGGAACCAGTCTTGCCCGCAATGAGCGCGTGCTGAGATGTTCCCTTGCCCAGGTCCAGGTATTGCACCTTGCGCGCGCCTATCGGGCCGAGAGGGATATGAAGGCCATCGCGACTCTCAGCGGCCCACCATTCTTCTGCTCGCGGGGCAATGCGCGCAAACGGGACCTCGACGCGACTAGCTTCCTTGGACCCCTCGCCGACCGTCTTCAGGATGAGCTCCGTCACGTCCTTATCCGGCGGCGCATCGAGATCTAGCTGGCATTGACCGAAGTCGGGGCCCTCCCATACGCAGCGCGGGCCATTCCAACGAAGGACAGTTGAGACGCGCTCTAGGTCAGCCATATTGAAGCCATAAGGCGCAGGCTGCGCCGTGTCAACGAGAACGAGGGTAAAGACCCCGCAGCGCGGGCCGTTCTGGCTGATACTCACAAGCCGACGGGCCGCCGCCTCGCTGAAATTCACAGGAAAGTCGAAGATCACGAGAAAACGATAAGGCTCGGCGACCTCGCCCGCAAACTCGTTATACTCCTCAATAGTTGGAAACTGAGTGCGCAGGTATTTCTGAATGACATTCTCGATGTGTTCCGTGGTCTCGGCCAGCCGTTGTTCGATGTGATTCGGCTCCGTCCATGCCTTCCCTGAGACCAGGGCCTCATCATAATCGGCGAGGTGCATGAAGCCAGCGACATTCTGCCCCAGCCCAACGGGGTCAATGAATGTGAAACGCAGCTTACCGGGCGAGACGGTCGCCAACAAGCGGAACATCACTGATTGCAGCACTTGAACGGCAGCAGCTTTCGCTGCGCCCGTCGTGCTGAACAGCACCGGGCGACCGCCGATAATCGGGAGAAGGGCCGGCATGACGAGAGTATCCCACGAGCTGCCCTCGACAAGCTCGCCTACTCGGGTCACGTGCGGGGCAGAGCCATCACGAGTAGGCCGCCAGACCTGCCACTCGGCCGCCTGCCAGGGAAGCGCCGGGTAGCCGAGTTTGCCGGCTAGGCTTTGGGCATCGCTCAGCAAGCTCGGAACGACGGCCTGGTAGTCCGACTGGGCTTGAGTCATCCTGGCCCGGAACTCGTGCTCGGCTATGGCCACGCGCCCCTGGTACTCCTGGGTCGCTGTAGCAACCTGTTGATCGTAGACCCTGGCGCTCTCCGCTATAACATCATTGTAGGTGCGGTCTGCTTTTGCGAGGCGCTGGTTGTGTTCCTGGGTGGCCTGCACCACCCACGTGTCACGCCAGAACCCGGCATCCGCGCTAGCCTGAACCAGGCGCGTCACCTGAGCCTGTATCTGTTCGGTCCACTCGCGTATGCTTGGCATTTGCCCCCCTTATCCGCGCACCCCATTTACCGCACGGCCCATACGCTGATCACATCGTCCTTGCCGCCGGCGGCAATCGCTCGGCCGTCGCGCGAGAAAGCAACGGTGTAGATTGGGCCAGTCGGCCCGCGTAGCTGGCGTACCTGGGTGCCGGTGTCCACGTCCCAAATCGCGACCTGGCTGTCGTATCCAGCTGAGGCCAGCAGCCGCCCATCCGGAGAAAACGTGACGCCAATCACCGGCTGCTCGCTGCTAGAGAGCTTCCGTCTCTCTGTTTGACCCCTCAGCGGCCACAGCCAGACTGTGCCATCGCGGCTTGCGGAAGCCAGGATAGCCCCGTCCGGCGAGAAGGCCAGGGCATTCACAGCTTGAGAGTGTCCGACAAAACTCACAGTTTCATGCCCATTCTCGGGGTCCCACAGGTGAACCGTGTTGTCCGCGCCGCCTGACGCCAATACGCGCCCATCTGGGGAAAAGGCTACGGCGCGGACCGCGGCTGACCCAAGGAGACGGTTGCGCTCAGTGCGATCTTCAAGAGACCAAAGGCGCACCGTTTTGTCGCCGCTCGCCGAAGCCAGTATACGCCCATCAGGCGAGAAGGCGACGCTGTTGACCCAACTATCATGTCCTTGCAGCGTGGCGAACAGGTTCCCGTTTTCCGCGTCCCAGAGTCTAATACTATGATCGTCGCTCGCTGATGCGAGGAGTCGACCGTCGGGGGACCAGGCAACACTAAAGACAGACTTGGCGTGTCCACCAAAAGCTCTGATCTCGCGGCCAGTTGCCGCGTCGCTCACCCTCATCAGGTTGTCATCCCCTACGGATGCCAATCGGCGGCCATCTGGCGAGAATGCAACACTCTCGACCGCCGGAAGATGCCCAGGGAGACGCGACACTATGTCGATGTCTTCTGTCCGCCAATGCTGACTATAACGCTCGGCCAGGTCGCGGCGCAGCTCAGGGGAGCGGGCGACCCGGTCCGGAATGTCGCGATACGCCGCATCCAGGCGATTCAGGGGTATAATGAGCTCGGCGCAGTCGTTCCACCTTCCGTTGTCGTAGGACTGGATGGCCGGACGATAGTAACTCTCACGGAGAAGAGTCGGCCCATCCTTGTAGTTCTGATCCAGGCTCAACAAGGACTGCAAATTCTTGCGGGCGGTATCCCAGTCGCCCGCCGCTAGAGCCGTCTGCGCCGGTTGGTAATATGACTCGCGCAGCAGGACCGCGCCGTCCTTGTAGTTCTGATCCAGGTTCAACAGGGACTGCAAATTCTTGCGGGCCGTATCCCAGTTACCTGCCGCGAATGCGATTTGCGCCGGGCGGTAGTAGGATGTTCGCAGAAGGGCTTGCGTGTCCCGGTAATTCGGATCAATTCCGCTCAATTGGGTCAGTTCAGCCTGGGCCGCCTCCCATCGCCCGGCGTCCAGCGCAGCCTGAGCGGGTTGATAGTAGCTCTCGCGCAGCAGAGTGGGCGCATCCTTGTAGTCTAGAGAGGCGAGCAGCGTGCGCGCCGTTTGCCATTGCCCAGCGTCGAAAGCGGTGTGGGCTGCCTGGTAGCTGCGCTCAGTCTGCCAGAGGCGATAGCCGAAGTAGCCGGCAACCGCCAGGAGGAGCAAGAGGACAAGGGCTGCAATAGTGACGTAGCGCCGCATCTTCGCGACGTGTTCCCGCTGCTTAGTAAGACCGACGGCCAGGTATTGGAGCGCGTCTGCGGCAGCTACCGCTTCGGAGGCGGCATTTCTCAGCTCGAGTCCTGGTACTCCTGCAGCATCACGCTGCTTCAGCCTATGGCGGGCGGCATCGAACATCCACGACAGGCCAAGAGAGGCAACGATGGCCTCACCTCGCCGCTGCGCTTCCTCGACCTGTTCGACCTGAGCAAGGGCCGTATTGCTAATCGTTTCCAGGTCGGCTGACGCTGAGACTTGGGCTATTCGCCGCTGGGTTTCGGCATGCTTTGTGCACTCGTCCTTGAGCGCCTCGGCCGCTGTTTGCGCCTGCTCGAAGGCTGCGTTTGCCGCTCGTTGAGCCTGGCTCCGCGCCGCCTCAGCCTGGCTCTCGGT
The DNA here is from genome assembly GCA_039810085.1 of Anaerolineae bacterium. Taxonomy (GTDB): domain Bacteria; phylum Chloroflexota; class Anaerolineae; order Epilineales; family JAHCIE01; genus JBDHWG01. Next base: position 86,724 of record JBDHWG010000002.1, read on the forward strand.
CTGGCTCCGCTGGGGGTGGGCAGTACGGAAGGCGCGCAGCCACTCACGCTGAAGGAGCACAGACTCAGGTTCCGCATGTTCCACTTGGAGGCTACTCACATTCCTGGTCAAGTCATTGACTGCCATGACTCTCTCCTGATGCGACGCCGCATCGTCTGGCGCTATTTCACGTTCCGCTGAACCTCTGCCATGACCTGCCCCAGCTTATCCATCTCGCGGGCGACGATGTACACCTGCCTATCAAGCGGCTCCCAGTACTGCAGAGAGAACTCCCGACTAACAGAGTCACGCCAAACCGCCTGCGTTGCTGCCCATCGCTGGGCCAAAATAGCGAAGGCCGACTCGAGACTGGAACTGCTCTGGCTCAAAGGAGTCATGCGTCCTTCTCCAATCCCATACTCAGATAACCCTTGCCGGTAGGCTTGTGATACCTAGTTCGCGCGCGATGTAGAGGCGATGGAAGCCATTAAGGACCTGATAGCCGTTCCCCGCCCTTTCTAGGGTGATGGCATCCTGCCCATAGAAGGCGTCATAAATGCGCCGATAGCCTTGCGAGTCGGAAAGGCCCTGTTGGGCATCCAGGTCGGAGAAGTAGTCCGCGTCTTTTCCTTGCTCCACCGCCGGCCGCACCACCGCCTCGAGAGTACGGATGCCGGCGACCATCTCAGCGTGGGAGATTTTGTGGAAGTCGTCCGGGCTGTGAACATAGCTATCGCTCAGATCAATTTCAGCGATAGGTACTGCGGCGAAGGGGGACGCGCCTTGCAGTGGCGAGTTGCTGATGCCGGAAGACGGGCTGCTCATGGACTCTACCGCCTGGCTTGCCCCCAGGCCGGTCGCAAGCCCGCCTACCCCGCCGGCAAACCCCACACCGACGCCAGCGTAGGCGCGCAGGCTATTCAGTTTACGCTCGAGAAAAGCCGTCGCCCTTGTCATCTCAACACTATCCCATTGATGCAGGCGCTGCGCCTCTGTTCTGAAGGTAAGGACAGCGTCGGCGAAAACGCGTTGATAGCGCATCGCAACCCGTAAGCTCTCTTCGACCTCGGCCAGACGGCGCTGCGCGGCCCTGAGCGCGTACATTTCTTGGTCGCAGTTGGGCCGGTATGAACGGCCCGTTTGTGGGTCATAATAGACACGGGATTGGCAGACCTGTAGCGCGTAGGCAGCCTGCTGAACGGCTGCCCGACAGCGTCTTTCTTCAGACTGCCAGAAACGCACTCTCTCGGCGAGCCAGTCTTCCATACGCGCAATGTCCCGAGTGGCGGCTGCGAGAAATTCTTCGGCGTGAGCAGAGAAGCGTTGTAGCCCAGCCTTCAGGTCTTCCAGAGCGGCAATGGACTGAACGTGGACGGAATTGCTCACGAGGTACTCCTTAGCGTTGGTTCAGGTAGTCGCGCAGGCGCTGGGCTTTGCGCAGCAGGAATGGGATCTGCTGGTCGCTCGAGCGCTGGAACTGATTTAACACACGCATGGTTTGCTCGAACTCCTGGGCAAACTTCTTTTGTTCCTGGTCACGCCATGTGTCGCCCAGACCATTGAACTGCCCCTGCAGGCGGGACATGCTCTCTCGAAGTTGCTGGTTGAATTGCTTCAACTCACGGGCGAACCGCTCGATCTCCTCAGGACTGGCGATGGCTTGCGGTGACATGTGTCCTCCACGCGCTAGAGAGTGCGTACCTAAAGTACTTTTAGAACAAAATGCAGGATCGCGAAGACAAGAATCACAACCGCGGCAAGCACGATCGGCGTGACAATGAAATATACTCTGTAGTCGTTCCAAATCTTGCCCAGCTTGCTTCCGGAGGACTCAAGCTGCTGCACCGTTGGCTTCGCCCGAGAGGCTCCCCGCCGCGATGCCTCGGCTGCGTATGGGTGAACGACACCCGGGGCAGGCGCTGCAACCTGGTCACGGGCGGCAACGCGCGCCTGTCCGTTGAGCGAACCTCGCAACTCGCTTAGCTCTTGCGCCAACCCATCCATCCTCCGCTCAAGAGCCTGGGTCTTTGACGCCACTCTCGTCGTAACTTGACGCTCTAATTCTTCGGATACCCAGCTATCAGACGACAGGGTGACAGGCCGGTCCACCCGCGTGGAGTCCGGTGCGGTGAGGCTATGGAGTACTGTCTCAAGTTGACGGCAGCGGTCTTCATACGCCTGTCTGCGCTGGTCTATATCCGTCAACTGCTTGTCCAGCTCGGTGAGGCGCCTGTCAAGCACCTCGGTCTTCGTTTCCGTCTCCTGAATGACCGCCTCGTCCCTCTTCACCTGCTCGATGGCGCGGTTCAGCCGGCCTGCGGCCTCTTGTGTCTTGCGCTGCGCATCCTCCGCCTTCCGGTGGAATTGCAGGGCCGTGTCGAGAGCCTGGCTGAACGCGTCATTGGATTTGTGAAGCTCGGTTTCACTTTCCTTCAGCCGCTCAATACTCGCTTGCGCGAACGTTACCTTCTGGACGTAAGCCCTAGCATCGTCTTCGAGTTTCTCGGCGCTTCTTCTCAATTGATCCCGCTGGCGGTCGATCTCTTCCAGGGCCTTGCGAGCCGTCTCGATGCGCGCGAGGTTGTGTTCTACATCGGTCAGCGATTCTCCAATCTGCTGGCTCTGCTCGAACAGCGATTGATGCGTGTGCAGACTGTCGTTCAATGCGTCTAGCCTTGCGGTCAAGGTTGCGGCAGGAGCATCCATCTCAGCTTGGGTGAAGGAGATTTGCTGCTGTAGGCGCTTCAGGTCGTCGCTGAGACGGTGTGCCTGGCGCATGCGCAGCAGATGCTGGTTACTCAGCGGCCCCGCCTGGTCATCCGAGAGCGGCTTGCGGCTGAAGAGCTGGACGTTACCGGCGGCGTCCAGGATGTCGTCAACCTGGTGGTTATCCAGCGCCGCCAGGGCAACCTGCGGATCATCCGGAAATGGGAGGGGGGTATCCGACGTCGGTGCATCCGATGGAGCGAGAGTCTTGGCAAGGGCCTGGCGATACTGGGTGAAGCACGCTTTCCACTCCTCGACGTAGCTCTGGACTTCGCTGGCAAGGCCGAGCACAGGCGGGGCAATCGGCGTAAGCCGCCCCAACATTCGCTCCGTGTCGTTCAGTTGATCGGGCCAGCGCCAGCCGTCCTCGAGGCAGAGCGTGCGCAGGGACGCCAAAATGGCGCGTTGACAGCCGGCCAGAAGCAGCGCTCTATCATCCTCGGAGAGCGGGGCATCAGTGCGTTGCCGCAGGTGGTCAAGGGCAGGCTCAGTGTAGCCAAGCGTCAACAGATCATCCACATACAGCGCATGGGAAACGAAGGCGTAGTCGGCCTGCTCTTCGTCCGTCGCAGCATCTTGTTTCGCAAGCGTATTAAAGGCGTCGCGGGAATCGAGGCACAACTTGCCTACATCGGGCCAGCCGTCGTCGGCCCGCTGAAATTCCTGGCGCAGAGCGTTGACCGTGGCTGCGAAGGTTTCTCGCGCCTCCTCGACGCTTACGGCTAGGCCCTTCTCAGCCTGTGCCTGACTAATCTGCGCGTCGAGGGCGCCAATGTCCGCGCGCAGCTTCTGAGCATAATCAGACCTGACCCTTGCCAGGTCTTGCCAGCGAGCCACAGCGTCAGCGTACTGCGTCGCGACATGGGCTGTATCCACCGTCTCCGCTTGTGCTGCGGCGACGAGGTCGCGAATTTCGAGTTCCATCGCAATCGGTTGGATGAGCTGCCTAAACTCTTCTCGGAAGCCATCCGACACGTTGTTCTCCGCCTGAGACAGTGTTGTACTCTCCCCGGTCAGCACGGTCTTGTCGTTCTGAGTCGCCGGGTCTTCGAGCGTCTCGACGAGTTGGGTCAGGAGGTCAACCGCAGGTCGGAAGTTCTCAGCCCTCGCTCGGGCGGCGCTGATCCCGACCCGAGCGACGATGGCCCAACGCTCAATACGGAGAGCCGCGCGGCGCATTGCGAGGTCCGAACCGCTTAGCCGACGAAGCGCTTCGACCGCTGTGTCATACGCCCGCTGGTCATTGAAAACGTTCAGAGCAGCCCGAATTCGCTTGACGGCCTCGGCCGCCTCCACTGTTGCCAGTGATGCAAACTGCGACGCTTCTTCCTTAACCGCCGTTAATTTGGGGGACACTGTCGCCTGTCCTGACGTACGCTCGGCGAGATCCAGCCAAGTCAAGGCTTCCTCCGCGTGGCGTGCCTGCGCAACCGGGTCAGTGGCGCGCCGGGACTCGGCCACTTCGCTTTGCGCCTTGTCCAGAAGGTTACCCGGCGCCTCGGCTGCCACGGCCAGTCGCGCCTGGTGGGTAAGCAAGTCCTGTAGCAGCTCGTCGGCGGTGTGGTATCCCCAGGTTTCGCGCGCGTCGCGCGCTTGCATCAAGATCGAGCGCCACCCACGGCTAAGCACCGCCCAGGCGGGGTCAGTCACATCGTCCAGTGCTGGGAGGGCATCCACCCGACGCCCTAACAGCAGCTCGGCCCATACCTGACCGAAGATGCGGATATCCTGGCGGATAGCCTCCTCCCGGAGTGACTTCTTGCTCTGGCTGGCGTCAGTGGGCCGAGGCATATCGCCAGCTCGGTTCCAATCGAGAACGACGAGACGCTTGTGATTGGCGTCCCAATACAGGTCGCCGCTCTTGCGGTCGCCGCGCGAGGCGATGGACACGCGATGCGCTGCCGAGAGGAGGCGGGCATACGCAATGCCCACCTCCAGTGCGAGCGCCTCCTGGAATCGTCCGTCAGGTGTTCGCGGCGCGTAACTCAGCTGCCACTCGCGGGGGATGTACTCCATCACAATGATGTCACCCGGCGTACCGTCTGCCAGTTTGCCTTTGTGCGCCCAAACGACCGACTCCTTCGCGTCTGTCCGCTGCAATCTTTCCAGGATCGACAATTCATCCCAGAATTGGACCAGTAGATCGGCCCGGGTGTCCGAACGCGCGATCTTGACCGCGACCGGCGCCGCCTTAATGTCAGTAGGGTCGAGGCCTTTCCACGTCTTCGCGGTCGCGCCTTCTCCAATCGGCGTCGGCTCCAGTTCATAGCGACGCTCGGTTTCAGTGTCAATCACGACGGGTGCGGTCACGCCATCCTCCTCAAGGTGCGAGATTCGGTCATGACGATGCGTTCCCAGTCCTGTTCCGACGTCAAGCGCCGGTAACAGACGAGCGCAGCCACTGCGCCCAGGTCCTGGATGACACGCGGCTCATCGGCGAAAGGCTTCCGCCATGGCCCGGCCGGTGGGGCAGGTGGGCGCGGCGCGGGCAGTGCGCCACACTCGCCGCAGCGCTTGTCGCCCGGTTCCATGGGATGACCGTTGACGCAGCGAATTTCGCCAGGCTCAACCGGCGTCGTCGCGGCTTGCGGCTGGTAGCGATCCAGAAACTGGTTCCAGGCTCCTGTCACGCGACTGTTTGCCCCGTCGAACGCTTGGCGCAACGCCGTCACCAGGGCTGCATCCTCAGGCAGGCCCGCCGCAAAGCGGATAAGCCCCGCCACACGCGGATCGAGGCCGCCGCTGCCCGCGTCCTGGCTGGGGAGAGGTAGGGCCTTTTCGATAGAACCTGGTATCTGGATAACGGCCACATCCTGGCGCGTTTGAACCCAACCGGCGGCAAAGGCCAGCAGGTACAGCTCCGCAAGTTCATTGCGTTCCAACGCCGTGACGATAAGGGGGTGCAGGACGTGATAGTCCTCGTCGACGACGTCGCGCGCCTCCAGGCGTTGCTCGTACGCGAGAGCGTTGCGCTCAGCCTGGAACACGGGCGTGCGTACCGCCGGTTCGCTGAAACGCTGCGTTTGACGACCGGCTTGCGTCGTGTAGATCCGCAGAGCATCCCGCAACTCGGGGACGTCCCACAGCGGCATCAGCGTGTATTCGCGCACAAGGCTCATCGCCATGCGGTCGGTTGTGGAAATGACCTGCGTCGGAACCGTCTCGAGATGCGCCGGAACGCGGCTGCGGGGTGTGCCAAGCGTCGTAAATACGCCCTTGAGCCGGGTGAGACTTTCATTGTCCGTGTCTTCCTGGATATCCTGTGATAGTCCCGCAGCCGCTATCTGCTCGCCGTCTAAACCGGTCGCGTTCGCCGCCGGATCGAGGCGCGGCGCAGCCTTGGGCCAGATCGTCTCGACCAGCTTGTCGGCCGGGTAGTTCTCGCGCGTGGACAACTGCGTGGGGAGCACATCTGCCAGATCAATGTCAATCCCCTGCTCCTTCATCCATTCCTGGACGACGTATTCCGCCAAGCGCTTTAGCTCATCGGCGACACGCTCCACCGACTTGGGGTCCTGGCTGTCTAGCGCGATCACGTTGGAGCCTTTGCCAAACGTGACCACGCCCAGGCGAATCGCGCCATCCTGGGCCATCATCCAGTAGAAGCGGTCCAAGTATCTGGTCAGACGTCCCTCAACAGCGGCGTACCACTCCGTCGCGAGGTCCCGCTGCTCCTGGGGCGAAGCCATCATCTCCTCTTGGGTTGACGGCCGCGACCAAAGATACTGGCGCACGGCCACTTGATCCATCTGGTCGCGCCGCCTGTCCACTTCGGTCTGCCGCAGCGCCAATTCATCGGCCAGTCCGTGCACTCTCTTCTGCGGGTCCTTGATACCAACCAGGAGGCCGCGCATACCCTCCAACGACGCGATGGTTCGGTTCACAGTCTGGAGCCAGCCCTGGATTTGCTGGGCAGCCTCCGACCAGGTGGTGGCGTCGGCTTCCCCCCCTCCCAGGAGCCTCTTCAGGCGCTGCAGGAAGCCGGTCTTCGCGGGAGCAGGCTCGGCGGCGGCCTTGGCCTGCTGATCCTGCGCCACGGCATACGCGCTTTGCAGTAGCCTCTGGACGGCTTGCGCAAAGGCAAGCCCCTCGTCGATCCGCAGGCCGCGTTGGCGCGCATTCGCATCACTGGCCGCCGTCCCGTTGAGGATGAGGCGCAAAGCGTAGTCGAGATAATGGGCAAACGGACGGCCGCTGCCATTCGCCAGGTCTCGCACCTCCGCCGGCGGCGGCTGCGCGTGCATGGCGAGATCGCCGACGGCGCGCATCCCTTCCGGCGGATCGCCTGCCTCATGAGCGCCGGTGACGAAGCGGCGAGCTGCGTCGTCCGCTGTGTGGGTCGACGGAAGCCCGCTGGCTGCCGGCGCCACGCTCGTGGTTGCCGCAGTAACTGACCCGCCGAGGAAGACGTCGAAGAGCTTTCTCGCCCAGCGCGCCGTTACAATGTCCACAATATCCATCATCGGCAAGCGATAGACGTAACTGCCGGCTGCGCCAACGATGGCCTGCCCCGTCTGTTGCTGCTTGACAGCGACCTGATTGCGGACGTTCTGGCGATAGTCCAGTCTTGCGCCCGCCGCCACACCGCTATCCATGCGGAAGCTGATGACGTCCGCCATCGAGGCGAAGGTTGTTGCCCACGGCTCCCGCGACTTGCCTGGCGCGACAGTCACGTCCCCCCGGCTACCAAAGAGGCTGATGTCGTCGAACAACTGCCAGTTGATGCTGCCGGTTAGGGGCGTCTGGCCGTCAGCGGACGTCTCGCTGCCGCGCGCGTAGGTGATGGGGAACGATGCGCCACTCGCCATCTGGAAGCGGCCAATCTCGCGCAGGGATGCCGTCGTATTGAGCTGGAGGATGGGCAGCTTGTCGCCGACGACTTCGTGGAACGCGCCTGGCGTGGTGAAGTACCCTTCCAGTTGGACGTTGCCATTTGTCGGTACAACCCCTCGCGCAGCGCGGCGAGCGAGGTACGCGAGGTCACTCAACACGCCGCTCATCCCACCTGTTAGAGAGCCGACAAGAATGATGCGGACCAATGGGCTGCGCCTGGCGAGATCGGCGCTGTTGCCGACAAGCGTCTCCCAGAGACGAGCCGCGTCGCGGGCCACCTCGGGGTCAAGCGAGCCGCCCGCCCCGTCGCCTGATGGCGTCCCCTGGCGCAGTTTTTCGATCAGGCCCGCGCGCGCCATCGGTCGGCGGCTAAACGTGCCAGACTGGAGGGAGCGCTCGGCCAGGGGCAGCGTCCGGTAGTCATTGTACGGGAACCAGCCCTGCAACGCACGGTCCGCATCGGCGTTGCTCACCTCGATGACCTTCGAAAGGTTTGGCCCCATAAGCAGCATCTCGTCTGGCTCCAGGGAGACGCCCGCGAACTCCACGCCGACGATGTCGCCGCGGTTATCACGTAGGACATTCGCCTCCTCACGGACGGAGGTGTCCAGGAGAACGAACTTGACGTTGTCCGGGACTACGCCTCGGCCGCCATCTTTGAGCGCCTTCTTGAGATGCGTCAGCACCCAGCGCCCCGTGCCGCCGACGCCGATGACGAGTGTCGGCGACACCTGCCAGAGTGGGTCGAGATTGATGGGCGGCAACGGCCCAGGCGGCATGCGCACCGGAGTTGTCTCGACGACGGGAGGCGGGACATAGCGGCGTTGTAAGCGTCGGCAGAGATACCAGGCCAGCAGAATGAGCAGGACGGGAATGAGCCACGGCCACAGGCCGAGCACACCCGCCAGGATGTCTGTCTGCGGCGGCTCCCCCCAGAAGGGCAGGTGCTCGAAGACGCCGGGCTGGGATGCGCTGGCCAGTGGCATCGCAGCGCCCGATTGTCCAGTCGCTGGGTCAATCGGGGTTACGAACAAATCGTAGCGGTCGTCATTGCGTTTGCTGTTGAACGCGAGCATATCACCAGTGCGCGACCAGGTCGGCCACGAGTTGCTGACATTCTTGAGCGTCTGACCAGCAGCATCGTCATTGGCACGCAGTCGGATGCGGTCGCCGCCAACCGCCGGCACGACGAAAATCTCCGCTTCTGGCGCCGCATAAGTAGTGCGGCCGGTCGTATGCCGCGTGAAGGCGAGCCAGCGGCCATTAGGCGAGTACGACGGGTAGTAGTTGAAGCCGTCGCCGCTCGCCCCCGGCAACGGTATCGCTGCGCCGCCCGTCGCTGGCACAACGTAGATATCCGTTGGGCCTTCAAAGTTCAACGAGCTGCCAGCCGTCTTGCCGCGCACGAAGGCAATATACTGTCCATCCGGCGACCAGGCCGGCATAGCCTCGGCCACCGTCGGGTCGCTCGCGCCAGCCAGCTTGGTGACCGCTTTCGTCCCAATATCGAGGATGACGATATCCTGATCCGACGTTGCAACGGCGAGCTTGCTGCCGTCCGGCGACCACGCAGCGTACGATCCGTCGATCCGGGGGACCTCTATTCGCGTGCCATCGAGATTGTAGACGATGAGCGGGCCGACACCGGCGACGGTGAAGGCGGCAATGCGGTGGCTGCTCGACGAAACCGTGTGGCAGCCGACACACGTCCGTTCCGAGCTAAAAGCCTTGAACTCGCTCGCCGGTTTGGCCCCCCCCTGGTCAGTGACGTAGATGGAGCCGTTGTTTTGCCCAGGCTCGATGCGCCAGAAGTAGACCGACTCCGTCGCGCACATGTTGCTCGTCAGGAGCGGCACGAGCTGAGAGAGGAACAGGAGACCGAGCGGCGCGAGCAGCCAGGGAATCCAGCGACACATGGACCGCTCGCGCGCTCCTTTCTGCCATTCCTTCCAGACGTTCCACACCCACCAGGCGAAGAAGAGTAACAGCAAGAGAGCCAGCAGCCAGCCCCACCAGGGCATATCGCAGAACGGGCCGAGCCGCGAGTTGGCAGCTGCGGCCGCGCCCGCTGTCTGGGGAATGACGACAGGCGCAATCGGGCGGAGCGTTGGGAACGGGGTGGATGTAGGAACCGGCGTTGCTGTCGGCGGCGCTTGAACCGCAACTGACATCTCTGGCGGTAGGCGAAGTTCCTGGGGTGTATCACCACATCGCGTATATCTGATGAGGTCGCCACGATCAACGGAGTACGTTCCGGGAGCGCGGGGGCGCAGCCGGTAGCTCAGGACGATGGATTGATTAAGCACGTCCTTGAGCTTCCACGTGATACGGTCCCCATTGACCGTCCCACTTGGGCTGACGGAGCCGGGGACAACCTCCATCGTCGTGGCATCAAACGTATGCTCGACGACCACATCCGAGGCCGCGTTGGCCTGCAGAACCGTCTCGGCGATTGTGGCGTAAATCCGGTCCAGGTCACCGGCGGAGGGGGCATAGTAGGAATCCGAGGGTTGCGACGCCATATCGCGCAGAAGCGACTGATCGGCGTCCGCGCCAAGACCGATAGTGATCAGGCGGACACCATCATCACGCGCTTTCTTGGCCGCAGCCAACGGCGCTGCCCCGCTTTGCTTCCCGTCCGTGAGAAGAACGATTATCTGGTTCGCCTCCGGCCGCGCGCGCGCCGTCTTCAGCTCGCGCTGCGCCATGACAATGCCCTGGTCCATTGCGGTGCCACCGTTGGCGTCAAATTGGTTGATTGCATCCGTGAGGCTTTGCAGATCGCTGCTCAGGGGATGAGCGACGCTGGCCGCCGATTGGAACTCGACAAGCCCGACGTGATCGCGGCCAAGGTTGATTTTGCTCAAGAATGTCTTTGCCGCGTCTTTGGTCCGGCTCATTTTCGTCGCGGACGTGCCGTCGCCAGCCGACTCACCCATGCTGCCAGAGTGGTCGATGACCAGGATGATGTCGGACGACTTCTGAACGACTTTCCGCTCGCAGACGGCATTGTTGCCGGTCAGCTGGAGGGAGACAGTGAACTCATCCTTGCCCAGCGTGGCCGTGGGGGGTGTCACCTGGCGGCTAACCGCCAGCGCCTCGGGCGCCTGGCCCTGCGCCAGCGGGGTGTTGCCGGGGAGCAGGGTCAGGCCGACGAGCGCCAACACCAGCAGGACTATCAAGGATCTCGGGTGGCTGATGCTCATGACGGGCTCTCTAGGTGTTCTCAGCGCCGGGGCGAGCCATGCCGGCTGTGGATGTCAGCAACGGCTCGTCCCGGCAGCAGTCAGGCTCTTCTCAACGTGCGCTCATGCGACGGCGGGTTGACGCCTCGGCGCCCCGCACTCCGGGCAGAACCTGGCGTTCGGTGGCATCTCGTGGCCGTTCTCGCACACGGGCGTGGCTGGCCGCCTTGGCGCGCCGCACTCGGGGCAGAACTTGGCGTTCGGCGGCATCTCGTGGCCGTTCTCACACACAGCCACTGGCTCAGGGAGCTTGGGCGGCTCTGGCTTACGCTCGGGCTTCCCGCACTCTAGACAGAACTTGGCGTTCGGCGGCATCTCGTGGCCCTCTTCGCAGTAGCGAACGGGAGCCGGAGGCTCTAGCTTACGCTCAGGCTGCGGCTCCGGCGGGGTCTTGGTTTGAGATGAGACTCCTACGCTGGTCTTGCCGTCGGCCACCAACGTTAGTCTCTCTCCACACTCCTCCACCTGCTTAGGCAGGGGGCCAGGCTCACCGCATTGGGTACAGAACTTCTTGACCGCTTGGTTCACGTGGCCTGATGGACACACCCACTGGCCATCGTCCAGCCACTTCGAGACTGGCGCATCCTCTTTGCCGTTATTCTCCACGCCGCTGACAGTTTCGGTCTCCTTACTTGTGTCCGCTTGGGCCGTGATCTCCAGCTCCGGTTCAGGCTGACGTTCGTCCGTTGGGATCTCCCCGGTCCATGCAGCCAAATCGAAGAAGCGGTCCTCAAGCGCCTTCAGTTCCTCGTACGCCGCGCCGCGCAAAGCCGTCCACAAATCCACGGCTTCCTGGATAGCGGCGCGCTGCTCAGGCTGCATGTCGCTGGGCGGCTGCGCGCCTTCACGCCACGCCCAGGAGTACCTCTGCAGCTCCTTCTGGGCGCGATCAATCAGGCCGTTGAGCCGGATGATGCGCGCCGCCTTGTCAGTGGCTTCCGCTTTCAACTGCGCATCGCGACGGTTCGCGGGTAGGAGGGACCAGCCCATATCTCCCTGCGCAGCGAGCATGTCGCGGTGTTCCTGGGACCGCCGCTCCAGGGTCGCCTCCACCTGCTTCCAGTCGATCTTCGTCGTCTTGTCAAATTCGACTTGCCGGCAGACGAGCTGAACAATGGCCTCCATCAGGCTGGGTTGATTGGAGGGTGGAGTGAGAGGGTATTCGACAGGGTAGGCGCGGCCGCGTAAGGTATAGACATCGCCATCCGCGCGGCGCTGCCCTTCAGGGTCAACCATCAACCGCCAGTAGCTATATCCGCGCGGGTTGTCTTGCGGCGGCGTGTAGCGGTGCAGGAGGATGCCCCGCTCACCGCCAAGCTTCCAGTCATAGTTGGTCGAGCCGTAGGCGAGGCAGCGCATGGCAAGGTGGAAGCGGTCAATGTCCTCCATCGTGACAACTACCTTCTCGCTCAGCTGCCGCCGCCGCTGCCGCATCGTCCTGTCGCCGGTGCTCAACCCACACTCGATCTGGAGCGCGTTGGACTCGGCGGGCAGGACGTGCAGCTCCCGCCAGCGGCTGCCCTGGGCGCTGACGGTGTGATAGCTCGGCTCGGCGTCGGCGTAGCCCTCGATTTGCGTCGGCCTGAGCAGGTCACCGAACATGACAAACGTGAGCTTGAAGCGGTCGCGCGACTCCTGGCCCGAGCTGGAAAGGTAATTCTGCTTCGCAGCCACCTGAATTTCACTTGCCGCGACCTCCTTGAACCTTACCGCCACTTCCCGCCGCACATCCTCCAGGAAAGCCTCGTCTTCGGGTTTTAGAGCGACTTTGTAGACGCGCATGATCGTCGTGCGCATGGGCGGCTCTTCCTGGGACGTTCGCTTCAGCAGATAGCCGCTATTCCTGAACACCCTGTCGCCCAAATCGCCGACTCGGTGTACATAATTGACGCGCAGATACTCGGTGACCGACATCTCTGTCCAGGCGTTATCGTAGACAGCGCGGCATTGGTTGAGGATGGTGTTCAGGTTGCGCAGCCCCAGGACTTGCTGGCCCGAGGCGCCGGCGCGGCGGTCCCAAGCTTTGCCGCCGACCTTGAAGTCCACCCGCAGCCCCCCGCCTTCCTGCGGGACGACGCTCCACTCCATGGATTGCAAGACGTCGTCGAGCTTGCCGCGACTCAGCGCCTCGCGCTTCTGGCTGAGGTATTCGTCCTTCTCTTCATTGTCTTCGATGACCCAGCGCGCTGCGTTCTTGCTCTGGTTGCGGTCCACCTGGACCTCGCGCTGCCCATCGAGGAGCAGGGCGTACGCTCCGCCATCGGCGGCGTAGGAAGTCGCCAGGGCGCGTTCCCACGTCGTCAGCTCCTTGAGCGCCCCCTCGACGGACTTCTGCAGGCGCTCGATCAGCTCGTAGACCACCTGGCGCGCGACGTCGGCCTTCTGGAACTGCATCAGCCGGTCGGCCGCCTCGCGGTACTTCTTGCGGTTGGAGTTCTGGAAGCCGGCGCCGCGCCGCATCTGCGTCGCCGCCTCTTTATAGGCGAGCTCAAGACCGTCATACTGCGGCTTGCGCTTTGTCTGGCTCTCCGCCCCTGCGCGGGCCAGGACGGCGGCGGCATCCTTGAGGATTTTGTCCACGCGCTGGAGGAAAGCCAGGGCGTAGCCGAGCTTTGCCTGCTTGCGCGTCTGCGGCGTCCCCTGGTTGGGGTCGCCGTTCAGCGTCAGGCGCAGCCACTTCAGCAGCACATCGTCGAAGCTGGTGACATGGTGGCTGCCCAGGATGACAAGGGCGCGGCGGAAGTCCCCGCCTGCGCGCAGCCAGACTTCGCGCGGCTCGCCGAGCATCTGGCGGTGCTTCACCCCGACCTCGGTCTCCATATTGCTGGCTTGCTGCTCGTTGGTCTTGCCTGGCTGGTTGTGGTCAACGTAGTACTTGCCGCTCTGCTTGTTGTTGACGCTGCCGTCTAGCTCTTCCTGGGCCTGCGCCACATAGTTTTGCCAGTTGGAATCTGACGGCGCGAGGCGCTGCTGCCACCCGCGCGCATCCTCGGCGAGGATCGCGGCGACGACTTGCTCGCGTTGGGCAGCGGTGCGGTCGGCCACGAGGCCCCACTCAGCCAGTTGGGCGACAAGGGCGGTCGTGTTCAACTTCAGCCAGCTCTCCGCGTCCCGACTCGGGTCGCGGGCCAATCCTTCGGGCTGCCCCGTCTCTAGTTGAAGCGGGAACAGCACGTCTTTCTCGTCCCGTTTCGGTTTAAGCAGCACATCTAACGCTTCGCGGGCCAGGCTGTGGCTCCACCCCTCGACGATGTGATAGATGGGCAGCTCGATGGTGTACGTCCCGACACTGCCGTAAGTGACCACGCCGTCGGGAATGTTGAAGGCGGGATAGAAGGACTTGTAGTTGACGGAGTGGCTGCAGAACGCGCTGCCCGACCGATCGTCCACGTACGAGACGATGACATCGGCGATCGAGGGCGCCAGCCCTTTCTCAAGCTCAAGAATGTTGAGGGGGTTGCGCTCGCGCTGGCCGTCGTAGAGATAGACGACGCTGTACGGGCTGCCCTGGAGCCGGGAGTTCAACGGCCCGGTTTTGGTGGGGTCGTAGACCATGGGGTAGCCGCCGATCTGGCGCGTCGTGACGCCGTCGAGGCGGGTCAGCTCGCGTAGGGCGGCGTAGGAGCGGGCCTCGAAGTCCTGCCGCACGGTCGGCTGGCTGATTTGCACCGCTGGGGTGCCGCGGAACGCCTCGGGCAGCACGAAGTGACCGATGATGACCGGCTCGGTGCGGAAGCCGGCGCTAGGGGCCAGGGCGTGGACCAGGTGGGCCACATCGGCGACCAGGGCGGCGCCCGTGCCCCCGGCGAGCGAGCCGGTGATGTGGACGTAGACCTGGCTTGCCCCACTCTGGTAGATGGCGCGGAGCGACCCGAGGAGCAGGGTATTGAGCTGGGTCATGTTGGTGAACAGCGCCAGGCGGCCAAACTGGCGGAGGCGGCCCGCGCCGACATTGAGGTTCCACGTAGACGGCTCGACGTTCTTGACGTCGAGGTAGTAGCGGGCCTGGAACCAGCTGCTAATATGGCGGTTGGGCTGATTCTGGAGCAGGGAGTCGTTGCCCTCGGCCTTGATTTGCTCGGCCTTGACCGTCGCGCCAAGGGATCTGACGGTTCCGGTCAGCGGCACGTACTCGCCGCCCTCGATGCTGACCGGCCCGGTCTGGTGGTGCTGGTCGCGCTCGTTGCCCCAGCCGCCTACTTTGAACTGGTATTGCTGCTCTGTATCCAGGACAAGGAGGGCCATGCCGTCGGGCAGCTGGTTCCGATTAGTTTCCAGCAGCCCCTTCTTGACGAAGGTGACGACTTTCAGCCCCGTCCCCCCTAGACCGATGACAAGCGACGGGATCGCTTTGAAGCTGTTATCCGCCATCTCACTCCTCCAGGTGCTCTAGGATTAGCGCGTGCCGCTATCCATGTCGAACGATTCCAGCACTGCCCCGGATCCCTCCATCACGACTGCGCGCGGCCCCTTCTCGACGTAGTACCCCAGGCCCACCGACAGGGCGGGTGTGTTGGGGCCGAGAACAGTCGCCGGCCGGCCGCCATCTTTCAGCTCCACTTCCACCAGCGCACGTCCCGCTTTGGAGTCTTCGTCATTGGAGCACGTGACGATGATGCGCTTGACCGGGTTGGCATCGCTGCCGCGCCGGAGCAGGCCGCCGCTCACGTTGATGACGTGCCGGTTGCGCTGTGTGGGCAGCTCCTCTCTGAGAATGCGCTTACGGTAGCTCGTTTCCTCTGTCCCGTCGTTCGAGCCATACAGTGGGTCGAACATCGCCAGCTCGTAGACCTCGATCCAACCTGAGAGCGGGTGCGCGCGTTGCTTTATCTCTCGCCGTCCGACGCCGACCCCCGCCACACCGACCAGCCCGACAGCGGCCAGGACGCCAAAGAACCACGGGTTGATTCGGCCATCAGCCGAGGTCTTCCACTCCGAGCTGGCCCACTCGTAATCCTCGGCCAGCTGCGTGTTGGGTATCACTGCGATCTCATAGTGGCCGCGCCCGAGCGTGTTCGGCTCGAGCCGGTACAGACCGGGCTTACCCGTGTTGCTCATCTTCGTCTCGGCGCTGCGGTCGTTGTTCTGAGCGTCGAGGATGCGCAGCTTGAACGGGTACATTGGGTCCACGGCGCCCACTTCGCCAGGCCCAATCGCCCTGCCGTCGTCCGTCTTGAGCTGAACTTCGAGGGGGAGACCCGTCGGGCGCAAGAATGGATCCGTCGCAATGAACTGTCCACCCTCGGGCGCGACGATCTCGGCGCGGACGAGCTTCGTCGGCGTCACGTCGAAGGACAGTTTGTCCTGGCCCAGGGTGACCGGGCCCTTCGGCGTATCGATGCTGAAACGGTACGCGAGCTCGTGGCGGCCTGAAACCGCCGGCTTAAACGTGACGGAGTAGACGCCGTCCGGGCCTTCGGTGATCGGCACTGCCTGGGAACCGGTAGGGCTGGTGAGCGTGACTGTCCCAGTGATAGGCAGATCTGGCTTGACCGGCTGCTGGTTGGCCGTGACGCTGAACTTTACGGTGGAGGGGCGGTATTGCTTCGTGCTCCCCTTGACCGCGTCGGTGACAGCCAACTGCACTGGCGCGACCTGGAATGTAGCGATGGGTTGGTCGAAGACGACGAAGTCGGTATTGTCCGGGTTGCGCGTGGTCGCTTTGACGCGCAGTTCATTCGCGCCCGCTTCGAGGGGAATGACCTCACCGTTGAACTGGTAGCCCGGCTGGCTCTGGAGGGTGATAGGAAGGGCGGCCTTGGACGGCCCCACCAGGCTCGTTACAGTCTGCACCGTGTAGCGCGGGTCAGCATAATCCGGCAGGGGCGACTCCGAGGCGTCTCGAATAAGCATTTGAATCGGGGTGCGCTTGAACTGTACGAGGTTCGCGCCAGGGCCAGGCGCTGCGAGCTTCGGAGCCGCATTGAACCTGGACACACGCACCTGACAGCGCGCTAGAGCGTCCGGCGACAGCTGGCTCTGGACTTGCCACAAGCCTGGCAGTGGGTTATTCACCGTGAGCGTCTCGATCGGATCTTTGAGGCCGCTCACCCCCACCTTGACGTCTGTTCGGCCCGGCTCAAGCCGCCCTGTTTGGTCCCGCACGTCGAGGTGCTGGTCGGGGCTGGACTTGATAAGCGTGAGCTCGACTTGCTGCACGAAAGGCGGAATGGAAATGGAGCCGCCTTTGTAGCACTCCTGGTTGAAGCCGGTGCGCCCGCCGCTTAGGTTGCTGGTCAACTGGCTGGTGATGCCTTGCAGGCGGCTCGTCATGTCCTGTTGGTCCACGGCGCGCACTGCGCGACTCGGGTCGCCTACAACGCGGTCCCAGTACGGCTTCACATCGTTCCAGTACGTGTTGTCTTTGTCGATGCCGATGACAAAAATCTGGTGGGAGGAAGGTGGCATGTAGTTCTGCACATAGTCCGCCAGCTCAGTCATGTGATCTTGCCAGGAGAAGCCGGCCCGATTCAGCGCCGGCTGACCATCGGTTAACACGACGACGGCTCTCACGGGGCAGCCGTTGACTTGCGGCTGCGCCTGGTCGAATAGCGACGAGGCGGTCTGAAATGCGGCCAGAAAGTTCGTGTTACCAAGGGATTTCATAGGCGTGAACGACGGCGCCAGGTCACGGAGCTGCTGGTCGTGCTCGCTTTGGCTGGTAGACTTGAACTGGGTCCAGTCAAGCCCGACTTGTGGGCGGTCTCCGAAGTGAACCAGCGCCATCTGCATCGTGCTGGACGGGAAGATGATGTAGTGCAGAGTGCTGAGAAGCCGGGCCGTGTCGGCGGAGCCGAAGAAGCGTAACCCTTCCGGGTCACTTGGCGCTCGGCCGTTGATCACTTGAGACATCGAGCCGCTCTCGTCCACAATCAGGACGACTTGAAGCGCATTGCAGCCCGCCTGGGGCGACTGCTGCGCAGGGCGGGCGAACGATCCGTCGCCTCGGGCCGGTAGGCTAGTGGCAAAAAGGGTAGTCAAGAGGACTACTAGGAGCAGGGCCACTCTCAATGATCGCATGGCGCATTCCCTCTAGTCAGGAGGCTCCCCTGGCGCTCGTAGATGAGCGATAATTGTGGGGGGATAGCGTTTCTCAGTCATTTCTTTGCGGACCGACGCCCGGTCATAACAAGCTGCGTGGAATGTGACGCTGCCGCCACCGTCTGGCTCTAGCGTCAACACGGCGTAGCTGGCCTTCCTCTCCCCACTCTTCTCACGCGAGAAGCCAACGCTGCCAGGCGAGAGGAGCGCCGGCTCGCTCGGCGACAGGGCTAACTCGTACGGTTCATCGAGGTATACCGCTGCTTCCCATTGATGAGCGTAAGCCCCCTCGCGGTAGAGAGAGCGGCGGTGTTCGTGTCCCACCAACGCCAGCCGAGGCAGCGCCAGGTCAGCGCCCTGCACCCGAAGCTCGGGCGCCACCGCGGGGCCGGTCGCCAGCCAGCTCAGCAACGCCAGGGTGTACCGGGCGTGTTGCGCCTCTTTGACATAGCCCCAGACATACGACCACAGAATATCATCGCTCAAGGGCTGGCGGAGCATATTCACATCCAGGTCTCGCACGGCGCCCCCGTGTATCAAGTAGATACCAGGTCGCGGCGCGCAGACAAGCGGCCACTTCTCGATCTCTGGTGCCACGCTCCTGGTATCGTTATCTCTGCCTAGCTCGCCAAATCGCATGAGCTCCCGCTGATGCAGGCGGATAATCTCCCAATCCGTTCGGTTGAACCCACCGTCTGCGCCGCGCTCGGTTTCGACGGTCTCTATCTTCCCGATAATGCCCCAATCGTGATTGCCGGCGACAACCCAGGACGGCCGATAACTGCGCATCAAACGGTTCCAGGCTTGCCAGGGGCGTGGGCCGCGGCCGAAGATATCGCCGAGAAACCATAGCTCGGAAAAGGGCGTCGCTGCGTAACGGCTATGTGCGTCGTTCCAGGCCGCTCTCAACGCCAGTTCATCCGCGTGAACGTCCGCGAGCACAAGAACGCGTTCGATGCCGCTCACCCAGGCCTCGATGTCGTGTCACGACGAATCAAGCCAGGCGGGGTCATCTCGAACTTCTCCTCGACTCGCCTGAGCGCGGCCTGGTATTCGACATACTTAGGCGCGATGGGGTAGAACTCATGGGCCACCTGCGTAAACTTTCTCCACTCCTCAGTGTTCGCAACCGCCGATTTCCCCCTCAGGTTCATCAGCTTGTTGTAGGCGGTCTGGAATCGGAGCCACACAACCGGGTACTGGTCTCTACGCTGTTGGATGATGCTGCCCGTCGTTATACAAGCGTCGAACTGCGCTTGATAGTGAGCCTGCATTGCCTGACGTTGCCGGTCCGCGCGTTGGACGACCTCGTACAGCCGGATCCGCTCTCGACTGGATGCGCTCGCGTCGGTCTGCTGGCGAAGGAACCGCTCAAACTCCTCCGATGACAGAGCCATCTTAGCCTTCAATAGGCACCATACCGTTTTTCCGTCTTGCTTCAGTTGGCTCTGCTTGACGCCCATGGCTGTTTCCTGGCACAAGGTGTACGCCTGCTGAAGCTCACCCAAATCGGACAGCTCGAGGATAACCAACTTTTGCTTTTCCCAATCCACAATGCCGTGAACGTCCTGATCTTCCTCGGTCGCGGTAACTCTGAATCGATGTAGCCAGCCCCTCAGCATCACGAGTTGCTGCACCTTGGCTTCGACAATCGGGATGATCACCGTCAGCGAGCGGTAGACCCGGTGGGTATCCGGGTCATCGTACTCGATATCATCCTGCAAGCCGCAGGCGTCCTGGGATTCTTCCATTTGCATCCGCCGCATCTTTAGGAGGGCGGTCTCAATAGGGTAGATTGGAGGCTGCTGTTGCAGGTCTTGTCGTATTTGGTCTACCAGCCGCATCTCGGCCGGATCCTCCAACTGGGTTGGCAGGTCGTCCAACTGGGTCACACGTTCGTGCAACAGCAACAGCCGAATCTCGTTCGCCAGTGTTTCTTGATGCTGCCGTCGCAGTTCCGCTTGCTCCAGGCTCTTGACCTGCGAGCGGTACGAGGGATGATCGCTGTCCCGGAAACCGGCTGGAATCTGGAGGAAAGTTGCGCTGACTTGTCCGCCCTTTAGGCGCAGGATGTAGCGCGCGTTTTCGAAAC
The DNA here is from genome assembly GCA_039810085.1 of Anaerolineae bacterium. Taxonomy (GTDB): domain Bacteria; phylum Chloroflexota; class Anaerolineae; order Epilineales; family JAHCIE01; genus JBDHWG01. The sequence goes on from JBDHWG010000002.1 coordinate 106,680, forward strand.
CCCGTGTGTCGCGCAGGCCCAGTTGGATTTGAGCCTCTACATTGTCCAGGGCATCCTGGAACTGGTTCAACTCTGCCAGCCAATCGTCGGCTTTCTCCTCCTCCTGAGGGCTAATTGCCAGGGCCGGACCTCGCCCCCCCAGTGTGGTCATTTGGAGTTGCAGGCGCTCCAAAGCGCCGCGCGTCACGTCGCGCTCGTTGACCAGCTGTTTTGCCATTACCAGCTGGCGGTCCAGCACATTAGCGTCTGGTGTCGTCTTGTCATGCCTTCTGAATTGTTGCGCCGAGTAGTCGTAGGTGACTTGCTGGATTCTCTGGCGCAACTCGGACCCGGCGCGCACAACAAGATCCTGAAGCTCCTGCACTCGAAGACCCTGGGCCGCCTCGTCATCCTCTTGGAACAGGATAACAATGCCCAGTTGGGCGTCAATCCGATCGAAGATACTTCGCGCTCGTCGGGCCTGTCCCTCCAGTCGTGCCTGCGCCGCATAACGCCCCTGATCCCACAATGTCCTCAGGACACGACGCGGCTCGACGGTATGCTTCGGTGACTGTTCCAACTGCCGAGTAGCCCCATCATAGGCGAGGCGCGCCTGCCGGCATGCCTCTGCCGTCAGGGTAGCGCCAGTTCGTAGATGTTTGTAAATGTTCGTCCCAGCGCGGCCGATAATGCTCCAAGGCTGCCATTCCTCCTGCCGCTGGTTAACCAGGGTTTGATCGCCGATATCCGACGCCAGGCCGCGCGCTTTAGCCAGCGATTTGTCGGCGCGGTCGAGGTAGTCAACCCCCTTCTCGACCGTGTCCTCGCCCCGCAACGCGCGCCTGGCAAGCTCGAAGCACGCGTCACCGTGGAGCTTCCAAACCTCCCAATCCTCCTGGAACAGCGGGTCGTTACAGAGGCTGGCGTAGATGACCTCAGCCTCTTCCGGCTGGGCGAGCCGGGCGCGGGCGATGCGACTTTGCTTCTGAGCCTCCCTGGCCTTGCGTTCGCAGAACTCGCGTACCTCCTCGCCAACGGAAGCGAGTTGCCTGACGCGTTCCCAGGCGCTGCTCACGCGCTCCCAGTCCTTGCTGGTAATGCTGGTGGCTGGCAGCCCCCGCTGGGCGTCCCACGCTTTCACGACCTCACGCGGCTCGGCGAGCAGCTCCAGCACCCCGTCGCCGTCACGCATCTCTAGCCGCTCATAGCGGCGCTGCAAACCTTCCAACTCGTCACGCGTGAGGTGTTCATAGAATGTGCCTCGATGCGCCCGGATTAGCTCGCGGATTTGCTCAGCAAGCATCTCAGCCAGTCTGCGCTGTGCTTCCTGCTGCGCCCCTATCAGGTCCGGGCGGAGGGAAGACGGTTGGTCGATGGCATTACGGAGCAGCCGCAATGCCTCGTCCAATTCCCTAAGACTCCCGCCCTCTACCAGACGTTGGGCGCGTTCCAGGGCTCCTCGGGCCGCTGGCTCGTTGCGCCGGATTCGATCAAGTTTTTGTTGGAGTTGGGCAGCCCGCGCCGCAGCGGCGGCTCCCATATCCCCCATGGCTGCCTGAAGCCCAGTTTCGACGACATACAGGTCGGGGACGAGCCAGGCGTCGCCCGTGTTCCCTGCTCGATTGTCCAGTTTAGCCATCTCATCCCGAGCGCGCGCATATCCCTGCCATGCCGTGAGTTTGTCCACCGCGCCGCTCAATGCTTGACGCTGAGTTGACGACAAATCGCTTGTCTGAGATAGACGCCGTGTGTAGTCCAGGGTGGCCTTTTCGACCGTCTCGAGTGGCGTGCCGGGTTGACAGATGCGGCGTAGCTCATCCTGAATTTTGCTTTCATCCAACCGCACTTGCAGCTCGGCCAGACGGTCTTGCCGCTTGTGCCAGTGCTGCCAATACTCAGGGTAATCGCGCTGGAGCGACTGGAGCGTCTCCATCTCGGCCTGGTAACTCATGCCGCCACCGCTGCCGTCCAGCGGCCGCACGCGACTATAGAGCCTATTGAGCGCCTCATAGCGCTCGGCCAGTTCTGTTTCTACTTCGGGGACCATGTCAATCAAGCTCTTCGCCTGGACCATGCGCCGGGAGATCCCAGACCAGTTATCGTTCTTAAGAAGATTATCAATCTCGTCGAGTATTTCAGCAGCAGCGGCTTGGGCGCGCGGAACAATGTTCTGGCGGAGCTCGTCCAGGGCGGGAAGCCAGCGGTAGGTATTTTGCGCGTCTTGCCACAACTTGTAGGCACGCACCGGGTCGGATTGCAGCCGGGCCTGCCCGGCCAGTCCCTGGGCTTTGAGATAAGCGTCTAGTTCCGGTTGAATCGCCTCTTCCATTGCCTCAATCTTTTGCTTGTACTCAGCCGGAACTTCGATGCCTATGCGGCTGTCATTGATGCCGCCAATCTCTTTCCATTTTGCCAGCTCCGCCTGGGCGTCGGAGGGGCGATGCGCATCCAGCCGCTCGCGGGCTGCCTGCACATACTCCTCAATCTTGGGCCGCCAGAACAGCTCAAGCATCCGCCGCCGAGCGACCGGCAAGGCCCTGGAAACTTCCATCGCTCGCGCCGCCTGACCTTTTGTGGCATCCGGATAGTAGGTGACCAACTCGTTGGGGTTGCGCTCCACCCGCGCCGTGAAATCAAGAAGCAGCTCGACGAATTCATTGCCGGTGTCACGGGTTTTTGTCACTTCGTGCCGTGTCCGCAGATCATCGTAGATTTGCTTCGCTCGGTCGCGCAGTTGCATGAGAGCGTCGCGCTGCTCCTGCTCCCACACCTGTCCCGCACCAAGAGCGCCAGTTACCTTCGTGAAGGCCTCTTCCGCGAAGGGAATAACCTGCTCGCCCTTCTCGCCTTCTTCGTCGCGCACCCGGTCCCACAGTGCGTTGACCTCTTTTTGAAGCGCCGCGAAGCGCTGGGCGCTCAAGGCACGGCTTTGGAGGGTCTGGAGACGCTCGTCGAGGCGGAGAGTATCGGATGGGGCAGTCCGCCCGGCTCGAAGCGCGCGGATATTGTCTAGAAGCTCGCCAACCTGGCGCAGCTCATCTTGGGACACATCATCGGCCAAGGTTGGCCGCCGCTCGAGCTGGCTCAGACGGTCGTTAGCCTCGTTCTCCAGCCGATCGATGAGCGGCTCAACCAGCGCCTCGTAGCGCCGCCGCAGGTCGCGGATGCGGGGCTGGTCTTGCAGCGTAAGGTTCGCTGCATCATCATTGCATTGCTTCAACACGACCGGAATAGCGGCGAGATCGGCGAGGGACTTCCGAATCTCGCCGATGGACGATTGGGTGAACGCATCGAGTTGCTGACCGATGCGGTTCAATTTCTCACTCACGGCCATGTCACCGCCTCCGCATTCCTTGACTTCGAAACAGGCGTATGGTAAAGTAGTGTCTCACCTGAGAAGGAGACAGCTTTTATTTCTTAATGCGGGCATCTTCGACTTTCTTTCACTTCGTCCCGTAACAAGCCGACTTCCGTTTCGTTATACTTAGAGGAGGGAGTATGACGACTAGGTGCTGCTGGCAGTCCCACCACCACGTTCATGAGTTGCTGGACGGGTTGTGCGCAACGCAGGTTGAGCTGTGGTTGGAGCAGAGCAAAGAGCGTGGCGAAGTTGCGTCCCATGAGAACCTTACCGAGACGATTGCGCATTTGCTGCGTCAGAATCTGGCCAGCGGTCGGGTCGATCGTGTCTATCGCGCCTGTCAACCCGAGCCAAGCGTGAATATGCCAGGTCTACTGACCAACGATGACGCGCGCGAGATACCTGACATCGAGAGTGAGACCCTCCGGCGAGCTGAGTCTCTGCACTTCTTGACGCAGTACGTAGACCGACTCATCCGTTACTACGACCTTGAGCACAGACTGGTGACAAAACTCGGCGCGTCCGATCCACTCGCTTGGGAGCAACTGGGCAAAATGCTGAGGAATCGCGCCTATATCCTCCTCACCCGCCAGGGGGTGGACGTCAACCGCGCCATAGCTGAGGCCCCGGAATTTGCCCAGCAAGCGTGCGAAGTGATATGCAGCCACGCTTATTACTATGATGTTCCGTTCGCCGCCTGGGCCAATCTCATTCTGAAGAACCTCATCCTTCAACGCTATTGTCGCTCACACGACATCATGAGCCGGGTTGACCTGGAGCCGTTGGACAATGACGCGGATCAGGGCATCCATACCTGGGCGCTCCTTCACGAATGCTTAGCCAACCCGCACGAAGAGGACATAGACAACATCGAGGAGTACGACTGGGTCGTAGACGCTATCTCTCGGATCAGGAGCAAATCGCAAAGATACGTTCTAACAGCTTCATTCTACGAGGAAGTGAGCGACGACGAGATTGCGCGACAGCTTGGGAAGAGTCGAAACGCGGTCTACATCTTGCGTCATAGGGCGCTGCAACATCTTCGCCGAACCCTTGATGGGGTTTAAAGAAAGCTAGATGGGCGTAAACTGAAAGAATTCTTAGTCATCTTGCATTGACCTATAAAAGGATGGAGCGAATGAGTTTCAGGGTCAATGCATGGTACGATGCCGAGATTCTTCGCCCTCTGTTCGAGGAGCGTCAGGCAACGCTTCGGTCACTTGGCGTTCATCCCTTGTCTTGCGAGGAGTGCCGGGACGTCCTCGATATCTACGTGTCTGACGAGCTAGACGGCGAAGACGTTGAGAAAACCTACCCCGCGTTGTCTCACCACCTCAGGCGCTGCCCGCTGTGTCAGGACGTCTACGCTGACGTGAAGTGGTGCCTGGCGCAAGGGCTTGCCGATCACCCGAGATGGACACCACCTGCGTCGCCCGCCTCCGACTCGTCGCCTTCACATGATTCGATAGAGAGTCATGTAGGTGCGCCGGAGTCTTCTCGTCACTCCCCTAATAAGTAGACCCTGAGATAGACCTCCCCAACTTTGGGACGCGAGGAATCCGTAATATAATGGAGTCTCTCAATCGGTGCGTCTTTGAACAACGTCGGGACCGTTTCCTGGAGCAGTTTCGCCACCTCTTCCGACAACTGGTTGCCCTTGATATAGTTTGGGTGATTGCCGAAGGAGATGACAAAGCCGGCGCGCCGGTTGCTCAGGCTCTGGTACTGGCTCCAGATTTGCTGTCGCAATTGCAGGCGTTCGGCATCCTTCGCCGGGCCATCTGGCCCGAGCAAGACATCGGCGTTGGTCACAAGCGTTGCCTCGCGCGGGGCAAGTTCGACGCCGGGGCGCGTCGGAACGGGTGTCGGCGGAATCACCTCGGTTGGTGTGGAGGTTGGTGTCGGTGTCAAGGTCGGCGTCAGCGTAGACGTTGGCCGGGGCGTGGGGGTGCTCGTCGGTGTCAGCGTTGGCGTTGGCGTTGGCGTTGGAACGGCAGGCGCACCCGGGCTAGCGACAAGGAAAAGCATAGCCAGGCCGAGGAGTAGGTCGGCAAAAAGCCAACCGCTGAGCAGCGTCATGTCTCGAACTGTACCGTGAGAGCCAGATTGAGCCATCCCCCCGTCCCTTCTTGTGTTACGAGCTACCCTGGCCGCCGTTGGACGTTGTACGACGCAGGGATTGCGAAATTGACTGAGCCGCCAGCTCCATAGCCTTGCTCGCGTCGGAGATGCGCTTGGTTGACGTTCCCTGCTGCTCCAGGATGTAGCGGACATCGGCGCTGTAGTTGTCGGGCAGCGCTCGGATGGTATCCACCAGCTTGCGCATATCCGTTGCCATGGCGTGCAGGTTGGCGGCGTAGCTATTGACCTCTTTGAGCGACTGGTTGATGTCGCTGGCGGCGGCCGATACCATCCCCGCCACCTGGGTTTGGGTCTGGCCCTGGCTGGTCAGGGCGTCCACAAGCTTGGTTTGCTCCTCGACCAGGCGCTGTGACAGGTCATGGAGCTTATCAGCCATATCGGACAGCCCTGGCATGGCCTCACTGATGGACTTGACCCCCTCATCCAGTGTGGAGCGCATCTCAGTCATGCCGGTCACGAGTTGCTGGTGGTTATCTGTCACCAACTTAAGCTGCGACACCGTCTGTTCGTAGGTGGAGAGCAGCTGGCTCTGCTGACCTGTGGACTTCGTTAGGAGATTAGTCAAACCAACCGCTGTTCCATTCAGCGCCCCGGCTGCCTCCTGTAGCGATTGGGCACTCATAGCCATCGTCTCGCTCACCGTTCGGAGATTTGTATGCGCCGAACTGAACCCGTCCACAACCTGCTTGAGCTTGTCGGTCTCTTGCTTCCGCAGTTCGGTGATCGCCATGAGTTCATCACGTGCTCCCACAATCGCCTCGACCGATTGCTGGGCCAGTTCCTTGAAATCCATAGTGACAGCCACCGGCTGGTTGGCCCGTTGGGTCTTGAGGAGGAGCGAGGCGAAGGCCAGGGTGTGCTCGATAGCGATCCGACAGCGCATGATATTTCTCTGCCGCATTCGCTGCACCCGGTTCGCATACCAGTACGTCCCGAGGGTTAGCCCCAGCACGATGAGCAGAAGGAAAACGTCGAGACGAGCTACAAAACTGAGTGTCAAAGACGTTGTATCGCCGAACCCGCCTTGCCAGAGGAGGAGAAACGGCTGCGTTGCCTGATCGGGATTCGCCTGTAGATACTGGTAGTAATGGTTCACAGCCTGCCAGATACCGAACCATGTTAGCAGGATAGGAACTAAAAAGGATGCATTCCGGATGGCCTCAAGCCAGCCCAGCCGTTTATCCGCCGCTGAGAAGTTCTCGATGTCTTCGGCAATGTGCTGCGGGTTGATGAGCGTGAAGAGTGGGCTGTCGGCCCACCCTGCAGCGTAGGATGCATTCGGTTGCTTGACAGCTGTGGCCAGGTTTCGCAGACGTATGCCAGCGCCTTCATCGCTGTCATCAACCTGATCGGCCAGGTTGATGAGGCGTTGAGACAGGTTCTCGCGATCCGCCTCGATTGTTGAGGATGTAGTGAACAAGCCATCAATAGGTGTGTCATAGGCTGTCGTCGAGGTCTCCATAGATACGCCTCCGGGTGGGTCTACTTGGCAAGAACCCGATATGCAACGATGCTAATAACGATGAGTAGGAGAAGAATGCCAGCTGTGATGAGCAGTCTGTCCAGCTGACTCGATCCACTAAAATACCCAATCTTCTCGTCGATAACACGGCCCATCGCAGGCTTCCAGAGCTTGCGTTCTTCGTCGGAAAGGTTCATGGCCTGGCTTATCGTAGCGATGTCGGCCCGACGCACGTTCTTCAACAACTTTATGGCGTTGTCCGCGAGGTCTCGCCTGGCCCCTCGCTGAGGCGGTTCCTGTAACTTATGTGGGTGCCGTACCAGCCACTCGACGTATGGAACAAGCGTCTTGGGTTGGCCGTTACGCCTGTACTCCGCAAGCGCCTCCTCCGCCAAATAATCGAATATGGTTTGGCCTTTAGGGTCTGCCGGCACTCGTGGGACGAGTCTGAGTCTCTGGACAACACTATCCAACTCATCATACGTTGTCACAGCCTTGACCAGGGCTTGAGTTAGTTCGTGACGCATCCCCGTGTGACTGGATTCGGTCCATAGCTGATTCGAGGCCTTGGATGAGATCGGCAGAGCGATTGCCTTCCATACATCAGACGCCCGCCGCTGATCACCGTTAACACGCCAGCTTTCAACCTTTTCGACCGTGTAGTCCGCCAGCCGGTCCAGGGTCTCTTGCAAGGCGTCGTCGGGCTTCGTGAGTGCGACCACGCGAAGGGCCAGTAGACGGGCGTGTATCTTGTCGCGCCGCGCCGTGTCATCGGAGCTAAGCTCTAGAAGGTCTTTCTGGAAGGCCGGAAACGCTAGCATGTCTTTCGCCACACCAGGCGTCGTGAGAATCAACGTTCGGCCCTCGTCCGACCAGGGCGGCTTGACGATGCTTGCAAGGCGGCGATACGCCGTCAGGAAGCTGCCGGTGTCGGACAGCTGCGCGCCGTTGGCGAGCGTACGGATGGCTTCGAGGCGCGCCCGGCCATCGGCCGACCTCAGCTCCGAGCCGACGAACTTCGCGTACTCACGTACATCCCTGTCCTGAGCGATAGTTTCGGGGGGCACATTACAGTCAATCAGGATACCTCGCTCCTCAAAGGTGGAGCCGACAGGCCCCGTCCCGGACGGCCTCGATGTCTTTAGCCCTCCGTAGAGGCCGACAATCTGTTGCGGCGCTTGGTCAGGGTTCGCTTCGTACGTGCTGAAGGTGAGACCGGGCAGCAGGCACGCCGGGAGTGTGTGCGTCAGGCCGTAGATAAGCACAGCCGCATCCTCGGCTGACGCCGAGATATACAGATGCTGTCCCTCATGCCGGGACAGGTAGGCTTCAAGAAGGGAGGGGAGATAGTATTGGGCGATGCGTGATTCAAGATCCGACAGATCCAGCGTTCCCTTTGGGATATCGGATGGGCGTATCTCCGACAGCATGTTCTCGGAGGCCGGCAGCGGGTCCGACCGGTGCCAGAAGTTCGACCCCCACAGCTCAATCGCTTCGGCGGCAGTGAACTCAGCGGGCAAACCCGCCACGACATGAATGAAGTAATTACCAGGCCGACCCGTGTAGTCTTTGCCGAGCGAGACCTTGTGCACGACGGCGCGCTCGTGGCCTGTGTCCACAAGCGCCAGGCAAACGGGCGCTTCGTCGGGCGCAAGGGCAACGCCGCCCTGTGGCAGAACGTATCGCAAGTAGGGATCGAGGGCGGCGATGCGCGGGTTGCGCCGGTCCCGCAGCTGACCGGACGCGGCGCGAACCTGGAAGCCTAGCGCCCCACCTAGACCGACAGGCGAGAACGTGTAGAACAGCTGGTCGGCCATAACAATGCCTACTTCTCGCCGCCGAGCGTGTGGGTGGGGTGCGCAGAGGAAGCAGCGGTGGACTCAGCGCACTCGACGATGCCCAACTGCGCCAGGCACCACACAAGAGGGTCGAGACAGCGAATCGGCCGCGGGTCAACGTAGTGTCCCTCGAACGCGGCTTCGCCCGTCGCCGAGGTCGCGCAAGTCGTCACTGTCTCGAATTTGGAGCGCGCCGCCTCGATCAGGTTGCCCGCTCCGAAGCGGCGTAAGAACGCCTCTGTCTCCTGCCGCGTGCTCTCCATAGCCTCTTGTTGACAGCCACGCGGATAGCGCGTGTCTTGCAGCAGGGGCGAGTCGGGCGGCAATCCTCCGATGACAAACTCGAGCAAGTCGGACTTCGCGATGGTCAGGGCGAGGGGCACAGGAATACGGTGGCTGCGCCGTCCATCTCTATTGAGCGCAAAAACGGCGGTCAGCTTGCTCATCATCTGATACGCGTCGTCACTTGCCGCAGTGATTGCGTCGTCGGCCCGAAAATACTTGGGAAGAACCTCTACCACGTTGGGCAGAGTGAGCGGGTCAATGAGCAGCAGGATGGCGGCTGCATTCACGATGTGGGCAACACCTCGCCGCAGGGTGTCCTGGTCCTGCAAGTCCTCCCCGGAGACATCGAAGAACACGAGATTGACCTTGCGGGGTTCGGCAGAACGCGAAGAAGTGCCCCCGGCAAATTCCGCTTCATAGACGAGCGGAACATAGACCTCGGATGTCCTTATTCGCTGCGTATGAATGAGCGGCTCACGGGAGACAAAGAGTGGGGCATAGTAGTCCGCTTTGTAGCGCACATCCACATCTTGGCTCGCCGCCCTGAAGCTCGAACAGCCCAGGCCAGACAGGCCGCCTTCTTTCAATGTCTTGATTAAGGCAGCCAGGTACTGGCTCTTCCCGGACGAACTCCCCCCGACAATGGCGATGGGGAGCATCTCAGCCTCGTCAGCGTTGGGCGGCAGGAGATTGCCGCAATCAGAGCAGCGCCAGGTTGCCAATGTCCTGTTGTATTTCTCACCTCTTATCGAGGGCGTCCATATCCAGCCGATGCCTCGCGCGATCCCCGCAGGACGCGAGCGTAGGACACGCTCCCCCTCATCGACAGCCACGATGTCACACTCGCCAAGGCGAATGGCGTGGAAACACGTCGGGCAGATAGTTTTCTCGAATGGGCTGGTGAATGGCATAATGGCCCGCTCCCTAGCGGTACTCCTTCCTGTGCATATCTCCTACGCCGGTCGGGCGAAAGCCTTAACAAGAAATATGCGAAAGTCGGGTTGAATCTTTCGCTTGCCCTCGTGAGCCGACGGCCAAACAAGGTCTGACACGCAAGCTCTTCGTTCCTTGACCCCGCTATGTTATGGAGCCAATGCGGCGCGGCTGTACTCGTTGGCCCGGCGCGCGAAAATAGGCAGCGGGGTGGCGCTCGGCTGTTCAGCTGGCAACCCGAGAAGCTCGTATGCCTGGTTGTAGTACACCGTCGCCAGGCGCTCATTGACCTGCCGATGCAGCGCGGGGTCGGTAGCGGCGTGTTGGTAGCATGCTCGTGCTTCGTCATACAGCCCAAAGGCTTCGTAGACCGCGCCGCGAAGAAGCCAGCCGCTCGCGTCTCTGCTGTCCGCGATCGACGGCTCTGCGAGCATCAAATCGAGCATCTGGCGTTCGTCCTGCGACAGAAGCCGGAAGGCCGCCCGACGAGTCACGCTCCGCTGCGTCACGTGCCCCTGAAAGTCAAGGCAGGGGTAGGTGACACTCAACTGCCAGCTGCACTTGCCTTCGCCGGCAAGCTGCGCCGCTATCTCGGCCGGGCAATTCAAGCGGTGAACCCGCTCGGCCTCGGCTCTCGTGTCGAAAGGCGCCTCCAAATCCAGGACGACGACCGACGATGTCCAGACGACCGCATTGCCAGCGCGAATTGTCACTTGGGCTGTCAACGGCGGCAGGCTCCCTTCCTGGTCCAGCACATCCTGGCAGGCGTCCATGATCTCCTGGCCGACAGTCCACTGGAACACAGGCGACTCACGCAGTGAGCAGCTTGCGGGCGCAAGCAGCTCTGGCGTCGCACCCAAGTGGAACTCTACCTTGACGTGAATCTCAACGTGGAGTCTACACAGAAACCCCACAACCCGCCGCAGCCGCCGTCGCGCCTCGGGCTGTGGCGCTGACGCCCGCCGCTCAAGTTTCGCCCGTGTCGCAAGATTGAAATCGCCCAGGCCAGGGAAGCACGCCGAATCGAACAGCCGCCCGTCCGAGGCGCGCATAAAGAGCACAGGGATGCTCCATTCGGCCTGGGTGAGGTCAGTTTGCAGGAGCGCTTTGCGGCCCTCTGTGACAGCCGCATCGACCGCCAGCCCGCCAGCGACGGCCTCGTAGAACTCGCTGGCAAAAATGCCAGCTTGCCAGTCACGCGGGCTGCCCCACATTCCAACCACCGCCGGAACCCCCGCCTGGATGAGCGCTGGTCCCACGCCCTGGCTCACATTGCTGTGGGCCGGCTCAGCGGTGTGACACGCATTCAGAACCGCCAGCCGAACCTGGGTGTCGCTGAGCATTTGGGCCAGCTCCACCGCTGACAAACGGTCTAGCGGTTGATGGTCGCCGAGCAGATACAGTTCGCCGCCTTTATTCGCGTTATATCTCCCATGGCCAATGAAATGGAATACGTGATAGCCCTGGCGAAGCTTATCCTGCAATGCTGCCCGTGTAGTCTCCTCGATGCAGTCCAGGACGAGTAGCCCCCTCTCCAACAGAGGCTCTAGCGCCTTCGTGACTCGGTTGCGCTCCTCGGCTGTGTCCAACGTGCTTAAGCCAGATGACGAGCCAGTCACGAGCAAGACCCGCAGCGGCAATTGGACCATGAGCGGCTGGATCGGGTACGGCGCCGGCAGGTAACGCACGAGGGGTGTGTTGAGAGACAGGGCGACGAAGTTTCTGGCGTTGATACCATCATACAGCATCTCCCAGCGGAGACGCGCTACGTCCGGCTCGGGTAAATGCAGACGGACGCGCAGCCCTTGATCGGCCCCCAGTCTGGCTCGACTGGTGGTATAGCATTGCACCACGTCCTCGGTAAATGCAAAGCCATACGGCTCGCCCGCTGCTGCCCGATCCCCGTGGACGTTCAACAGCAGACCCAGTCCACCTGCATCAGACGGCGCTCCAGGCTTCACGGGTACGCGGTACAGCCCGCCGCTCGCGTCTCCCGCGAGGTCAGATCGCGCCTCCACTCTGTACTGGCACTCGCCCGGCGCCTGGTTCTGCGTGACGCGTAGGTCGAAATTCACATATCTCATGCGCCTCCCTTAGCCCTCGACTGGCGCGACAGATTGCGGCCCGACGGACATCGGCAGGAGCGGCGCGCCAACTCCGTCCCTGAGCGTCTTAATGCGGTAAAGGTGGTTTATCTCCGAGAGACGCATGCCCTGGGGGCGTGTCTCGAACTGTTTCGCTACAAATGCGATCCAATCGTAGGTTTGCTGCGGGACAATGTCTTCAGTTGTACCCGTAGCCGTGTCCACGCCGGCGCGGACCGCCACGTCGGCAAGCCCCTGGGTGAGAGTGCAGCACCCCAGGAACGTCTTATCCCCGCGAGCCTGGGTAATGTCGTTCGGGCTTATCTTGCCGCCTTTAGACACCATGTTGTTGTTCGCATCCATGTGTCCGATGATAAAGACATCGACGCCTGGGCGACTCAGCTCGGCGAGGACCTTCTCGCGGTCGTTGGCCTGGCCTCTGATACCTACGATTTGCGCTCCCTGCCGTTTCAACGGCTCTACCGCTGTGTCGAAAGCTGCGCGGCTGCGCTCAGCCTCTTCTGGCGTGAGTCGGGGGTCCTCCAGGTTCACGACGACCATCTGGCTCGGCATGATATTGGCTTCCGCATTGATGACGGCCCTGGCGTGCAGGGGTGTCGAGGTCTCTCCCACCAGTCGCACGTTGTTCGCTCCCAGTTCGTTGTGAGCGAATGCACCCAGGTCGGGGCGCATGTCGAGAAGCACAGGCCCATCCCCCGGCAGCAGCCAGCGAAACTGCTCATCATAGATCGGCGGGAGCTTCACCACCTCGCCCGACTGACCCGCGCGACTGAGACTGGCTTCAACCGCCCCCTTCACCCTCTCCCGAACCGCCGCGTCGCCGATGACGCGGAGGCCGGGGTAGAACTCGTCAACCCGCTGCAGGATGTCGTGGGGATCCGCCGCCGGCGCCTGCTGTGTGAAGGTGGCTTCGATTGCGTCGCGCATGAGCATGCTCATCTCTCGCGTGACCTGCCTGCCACTCTCGTGAGACGTCGCTTGCACCTGGGCTAACTCCTGCCCTTTCGTCATGACTTCTGGGGATGTTGGCGCAAGCTCGCCGCCCCCAGTAAGCCAGGCAAATGTGCGGCGGCTATCCGCGCCATCCGTCTTGGTATCCACTTCGAAGATGCCGGTGACACGCAGCCCCTTCGCCTGTGCGCCCACATCCGCAACCAAGCGGACGGCATCGTCCTGAGGGTGCGCGAGCCTGTCGAAATGGCGCTCCACGAGCGCCCCGTCCGTCCCCGCAACGAGGACCACCACCTCCGCCGCGCCCTCGTTCACCCCGCCAACGGCGCCGCTTTGCACATCAAGAAGACGCGTCGCATAACCGCGCTCCTTAAGCTGTGTCAACGCCGGTTGCGCTTTGACCAGCGCGTCCTGCGCCTCTTTGGAGTCCAGCCGACCGTCGATGACGGCCGTGTCGCCCGCGAAGCGGAGAGCAAACTTGCCCGTCAGCTCGATAATCGCCGTCTTGCTTCCCTGTTTGGCGAATCCGGACCAGTCCAACTTTGAGCTATCGGACAGTGCCTGATACAGGATGCTGTTGAGTTCGAGCTTCACGCCCTGCAGCGCCTTCCGCGCCTCGGCAGGGTCGGCGGTCTGCTTTGTCTCAGTGACTGAAACCTCGGTTACCTTTGCCTGTCGGTTCCGTTGGATCGTGATGGTTCGCCGCTGCGAGTCTCGGACGACCTCGATCATGGAGCCATCCGGGTTGTAGCTAATTGCGTGGACAGAGCCATTGTCCTGATACCAGGTGACGCGGCCTATGTCATCGATGCGGGTCACGATCACCTTGTCCTGGAGTTGGAACCGGCTGGGGGAGCCGTTGGCGTAGTTGACCCGAAGCACGCGTCCGTCCGACCCGCTGACGTCCGTCAGACGCTCGCCGTCGTACGTCAGGTTGGCGCTTTTGCCGTTCGAGCCGACGATGTGCGTCAGCTTGTTGTTGTCATACTGGAACTCAATCTGACCGCCAGAGGAATGCGCGGCTTTCGTCAGGTGGTCCGCCGCATCATACTTGTAGTCAATATGCTCGCCATCTCGCGCCTGGGAGCGCAACTGACCGTCTTCATCAAAGGTGTACTGATCCAGGCCATCCTGGTGCACGAAGGTGTGCGTCTCCCTATCGTACCTTATCTCGCTCGGCGCCGCGTTACCCTCCGCCGCATAGATGATGCGTCCGTCCCCGTCGATCCGTTTCGTGTTGTAGAAGCGTTGCTGGCGGCCCGTTGCGTCGTCCACAACGGTAAGCGAGTCGTAGAGCTTGATGGGCTGACCATTCATGATGAATGTATCGCCGCCGTCCAGGGTCATCCGTTTCTGCTCCAGCCGCCACCCCTTGCCGAGAGGTGACGTCTCCTGGTCCACGGAGGTATAACCAATGACCGTGTTGAGCGGCAGTTGGCCCTTCACCGCAATATCCATCACCTTCTCGCGGACGGTCAAAGCGCCCGGTAGCAGTGTCGGCTGCATCGAAATAGCGACACCGGTCACGGTCTTACCATCTCCATTAGCCGATGTTTTCGCGCTGTCGAGAGGCGTGTTCTCGACAGCCTCGCGTATGCCGCGCACGCTGCCGTCCTCTTTTAACGGCAGGGGCTTGTTGCGGAAGGCATAGTCAACGCCCCCGAATACGGCAGAGATTTGAGTCCAAATCTTGTCGCTCGACTGCTCTGATTTCGACCGCTGCACCGCGTGTCCGGGAGTCGTCTTCGGTGTCTCAGCGCCAATCGGGTAGCTCGCGAGCCAGTTGAGGTCAACCGGAGCATTGTTGTCGTGCAGCCACCGGGCTACGCTGAGTAGCTTAGCTAACTGCTTCAGCGCGCCGACCTCGGGCTTTTCAGCCGCGAATGCGTCGAAGTGGGTGTTGAAGTGATTGACAAAGGCATCAACGACCGGGTCGGAACCGGCCACGTCGTGCTTGTTCCCCTGGCTGTCGAATTGCACAAAACGCGCTTCGATGCCCAGCGGCACATCGTCGAAGAGCATGACCTGGCGGTCGTCGCTGACGCGCACATCAAGCTTCTGATCCTTGAGCAAGTACCACATGCGGTGCCACTGCGGGTTGGTCTGTTGTCCGCCAAGCTGCAGGCGCAGATCGACTTCACTCTGGTAGCCTGGCACCGCCAGCGTGACAGGTTCGTGGGTTATCGTGTCCTCGCCCAGGCCCAGTGTCTTGAGATAGCGGTCTGCCTCATACATCACCAGGCCGAAATGGGTCCCTTCCGTCTGGCCGTAGTAGCTCACTTTCATAGTCCCAGACGGGTTACGCGGGTCTATCGGATCAATACTGACGCCGGCGTCCTCGTGACTCGAGTATACTGACCGCAACGCCACGACCAGGTCGCTCGGGTCGAGCTCGGGCAGGGACGGATTGTGGACGCCTAGCAGAAAGAGACGGCCTGTCGAAGGCTCATAAACCGCGCCGGTCAGGTCATTGATGTGCGCCAGCTGGGGCAGGCTGATCGACGGAGAGAGACCGCCCAACCCACCCCCGACGTCATAGTCCTTCGACGATACGCCGAGTTGCGCCAACAGGTCCGCAGCTTTGGAGGCCGGGTTGGCCGTGTTGAATGTGTAGCGGGTGGTCTTGTCTACAGCAAAGAGGATCTGGATGCTGGGGCCTGGTGGGGGCAATGACGCGGGGGACGCGGCGGCTGAGCTGCTCCCTAACCCACCGCCAGGCGGCGCATTTGCGCCGGTCGTTGGAGCGTTACTGGCCTGTGATGCCTTTGGCCTGGCATCGGCGGCGGGCGATGAGGGGCGGCTCAGGACGGATGGCAGCGTCGGCAACTTGGCCGCTAATGGTCGCAGTGGCCCGACGAGAATCAGACCCGCCACGAGGGCGACGAGAGCAAGGCCCACAACTGCCGCGATGATCAGCCATCGTCGAGACTTCGACGCGCGGCGGTATGTGTACGGCGTCCCACTTTCATTCGTGGGCGTGTAGCGGAGACTATCCCAATCATCGCTCATAGCGCCTCCCCATGCGATAAGCCCTCAAGCGCCCCAGCATTTCCTACGTCTTCGCCGCGCTTTCGTTTGGCCCAGTTTGTAGACCCAGTTGACGAGTAACCTCTTGCGTTGACAACGTCAGAGGTTCACCCAAGGCGAGGCACACGCGGCCCACAATCCGGCTCATGGTTCGATTAGCGTAATGCACGATCCACACTTCGCGCACCAGCATCCGACCGATATTCCGGCGCGCAACCTCGCGCAGCCCCGCCGCGAATCGCTCGCGCTCAACGGCCGAGGCAAAGGGCTGTGCGTTGTTCAGGTAGCCGATAGAGACGTGCAACCCGGTCTGATGCTTTGGCGCATCGAATCGCGGATAGTGCGCCAAACAGGCCGCGAGACGCTGCGCCAGCGTATCCTCATTGGCGAGCACCATCCCGCTGTCCGCCAGGTGAACGCCACCAAGCGCCAATTGGAAAGGCGCGGCGCGGCTGCATATAGTAGCCACATCGGCGATGAAGCCAGGCAAGTCGGCCGGCAGCTCGGAGACCTCAAGTGGCGGGGCGTCGCGGTATCGCCCCCGCAGCGGTGCGGCTAGGGTCACATGCAGCTGCGGCGTTTCATACCAGACGAAGCGCCCCGGCAGCAAGCCCTCCAGGTCGTCTTGAATCGCCTGAACGCGATCACAGAGGGGTTCGGCGAGAGGCAAGCCCGCGACAAGACTGAGGCCATAGCTCGTTGCGCTGTTTCTGGCGGTGGTCTCGCGCACCTTGTCCTCGTCCAGCCATACGCCCACGTCCTTAGCCTCCGCCTGCCCTATCGCGCAGCACTTACGAACGGGAATTACTGTCTCGTCACACTGATCCGCGCCTGTTCCGTTGCTCCGGGCGGTAGTAGTGTGCCAACATAGGTCTTGGTTTTCCGTGTTTCAGTAAGGTAGTCCTCAAAGGCTTTGTTGGCGCCCCGGTCGGCCGTGACGATTACCAACTGAAATACCTGGCCCTTGGATTGAGCACAGTCCCCGAACTGAACATTGCCTCGCCAAGTACCCTCTGCTTTTACAGCAGACTTACCAGAGCCTTGCGGTGTATCTTGCGGGTGGTATACACCATCCACATAGACAAGAGGCCATATCGCGTCCGTAACACTTGGCGGGTAAGCGCCTTCAATCGCAAGTCTACATGGCACTTCCTGTCCATCCTTTAGATTTGTTAGTGTAACAGTTCCCGTTCCAGTGCTAGCTGCCGGTTGGCTCGGCGAGCCTCCTCCCCCACAACCGCTGAGCGCGAGCAGGATGACGAAAAGCAGCGCAACGACTCGCCACGACACTCTATCAAGTATTCGCATGATATCCTCCCCTCACATTTTCATATTGACATGCAATCACTGCCGCACAACCTCGACCCGCAGTCGTATGTCGGCACCATCGGGTAGTAGCATCCCCGGGAAGGATTGGGTCTTGCGGGTTTCCGCCAGATAGTTCTCGAATGCTGCATTTGCGCTACGATCCGCTATAACGATCAGCAGCTCAAACCGGTCTCCTCTCGAGAGAGTGCAGTCGCCAAATTGAACGACAGACTCCCAGGTACCGTTTGTCTTTTGCGCAGGCTTGCCCGAACCTTGAGGCGTATCTGCTGGATGGTACAAGCCATTCACATAGATCACAGGCCAGATCGCATCTGTGACATCGGGAGTATACATACCCCTAATAGCAGTTCTGCACGGCACTTGTTGGCCAGGCTGCACGGTGGCAAGCGTGACTTTGTCGTCTCCGACAATCATCGTGGGCGTTGTGGGCGTGGGCCCGGTTACTGGAATTGTTGGGGGAGGCAGCGCGATTATTGGAGCCTGCTGCTTATCGAACATCCCGGGTAGTAGAAATACTGCGACAACCACGACGGCAATCAAGACAGCTGCAATTGATAGTACGTACTTCCAAGAAGCCCATGTTGGCCGCCCAGGCACGGTTACTGTCGTTGTTGTTTCCAAGGGCAAAGGAGGTGTTAATGTGGGCGACGGAGTGGAGGAGGGCGGGGCCGAGTCTTCCAATGTGGGCGACGAAGTGGAGGATATCGGGGCCGAGTCTTGCAATGTGGGCGACGGAGTGGAGGATATAGGAGTCGAGTCTTGCAATGTGGGCGACGGAGTGGAGGCGATAGATGATATACCTGGTGTAGCCGGTAGACATGGACATGGGTGCGTGACGATGCGCGAGTAGACAATTGGCGTTGCCATCTCAATCTCCCAGGGCAGTTTCAGGTCCCGAATGGCAACGCGGCCCTTGGTTGTCTGTACTGCTAAACACTCTAGGGAGTAGTAATCCGCCCGATCTGAGGGACCTGTCAGGAAGGCATCTACAAAGGCGCGGGCAGCCTTCGTGGAGATGGTCGTCTGCATGGCAATGACGACGCCCGCCTTGAGCAGCAGGAGGTCGAGATCTTCCTGGTCCAGTTTACCCAGGTCGCAGACCAACAGGAATAGGATATCTATCTGTCTGTGTGGCAAGTGCTCCGTGAAGTCAGAGATGGGCGAGGCTTGGAATTTTCCCGACCCTTCTTTGAAAGAAAGGACACCCGCCTCTCCATGCGTGATTAGCATAAGAAGCCCGGTCGATGGAGCGTCTACCAACGTTGCCTTAAGGCTGTCTAAATCCCCATTGGTGGTGGAAAGCCGACCAACCTCGCTGAACCACCTCCGCCGCGTCCCTGTCACGGCGCTAATTTGCTCAATAAAGTCCTCTAAATTGTCATGACGGACATACTGGATCAGCCACTTTGATTCGTTGGTTCCACACAACCGATGAGCTGCTGACACGTCCTCTGGCCTAATCCGAATAATTGAGATCTTCTCATAGCAGCCTGAAAAAGGAGATTTCTTGCCTAGAAGATAAATGGTCTCCCAGTTATACCTCTGTATGTCCGCGCACAAAGCAAGCTCAATGATGAGGCAGTCGGACGAACGAACAACATTCTTCCACCAGCCCCGAAGCCCTTCGGCATTCTCTTCTCCCCAGACATCTGCTTCCCAGAATACTTCGGCGAGTTTGCCAGCCTGCTCTACCAGGACGGCTCTAAACTCCTCAATCGTTTCTAGCACAGCCTCAGATTGCTCCAATTCTCTATCTGGCTTGTAATCTGTCCCCTTCTGGAACCGTTCCTGGAATTTCCGAAGGTATTGCTTATGCTTATCAATCTTTTTGTACGTCTTGTTGGCTTCAAGCTCCGCGACCGTGCTCCACGTGCCCTCTGTACACGGCGGCGTCTCGAGGCCCGCTGGTGCGCGGCAGGCGACGAGTTTGACATCGTACCCATTCGGGGCGTTCGTTATGATGAGCCGAACAACAGAGATGTCTTGCGTCATGACTCCCCTGGTTCGCGCCTACGGCTGGGGTGTGCGCGTGAAACAGCCATAGATGAAAGAGGTAGCCGATGTGGTATCGCCAGCGCCAACGAACTTCAGTCCGGATGGCTCGATCTGGAATAGCGCGACGGGAATCACACCAATTCGATACGTCCTGGCGTCATCATCGAACCATCCACGAGCGGCGATGGCTTTGAACCTCGGCAAGCCGCGAAACGCAATCGTACCCTTCTCTAGCGGGAAGGCTCGTCGGGCAAGCAGGTCAATGAACACCTTGAACTTGCTCATAGCAAAGCCAAGATCAATATCGGGTGAGGAACCAATGTCCACGCTGAGCGCTCGGTTTGTCACCACGGTTTTGGCATACAGATCGGCCAGGACTTCGCGGTCGAGGTGCTCATCTGTGGCCTGCCCCTCGACGCACCGGCGAATAACCAGGTCTACCGTTAAGCTGTGGATATAGATGCGATCCAGCGCCAGCACCGACGCCAGCCACATGCCCAAATCCAGGATGTACTCGACGTGTGCAACCTCACTGTCCTCGTCCAGGGGCTCCGGAAAGGGGATCATCCGTCGTTCGCCCGTCGCCGCCAGGTTTTGTCGGACAGCATCGGCGAAGCCCACGACATCGTCGTAGTTGACGCCAATGCTGTGGACATACTCCTTCACGATGCACTGGAACCAGGGTAAGAGCGCCGGGGAGGCAATTTCCACGTGGAGCGTCACGTGCGGTCGCGCCTGTTGGAGAGCTGTCTCGACCGCTTGCTTCTCGCGCTTGTCGGAGAGACTCTGTATTCCACCGAGAATCCAGTATGGGTAGTCTTCGGCGACCGGCTCGGCGCACGTCGGGCCTGTGTGGATATCGGCAGCGAGAATGTGCTCGAAGTGTGGGTCGAAGTTCTGGCTGCGCGAAAGGTCCACCTCGCCTGAATCGGTGTAGTAGCGGTAGCCAGGGGCGACAGCAATGACGCGGTCGCTCGTTTGGACAACCCCCTCCCAAAGTACCTCGCCCTGAGCCTCCAGCTTGAGAGAAGTCCCCTTGGCGAACTCCATCGAGTAGTTGATGATTGTAGGGTCATCAGGGCGCGCCGCCGCGTGGACAGGGAGAACCTGCCAGTGACACTCCTTGTCGAGCGTCAAGTACTTCGTCTTGGCATTGAACAGCCGCGCCTGTGCCTGTGACAGATAGGGTGTCCAGAACACGACATTCGGCTCGCCTATTTGCGTCAAGACGTCGGCAATGATGGCTGGCGCGCCGCCTACCTGTCCAGGCGATGAGCCTGCTTGAGAGCGATACCACTCGTGGAGGAAGTCGAGAACGTACAGGGCCGTGGCCTGGATATAGACCCGGTCAGGCGTCTGGCCGCCGTACACAATTCGGGCCAGGAGCGCCTTGAGCACATCTGTCGCGGACACGGCTTCTCGCCGGCCGGCGGCGGGGGACTTGGTTGCCGCTTCAACAAGCTCGCGCACCACCTCAGGCGGGGCGCAGTTGTCGTAGCGAGCGGCCAGGTCAATAGCAAACGCGAGCGATTTCTGATCGATGCGGATGACGCGGTCTATCGTACAGGCATAGTGGCTGAGAATGCGCTTATTGGTGGGGGGGAGTTGGCTGGCGACTACCTGGCGCCAGAACCAAATGCGCATTAGTCTCGACAACTCAGATGGTGGCAGGAACTCGGCTGCCATGCGGCCTCCTCGTGAACTGGCAGGCGACGGATGATTAGGGAAACAACATCTCTTAGGGGTTGTCTAGCTCTTCCTCTTGGCGTCGCGCGGATTCTTCGCTCAGCGCGTCTATAATCGTCTCGGCCTGCCAGCGTTCTAGCAACAGGCTGATGGCTAATGCCCGTTGAGGCCTGTCATAAGTTCGTCCGCTCAATTTCTCGATCCGTCTGAAAGCTGCATTCAAGACGATGTCGTCTTCCCCTTGCTTCAGGGCCTGCGTGATGGCAGCGCGTTCGTGTCGGGGGATAAGATCGTCGAGAGCAGAGACGAGACCGAGCGTTGCGACCGGCATTGGTGGTTTCGGCTCCGGCGCATTCAGCAGCTCCGCCAGCATGTTTCTGCGGGGCAGCTCCAGGCCTCGAACGGCGAACTGGGCAAGCGCGCTCGTGACCGCCGACTGAAGGTTCGGATCTGGGAAGCGATGTTGCAGAAGGTCGTCCAGCAACTGGCTGGCAACGAGGACAAGATCTCCTTCTGGTTGTTGAAACCGCCTGATCGTCCGGCCGTCCATAGCCTGCCCAAGCGCCTGAACCAACTCGGCGCGTACGTCGTCGCTTGCTTCGGGCGCATGATCAACAAAGACCGCCTTCGCGCGCCGCAACAACTCCCGCCCGGCTTCGAAGCCGCCAATTTGGCCGAGCGCCCAGGCCATCGCAGCGCGCTGTTCCGCCCCGATACTCTGGTCCTCTAGCGCCTGCCCTAGTATGCGGACGGCCTTCAGAGCATCCAGGTCGAGATCGCTCGCGCGCTCCTCCAATTCCCTACGCAGCTTGGCGCCGTATCGCCCGAGAACGGTGGCGGCGCGTAGCAAGACTGGCATCTCAATCTGATCTGACGCCTCGGGCGCTCGCTGCTCGATATACTCTGTCAATTGACCGATCGTTGGCATGGTAGGCTCGCTTCGTGGAGGGACGCGAAAAGTGCCCCTTGCTGGCATCTCACGCTCGACTGCTGTCCGGACTGCGGGAGTTGCCATAGCGGATAGGTTTAAGATACCACATGGCAAGCGTTGCGAGCGTTAAGATGCCACAACGCCATGTGCTATTTTCTTTACCGATAACGACGCGCCAAAATTACGCGCCAGATGGCTGTTTGGTAACTCCGCGCTCGCTGCGGCGGATGATGTACCTGTATTCAAACTTGTCGGCGCGGTCGATGGAGTGCAACACCTCGAAGACCTGGCCGGTCTGATCGTAGGAGATCCGGTCCCGCACCACAACTGCCGTCCCCTCCTCGATCTCCAACAACCTCGCCTCCTCCACCGTCGCGTTCCCCACGCGGATCAACTCGTCCGCCTCCACAATCTGCCGCCCATAGCGCTTTTCATATAGCTCGAAGAGGTGGAGCAGGTCCTGCTCCAGGATATCGGGGCACAGCTCAGGCAAGACATACACCGTCTGGATAGCGAAGGGGACGTTGTTGCCTTTCTTGAGCCGGCAAATCTCGATAACGTCCGCATCTGGCTCAAGCTCAAAGCCCTCCATGACCCGCGTGCGCCGGGCGTCGGAGGCCTTAATCATGCCTTTGCTCAGGAGGACCGTCGAGGGCGTGATCTGGGCATCCGATAATTGCGCGTTAAAGGACTTGATCTTTCCAAACTTGGCAACCGCCGGCGTCTTGCGCAGAACGACCGTACCACGCTTGGGGTAGCGGCGCAGGTAGCCCTCCTGTGAGAGCTGCTTCAGCGCCTCGCGCACCGTGACCCGGCCTACCCCATACAGTTCGGTCAGCTCATCTTCAGTGGGGATATTCTCCCCAACTTTCCAAACCTCACGCTCAATACGTGAGAGAATGTCCTTCTTGACCTGGAGATACAGCGGCTCAGCGCTGCTTGATTGACGCAACATAGCTCGCCTTCTATTCCCTGGTATTTGTTCGTATGATACCGCCAAGAGAGGCGCTTGTCAAGGGGGATTGCCAGGGCAGAGCGGAGAGAGGGAAGAACATCGTGATTGGGAGGAGATATTTCAGATTCCCTCTTGACAAGCCCAGATAGCTGTGCTAAACTAAAGAAATGTTACTATTGTAACGAATAAATAGAAAGATTAAGAAGGGAGGCTGCGATGTCCGAGTGGTCCGGGAAGGCCGCCGATCGGGAGAACTATGCCTTCCTTCGCCATAGGCAAGAACGCAACGACCGGAAATGCTTGCAGGACACGCTCGACCAGTCGTGCGCTCGAATTGCAGCGCTGCAGAAACGGATTTTCGATGCCACGTTGCGGCCGCAGACTCAGCCTAACTCGCTTCTCCAGCGTATTCTGGGCGCTCGCTCCCTTGCCGGCCACGCGGCCAACGAGTTCGATGCCCTTAACGTGTCGCTGTCCATCGCCCGCATTGGGTGTACGCGCACTACTAGGACGCTCGTCATCACAACGGCCACTGAGCCGGAGATGCACATAACCGTTAATCTTGCGAACGGGTCAGTTGAGGTGGATCAGCCAATTCTGATCCTGCGGGATATGGCCGTTCGCTCGGTGTGCGCTGCCCTCGTCGCGGCCGGCGAGCTTGACGCCGTTGTGGCACTCGTGGCGGGGCATGCGCCTCTTTCGCGGTCGGCGGCGTACTCCCGCCCGCAGTTCGAGCCGCGCGCCCGTCAGGGATACATCGCTATCCGGTCCGAAGTGCTCATGCGCGCGCTCGTTTCCGCGCCCAGCCAGCAGGAAGTGGAGCAGCAGCTTCGGGTGTGCGCGGCTGAGCTTGAGGCAGAGCTGACCCACTATAGGCTCCTTCAGCAGGCATTGCGTCAATTTGACAGGTCTGCTTGCATTGTCTCCGCTGACTATGGGCGGGAGTTTGATCTCCTGTGCGAGCTGCCAGGTGTGAGGCGGATCGAGGTATTGCGGGGCGGCCCAATCCGTGTCGAGACTGAGCCAGTGATTGTGTCCTACAGCGGCGCCTCGCAACTGCTGGGATGCTATCGCATCGAGATTACGGTCTCCGCCGCGCCGCATTTGACCATCATCAACCTGGATCGTCCTGTCTGGCGTAGCGACCGCCGGTATGACCACCCGCACGTCGCCGACGGCGTCCCGTGCTGGGGCAATGCAGCAAGTTACGTCGCTCAAGAACTCGCCGCCGCGAACTATCCCGCCGTCGTCCAGCAGAGCGTCGAATTTCTCAACTCTTACAACCCCGACAATCCCTTTCTTGGCATCGAGAACTGGTTCTCGGCTGGCAGCTCGTCAGCATCGGTCTGCTACAGCTACGCCGACGATGGTGGCTGGGGCGAGTAGCAAGGCACAAGGAAGGTCTGTTATGGAGAAGCTCATCGGCAGAGTGGGAGCCTGCAGCGGCTATAGGTCAGCCGAGTCGTGTGTCTGCAAGGACGATGGTTGCCAGCCGTGCGACACGCGCCAGGCAAGGAAGGGCTAGATGTTGGATCGAACTCGGCAGCAGGACATCGCCGATCCGGCCGTCTTGCGAGCGGTGGGGGTTGATGTTGTCGGCGTGGGGGCCGTGGGCGGAATGACTGCCGTGACGCTGGCAAAGATGGGCGTGGGCCGTCTGCGACTGTTTGACCCGGATATTGTCGAGACTGTCAATCTGGCTTGCCAGATGTACGCCCTGGCGGACCTCAGTGTGGCGAAAGCTCTCGCCGCACAGCGTCTGTGCCGCGAGCTAGGCGACGCCGAGGTGGAGGCTGTCGTTGGGCGAGGCGAAGACTCCGTGCTCGAAGGGATCGTTGTCCTGGCAGTGGATAGCATGGTGGCGCGTCGGAGCATCTGGGAGCGGCGCATTGTCAGCAGCCCGCGGGTGGCGTGGCTCATTGATGCGCGCATGGGCGCCGAGACCGGCACGATCTACACCGTTCGGCCTGGCCTTTCCTCGCAGCGCCGTATGTATGAGATGAGCCTCTACACAGATGAGGAAGCCATGCCGCTGCCGTGTACAGGTCGCGCCATTATCTACAACACGCTCTGGATCGCGGCCCTCATCAGCCGCCAGGTCAAGCGCATAGCGATGCGGCAGCTCGTTGAGTGGAGAATCGATTTCTCCCTGGACGACTTGACCTTGTTTGTCGACTCGCACGTCTGAGCAAGAAAGGAGAGCAACGTGGACATATTGAGGGAACGAACAGTTCGGTTGGAAACACCCAATGCTAACGGGAACGGCCACGCCGCCGAGGGCAGCGTCATCATCGCGGCGGTCGGGGTCTTCCGCGAGGCGGAACCTGGTCACACCGTGCGTGAGACGCTGGCTGGCGTTGGGGTGCCCGGCCCTGCGCCGGGCCAGGCGCTTCGGGTGAACCAGGAGGAACTTCAGGCGAACGACATGGACCGGGTCTTGAGGCCGGGCGATAAAGTGACCATTGTCAATCGCGTCGTGGGTGGGTAGGTGTCCCGATGGGGGTATTCGGGATACGCCAGTACCCCCATCTCACATCTTATACGGAGGAACGCATGCGCCACATCGCCGTGGTTGGGGCGGGTTACGTCGGTGTAACAACTGCCATCGGGCTTGCGAGCCTGGGCTACCGTGTCATTGTTGTGGACATTGATGGAGATCGCATCGCGCAGCTTCAGCAGGGCCAAGTCCCGTTCTATGAACCGGGGCTGCCTGAGATGCTCCGCGAGATGCAACTCGTCGGCCGCCTGAGCTTCACGACAAGCTACCAGGCAGCCCTCCACGATGCCGACATCGCGTTTGTCGCTGTCGGCACTCCGTCGGGCGACCGGGGCGAGGCCGACCTGTCCTACATGCGAATCGGTCGCGCATTTCTGCAAGCTGGACTCGGATTTGGCGGCTCGTGCTTTCCAAAGGATGTCAAAGCGCTCCGGCACACCCTGGACACGTTCGGCTGCAATACGATGCTCGTGGATGCGATCCTCGGCATCAATGCCGAGCAGCGCCAGCGTGCCATCCAGGTGGTTGAGCGCCTCTTGGGTGGTTTGTCGCTCCGCACCGTCGCCGTGCTTGGTCTGGCGTTCAAGCCAAACACCTCTGACGTGCGGGAGTCGCCGGGGTTGGAGATTGTCCGCCTGCTTCACGCTGGGAATGCCCTTGTGCGCGCCCACGATCCTGTCGTCGGCCCCCAGGCGGTTGGACTGCCGCCAGCTGTGGCGTACTTCGACGATGTGTACGAGATGGTCACGGACTGTGACGCCATTATCATTGCCACAGAGTGGGATGAGTACAAGAAGCTCGACTTGCCGCGCCTCAAAGAGCTGATGCGCCAGCCGGTGCTGGTAGATGGTCGCAACATCTTCGAGCCGGCGCGAATGCTAGAGTTGGGGTTCTGCTACCGTGGTATCGGCCGAGGGCATATGCCCTCGGCCGATATTATTTCGGCCCACGCCCGATGCTCTTGATGAGACGGTCTTCTCGCTGCCAGACACCCAGTGTCACCCCCTTTTTCGAAAGCTTCACACCTCGGCGATCAATACTCCGCTGACAAACTTCGCTGGTGGCGAAATTTCCCCCCTTTACCCCCTTGACAATAGCATGAATAGGATGTATAATATATATAGACTAAATGGTATATATAGAATGTATATGCTTACTGCTTCGCGTCGCGCGCGTAAGACTTCGCTGCCATCCCAGCCGCCGGCCACCGTCTGGGTCAGAACCAAGTTCGTGGACTTTGGGGCGCCCTGCTATGTGGACAGGTTCGACACCGTCATCGTTCCAATGGAGGAACCCGCTCATGACGACCTATACCCGCTCCCATTCGAAGTCCCGCCTGCTCATGCTCCTGCCGGCCCTGGCCGTGGTCGTGTTCATCGCAACGTCCGACCTGCCGCACAAGTCGCCCCACAGCTTCACTTGCGTCTCGGGCCAGCACACTCAATCCAAGGGTGTTTGCGAGATGAAGCCGAATGGCGAGGTGCCCTTCATCTAGTCATACCGCGTGCTCGTGATACCCCTCGACAACTACATACGACTCTTGCGTGTGGGCGACGGCGCGTCCCGTCGCCCACCTTCATTTCCTTCCTGGCCCTTCGCTGCACCGTCCATGCGCCCGTCTACTCGCCTGCATGCGTAGTTTGTGACGTAAGAAGAGTGAGACCAGCTGGGGTCGAGTCGGTAGGAGAACCATCACAACCCCAGGAGGTCTCAGACAATGATGCAGCAAGACGTCGGCCAGCGCAAGGATGAGATAGATGATAGCAAGTTGTCGGCAGCGCTGAGCCAGCAGATGATCGCCTTTCTCGCCCCTCTGCTGGTACGGTTGGATGCCTACTTGGACAAGCGATTAGTGCGTACATTCGTCAGAACCTTGGACCCCATGCTCATCTTCCGCCAGCGCCCTGGGGGGCTGTTGCTCAGTGAGTTGGGCGCCTTCATCACATCGCCGGCTCATGCCCCGGCGGGCACCAAGCGGCTGGGCAACCTCATCCGCTCGCCGCGTTGGAGTGCCAGCTTGCTCGACGCCTATCACTGGCATCTGGCACAGCAGCGCCAAACCGAGTTGGAAGCGGCGGGCGAGGCGAGCCTCGTCATCTGGGACACCAACGAACTCGAGAAGGCCGAGAGCCGCCAACTCGAAGGACTGTGCGCGGTACGCTCCTTGAAGGCGGCGCGCCTCACTCGTCATCGCCCCGGCTTCACGCAGCCGCCGCTGGGGCACAAGCGTGTCTTCGTCCCCAGCTGCCACTGGCTCAGCCTCATGGTCAGTGGTATGAGTGGGCCGCCCACCCTCGCGGCCATGCGCTGGTGGACGAGCCGCGGCCCGCTCGCCTCCGACATGCGCACCGAGGAAGGGGCGCTGGTGGAGGACTGTCGGCGGCTGTGGGTACGACGCGTACGCCATGTCTTCGACCGTGGCTTCGCCGGCAACCCGTGGTTGACCCGCTTGCGGCAGGCGGATGTCCGCTTCGTCCTGCGCTCGCCTGGTCGCTATCACCTCCTCGATGCTCAGGGTCGTGACCGACCCGCCTAGCGGGTGGCGTTCGGGAAGCGAACCCAAGACTACCGTTACCTGCGCGACACCCGTCGCAGTTGTCCACGCAAGATCGGCTTGCTGGTTCTGCCGGTCACCCATCCCGAGCATCCCGACTGGCCGCTGTGGCTCTTGGTCTCGCGCCAAGGCCAGGGCCGCTCGCCCTGGTATCTGCTGACCAACGATCCTATCACCACGCTTGATGAAGGCTGGCAGAGGGTCTTGGCCTACGCCCGTCGCTGGCAGATCGAGCAGACGTGGCGCTTCAGCAAGAGTGAGTTAGCGATGGAGAGCCCTCACGTCTGGCGCTGGGCGGATCGCCGCAAGTTGCTCCTGATGGCGTCCCTCGCCTGTGCCTTCCTGTTGCTCCTCCTGCGTCAGTGGTGCCATCGCACGGGGCAACGTCTCCGCCAGGTACGCTTGCCCCTCTATCGCTTGCGCTCGGCCCTCAGTCGTTTGTGGCTGGCTCATGCCCCGCCATCCCTCGACTTCGCCTTGTTAAATTCGGGATGACTCAGGTGGCTGCTTTTCCTCCCCCTCTCCTTCATTTAGAATACAACTCATCTGTAGCCGCCCATGTTACTTACGACGTCACCGGCGCATCATCGAGTACGAGTTTTCCGACAACTATCATACCCAAACAAACCAGCAACGCGGTGACGTGGCGTACCACGATCATGCCTTGGAAGAGCTCTTCGCTTTGTCTTCTTTCAACAGCCGATCGTAGCAGCCGCCCCAGAGATCGGGCGTGCGCGTCATCTTTGTGAGCTTGATATCGCTGAAGCGCGGCAGCAGCAGCGCGAGCACCGTCGGCAAGTCGTTCCACCGCTCTCGCACCAGCACGACCTCCAACTGCCGCGCCATGGGCTCAACCCACGCCCACTGGAGCCTAAAACGATCCGCCTTCATGTAATAATCTCGCTTCTCCCACGCCGCGGCACTTGTATCCACACCCTGCTCGATACCCCGCAGCGAGTAGACGATGAGCGCCGCGAGGTCTCGGGCCTCGTCGTCAATGGCTTGCTTCTGACCGAGCAGCCGCAGAGCTTCAGCAATTGTCCGCCGCAGCCGATTGCGCTCGGCGCCTGCACTATCGGTATTCACCACCCTACCCATATCGCCTCCATGGACTTGAACAAGCGTTCGAGAGTCTACTCTGCTTTGATGCTCAGGTCAAACGTCAGGAGCAAGGTTCTTGGGACGTGTGTATGAGAGACTCATCAGTGTCAAGCGGCGCTGGGCGTCACCAGTATCGTGAGAACTTGGAGTAAGTCGACGGGCGAGAGCGTATACCTATTGTGGCGGAACGCAGATCGTTTTAGGCTCGAGTGGGCGTGGGTTGAGCCCATGGCGCGGCAGTTGGAGGTCGTGCTGGTGCGAGAGCGGTGGAACGACTTGCCGACGGTGCTCGCGCTGCTGCTGCCGCGCTTCAGCGATATCAAGCTCACAAAGATGACGCGCACGCCCGATCTCTGGGGCGGCTGCTACAACCGACTACGGAGAGAGGAGAAAGCCAAGACCGCTTCCAAGGCATGATCGTGACGGGTAGTGTCGTTTCCTCATCCTTCATGCTTGCCGCTGCTCTCGCCGCACTCCCTGCGCCTCATCACGCGGCCAGACGAAACACGATCTCACCAGACCTCCATGCCGTAACGGTAGGTGGAGTTTCATCGTCTTACACAATAGATCACCTTTTCTCCCGTCTGGTTCGGCATGCCGCTGCGCACTCGCCTCACGCCTTCGCCATATCCTAGGGCCTGCCTGAAAAGCAGTAAACACGTAGTCTGGAGCCGAGCGCAAAGGAGTGCTCAATGTCCGGCCGTCTATGCTTTGTCCTCCTCGCAGTCCTCGGATTGTGCGTGGCTTTTGCCGTTCTAGCATGGAATGGAAATGGCGTGGATGTCGCGCGGGCTGACAGCAGCGAGTATACCCTGCTCGCCGCCGAATACTGGCAAGGCGGACTATACGCCATCGATCCGCAGACGGGGGCCTACGGCTTGCTGGCCGGACTTATCCGTGCGCCCGAGATCGTCGTTGACGCGGCGCTGGTCCCCGGCACGCGCCGCCTCATTATGAGCAGTGAGCCGCACTCGGTCTCGGATCCAAGTCGTCTGTGGCAGCTGGACCTCGACGCGCCGAACCGGCGGTTTCTCCCGGTTCTCTCGGACCTGGACGGGGCCGCCGGGGTGGCCATCAAGCCTGATGGGTCGGGCGTGCTCGTGGCCGAGTTTCGCGGCGACTTGTCGGGCCACTTCTGGCTGACCGAGTGGAACTGGACCACCGGACAAACGCGCCGCGTCGCGACGTTCACCCGCCAACTCTGGAGCCCACAGTATACGGCGACCGGCCGCCTGTTCGTCTCGGATGGAAACGGCGATCAGTGTGAGATCCAGGAGCTCAATCCGGCGACCTACGTCTCGCTGCATCGCTGGCCGATCCGCTGCAACCCCCAGTTCGGCTCACCATCGGCCTTTGGCTACGACCCCAGCACGGGCGACCTGCTCATTGCGGACGGCCACACATACCTGTCGCGCTTCAACCCCGAACGCGACAGCCAGCCCCGTCTCTGGATGACCTGGCCGGACACGTGGGAGGGCGCGCCCCAGTCGCTGGCTGTGGCGCCGGATGGGACGATATTTAGCGTCTCGTGGGGATCGGACATCAACGGCGGCCAGACGATGGGCATCCTCAAGATCCTCCCCGACAAGACGTACTCTTGGCTCGTCCCGCCAGGCAGCCGTAATCTCCAGAGCAATCTTGGCTTGTGGAACAGCCTGGTCATCCTGCCCGATCCCCGGCCGTCTACCATCAGCCCCATGATGACTTATACCCCGACGGCTTACCCCTCGCCGACCCTGTCGCCGACAGCGACCGGCTCGCCCACGCCAACGGCGACACCGCGCCCCGACCAGGTGGACATCGAGATTACGCCCGCGCCGCAGCAGGCAGGATACTTCAGCACCGTCCACGGCGCGAACCTCGGCGCGGCCACCCTGTTTAGTGGCGTCCTCGGCGGCAGCGACGTGTACCACGCCGTGGCCCAATTCGACCTGCCGACGCTCCCGCCCGGCGCGCAGATCATCGACGCCAGCATCAGCTTCACCGGCAAGACCGACGACTTCCTGCACCGCGACCAGCCGGGCGACTGGAAGCTCTTTGTCCTGGCGGAGCAATATGACGCTATGCTGCCGACACTGACCTATAGTGATGTGCATAACGCCGGTGTCGAAGCAGGTCTCAAAGAACTTTTCCGGCCAGGTGACCTGTCCGTTGGCGCGCCCAATACCTGGCACTTTGCCGGCCTGGACATGACGTCGCTGTACCGCAATCTCCGCCATAGTGACAAGGTCACCGTGCGGCTGGATGGGCCGGCCAGCCTCACGCCGCCGGACCAGCTCTTCGGGTGGTATGGCGCGACGGATGGGGCGAAGGCGCCAAGGCTGCGGATCAGCTATGTCGCGCCCGTGACGCAGACCCTCACCCCCAGCCCCTCTCCCACAGCGGTAGAAGAAACGCCGACGCTAACCGCGACGCCGACGGCAACCCTCACCCCCAGCCCCTCTCCCACACAGGGCGAGGGGAGTCAGACGCCGACGGCGACCTCCACTCCTAGCCCGACGGCGACCCGTGAGCCGACCGCAACACCGACGCCCACCATCCCGACCGTGTCCGTCCGGTTCGATAAGCCGTACTACGTCGGGCCGAGCGACGTCGCCCGCGTCTACGTCTTCGACCCCACCGTCAGCCGGGGGCCGATTTTCGCGCGCGCCTCCAGCAGCGGCGCGTTTGGGAGCGCCGTACTCACCCTCTGGTCCAGCCCTACCACGCCGGGTGTCTTCATCTCCGACGAAGATATCTCCTTCTGCCTGCCCAACACCTGCGGCAGTAGTGGGGCGAACCCAACGGCCCATCTGCGTGTCTCGCCACCCTCGACCGACCTGATCGTCGAGTACCCGGCCACGAACCCGAAGACCACCGGCCAGGCGCAGTGGTTCGAAGTCGCTCCGCCGACCGCCACGCCGACACTCACACCCAGCCCCTCACCCACTTTGGGGCCCAGCCAGACGCCAACGCCGACGATGACCATAACGGCGACGAGTACAAGCACATGGACGCCAACGGCGACGGCGAGCGTGACTGTTACGCCTAGCCCTTCGCTCACCCCAAGCGAGGCGAGTTCAACACCGACCCCAACTGCAACGTCAACGGCCACACCCGGCCAGTCGCCGACGGCCACCCTCACCCCCAGCTCGTCACCGACAGCGACGGCCACGCTCACGCCGACAGCCACGCCGACCCGTCCGACAGGTCAGCACACGGTGTACCTACCCCTCGTGAGCCGCTAGAAGGAGATGCCCAGCATGTCCAAGGCTTTTCGCGCCACCATTGTGACAGTCCTGGCGCTCGCTCTCGCGCTCTTTGCTCTCGGGTTGCTGCGCGTCGAGGCGGGATCACCCGCGACGCCGACCGGGCAGCCGACGGCTGACTTCGCCTGGGACGACCTGGCCCGTCCGCCCATGACCTCCAACGTCCGCTTCTCAGGCCGCTACCTCGTGCAGCTCGCCGACCCGCCCCTCGCCAGCTACAAAGGCGGTATCACGGGGCTGGCGGCGACGGCGCCGTCGGCGACCGGAGCCGCCAAGCTCGCAACGGCGTCAGCCGCCACCCAGGCGTATGTAAGCCACCTCCAGGCGCAGCAGGCGGCCGTCGAAGCCGCCTTGAAGCAAGCCGCCCCCGCCTCAACAGTCGAGCGGCACTATCAGACCCTCTTCAACGGCCTGGCAGTGCGCATGAGCGCGTCCGACGCCGAGAAAGTGCGCGGGCTGGCGGGGGTCAAAGCCGTCGTCCCCGATCAGTCCTACAGCCTCCTGATGGACCACAGCCTGCCGCTGATCGGCGCGCCCCAGTTGTGGCAACAGCTCGGCGGCGCGGCTGAGGCCGGGCGCGGGGTGAAGGTGGCCGTCGTGGATACAGGCATCTACATCTCCCATACCCTGTTCAACCCGGCCGGCTTCCAGTATCCGCCTGGCTTCCCGAAAGGCGACACGCGCTTCACGACGCCCAAGGTCATCGCCTCCCGCGCCTATTTCCGCCCCAACGACCCGCCAAGGCCCGGCCACGAGACACCCCTGCCCGACCCTGGCGCCGACTTCTCCCACGCGACGCACGTCGGCGGCACCATCGCCGGCGCCGTGAACACCACGGCGATCTTGACCGGCGAGGTGGGCGCGACCTATGGCGTCACCCACACCATTAGCGGCGTCGCGCCCGGCGCCTGGCTCATGAACTACAAGGTCTTCTACGCTGGCGTCAGCGGCGAGAAGGATGCGTACAGCGCCGAGCTGATCGCGGCCCTGGAGGACGCCGTCCTCGATGGCGCCGACGTCATCAGCAACTCGTGGGGCGGCGATCATATCGGCGCGAGCTGGGTGGACCCCATCGTCCAGGCGGCAGAGGCAGCGGTAGATGCCGGGGTGGTCGTCGTGTTCGCGGCGGGCAACAGCGGCTCCGCGCCCGTCACCCTCAGCAGCCCGGCCGTCTCGCCGCGCGTCATCACCGTCGGGGCCAGCTCCACGCCTATTACCCTGACCTACCCCGCCGGCCGCATCAACGTCACCGCGCCGACCCCCGTCATCACCAGTGTCGTCGGGCTTATCATGAAAGGGATGGTGGACCTCGGCCCGCCGGTGACGCGAACGGTTGGCCCGCTGCCCTATGTCTGGGCGGGCGCGGTCACCGACGACCATGACCCTGATGGCTGTCACCTGGACGGGACCAGCCCGTACACCGGCCAGGCGCTAGAGGGCAAGATTCTGCTTGTCCAGCGCGGGACGTGCCTGGCGGTGGAGAAGGTCCGCCACGCCCAGGCAGCTGGGGCGCGGGCCGTCGTCATCTACGAGCGGACCGACTGGTCGTGGGACAGCAACTGCTACACGTGCCAGGACGTGGTCATCCCCGTCGTCTCCACCCTGAAAGACGAGGGCCACGCCCTCGTGGACTGGTACACCCGCTACCCCACCGAGGCACAGCTCGAGATCAGCGTCGAGCCGCGCTACGTGCCCGTCCCGGCCGACGCGGTCACGTACTTCAGCTCGCGCGGCCCGACGCCCGACCTGCGCCTCAAGCCCGACGTCATCGCGCCGGGTCTGTATATCGTCTCCGGCGGCTACGGGCCAGGCGACAACCCCCACGCCGGCTTCGGCGTCGCATCGGGCACAAGCATGGCGACGCCCCACGTCGCGGGCAGCGCCGCTCTGCTGCGCCAGCTTCACCCGGACTGGTCGCCCGACCAGGTCAAGTCGGCGCTGATGACGACGGCCAGGATCGAGGGCCTGCATGCGGAAAGCTCGGGCAAGGTCTCGACGCTTCTAGACACGGGTGCGGGACGCATTGACCTCAGACACGCGGGCGATCCGGGCGTGACGCTGGACACGCCGAGTCTGGTCGCGCAGCCCCGCCAGGGCACGACCTTGCGCCAGACGGTACACGGTAAGAGCGTCGCCGAAGACGAGGAGACCTACGCCGTCACCATCAGCCGAACGGTCGGCGCGGATACAGGTGTCATCCTGCGGCCCGCCGTTTCCCAGGTACAGGTTGCGCCGGGCGCGAGCCTCGACCTGGAGGTGCAGTGGGCGGTCGCGCCAGACGCTGCACCGGGCGACTACGAGGGCCTGATCTGGTTGCGAGGCGCGCATCACACGGCGCACATCCCCTATTGGGTGCGCGTCCTGCCCGCTCAGCGGCACAGTGTCCTCCTGCTTGACCAGGACGGCTCGAGCGCCACAACCAGCGGTGGCCCGTACCCCGACTACGCCCGCGTCTACACTGAGACACTGGAGCGGCTGGGCATTCGCTACACCTACTTTGACGGCGACAAGGAGCACCTCGCCGAGCGATTCAGCGTCGGCGACCTGCTCCAGTACCAGGCGGTGATCTGGTTCACCGGCGATAGCCGCATCACCCACGGGGATTTCAAGACCTGGCTGGACCAGCAGTGGCTGATAGACTACCTCAACAGCGGCGGGCGCCTTCTAGCGACGGGCCAGAACCTGGCGACCGTTGCCTCACTCTACTCGGCGCCGGGCGAGAGCCTGCTCTACCAGGGCTACCTCGCGGCCGAGCACGTCCAGGACAACGTCTTCGCGGGGCAGGGGGGAGCGCCGACGCCGACGCAGCGGACTGTTCGCGCGCTGGAGGCCGCACCGTTCCTGGCGGGGATGACACTCGACCTGAGCGGCGGCAACCAGGACGCCATAGACGAGATCGCGCCCAACGAGGGCTGGGACGTATTCATGGGCGGGTATGGGCACACGCAGCCGCTCTTCCGAGCGCTTGGGGACAGCGCGGTGCGCGAGGGTGTGGTCGGTGTGGCGGTCTCCGCCGAGCCGACGCTGGCCGAAGGGCGCCAGGCGCTCGCCCACCGCGCGGTCTACCTGTCCTTTGGGTTGGAGGGGGTGCAGGCGACGCCGGGCTACACGTCGCGGGACGAAGTGACGCGCCAGCTGCTCGGCTGGCTGACGGACGAGACCACGCTGAGGCTGAGCGAACCAATGACCACGACCGTTGGGACACCGACGACGCTGACGGCGACGGCCACGTCGTCTATCGACGACGCGACGTTCGACCTCTTCCGCTGGGACTTTGGCGACGGCACGATGGTGCAGGAGACGCTCCGTCCCTCGGTTCTCCACACCTATTCTCGCCCTGAGACATACACGGTGCGGGTGGAGATGACCGACAGCTATTGGCACACAGCGCTCGCATCGAAAGAAATGGTCATAGTGCGGCCAACCAGAGATGATCGGCGGCAGCTCTATCTTCCTTATGTGCTGAGAGCTGCTGGTTCTCCGTGACCGAGACGGCCAGAGGCGCTTCTGGCCGTCTCGGCCCACAGTCGGCATACCACCCTTGGAGCTACACCACCCAGGGGTGTGCGCCCCTGGGTCTGTCATGTTGGATCAAGACGGTCCTACTGGCCGGCGGCCCTTACCACCAACAACCCATTCGAGGTGTCCGCCAGGTAGACGAGGCCGTTTTCCAGGTCGAGACTTGCCACCCGGCCATTGTCGCTTGGGTCATAGGAGGCCACCTCGCGCACCTTGTTCGGGTCGGCGACGTCCAGCACGCGCAGGCCGGCGTCTCCATTCGCCAGGTAGGCGTAACGTCCGACCACTTTGAGGTCCCCCGTAGTTCCCGCCATTGCGTAAGTCGCCAGAAGCGTCGGCGCGGCTGGGTTAGACACATCCAGGATGCGCAGGCCCGCGTTATACGCCTGGAGGTACGCCCGATTACCCTGAACGTCCAGGACTTCAGAGGGACTACTGTATACCCCTACCATGCGCGGCGCGGCGGGGTCCGACACGTCGATGATCCAGAAGCTGCCCCCCACCACATAGGCATACTGCCCGACGACCTTCACATCGCGGAAAGGTTGATACTCTGGATTCGGAACAGTAAAAGCTCCCACTTCATGGGGAGAAGCCGGGTCTACCACGTCGATGATGCGAAGGCCGCTTCTATGGTCGGCAATGTAGGCATAATGGCCCTGCACAAAGACGCCGGCGGCTTCGCTAGGCATATCGTAAAAGCTGAGCTCGCGCACGTGGCGCGGGTCAGTGATGTCGAGGATGCGCAGGCCATCCCCATCCGTCAGATAGGCCAGGTGGCCGAGGATCATCATATCGGTGGGCGCCCACTGTGCGTAGTTCGCTACTTCCACCGGCTGCGCGGGCTGCGTCACATCCACAACGTGCAGCCCCGTCCAACTGGCGGCGACGTAGGCCATCGAGCCTGCTACGCGAACCAGATAAGCCTGCTCCGGCGCGAGATACGCACCCAGGAGGGTCGGCGCCGACGGCTGCGCGACGTCGAGGATTTGCAGCCCCGCGCCCGCGGCCAGGTAAGCCTTGTCGCCCACCACCTGGGTCATCGTCACACTCGTGTCGAAAGCGGCCACCCGCACCGGGTTGGTCGGGTCTGCGATGTCGACGACCCGCAAACGAAACCCCGCCACCAGGGCGTAGTGGCCGACGATGTCCACATCCACGGACGTCGACAGGCGGATGGCGCCGACTTGCGTCGGCTGGGTCGGGTCGCTCACGTCGATGATGCCCAGGCCATAGTCGTCATCGACGATGTAGACGTAGTGGCCCGCGACCGTCAGGGCCACGGCGTCACTCTGCGCGTCTAGGTGGCTCACCCGCGTCGGCGCGGTGGGTGTGCTCACGTCGAGAATCCACAGCCCGCTGTTGTTGTCGGCAATGTAGGCGTAGCGCCCCACCACGACCACATCGTTGAAGTAGTCGGCGTCGAAGTGGCCGATCTCGACTGGGGCCGTCGGCTGGGTCAGGTCCAGGACGCGCAGTCCGCCCTGGTAGTCAGCGACGTAGGCCAGGTGGTCGACGATGTCGATGGCCGAGGCCGAGCCAGGCGTGTCGTAGACAGCGACGGGCTGCGGCGCTGTCGGCGTGACCAGGTCCAGAATGTGAATGCCCGACGGACCGGCCGCTATGTAGGCATAACGGCCGACAACAACAATATCGCCCACGTGCTCATAACCCAACCACAGGGGGGTGCCCACCGGGTGGGGCGTCGTAGGGTCGGCGATGTCGAACACGAGCAGTTGAGGACCGAGCGCGACATAGGCCAGACTGCCGCTGACAGCAACGGCGGTAGCCCCGCCGCCAAACTGGCCGACGCGTTCCAACTCCTGGGGCGGGGGCAAGTGGCTGCCCTGCATCACCAGGGGGAAGTAGAGCTGCGTATTGGCGGGCGGCTCGGCGGCGCGCGACGAGCTGGTCAGGAAACCCAGTAGGACGAGGCTGACAACGAAGGCCAGCGTTTGCAGCAATAGGCCAGCACGTCTAGGCCCTGCCAACCAACGAGACATCTTTACTCTCCCTTGAGCAGATAGTTGAGGTGTCGGTAATTCCGACGTAACACCATCTTAACTCAAAAACAGAGCGTTGAGAATAGGAAGTATCCAGGGTGTCATACCCCTGAAAACCCTGGTGTCAAGTTAGGACGTGTTTCGCTTGCCACGCATCTCGCGCTCGACGTACCAGCGCACAGCCTCCGTGCGCCCACGCACTCCGAGTCTTGCATATACCTGCGACAGGTGCTCCTCGACGGTCGATCGTTGCACCCCCAGCGCCTGGGCGATCTCCTTGTTGGCCTGTCCCTCGGCTGCCAGACGCAATACGTCCCACTGTCGAGGTGTTAGCGACGGCTCATCTGTTACCCCAAGTCCCATGTGAGGCCAATGGTGGCGCGAGCAACCGGGTCGTCCCCGGAGCAGGAACGGCACGATAGCCGAACTGTACCACGTCTGGTCGCTTGCAATGGCCCGCACCGCATCGCCCACCCGCGCCAGATCTTCACCGTGGTACAGATAACCATGCACCCCAGCTGCCACCATCTGGAGGACACACTCCTCGTCTAAGGGACCGAAGGCCAGCACCGCAGTGTGTGGCATCAACCGGACGATGGTATCCACACGCGCATCCAGGCTGTCGCTTAGGTCGCAGTCCAGAACGACAACATCAGGCCGCAGAACCACAACAGCCCGTGCGGCCGCGTCCGCATCATCCACCTCAGCCACAATCTCGACCTCGTTCTCCGCCTCCAGCACCTCTCTCAACCCGTTGCGTTCGATGGGCTTCGCCAGCGCCAGCACCACCCGCACCGGGTAAGACGGCATATCTTGGGACACGTCTCTCTCCTACCCCCTGACATCGTAGCTTCCACCGTCCATCAGTAGGACGCATATTATTGTCATTTTCTTCCTCTATCAAGCCGTCGATGATAGCTGGACGGGAGGCAAGTTTGAGCGACGGCTTATAGCGGTATACAATTGGGCCATATGTCCAGTAAGTGCCCTGGTTTGCGCTGCCTCAGCGCCCTCATCGTTCTGCTGCTGGCCCTGTGGCTCATGCCGCTGACGGCCTTTGCCCACGGCGTGACCGTCGACGGCAGCCCGGCCGACTGGGTTGGCAAGCCGCCGACCAACGGCTACGATCCGGCCAGCGGCGAGTGGCTCTGGCGCGCGCCGTCATCCACCAACGCCATCCAGGAGATGCGCGTCACGGGCGACGCCGGCTACCTCTATCTGCTGGTGCGGCTGAATGAGTTGCGCGCCAATACGGGCGACGGCGCGCCCCTCGTGCAGGTCGCCGTGGACACGGACCGTCAGCCCAACTCAGGCGCGTCGGTCTTTGCCGGCCTGACCTCGACGCGCCTGATGCCCAGCGTCGCCACCTGGGAGCGCCTCGTCCGCACCTCGTTTGGCAAGAACCAGGCGCGGCCTGCCGTCCTCGACACCAACTTCAACGATGTCGGCGCTGAGGACAATCTCGCCATCCTGTCCCCGGTGCACAAGAGCATCGAGATGCGCATCCGCTGGAGCGACCTGGGCGTTCGGCCCCCCGCTGTGTTGCGCTTCACCGTGGCGGCCTTCACCGCCGACCACCGCGACAACGTCTTGCCCGAAGGTGCGCCGGCGCTCGGCGTCGTCGCCGTCGGCGATGACCCCGGCATCGTCGGCGACCGCGTTGCGGCCTACGTGGACATCAACTTCCGCGCGGACGGCTCGGCCGGCGCACCACCGCCGCCCCTGCATGTAGGCGAGTGGAACATACCCCTTCCGCCGCTCCTGCGTGAGCCGCTCATCTACGCGGCAGCGATTGGGATTGTGCTGGTCATCCTTGGGATTCTTCTGAAATGGCGGGGGCGTCCTCGGTCGTACTGGTGGGGATAGCGAGGGTTAGTTGTCGCGGATGAAGATGCGCTCGGCGGTCGCGCGGCTGATGGTATGAAGCTCATCCCCGATGCGGACCGTGAGGTCCCCTGACGGCGTGCGGCCGACAACCTCGACCACCACGCCCGGCAGGAGGCCGATAGAAGCTAGGTAGCGCAACAGGGCCGCATCCTCGTCGATGACCTCGGCCACGATGACGCGCTGCTCCGCAAGCGCATTCGACAGGCGGCGCGTCGGCTCGGCGGCAATCGAGCCGTCTTTGTCGGGAATAGGCGCGCCATGCGGGTCCACGCGCGGGTTGCCCAGGGCGGCGGCCATGCGGTCGGCCACCGACGGCGAGATGGCATGCTCGAGGCGGTTGGCCTCCGCGTGGACCTCATCCCACGGTACGCCCAGCGCCTCGGCCAGGTACAGCTCGACCAGCCGATGGTGGCGGATGACCTCGAGCGCGATCTTGCGCCCGGCGGGGGTCAGGATGACGCCGCGATACGGCGTGTGCTCCACGAGGCGCATCTCGGCCAGCTTCTTGATCATGCCGCTCACCGAGGCCGGCGCGACATCGAGGCGCTCGGCAATGGCCGATGTCGTCGCCTCCCCCTCTTCGCGCACAAGCTCGTAGATGACCTTCAAATAGTCTTCGACTGCGGACGTAACCATGCTGACTCCTGGGTACACACCGGGCCGCGCCTTCGATTATAGGCGATAGACGTGCGACTGTCAAAGGCACTCCCTACTGGCGTGAAACAGTCTACCGCCAGCGCCTCTTTGACCGTCAGACCCGTCGAGTGCTAGAATACGAGCCAATCATTTTCCC
The DNA here is from genome assembly GCA_039810085.1 of Anaerolineae bacterium. Taxonomy (GTDB): domain Bacteria; phylum Chloroflexota; class Anaerolineae; order Epilineales; family JAHCIE01; genus JBDHWG01. The sequence goes on from JBDHWG010000002.1 coordinate 147,261, forward strand.
GAATCACCACTTTGGAGGTTATCCCAATGCTAGAGCTTGAACCCATTCTACCATCGGTGGAAACGTGGCTGTCGCAGCCACGCAAGATGCTCATTGGCGGCGAGTGGGTGGACGCGGCCAGCGGCAAGACCTTCCCGGCCTACAACCCGGCGACGGGTGAGGCGCTTGCCCAGGTTGCCGAGGCCGACGCGGAGGACATCAACCGTGCCGTTCGCGCCGCCCGCGCCGCCTTCGCCGACGGCAGCCCGTGGCGCCGCATGACACCGGCCCAGCGTGGGAAGTTGCTGTGGCGCGTGGCTGACCTGATGGACGCGAACCGCGAAGAGCTGGCCCAACTAGAGACGCTCAACAATGGGCGCTCCATCCGCGTCAGCCGCAGCGACGTGCCGTTTAGCGCCGAGTGGTTCCGCTACTACGCCGGTTGGCCGACCAAGCTCCAGGGCGACACGATCCCCGTCTCTATCCCCAACCGCCTCAACTACACGCTGCGCGAGCCGGTCGGCGTCGTCGGCCTGATTATCCCGTGGAACTTCCCTTTGATGATGGCCGTCTGGAAGCTCGCGCCAGCCCTCGCAGCGGGCTGCACCGTCATCCTCAAGCCCGCCGAGCAGACGCCCCTGTCGGCGCTCCGCCTGGGCGAGATGTTCCTCGAAGCGGGCTTCCCGCCCGGCGTCGTCAACGTCGTCCCCGGCTATGGTGAGACGGCGGGCGCGGCGCTCACGTCGCACCCTGACGTGGACAAGGTTGCGTTCACAGGCTCGACCGAGGTCGGGCGCAAGATCGTCCAGGCAGCGGCGGGCAACCTCAAGCGCGTCTCCCTGGAACTGGGCGGCAAGTCGCCCGACGTCGTGTTCGCCGATGCCAATCTCGACGCAGCCGCGCGCGGCGCGACCTTCGCTATCTTCTCCAACATGGGCCAGTCGTGCATCGCCGGCTCGCGCCTGTTCGTGGAGAGCAGCGTGCGCGAGGAGTTCGTCGAGCGCGTGGCCGAGCGCACCCGCGGCCTGCGCGTCGGACCGGGGCTGAGCACGAAAGCCCACCTTGGCCCCCTCATCAGCCAGGAGCAGCTTGCCCGCGTCCAGAGTTACATCAGCAGTGGCGTCGAGGAAGGCGCGCGCATCCACATTGGCGGCGAGCGCATCGCCGAGCTGGGCAATGGCTACTTCCTCCAGCCGACCATCTTCACGGACGTGCACGACGACATGCGCATCGTCCAGGAGGAAATCTTCGGCCCGGTCGTCGCCGTCACTACCTTTGAGAGCATAGAGGATCTGGCGCCGCGCGCTAACGGGACGCAATATGGCCTGGCGGCCGGCATTTGGACGCGTGACATCGGCAAGGCGCATCGGCTGGCCGCGGCGCTCAAGGCGGGCACGGTGTGGATCAACTGCTACGACCAGTTCGATGCGGCAGCCCCCTTCGGCGGCTACAAGCAGAGCGGCTGGGGGCGTGAGATGGGCCGCGCGGCGCTCGACCTGTACACAGAGACCAAGTCGGTCTGGGTCGCGCTCGACTGAGATGAGCACGCCTCCTAGGCGTTCCGTTTCGTCCCGGCGGACGCAGGTCAGCGATGACCTCTCCGCCGGGTGGCTCAAGCAGCGCTTCCGACGGCGTGAACCCCGCTATCTGCTGCTCACCCTGCTGGCGCTGCTGGCGGGGTTTGCGCTGCGTGTCTATCTCCTCAACGGCCAGGACCTATGGGGCGACGAGGCGTTCACCCTGTCGGTCATCAGTTTGCTGTTCCGCCAGGTGCTCTCCACCAGTATCGACACCCACCCGCCATTCTACTATGCGCTGCTCCATCCCTGGGGACAGCTTGGCCTCAACGTCTTTAGCCTGCGCTTCCTGTCCGTCGCCCTCTCCCTGCCCATGATCCCTCTCGCCTACCTGACGGGGGCCTGGCTGTTCGACCGTCGGGCGGGCGTCGCGGCAGCGTGGCTCATGGCCTTCGCCCCGCTCCAGGTGTATTACGCCCAGGAGCTGCGCATGTACTCGGCGGCGGGGCTGTTCGCCCTCGCCTCCACCGTCTTGCTCATCGCCCTGGTTCGCGGGCGCGGCAGGCGCTGGTGGGCGGCCTACGTCGTTGTCACCCTGCTGGGCATGTACACCCACTACGAGGTGTTCTACATCTTTCCTGCCCAGGCCGCCGCTGCTCTCATCGCCTGGCGTCCGCGCCGCAATCAGCAGTTCAGTACGACCCAACTCACCCAGACCATCGAGGCGCCAGTCGTGACTCCAGTGGGCGCCAACGGCTATACGTCTGCCAACGGCGCCATGGCAAACGGGCGGACAACTCGCCGCGAGACGCATGGGCGACACCTATGGCTCTGGCTGGGCGTGATGGCAGTGCTCGCCCTGGCCTACGTGCCGTGGGTCGTCGGCCACGCGAGCTTCCTGCTTGGCCACTCCAGCGGCAAGCCGTGGGCGTGGAGCCTCGGCGAGTTCGGTACAATCTGGGATCGCGGCCTGGAGTCGTATGCCACCGGGCTGACGCTGCCGTGGGGCGCGAATATCGCCGTCGTATTATGGCTGGGCCTGGCTATCGTGGGCCTGGCGGCCCTGTACCAGCGTAACCGCCTGTGGGCGCTGGCCTTGCTGGGCCTGGGTGTCCTCTCGCCGCTGTTCCTCGGCTGGCTGGTGGATCCGGCCATGCCCTTCTTCCACGAGCGGTTCGTCCTTGTCGGCGCAGCCTCGCTGCTGGTCGCCGTTGCCGGTGGCATCGAGGCGCTGTGGCGCATCCGCCACTGGCTCGGCCCGGCTGCGATGCTCCTTCTCCTCGCCATCGACGCCGTCGCGCTCTTCAACTGGTACACCAACCTTGAGTACGTTAAGAGTGACTATGGGCAGGCGATGGCGCAGATTAAGGCGCAGGCTGCGCCCGGCGACCTGATTGCTCTGAGCAACGCGGAGCAGACGGCGCTGTTCGACTTTTACGCCCCGCCGGGCATTCCCAGCGTCGTCCTCGACCCGCAGCGCCTCGACCCGCAGCTCGCGCAGGCCACTCAGGGCAAGGCGCGCGTCTGGCTGGTCACCTACGGGTCGGCCGTCAACGACCCGCAGCGGCCGGCGGAGGCGTGGCTGTCGGCCCACGGCTACCGCGCCGGCTTCGAGTCCCACAAGGGCTTCGAGGTCGCGCAGTATCTCCTAGCGAGCGCGACACCTACCACGCCCGCCCTCCCCCTGGATGCACGCTTTGCCGACGGTATCCACCTCGTCGGCGCGGATGTCACGCCCCAGACAATTCAGCCGGGCGGCACACTCCTGGTGACGCTGTTCTGGCAGGCCGACACCCCGCCCCAGAAGCGCTACACGGTCTTTACCCAGCTCATCGACGCTGGCGGCCGCCTGGTCGCCGGGTTCGACGGCGAGCCGGCCGGCGGGAGCGCGCCGACCACCGGCTGGAAGCCGAATACAACCGTCATCGACCGCCGCGCCATCGCCCTGCCCGCCGACCTTCCACCCGGCCCCCTGAGCGTTCGTGTTGGACTGTATGCCTGGCCGGACACGACGCGCTTGCCCGTCACGTCCGCTAGCACGCCCATTACCGACAACGCCGTCGAAGTCATGACGGTGCAAGCGTCGCCGCGCTAAAAATGGAACCACGGAAGGCACAGAATAAAGAATTCTATCAAAGATCAAGGGCTGGCAGACCATTCATGCCCAGGATTAACGAGACTTCGCTGCCATGATGCAGGTCGTGTTCCAGGACATGGTAAATCACCCAGCTGCGCGAGACCTCATATACCTGACCGTCCCACTCATCCGGGAAGGTCATGGCGCAGTCGTCAGGTGTCCAGCGTTGTAAGCGGGCTTCAATGAAGGCCCAGGTCTCATCGAGGCCACGTACCAGTTCCGCCGCGGTGCGCCCCGGTGACTCACGTTGGCCCCAGAGCATATACTCGTTCATCGCCGCGTCGTCATCCTGTAACGTACCACTAAACCACCCCGCTCTGACAGAAATGATGTGCTGCACAATCTGACCCAACGGCCACATGTGCGGGGCCGGTTGCAGCGAGAGTTGCTCATTCGTCAGCGGCGCGACGCAGTTGCGCAGCTTTTCTTGATAGCCGTGCCAGTTCTCATAGATCACATCCAATGTCGACGGGGTTTGATGTTGCACCTGTTCCTCCCTGAGAATCAGTATTCTCATCATTGACTGTATGAGGGCAGTTTATGTTACGGGGTTCTGTCTCTGCTACTCGAATTTCTTCTCGCCAGCGCGGATGGCAGCGGTCAGGCGGTTCTCGGTGGGGGGAATGGGACACACCCACATCTCATTGTAGGCGCAGTAGGGGTTGTAGGCTTTGTTGAAGTCGATGCGAATGAGCGTCTTGCCGTCCTCTGTCCCCGCCCCTTCGACCTCGACGTAGCGCCCCGCGCCATAGGTCTCGCCGCCGCTCGTCGCATCGGTGAACGGCAGGAACAAGCTCTCGCCCGCCTCGTCCTGGAACAGGGTCAGCGCCTGCGGATCGCCGTCGATGGTGAAGCGCAGCTTGCCAATGCCGAAGAATTGCTGGACATCGCCCTGGCTAGTGATGAGGGTCACTGGCCGCGCATCGGCAAACGGCTCGAACTCGGCGACCACGTCGTAGGCCGGGTCCTCCGGGTAATAGCCCAGGCCGGTGAACGTCTCCCGCTGCTCCGGCGTCAGCGGCGACATGTCGGTGTAGCGAAAAAAGTGGTCCTTTTCCGCCCGCAACTCATCAACTTCAGACATCGCACCTCCCACATCCATTGAACTTCCAAACTTGTATGCGCCACCCGCCAAAACTACCTAAGGAGCGAAGAACATATGGATGACGTGAATACCAGAGATCCCATTCCAGAGTTCGAGACGCTGGAGGAAATTGCCGAATTTTGGGATACCCATAGTACGGCGGATTATGACAACGTCACTCACAAAGTTCACTTCGAGGTACGGCTCGATCGAGCGAAGCCACTTTAGTTCCGAATGAGCCTCAATGTAGGGTTGAGCACGCAAAGGATACGCCCCCAGGCAACGATAGTCGGCCCCTCTTGCACAGTGAACCGCATCCCTTCGAACAACCGTCCTTGCTGAAGTTCTGGCGCGAGGAACCACATTTCTGCTCGCACAGTATCGCCCGGCGCAACTTGCTCTACATCGAGATACCGATGCTTTGCACCGTTCAGTGTACCCGCGAGCTGCATGTCATGGTCCGGGTGATAGCCGGAATACACTGGGCTTTGCCTTCCACCCGCCTCTGTTGGTAGGAAGTGGATCTCAGCTTCGATATCCGGCGGTTTTTCCAAGCGGCCCATCACGTTCCCAACAGATCCTCAGGCGTCAGGACACGCAGCCCTGTCACACGTCGGTAATGCTCGGGATTCCGCGTGAGCAATGGAATCCCTTCTGCCAGGCAGGTTCCAGCTATGAGCGTGTCGGGCAACCCAATACCAATGCCTTGCGCAGCGAGATCTCGCCATACCTCAGCCGCCAAGGTAGCGGCTTGAGCGTCAAAAGGGAGAACCGTTATGACGGAGCTTAGTCGGCTGAGTAGTTGGTCTTGGCGCTCTGACCGAACGGTTATCGCTCTCAGTTCGTAGAGCGTCACCGCCGTGATTGCACACTCGAATTGGAGTAGAGCCTGTTCCAGTGTTGCTGTTCCACGCCGCAGGTAATCCACGATTATACTGGTGTCTACGACGACGCGCTGGATTGCCAAGTCTCCCACATCTCCTTGCGCCCGCGCTCGAACACTTCTCCATCCTCATCGGACCAGATTCCACGTAGAGACCGTAGTACCTCCAACCGTCGTGCCCGCTCATTAGCCTCCGGCGCAGCCTCTTCGGTCTCAGTCACGCGCCGAATCTCCACGGTGTCCCCCGGCTTCACACCAAGTTGTCGAAGAAGCTCTCGTGAGATAACCAGGTCCTCATCGTCGACTCTCTGAATGATGCTCTCCATGACTCTCCCTCTACTATCAGCAGCACTATCCCTGTACATGCCTGGGATCGGAAATTCTGGTTAGCCAGTTAATCCGCTCGAAGTCCATGTCAAACGTCACAATAGCATCAATGCCAAGCTCGCGGCATCCTACAGCAATCAGGGCGTCGTGGAAGTTGAGCGTTCCGTTTGTCTGACGCACTAGATCGATCACTGCGGGGTAGAGCCGCCGAGTTTCGAGGGACAACCACGTAATCGTATCATCTGGAACGAAGCTCGCCAACTTATCGAGGAGTGGCATGAACTCGGATAACCGGCGCTGTTCCTCTGCTCGTCTCCCTAGCGCACTGATCGCTTCGTTCATCACGCAGTCGACATATACGAACCTGGCATCCTGAGCCTTGAGCGCAGCATGAAGAACATGAGCCTGGCGATGCCATTTGTCCCGTGTGTCCACAAGAGCGACGAGGACGTTCGTATCAATGACTACTTGTCTACTCATCGTCGTACAAGCGTTCGGTGTCGACGACGGCGTCTCCCCCCCATGATACGATACCCACAAGAGGGTCAAGGTGTGAGGCCGGAACGCTCTTGACCTCGATACGCCTCTCATCCCGCGTGCGCGTCTGCTGGCGCTGCTTGAGGAACAGCGCGAAGTCTAGCACCTCGGCGAGTTGCTCGTCTGACAGATCATCCAGGACGCGGATGACGGCCTCTTTTGGGTCAATGTTTTGCGCTTGCATCGTCACCTCCCACTAGCCAGCATTATACCCGGTATCCGCTTCACCATAACAAGGCGCATAGTTATGTCGAAGTCTCCTGGAGCAGCCCCTCGAAGCGGCGGACGGTGGTCGGCGAGTTGCCTTCGTACTTGTTGTTGACGAAGACGAATACCTCGGCGCTGTTCTCGCGTAGGTCAACCACCTCGTCGCGCCAGCGCAGCAAGTCCTGCGTGCGGTCGTGGACAATCTCGCCCATGTCACCGGGTATCTTGCGTCGGTCGCCGAGCAGACGAATATACGCGAAGTCGGCGGTGCGGACCGTCATGCGCGGCATGTAGTACAGGTCGGACATGACGAAGGCGACGTTGCGCTCGCGGAGGGCGTTGTAGTAACCGTCGTTTAGCCAACTCCGGTGCCGCACTTCGACGCCGTAGCGCAGATCGGTGGGGAGGCCGTCCAAGTAGTCGGTCAGGAGCGGCAACTGATCGCCGTGGAACGTATAGTCGAACTGGAGGACGAGCGGGCCGAGCTTCGGGCCGAGGATACGCATCGTTTCCAGGAACAGCCCGGTCTCTAGCTCACAGTCGGTCAACCGCTTCTGGTGCGTAATGAGCTGTGGGAACTTGGGGCAGAAGAGGAAGCCCTCGGGCGTCTTGGCGTCCCAGCCCGAGACGACGCTCTCGCGCGGGATGGCGTAGAACGTGCTGTCGATCTCGACGGCGCGGAACTGCTTCGCGTACTCGGTGATGTAGTTGGCCGGCTTCGTGCCCGGCGGGTAGAAAGGCCCGACCCACGAGTCGAACGCCCACGCCGTTGTCCCTAGCCAGATGTGTTCGTCCAATGCAAAATCCGCCTTTCCCTCAAGCGAGTCGCGCTTACGGTGATGACGAGCTGTGCGCCGCAGCCTCCAGAAGCGCCGTGAACTCGGCCAGCACCATCGCTGTCGCGCCCCACACCTTATGGCCCGCCAGGCGATAGAACGGCACGAGGGTCGGCATGCCGCGAATCTCCCAGGTCTCCTCCGCGCGAGTGTCCGCCGCGAATAAGACCGACAACGGGACTTCCAGCAGCTCGGCCACCTCACCCGAATCCGGCGCGAACGTCGGGCGGGCCGACAGATAGGCGACGACGGGGTGAATCAAGTAGTTGCTGGGCGGGATATAGAGCGGCGTCAACTCGCCCATGACAGTCATCTGGTCGGTGACGATGCCCAATTCCTCGCGCGCCTCCCGCAACGCCGCATCTTCCGGTGTCTCCCCCGCCTTCAGGCCGCCGCCCGGCAGCGAGATCTGGCCGCGATGGGTCGCCAGGTCTTCCGTGCGTCGCGTAAGGACCATGTAAAGGCTGTCATCGAATGGGTAAAGCAGGATGAGGACGCCTGCCAGGCGTGGTGTGGCATCCTCCGGCGGCATGAGATTGCGGTGTCGTGGGGCCATGTGCATCCAAGCCTCGATGCCCGGACGTTGAAGGGTAAGCGCCTGCTGAATTTGCGCAATTGATACCACTGGGGTCATAATAGTCCTATCTTCTGCGTCAACCATCCCTTATTATATACCTATCTCTTTGATCGGTCAGGGCCAGCGCGCGTGGCCTACTACTAGAAGGAGACTACATGGCAAGGAAACCAGTTCAGTCTGATAAGCTCGAAACCGAAGGCGTCGTTATTGAGGCCCTTCCCAATGCCTCGTTCCGGGTTGCCCTGGACGGCGGGGTCGAGACGCTCGCCTATCTGGCGGGGCGTCTGCGCAAGAACAACATCCGCGTTCTGCTTGGCGACCGGGTTCGAGTGGAGCTGACGCCCTATGATCTCACCCGTGGACGCATCGTTTATCGCCTCAGCAATCGTCCTTCTCCCCAGAGTGATCGCCCGGCCTAATCTTTCCTCCCTTCAGGGCGCGCCCATCGTTTCAAGCTTCGTGTATCATGTTGCGCTTCAACGCCGACGCGACGTGACACACGAGGCTTGAAGCCTTTCTTTAGGCTCCTGCCCGTTGTGCTCCAGGGGAGCCGATAAGCCTCTGGGAGCATAGTGAGCAGCATGGATGTAGTTTAAGGCGAGAGGAGAGTGTATGATTGACCAACTGATGGCGCCGGATGTTGATCTGACCGATGCGGACCGCGAGACCATTGGACGCAAGGTCGCCAAGCTGGACAAGTTGCTCACTCACTGGGATGACGACACGGTGTGGATTCGTGTCGCCCTCCGCCAGGACCAGGCGCGGAACCGGACGGTTCACGCCCTGCTCAGCGTTGGAATCCCCGGTACGACCCTCGTCACCGAGGATACTGGCGACTCCCCGACCGAGGCCGTCAGCCGTGCCGTCGATGAGATGGAGCGCGAGCTGCGCAAGCGCAAAACACGCTATGAGCAGAAACGGCGTGTGCCCGGTACTGGCCGCGCTCTGGCCGACGAAATGGCGAATGAGCCGGACGAAGAGGATTATGCTCCCCCGGCTGAGCCGTGATTAAATCACTCGCGTAAATATCGGGCGGAGGCCACGCGGCCTCCGCCTCATTTATTTCGGCTTCCCCTTTTCCCACCAGATAACCGCCGCCCACGCCTGGCGCGGGCGAATCAGCAGTTCGCCGCCACGTTCTTCCACATCCGGCGCGAGCGCCGCGCGCAGCCGGCGGTCGCGCTCCGGCTCTGGCTCCAACCCAAGGCGCTTGCGGTAGAAGGTGACGAGCGCATCCCCGTCCGCGAACGCGAGCGTGGCGTGCGTCGGGACGAGCGTGACGTTGCACGGGATACCCTGCTCGAAAATGACCGCCGCCGCGTCCAGGTACGTCGGGCCTTGCGGCGGCTGCCAGTTGCGAAATGTCTTCCACAGGTTGGCAATCTGGCCGACGGGATGGGTGAGTGTCAGGTACAGCGCGACCAGCCGCTCGGCGGCCTGGTCCAGCGCGGCGACGAACGGCGCAAGCTCGGCGACATCGTAGGCAACGTTGGCGCAGAGGACGACCTGCGCCGACAATGTTGCAGGGCCAGGCCAGCGCTCGGCCACTAGCTCGACCGCCAGGCCGCGCGCCTTGGCGGCCCCACGCAGCACCTCGGCCATCGCAGGCGACGGTTCGACGGCCATGACACGCGCGCCTCGCGTCGCCAGAGGCAGGGCGAACCGGCCACCACCTGCTCCGACATCCAACACCGATATGCCTGGCGTTAGCCACGGGGCGAGAAATTGTAGAAACGGCTCCTCTCGCTCGCGCTGGCGGTCATTGAGGGCGCGGAAGCGGTCGGCGTGGGCGTGCCAGCCGTCGGATACAGGTTGTGGAAGAGGTTGGGATTCGGGAAGCGGAGCAGTCCAGCGCAGCAGGCTGTCGCGCCAGCGGGTTGCAGCGTCAGTGTTGGTCATAAGCAAGCTCTCAGTGATCGCACGCCGCCTGCCGCCCGTGGCAGCGCGGGTCAGTATAGTTTACCTCCAATCGCGGAAATGAGCATTGCGAGCGTCGCGCCCCCTCTTCACAGGGAAGAGAGCGCTGCCGACGCTCGCAATGTTAGCTTACGGGCGCGTTACGGCTGAACCGTCGGCCGAGCGAGCGAAGCCAGGTTCCAGCGGAAGTCCACCTCCTTGTTGCCGAAGAAGGTGAACTGCGACGTCGAGATTGTCTGCTGGCTCGACACGCAGGGAATCAGACTGTTATTCGTCGCCTGCATCCACGTCGGGAGCGGCGGGTTGTCGGCGGTAACCGTTATCGACTGGCCCGGCGCCAGGTAGATACCCGTGACATAGGCATCGCCATGCGCGTCCGATATGGCCGTCCGCGTTGTGCCATCCGGCAGCGTCACTGTGACTGTAGTTCCGGGCAGCGGCAAGTCGAACGTGCCGTCGCAGTAGCGGTCGATGTACGTGCGAATGTAGAGGATACCGGCGCACACACTCCCCGCAGCTGAACAGTTGACCGGCGCCGAGGTTGGCCGTGGTGTGACCGTGACGGTCGGCGTCGTGGTCGCGGTTGGCGGAACTGCGGTCGCCGTCGCCGTCGTGGTTGCGGTCATCGTCGGCGGAACTGCGGTCGCCGTTACCGTGGCGGTCATCGTCGGCGGAACTGCGGTCGCCGTCGCCGTCGCCGTCATCGTCGACGGAACCGTGGTCGCCGTCACCGTGGCAGTCATCGTCTCCTCAGTTGTCGGCGTCGTCGTTACAGTTGTTGTGCCCGTCGGGGCGACAGTCGTGCTGGTGCCTGTCGGTGTTGGCGTCGTGGTTTCCTCCGGCCCTTCCACCACCCGCACGATGCCGTGCATGTTCGGGTGGACCGAGCAGTGGTATGGGAAGTCGCCGAGGGTGTTGAACGTGAACGAGAAGCTCTGGTTCGTGAGCAGGAGGCCGCTGTCCCAGACCCCTGTGTCCGAGGTCGATGTGTGCGGTGCGGTATCAAAGTTTGTCCAGCGCACCGTCGCGCCCCGGCAGACCGTGATGTCCGACGGCACGAAAGCGAAGTTGCGGATGGCGATATCGACTGTGCCGGATTGGCACGTCCCTGGCGTCCCGGTTGTCGTCGGTGTCGGTGTTGTCGTGGTGGTAGCCGCCGTGCCCGTCGTCGTCGGCGTCGCCGTCATGGGCGTGCCGGTCGTCGTCGGCGTCGTGGTTACCTCGACCGCGCGGCGGACGCGGAACACGGTGCCAGGAACACCCGGCCCCTCGCCACCGAAATCGAGGATGTACATCGCGTTGCCCTCAGGGCTGAACTTCACATCAATGGGATGGTTCAAGCCGCGGCTCATGTCGGCCATAGGGGTGAAGGCGAAGGTGGTTTGAGTCCAGCTAATGGTACCGGTCTCGGTCAACATGGGATGCAGCCGCTGCACGCTCGGCCCAGGGCCTGTGCCTGGACCGCGCCCGCCCTGCCAGTAGGCGATGAACAGGTCATTGACGAAGCCAAAGCTCGGGTTGGTACTGACGGCCATGCCTGTCGGCACAACGCTGTAGCCAAGGACCCCTGACATCATGCTCAGTGGCGGGTGCGTCTGCAACACGAGGCCCTGGGTCGGGCTGAAGTACGCAGTGTCAGTGACCGGGTGGCCGGCGAAGTAGTCAGGCCAGCCGAACCAGGGCGCTGTGGCCGCCGTGTTCGCCGAGGGGCTGAGAACAAGGTTCAGAGTATCCGGCGCGTAGATGGGGCGCACGCCGATGCCGTTGGTTCCGTTGTTATCCACGAGAAGCGCCCCCGCCAATGGTGAGTTGAGCGGCGCGAAGGTGATGCCGTAGGGGTTGAAGAAGCCCCAGGCAGCTACGTCGAGGCCGCTGCCGTCGGGGTTCGCACGCAGAACCGCCCCGTTGCATTTTGTCGAACCCTGCACTACTTGCCCTGGCGTCGATTGGACGCCGTAGTTCTGGAAGGCGCCCGTGACAACACCGAACGTGTCAGTGTAGTTCCGACCAACCAGTGTGATATCCCGACACGGAATGTCGTGGATGGCGGGTGGCGGCTCAGGCGTCGCACCCGGCGGAGCTTCGAACGTGAGGCGTTCCATGACGCCAGTCTCACTCCGTGTGCCGACCGCGACATACAGCTTACCATCTGGGCCGAACGCGATGTTGTTGTTGGAGTTCTGTACGCCCACCGGCAAATCGGTGATGACCGGTGTCAGACTACCATCGGGATTTACGCGCACGACGCGACCGCTGTCCGACGCATATAGGAAACCGTTAGGCCCCCACGCGATACCGAGCAGCGGCGGGATGAACTGGTCGCTGCCCGAAGGAGCGACGACCGTCTTCGAGCCGTCGGCGTTGATGCGAATGATTCGGGCGGGAGGTCCGGCAATGCCCGACTCGGCGACGTAGACGCGGCCCTGGTCGTCCACCGTCATCGCGGAGGGTGCGACAAACCCGGTTGCGAGAACATCAACAGTATAGCCTGCGGGAACCTGAACCTGACTTGGGTCCGGCACATATGGCTCCGAGGTGGGCGAAGCCGTCTCCTGCGGAGCCGCCAGAACAACAACCTGTCCTTGCGTGAAGCCGCCGCCGGGCTGCTCCAGGAAGTCGGAGCGGTAGGTGTAAATGCCTGGCTTGGCGAAGGCGTGCTCGAAAGTGGCGCCGGGCGGAACAAGCCCCGAGTTCCAGGTCCCGTCAACAGAGGCGACAATGTGGGGCCGGCTGTCCCGGTTCACCCAACTGACTTTTCCACCAGCCTGAACGGTAATACTTCGGGGCAGTGATGCTGCGTTGGACATCTGAACTGTGGCGTGGGATGCTTCGGCTGCGCTCGGGGGAATGGCGAGCGCCAGCGCTAGGGCCGTTAAGGCGACCGCCCCAACACTGAACAGCGTGAGGATAGCGAGGCGTCGGCGACCGGGGGCTAACAGGCGATCCAACATCGAGTACCTCCTTGAGCAAGTGGGTGACAAACAGTACGTGACACAGGCAGGGGGGTCCACAGAGCGAGGGATACGAAGACAGCACACCTCCTTCTAGGAGTGGGGGGTATACGGGGAGACAACGCTTATGGCGTCGTATAAGGAGGCTTCTCTATTCTCACTTACACGACGCCGCTCAGACAACCTGGTCAGCTAACCGAGATAGGCTTTCTTGACCCGCTCATCAACGAGCAAGTCTAATGCCACGCCCTCAAACGTGATGCGGCCAGCTTCGAGGACATAGCCGCGGTCGGCGTGCTGAAGGGCCAGGCTGGCGTTCTGCTCCACCAGGAGGATGGTGACACCCGCGGCGTGCAACTCACGAATGATAGAGATGATTTCGCGCACAACGAGGGGGGCGAGGCCGAGGCTAGGCTCGTCCAGGAGAAGAAGGCGGGGTCGGCTCATGAGAGCGCGGGCAATGGCGAGCATCTGCTGCTCACCGCCGCTCAACGTCCCGGCGAGCTGGTGGCGACGCTCGGCGAGGCGGGGAAAGCGCTTGAACTGGCGCTCGATGTCGGCAGCGATACCGTCCTTGTCGGTGCGCGTGTACGCGCCCAGCTCGAGGTTCGCCAGCACCGTCTGCCTGGACAGCATACGCCGCCCTTCGGGGCTTTGGGCAATGCCCAGGCGCACGACCTCGTCGGCCCGCCGCCGCGTGATGTCCTGCCCATCGAAGATGATGCGGCCACTGCGCGGCTGGATGAGGCGGGAGATCGCGCGCAGCGTGCTGCTCTTGCCCGCGCCGTTCGCGCCGATAAGCGTCACAACCTCGCCTTCATGGATGACGAGGTTGACGTCGACGAGCGCCTGGATGCCGCCGTAGTTCACGTGCAGGTGGTTGACTTCGAGAATGCGCTTGCGCTCTGGTGACGGCGCTGCGCCAATGGGTGTGGGGATGGGTGTGGCCGTCACGCTCATTCCCCTTCTCCCAGGTACGCCTCGATGACTCGCCGATCGCGCTGCACAATTTCTGGCGCTCCCAGCGCGATGAGATGCCCGAAATCCAGCACGGCAATGCGGTCGCACAAGCCCATGACAAGGGGGACGTGATGCTCGATGAGGAGCACGGTCAGGTCGAAGTCGCGGCGGATGCGGCGGATAAAATCGCTCAACTCGGCCTTCTCGCCCGTATTCATGCCCGCCGCCGGCTCGTCCAGCAACAGCACTTTCGGCTGAAGGGCCAGCGCCCGCGCGATCTCGAGCCGCCGCTGGTCGCCATACGGGAAGTTCCGCGCCTTTTCCTCTGCCCGGTCGGCCAGGCCCACCAGCGCCAATAGCTCCAGGGCGCGCTGCCGCGTCAACCTTTCCTCCGCCCTGGCGCGCGGCAGGCCGATCACACCAGCGATAATACCGCTTCCGGTGTGGGTGTGGCGCGCGATTTCCACGTTCGTCAGGGCAGACAGGTTGCCGAACAGACGGATATTCTGAAATGTGCGGGCCATCCCGCGCTGGGCAATCTGGTAGGGCTTCAAGCCGGTAATGTTCTCACCGTGTAGGGCAACCGAACCTTTGGTCACCGGCGTAAGCCCGGTAATCATGTTGAACACAGTGGTCTTGCCCGCGCCGTTCGGCCCAATTAGCCCGAAGATCTCTCCCTCGCGCACGTCAAACGCAACGTCGTTGACGGCGACAAGGCCACCGAAGCGCCGCGTCAGCCCGCGCACCTCCAGGACGACCTCGCCGCCTGGCGTCACCGGCTCGATGGTCGCCGTGCTACTTAGCTGGTCCATGCGTCTGACTCGCTTGCTGGCCGCCCGATGCCGGACGGCCAGGCTGTCGGCCACGCCGGAAGCGGCTCAGCAGTTCGGGGGTGATGATCCCCTGGGGAAAGAAGATAGCGCCGACGGCAATTAGGATGCCGAACAGGATGAAGCGAAAGCTCGCCAGCCCACGCAAAATTTCGGGCAGCGCGGTCAGCAGGAGACCGCCGACGACCGGCCCGAACACGGTCCACGAGCCGCCGATGAGAACGTAGGCCAGGTAGTTGATGCTGGAGTCGAACGTCCCCTGGCGCGCGTTCCAGGTATTGAGGAAGTGGGCGGCGATCACACCGACGACCCCGGCCAGGACGGCGCCCATCGTGAACGCGATGACCTTCGTGGCCGTCGGATTGATACCCATCGCGTCCGCCGCTGTCTCGTCTTCGCGGATCGCGTAGAAGGCGCGGCCCATGCGCGTGCGCTCCAGCCGGTAGATGAACACCATGGCGATAAGGAGCAACGGCAGCCCGAGCCAGATGTACTCCCCCTGGGTATTGAACGGTTGAGGGATACCGAAGATGCCGACCGCTCCCCCCAGGATGGGAAGGTTCAGCGAGAGGATGCGCAAGATCTCAACGAAGGCAATCGTCGCCAGGGCCAGGTAGATGCCCCGCAGTCGCAGCGCCGGCACGCCAACGAGCACCGCCAGCGCTGCCGACACCAGGGCGGCGACGAGCATCTCGATGAGAACGAGATACAGCGGGTAGGGGCCTGGGCCAGGGTGAAACACCTGGGTAGAGAGCACCGCCGCGATGTAGCCGCCGATAGCGTAGAAGCCCGGGCTGGCCAGGGAGAGCTGGCCGGCCATCAGCGGCAGATAGAGGCTCAGCGCCATCGCCGCCGCGAGCACCATCGACGTGATGAGGAACCCGTAGGTCGTGTAGAACTCAGCCATACGGCTAGACCTTGACCACAGCGGCGCGGCCCAGGATACCCTGGGGGCGAATAACCAGCACGAGGAATAGGATAAGGAAGGCAACCGCTTCCTTGAATGCGACGAACTGGGGCGGCACGAACGCCTCGGCCAGCCCCAGCACAATGCCGCCGATGATCGCGCCCGGTATGTCGCCGAGACCGCCTAACACAATCACCGCCAGGCCCTTCAGACCGTAGGTGATGCCGAAGTACGGCCCGGCCACGCCGACACTCACCCCCACGAGCGTTCCCGAGATACCGCCGAGGAAGGCGCTGAGGAAGAAGGTGAACATGATGATGCGGTCGGTGTTGATGCCCAGCAAGCTCGCCGTCACCGCGTCCTCAGAAACGGCGCGTAGCGCCTTGCCCAGCTTGGTGGAATTGATGAGCCAGGTGAGGAAGATGACGATGACAATCGCGACGAAAAAGATGATGACCTGGATGGTACGGACCGGCACAGGCGTGTCGGCCGTGCCGAAGTTGACCGCGGCGGGGATATTGCCGAACGGGTTGGCCGGGTAGGAGTAAATTTCCGCGCCAAAGAAGTATTGGATCAGGTTGACCATCGCCACCGCAACACCCAGGCTGGACACCAGGGTCAGCAGGGGATCCGCGCCGCGCTGGCGCAGCGGGCGAAAGGCGATGCGGTCGAGCAGCATGCCGACAAGCCCGGCGAGCAGCCCGCCAACGAGCAAGGCAATCACGAACGGGAGCTTGATAGGCAGCGCCGGCGCGCCGAAGCCGTCAGTAAACAGCTTGTGGAGCGTACCGTTGGTATTGATAGCCGAGCCGGTCAAGAGATAGGTGAAGTAGGCGGAGACGGTGAACACCGCGCCGTGGGCGAAGTTGATGATGCGCAGGATAGAGAAGATGAGCGTGTAGCCGACGGCAAAGATGGCGTACACGCTGCCCACGGCCAGGCCATTGAGGATGTTCTGCCAGACGTTGATGAGAGTCACTTGCCCCCCGACTGACCCAGCCCCCTCTCCTATGCGGAGAGGGGGCTTTAGAATGCCGCTGCGCTTACTTAACGTAGACGAACTTGCCTGTCTGGCCGTCCGAATTCATCTTGATCTGCGCGACGTAGTATTGCTCCTGGTTGACCTCGCCCTCAGGGGTGAAGGAGATGGGGCCAAGAGGCGTGTCATACTTGCCGCTGAGCGCCTGCTTGTTCAGGTCAGAGCGCAACTTCGCCAGGTCGGTTGTCTGGAGCTTGCCCGCCTTATCGAGCGCCGTCAGCGCCTCCACAAAGACCTGAACGCCGGCGAATACCTGGGCCGGGAACTGGCCGGGGTCTTTGCCCTGCTGTTTGGCTTTGAACGCTGCCTTGAACGCGTCATTCATGGGGGTTGACAACTCAGGGCTATACGCCTGGGCGATATAGATACCGTCGCACTTGTCCTTGCAGACAGGGAAGATGTTCGCTGTGTTCAAGCCATTGCCGCCGACGATAGGACCCTTGTAGCCCAGCTCGCGGAGCTGCTTGACCAGGTTGCCGCCGTCCGCCGCCAGGCCGGAGATGATAACGAGGTCGGGCTTGGCGTTGAGGATGTTGGTCACCTGGGTCGTGAAGTCTGTGTCTGTTGTCTGGAACGTCTGCACCGTCGCCAGGTTGAGCTTCAGAGTGTCCGTGACCGTCTGCTGGAACGTCCCCGTCTCCGACTTGCTGAAGGCGTCGTTCTGGGCATACGCGACGGCCACGTTCTTGACGCCCGGGTTGTCCTTGATGGCAGCCTTGACAGCGTTCGGCGCGACGACCGCGACGGGCGCGGACACCCGGGAGACGTAGTCGCCAATCTGGGGAATGCCCTTCGCCGTGTTGGAGGGGCCGATGACCGGCACGCCGGCCTTGTCGGCGATGGGGTCAGCGGCGAATGCCTGCTGTGACAGGGTTGGGCCGATGATGCCGACGACCTTGTCGTTGTTGATGAGCTGCTGGAAGGCGTTGATGGCCCCCGCCTCGTCGCCCGCCGTATCCTGCAGGACGAGCTTGATGGGTCGGCCGTTGATGCCGCCACGCTGGTTGAAGAACTCCTCCGCGATCTGGGCGCCGATGACCTGCTCCTGGCCGAGCAAGGCGGTATTGCTGGTCTGGGCGACGGCAACACCAATCTTGATCGGGTCACCGGAGAGCGCCTTCGGCGCCGCGCCGCTGGCCGCTACGGCAGTGGGAGCTGCGGCTGTCGTCGGCGCTGCCGCAGCCTTCGCAGCGGCAGCCACTGTCGGCGCAACGGCGGCGACGGTAGGCGCGGCTTGCTGAACAGCGGCGGCGACCGTCGGCGCGGCCTGCTGGACGCTCGAGGCCGTTGGGGCTGGCGCGCCGCCGCAGGCGCTGAGCGCTGCGGCAATGAACAGACTCAGAGCCACCAACACAATCACTGGGCGTTTCATGCGGTTACCTCCTCGTGGAACACAGAGTGATGGGCGAGGCGAAGAGTCCGCGCCGTCACGCGACCGGACCCCGCCGCGATGAGCAGGCGATTAGGATACACTAGGACCTTAGTTTTGACAAGCGCGCCGTTACAGCGGCTGGCAGCGCGGGCAAAAGTGGGTGCCGCGCTGGCCGAGAACGATGCGCTCGATGAATGTGCCACACGTCAGGCACGGCTGGCCGTGGCGGTGGAACACGCGCAAGGCGTTCTGATTCGTGCCCTGGGTGTAGGCCCAGTCCAGGTTTGTGCCGCGATTGGCGACGCCCTGCATGAGCACCTCGCGGATCGCCGCGTGGAGCTGAGCGATGTCGTCTGTTGTCAGCGTATCAGCGTGGCGCAGCGGGTGCAGTCCGGCGCGGTGCAGCGCCTCGTCCGTGTAGATATTGCCGAGACCGGCCAGGAAAGTCTGGTCCAGGAGCAACGGCTTGAGGCGGCCCCGCCGCCCGGCCAGGCGCGCCGCCAGGGTCTCGGCGGTGAACTCCGGCGTCAGCGGCTCTGGTCCCAGCGGCCCCGTCACCTGAGCCACGTCGGCGACGAGATACACGCGGCCGAACTTGCGCGGATCGTGGAAGCGCATCTCCTCGCCATTGTCCAGCTCGAACACGACGCGCGCATAGGGGTCAGCGGGCGTGTCGGCGGGCACAACATCCAGCCGGCCGCTCATCTTTAGATGCACCAGCAGCGTGTCATCCGTCAGCTCGAAGATGATATACTTACCGCGCCGCCGCACGTCCAGGATCGTCTGGCCCGCCAGATGCGGCCCCAGCAGCGTATCACCCGTCGGCACGCTGCGCTGCCAGGCGACCCGCGCCCCTCGGAACGTGCGCCCGCACACTTTGTCGCGCAGCTGGGCCGAATACGTTTCAACTTCAGGCAACTCGGGCATTTTCCGTCTTTCCAGGCGTGAGAATTGCTGGGGGGAGTATAGAGAGGATGTTGCAGCGTGTCAATCTCTCAAACTGTCCCGTGATTCCGCATCCCTCGGACTATACTTTCAGAAAGCTGGTCCTTTCTCTGCCTTGGTGTGGCCTTTTCAATCGAGAGGAGACGACTGTGGAACGTTGGCATCGCATCGGGCTGCTTACCGGGCTTGCTCTTGTCTTGCTCCTGGCCCTAGCCGCCTGCGGCGGATCGGGCGGTGCGGGGGGAACGACCCAGAAAGTGACCGGCAAGGACATCGCCTACACCGAGACGCAACTGACGGCCCCGGCCAACCAGCCGATCACCATCAACTTCACCAACAGCGGCGCGCTCGTCCACTCCATCGTCTTCGACCTGCCGCCCGCCAACGACAAAGCCGGCGATGTCGGCGTGCCGGCCGGTTGGGCGACCGGCCAGGGGATCGCCACCGGGCAGTCGGCCACGCTCACCCTTCCCGCCCTACCGGCCGGCCAGTACCGCTACTATTGCGCCGTGCCCGGCCACACCGAGGCGGGCATGGTTGGCACGCTCACGGTGAAGTAAACGCGCGAAGGGGACCATCAGGCGCCGTCTTATCCTATGCTATAATGGACGTAGAACCAGGTCGGTGAAAGAAAGGATTCACGCCATGTCCGTCACACGCCAGATTATCCACATGTGGCACGACTTGCCGCCAGGCCCTGAGGTCCCCGACCTGGTGTACACTGTCGTCGAGGTCCCGCGCGGCTCCCGGAACAAGTACGAGTACGACAAGGCGCTGGGGCTGATTCGCCTCGACCGCGTCCTCTTCTCCGCAATGTACTACCCCGGCGACTATGGCTTCATCCCGCAGACGTACTACGACGACGGCGACCCGTTGGATGTCATCGTCATGGTCGGCGAGCCGAGCTTCCCCGGCGCGCTCATCGTCGCCCGCCCCATCGGCATGTTCCGCATGCTGGACAACGGTGAGCCGGACGACAAGGTTCTCGCCGTGCCGAACTCCGACCCACTCTACAGCGCCTACCACGACATCAGCGACCTCCCGCAGCACTACCTCAACGAAGTCGCGCACTTCTTCTCGGTCTACAAGGACCTGCAAGGGGTGAAGGTCACGCCGATTGGCTGGGAGAACGCCGCCGCCGCCAAGCGGGCCATCACCCACGCCATGCGGCTCTACCAGACAGAGATTCGCCAGCTCCCGCCCTGGCTCGTCAGCGCCGGACCCCACCCGATGGACACACCCAGCGGCGAACCGCCCGTGGATCCGGTGGACGGCGCGAATGGCGGGGAGTGATACGCCTACCCGCCGAGGTTGATGCCGAATAGTGGCAGGATGAAGCTGATGATGATCAGCGCGACCGACAGCGTGCCGATGCCAATCGTCGTCGCCCACGCGCCTAGGTTGAACAGGCGGCCGTTCACGTAGTCGCCCATGATGTCGCGGTCGTTGACCAGCCGCATGATGAATACCAGCTCGATGGGTAGGAGCACGCCGTTGATGACCTGCACCAGGACCAGCAGTTGGAACAGCGGCAGGCCGGGGATGAGCGTCACCAACGCGCCCAGGATGAGCAGGCCGGTGAACAGCCCGTAGAAAATCCGCGCGTGGGTGAAGTCTTCATCCAGCCCGCTCTGCCAGCCGAATGCCTCGCACACCGAGAAGGACGTCGCCAGCGGCAGCACGCCCGCCGCCAGCACCGACGCGCCCAGCAGACCGACGGCGAATAGGATTTTCGCGTACGAGCCGGCCAGCGGCTCCAGCGCGACCGCCGCATCCGCCGCCGACTGAATTTGGATGCCGTTGACGAACAGCGTCGCCGCCGTGGCGATGATGATGAAATAGGCGATGATGTCCGATAGCAGAACGCCGGTCATCATGTCGGCCCGGGCGGCATCGTAGTCCTGCACCGTGATGCCCTTGTCGACGATGGCCGACTGTTGGAAAATCTGCATGTACGGCGTGATGGTCGTGCCAATCAAGGCCATAATCAGCAAGAGATAGCCTGAGTCATACGTCACCGACGGCACAACAGTATTGCGGGCCACCTCTCCCCAGTCTGGCTTGCCTAGAAATGCCGAGATGATGTACGCCAGGAACGCCGTCGTCATGAGCAGGAAGATGCGCTCGATACGGCGGTACGACCCTTTTGTTACGAGCCACCACATCATCACTGCGGCAAGTGGAACTGAAATGTACTTGGTTACGCCAAATAGCTCCAGGGCTGCGGCAATGCCCGCAAACTCGGACACGATGGTTGCGGCGTTGGCGACGAGGAGCGTCAGCATGGCGAAGGCTGTCCAGCGCACCCCGAAGCGCTCCCGGATTAAGTCCGATAGCCCCTTGCCCGTCACCGCGCCCATGCGCGTCACCATCTCCTGAACGATGAGCAGACAGACAGTGATGACGACGATGACCCACAGCGTCGCATAGCCGTACTGCGCGCCGGCGGAGGCATATGTGGCAATGCCGCCTGCGTCGTCACCGGCGACGGCAGCGATGATACCCGGCCCGAGCACGGCCAGGTAGCGCAGCATGTGCCCGCCTCTGGCGCGGCTGCGCAAACGTTCACGCCATCGCTCAAGAGCAGTCTGTGGCTCGTTCACGGATGGCCCCCAATCTGAGGCATCGCCCCGTATCAATACGGGCGAGTTTGAAACCCGCCCCTATGACCCGCCGAGGTTGATGCCGAATAGTGGCAGGATGAAGCCGATGATGATCAGCGCGATCGACAGCGTGCCGATGATGATGGTCGTGCCCCAGGCGACAACGTTGAACAGGCGGCCGTTGACGTAGCCCCCCATGATGTCGCGGTCGTTGACCAGCCGCATGATGAATACCAGCTCGATGGGCAGCAACAAGCCGTTGATGACCTGCACGAACACCAGCAATTGGAACAGCGGCAGACCTGGGATGAGCGTCACCAACGCGCCCAGGATGAGCAGGCCGGTGAACAGGCTGTAGAATACCCGCGCGTTGGTAAAATCCTCGTCCAGCCCACTCTGCCAGCCGAACGCCTCGCACACCGAGAAGGACGTCGCCAGCGGTAGCACACCCGCCGCCAGGGTGGAAGCGCCAAATAGCCCAATCGCAAACAGATACTTGGCGAACGGCCCCGCCAGCGGCTCCAAGGCAATCGCCGCATCGGACGCCGTCTGGATTTGAATGCCGTTCACGAAGAGCGTCGCCGCCGTGGCGATGATGATGGAGTACGCGACGAAGTTAGCCAGGAAGACGCCAGTCATCATGTCGGCCCGGGCGGCATCGTAGTCCTGCACCGTGATGCCCTTGTCGACGATGGCCGACTGCTGGAAAATCTGCATGTACGGCGTGATGGTCGTACCAATCAAGGCCATGAGCATAACCAGGAACGACGCTTCGGGGTGGATGACCGGGAAAGCCGTGCTGCGCGCCACCGCGCCCCACTCGGGGCGAGCGAGGAACATGGAAATGATGTAGGCCAGGAACGCCGTGCTCATGAGCAGAAAGACGCGCTCGACCCGCCGGTACGACCCCTTGGTCACCAACCACCACATCAGTACGGCCATGAGTGGAACGGATATGTATTTCGAGACGCCAAACAACTCCAGGGCCGCCGCGATCCCGACGAACTCGGAAATCGTCGTTGCCGCGTTGGCAATCAACAATGTCAGCATGGCGAAGGCCGTCCAGCGCACGCCAAAGCGCTCGCGGATCAGGTCTGACAACCCTTTGCCCGTGACTGCGCCCATGCGCGTGACCATCTCCTGCACCGTGAACAGGCCCACCGTAATGATGACCATCGCCCACAGCAGCGAGTAGCCATACGTCGAACCGGCCGTCGCGTACGTGGCGATGCCGCCCGCATCGTCGCCCGCGACAGCGGCGATGATGCCGGGGCCAAGAATTGCCAGGTAGCGAAAGACGCCGCTGCCGCTCAGCCCACCGGCGCGGATGCGCATGCGCTCGCGCCAGCGCTCCAGCGTTGTCTGCGCCTCACTCACAGATTCCCCCCAAACAGGCCGCGCTGGCCTGGCTCCGGTAGAACGCGCTCTAGAGCATCGTGACTGTGAATGATGCCGACGAGCTTGCCATCTTCGATAACCGGCATCGCCAGCAGGTTGTAGCGAATCATCTCTTCCGCCACGTCGCGCGCCGCCTCGGTGACGTGAGCGCTCAGCAAGGTGTCGGAGGCGCTCATCAGCTCGCTCAGGGGCGTATCGTCGGGCGCGAGGAGCAGGCTGCGCAGGCTAACCACACCCGCCAACACATCCTCTTCTGTGCAGACATAGACGTAGTAGATGAACTCAGGCAGGTCGTCGTGACGCATCCGAACCAGGGCCTCTCCGACGGTGGTCTCCGGGCTGAAGGCCACGTAGTCGTTGCTCATGAGACCGCCCGCCGTATCCTCCTCATACTGCAACAGCTCGCGCACGTCGGCGGCATCCTCCGCCTCCATCGCTTGCAGCAGGTCCTCCGCCTGCTCGGCCGGCAGCTCGGCCAGCAGGTCCGCCGCCTCATCCGGCTCCATCTCCTCCAGAATGTCGGCCGCGTCCTCCACATCCAGCGTTCCGATGACGGCCGCTTGCAGCTCTGGCTCCAGCTCCTCGACCGTATCCGCTGCGACGGCGTCGCCCTGGATGTCGGCGAGCGCCGCAATCATCTCGCCGCCCTGCTGGTAGCCCAGGTCGCCGATGATCTCCGCAAGTTCGACCGGGTGCAGCCGCGCCAGCTTGTCGTAGCTCAGCTTGAGCTTGACGACGGGCACCTCGCTGGCAAAGAACTGGACGCTATCCCAGGGGATGACCTCGTGAACCATGTTGCGCGCCACGCCGCCCAGCCCAAGCCGCTCTAAAAGGGACGCGGTGCTGACATCCGCGCCGCCGACGCGGTAGACGCCGCTGGACGGATCGAAGGTCAGGGTCACGTCGTTGACGCGGATGACCCGCCGCCCATTGATATCGACCAACTGCTTGTCCAGCACATCGCGGCCCAGCAGCACTTCGCTATCCCGACGTGCGAAGGGCGCGAGATTGAGCTTGTCGGTCTTCAGCCGCACGCCTTCCCGCGTAATCTCGCCCACATCCGTAACGTGGACGAAGAAGCGGAAGCCGCGCCGCCCGGTCACAGCCGTGATCAGGCCGGTGAGCGGCGGGAATGTCTCGTTCTCGTGCATTCGCACAACCAGGTCAATGAGCTTGCCCACCACTTCGCCGCTCGCGCCGCGCACGGGCCTCCCCACGAGCGCCGACAGATAGAGAATTTGCGGACCAGTCTGCGCCATACGCCCTCCTGACAGTGTGCCTGTTCGATTGTAGCACACGGCCCACGAAAGCCAAAGCCTAATGAAGAGGAAATTACGCCCAAAGTGGTGCGAACCTCTACCCCCTAGCGCCGCCGACCACTTGACGTTCCAAACAAGTGTTTGGTATAATCCGATTACGTTTCACACAAGGACCTCCTTGACACCAAAAATTCACGTTTTGCAAGGAGGCGTAGTATCCACTGCGTCAACGCCGACGTGGTCATCTAAGGAGTGACTGCGGCGGCGTCTTCGCGGACTAATTGTCTGTGCAATCGGACTTCGGAGGAACATTATGACTTGGACCTTATTGGTCATCGTCCTACTCTCCAGTCTCGTCGCCATCGCTTTTGCCTGGTATCTGGCGCGGGACGTACTGGGGCGGGAGAGCGGCACCTCGCAGATGCAAGAGGTGTCGGGTGTCATCTATGAAGGCGCTGTGGCCTTCATGCGTCGCCAGTACAGCACTATCGGCATCCTCGCCGTCGTTACTTCGGTCGTCATCGGCGTCCTCATTGGTCTCCTGGGCCGCTACATTGAGGTCCAGGGTATCACGCCCCTGCAGATCGGGTTGATGACCGGCATCGCCTTCCTGGTCGGCGCGGCCCTGTCCGCCACGTCCGGCATCATCGGCATGTGGGTCTCGGTAAGGTCCAACGTCAAAGTCGCCGCCGCCGCCCGCAACGGCGTCAGCCAGGCGTTGACGGTTGCTCTGCGCGCGGGCGCCGTCTCCGGCTTCCTCGTCGTCGCTCTCAGCTTGCTCGGCGTCGCCGTCATGTTCGCCCTCTACGGTCTGTGGTACGGCGCTCCGAACTGGGAGCAGGGCGCGCCTTACCTGATCGTCGGCCTGGGCTTCGGCGCGAGCTTCGTTGCCCTCTTCGCCCAATTGGGCGGCGGTATCTACACCAAGGCGGCTGACGTGGGCGCGGACCTGGTAGGTAAGGTCGAGCAGGGCATCCCCGAAGATGACCCGCGCAACCCGGCCGTCGTCGCCGACCTCGTGGGCGACAACGTTGGTGACTGCGCCGGCCGTGGCGCCGACCTGTTCGAGTCCACCGTCGCCGAGAACATCGGCGCGATGATCCTGGGTAGTTTCCTGGCTATCGCCACCAAGAACGTCGCCTGGATCCTGTTCCCCCTCGTCGTCCGCTCCTTCGGTATCTTCGCCTCAATAGCCGGCGTGCTCACGGCGCGCATGCGCAACAACACCGAAGACCCGATGAGCGCCCTCAATCGCGGCTACTTCGTCGCTCTAGGGATCTCGGTCGTGGGCCTGCTGGTCTCCTGCATCTGGCTCATGGGCGGCGCCGCCTGGCCGTGGTACTTTGCCTGTGGCCTCGTCGGCATTGTCAACTCGGTGGTCTTCGTCTACATCACCCAATACTATACCTCGGGTAGCTACCGGCCTGTGAAGGTCATCGCCGACGCTTCGCTGACCGGCCCTGCCACCAACATCATCGCCGGCCTCGCTATCGGCATGGAGAGCACCGGCTTCCCCGTCGTCGCCATCTCCATCGCTCTGCTCGCTTCGGCGGGCCTGGGCGCGCTGGCGGCCCCGGCGGTGGGCGTCCCCACGGCGGTCGCCGCCATCTACGGCACGGCTGTTGCCACGATGGGCATGCTGATGACCGCCGCCTACGTGCTGGCGATGGACACCTTCGGTCCCATCGCCGACAACGCGGGCGGTATCGTCGAGATGAGCGACGCTCCGCCCGAGGTCCGCGAAGGCACCGACGCCCTCGACTCGGCGGGCAACACCACCAAGGCGCTGACCAAGGGCTACGCCATCGGCTCCGCCGCTCTCGCCGCCTTCCTGCTCTTCCAGGCGTACATTGATAAGGTTCGGCTGGCGCAGGAAATGAACGGTGTCCCGGCCAACCAGCTCTTCAGCGGTGTGGACCTGGGCAAGGTTCCCGTGTTCGTCGGCGGCCTCGCCGGCGCTACCCTGGTCTTCGTCTTCTCCAGCTTCGCCATCCGCGCCGTCGGCCGCGCTGCCGAGCAGATGATCGCCGAAGTGCGCAAGCAGTTCCGCGAGCACCCCGGCATCATGCAGGGCACCGAGCGCCCTGACTACAGCAAGGCCGTGGACATCAGCACCCGCGCCGCCCTCCGCCAGATGATCGCCCCTGGCGCTCTTGCCATCGGCGTCCCCATCCTTGTCGGCGTCCTCCTCAAGTATGAGGCCACTGCTGCGCTCCTTATGATCGGTACCATGGCGGGCATCCTCATGGCGACGTCGATGAACAACGGCGGCGGCGCGTGGGACAACGCCAAGAAGTTCATCGAAGCCGGCAAGATGATGGGTCCGGATGGCAAGCCGTACAAGAAGAGCAGCGAGCCGCACGCCGCCGCCGTCGTCGGCGATACCGTCGGCGACCCGTACAAGGACACGGCCGGCCCGTCGCTCCACGTGCTCATCAAGCTCCTGGCGACGCTGACGCTCGTGCTCGCGCCCCTCTTCCTCTAACACTCTCGCTGCGCGCGTTACCGTTCAAGACCACCAGGCCGCCGGATAGACCGGCGGCCTGTGTCTTTCCACGAGAGTCATTGTGAGCACAGCGAAGCAATCTCCCGACGGGTGATAGGCATGCTCTAGCCGCTTAGACCGTCTGTTGCAAGAGCGAGGGATTGCTTCGCTCACGCTCGCAATGACCTTGTGCCTCGTCGTGTCGTGACCGAGATAGATCCATGGAGTTTGCCATGCCTCTTCCCCGCTTCTGTCCCCAATGCGCCACGCCCCTGGAGACACGCCACCAGGATGGCCGCGCTCGCCCGGTCTGCCCGGCCTGCGGCTGGGTCTACTATGCGCAACGCAAGGTGTGTGTCGGGGCCGTTGTCGTCCAGAGCGATGAAGTTCTGCTGCTGCGCCGCGCCCACGCGCCCTACGCAAGCGCCTGGGGCCTCCCCGCCGGTTATGTCGAGATCGACGAGACACCCGCCGAAGCCGCAGTACGGGAGACGCGGGAAGAAACGGGCCTCGCCGTTGCCGTCGGGCCGCTGCTCGGCGTCTACCCGTTCGACGATGACCCGCGCGGCGCAGGTTTGCTCCTTGTGTACCTGGCACGCCTCATAAGCGGCGACTTGCGCATGGGCGATGAGGGCGAGGCGCGCTGGACGCCCCTGGACGCCCTCCCCGCCAATCTCGTCGGCGCGGGGCAGTCGGACGCCTTGCGCGCCTGGCAACAAGCGGCCCGCGCTGGCGGCGGCGATGTGCGCTCCTGCGCCCGCTGCGGTACGCCCACCGAGATGCTGGAGCGCTATGGGCGGCTGCGGCCGGTATGCCCCGCCTGCGGCCTGGTCCACTTCCGCGAGCCGAAGACGACCGGCGGCGTGATTGTCGAGGACAACGGGCGCATCCTGCTCGCGCGGCGGACGCAGAATCCGGGGCGCGGCCTGTGGTACATCCCGTCGGGCTACGCCGACTGGGACGAGCGCGTGGACGACGCGGCGGTGCGCGAGTTGGCCGAGGAGACAGGGCTAGAGGTCGAGCTGACGGGTCTGTTTGGCGTCTTCCCTTTTGGGGATGCGCAAACCGGCTGCGGCACGATGGTGCTGTACCGGGGGCGCGTCGTGGGCGGGGGGCTTGTCGCTGGCGACGACACCGACGAGGTAGGCTTCTTTGCGCCCGACGCCCTGCCCCCCATCGCCTTCGACTCCAACCAGGCCGCCCTCGCCCAGTGGCTCAAAGAACGCAGAGATTAAGAGATATCAACCACGGAATACACAGAACACACGGAAAAGACTTTATCCATTCCGTGTGTTCTGTGTATTCCGTGGTAGACCTCTTCGTCTTGGTTACGTGTCTTCAGTGTGTTCCGTGGTTCAAACCTACCACGCGGTCCAGCCGCCGTCTACCATCAGCACTGCGCCGGTGACGAGGTTTGAGGCGGGCGAGGCGAGAAAGACAACCGCGCCGACGACATCCTCCGGCTCGCCGATGCGCCCCTGTGGCGTGCGGTCGACCACGAGGTCGTGGAACCACGGGTCGTCGAACATGGGCTTGGTAAGCGGCGTCAGGATGAACGACGGGCCGATGGCGTTGACGTTGATGTTGTGCTTCGCCCACTCCACGGCCAGCACGCGCGTCAGGTTCGCCAGCCCCGCCTTGGCCGAGCAGTACGCAGCGCGGTAGTAGAAGCCGACCTGGCCCATGATGGACGTGATGTTAATGATGCGTCCGCCGCCGCCGCGCTCGATCATGTGCCTGCCGACGGCCTGGGCCATGAAGAACGCCCCCTTGAGGTCGGTGTCCAGGACGCGGTCCCAGTCGGCCTCGGTCACGTCCACCGCCCACTTGGGTACGTTCAGGCCGGCGTTGTTGACGAGGATGTCGATCCTTCCCCACTCGCCGATGACGCGCTCGACTAGGGCGCGGATGCTGTCCATGCTCGTCACGTCGAGGGTCGCCGTCATCGCCCGCTTCCCCTGGGCCTGCACAAGCTGTGCCGTCGCCTCGGCCGCGCTTTCCTTCCCTGGCAGCTCGGTAATGACCACGTCCGCTCCGTAGGCGGCGAGCGCCTCGGCGAACGCCTGCCCCAGCCCGCTCCCCGCCCCCGTCACCAGCGCCACCTGCCCATCCATCCGAAACGACGGTATCGCCATTTCACCCTCCGAGTGTGATATCCGGCGCGGCGTCAGCCCGCCCGCTGGCCCGTCCAGTATATCACACGGGCGGGGCCTGTCAATACAGAAATAGAGTGGATGGCAGGTTGACTGCGCCGCCATCCACTCTGGTCCCCACCCCGTGTCTTACGCGCCTTCCTGCACCTCCGTAATCTCATCCGCCACTAGGCCGTGCGCCTCGCGGTGCACCGCCTCCGCCGCCTCCTTGCTCGGCGCTTCCACCAGACAGAACACCTTGCCGCTGGCCTCGTCGAACCAGTACTTTAGGTACTTGACGCCATGCTTCTCTTGCACTTCGAGGTCGCGCTGGTGCGCGCCCTCGACCGCCTCCGCCGTCAGCCCTTCGACGTGATGGTGAACGTCCATGTAGAGTGGCATAGTCTGTCTGTCTCCTTCTGCGATGTATAAGTAGCGAGGGACAACGTCGTCCCGTCGCCAACCGATAGCTGAGTTTCAGTTCGCTTAGTACGGGCCGGTCCGCCGCACTTCGTCCCGCGACGGCGGCATCAGGGCAGCGGCGGTGATGGTCGCTTCATGTGCTCGCACCATATACTCTGTGGCTTGCTCCGCTTTGGCCTGCCAGTCCGCCTGCGTCAGCGCGGGCGAAGCATCCATCGTATTCAGTTCCAGCAGCCGCTGCATGCTCCGCTCGTACGCTCGGGTGTTGGGTGAGACACTGAGCGAGGGAGCAGCCGCCTCGTTGAGGTCCCGCAGCCGTTGCATGCTCTGCTCGTAGGTGTGTGCATTGGGCCGGGGACTGATGGCTGGCGCCGCTACTTCAGCGGGAGCGACGACTGCCTGGGGAGTGTGGGCTTGAGCGCGCAGCGAGCCGAGGATGGCGACACAGACGCCTACGAGAACCAGGAGTGGTATCAGAGCCGCCGCGCGGCGGCGCAGCCAGTTGTCGCTCGTCCTCGGAGTGGTCATGGGGTCGTGTTCCTGCGCCGTGTCTGTCGGTTGCATCGGATCCTCCTTGTGTTTTGTGTCTCATCTTGTTGGAACCAGTGTACCGCCACACAGCGCGAGTCCTGGACACGCCCGGGACACAAAAGGGACACAGCTTCGACGACGGATACCCATTCAACTTGTGTCTGTTTATGCTATAATGGTGTCCTCGAAAGCACCGCCTGGCGAAGCAAAGCGCGATGGTCGGCGCCACCTATCGTGAGGTTGCTGCATGCAAACCGATCTATCCTTCGCGGCCTGGTTGAAGAGGAAGCGGCGGGAGCAGGGCCTCACCCAGGAGACCCTCGCCGGTTTGTCCGGCTGCTCGACCACTTATCTCAAGAAGATTGAGGCGGGCCAGCGCCAGCCGACCCGCCAAGTCGTCGAGGCGCTGCTGGACGCCCTGCAGGTGCCGACGGAAGCACGCTCCACGTATATCGCGATGGCTTTCGCGATGCCTGGGTCCACCTCAATGACGGCTGCGGCCAACACTCCCATGCCCCTGTCTTCGCTGATGGCGGGCCAAAGTGAACTCGTCGGTCGGCGACGCGAGCTAGAGCAGTTGCGTCAGGAGTGGGCCAGGGTCAAGGAGGGCCGAACGCGTATCGCGCTGTTATCCGGTGAGCCGGGGATTGGCAAGACGCGGCTCGCCCAGGAGCTTATCGCTGCTGTGGCTCGAAAAGGCGCCGCTATTCTCCGTGGCGGCTGCTACGAGTACGAGGCCACGACACCCTATCTGCCCTTCGTCGAGGCCCTACGCGCCTACGTTCACGCTCAGCCCACTGTTGTCTTGCGTCAGCGCCTCGGCCCCACAGCGCCGGAGATCGCTCGCCTCGCCCCCGAGCTTGACGCCAAGATCGGCCCTCTGCCCCCCAACCCCGTCCTTGCCCCGGACGACGAGCGCCTGCGCCTGTTCGACAACGTCGCCCGCTTCCTCGCCTCGCTCGCCGGTCACGACGGCCTACTCCTCTTCCTCGACGACCTGCACTGGGCCGATGGGGCGACGATTGCGCTCCTGCGTTACCTCTTGCGCAACTTACCCGTCGAGCGCATTCTGGTGCTCGTCACATACCGTGACGACGAAATGGGACGCAGCCACCCCCTCGCCAACGCTCTTGTCGCCTGGCAGCACGACCGCATCGCCACGCGCCTGCCCTTGAGCCGGCTGAGTGGCGAAGAGACGGCGGCCCTCCTGGCGACGCTGTTTCACCAAGAGACCGTCTCTAACGAGTTCGCCGAGGCGATCTTCCAGGAAACCGAGGGCAACCCGTTCTTCACCGAGGAAGTTGTGAAGTCTTTGATTGAGGCGGGGCAGATCTACCGTGAGGGTGAGGGATGGGGACGCAGAGATGTGGCCGAGCTAGCGATTCCGCAGAGCATCAAGGAAGTCATCGGGCGGCGGCTCAATCGCCTCAGCAAGCCGTGCGCCGACATGCTTCAAGCCGCCGCCGCCCTGGGCAAGACCTTTGCCTTCAATGAGCTAGCGGCAGTATCGCTGTTGGACGAAGAGGCTCTGCTCGACGGACTGGATGAAGCCGGCGCTGCACAGCTTATCCGGGAGGATGGCTCTGATGCGTTCACCTTCACCCACGACAAAATCCGCGAGACGCTGTTGAAGGCTCTGAATCCTGTTCGGCTGCGGCGGCTGCACCAGCGCATTGGTGAGGGATTGGAACGGCTCTACGCCGCCCAACTCGATGCCCACGCGGCGGGGCTGGCGTATCACTTCTTCGCGAGCCGCGATTGGCTGCGCGGCCTGGCCTACGCGCGGCAGGCGGCCGAGAACGCCGAAAGCGTGTTCGCCCATGACGAGGCGATCCAATATCTGACAATGGCTCGCCAATGCGCGCTAGAGATAGAAGACCGAGATGCGGAAGCGGCGGTCGCCGAGCAGCTCGGCGACATCTATGCCCTGCGCGGTCCCGCGACGTCGGCCGTAGAGCATTACACGACCGCCCTCAACATGACGCAATCGGCTTCAAGACGCGCCGTGCTCACAGCACGCATCGGCGCCGTCTACACGGAGATCGGCGATATGCGCGGCGAAGCGTTCTTCGAGGAAGCTGTACGAGAGCTTGACCCCAGGACGCAACCGCTCGATCTGGCGCGCGGGCTGGCGTACCTGGGGCGGTTCCAGCATTACCGTGGCCGACTGCGGCGAGCCATCGAGCTGCTCGACCAGGCGTACGTGATCGCCGAGCCTCTCAACGACCCGTATACACTGCTCACCATATTCTCGTACCTTGCCGGCGCCTACGAACACCTGGTCCTCCACCAAGAGAGCATGGCATGGGCGCGCCGCAGCATTCGTCTGGGCCAGGATCATGATTATCCACTCGCCACCCAGATGGGTCTAACCTATCTCTCCTCGAACTCGTTGATCAGGGGCGAATGGCAGGCTGCCCAGGACTATATAACGCAGGAACGAGACTTGGCGCAGAAGGTCGGGGGGCACGGCTCGTGGGACTGGACGACGTACTACTATGCGTGGAGACAACATTCCCTGGGAGACCTTTCCGAAGCAGAGATCAGCGCTCGCAACGCCTACGACACAGCGCGTCAGGCCGGTGACGTGCGTGGCGCTGCCATCTTCGGCGCACGCCGCGCCCAGATTGAGAGCGACATGGGTCTCGACGACAGTGCGCGCGCTGATCTGAACGAAGCACTGGCAACCGCAACTGGTTCCGGCAATATCCTGATGAACTGCTCGGCGCGGTGGGCTGCGGCGTACTACCACGTCCAGTGTGAGGAGTGGTCAGCAGCTGCGACCATTCTCGATGAGGCGGTTACGCTGCTAGTAGAAACGGATCACCGCCTGGGTCCGTTGCAGTTCGGCCCCACCCACGCCGAAGCGTATTTGGGGCTTGGGGAAGTCGCCGAGGCGGCGCGGCTCAACGACGAACATCTCGCCCTGGCGCGCGGGGCCGGGTCGCGCTACTTCGAAGCTCTCTCTCTACGCGTCGAGGGGCAGATTCGCGCTGCGCAGGGGCGGTTCGACGAGGCAGAGGCTGCCTTCGCCGCCGCCATCGCCATTCTGGAGCCGAGCGGCGCGCGCCTCGAATTAGGCCGCGCCTTCTACCATCGCGCCCGCATGCGCCACGACCTCGGCCGCGCCGACGACGCCCGCGCCGACGCCATCCGCGCTCGCGACCTCTTCGCCGCCTGCGGCGCTCCCCGCGACCTGCGCCGCGCCGAAACCCTGCTCGCAACGTAGACGGCGGTGTCATCGCGAGGAGGACGGCCGGGGTGTGGGGGCGGAGTACCGCCCCGCCGACGAAGCGATCCCGCGGTTGGCGACACCAACCTGTCGTGGGTCTAGACCATCTTTTGGGCCAGCGGGGGATTGCTTCGCCCCGCTCGCAATGACAGCTTGAGGGTCTCGCAACGACAGGGAATTCGGTCTTAGGGCGCCCTGTGGCGGAGGATGACGGTGACTTCGCCGGGGCCGTGGACGCCGACGGAGAGCGTCTGCTCGATGTCGCCCGTGCGGCTTGGCCCGGTGATGAACGTCAGGCCGCTGATGTCGGGGCGGCCGTCGTGGACGTGGTCGGCCTTGAAACGGGCGACGAGGTGGGGCATCGACGGCAGGAGCCGCGCCGGGTCGAGGACGGCGATGTGAATCGGGGGCAGCAGGGTCGCCACGCGCGGGTTGTGCGGCCCGGCGAGCATCGCCAACGTGCCCGTCTCGGCGATGGCGTAGTCCGCGCCGCTGAGTACGACATCCGCTCGCACCATAACCTCGCGCTGCGCCCGGCGCTCCGAAGCAGAGGGTGTCGTCCCTAGTTCAAACCCGACAAGGGTGACGTCGTAGCCCGCGTCGGCCAGGCGCGGCGCGTAACCCAGGGCGTCGGGGTGGCGCGTCACGATGATTGAGCGCGCCGCCCGGCTCTCAAGAATCTCCACGATCGCCGCCAGTGTCGCCGCATCCGTTTCCGCCCAGCGCACGTAGCCGCCGACCGCCGTCAGGGTCATGGCGAACTGGGCGACCAGCTTGTCGATGGAAGGCATGGGGTCCATGGGAGGCGCGGGGCGCAGGTCCGGGCCGGGGTTCCACGGCCAATGCCACGCCCGCCGCGCCTGCTGCACCCGCTGTAGAAACTGCGTTCCTGTCGTCCTTTCAGCCATCGCCTACCTCTCAAAGAATAGATGGCAACGCAGAGGCGCAGAGACGCAGAAGTAAGAGAATTCTAGTCTTTCTTCCTCTGCGTCCCTGCGTCTCTGCGTTTCATGTCTCCAACTGGCTCGCTCGCTAGGCGCTCCCAGCGGGCGTGGAATGGCTCGGCGGCGGGCAAGGGGAAGTCGCGGTAGCGCGTCCAGCCGTCGAGCACCGGCAGCGGCGCGTCCGGAACTTGCTCGCCCTTGGCGAACGGTTTCAAAAGCGCTCGCCCCCACGCCGCCAGGTTGTACAGCGCGGGCGTCTGCGCGCCGAGGCGGTACAGGGCGAAGATAGCGCGCTCGGTCCACGGCGCATGCGGACGCTCGCCATCCTCCCCCTCGGCCTCGATGCGCCGCAGCTCGACCAGCATGCGCGGCAGGTCGATCTCCACCGGGCAGGCGTCGCGGCATGCCCCGCACAGGCTCGATGCGTGGGGCAGCTCCTTGAAGCGGTCGAAGTCGAACAGCAGCGGGCTGAGTACCGCGCCGATAGGGCCGGTGTAGACGCCGCCGTAGGCGTGGCCGCCGATCTCGTGGTACACCGGGCAGGCGTTGAGGCACGCCGCGCAGCGGATGCACAGCAGCGACTCGCGGAACGTTGTGCCGAGGATGCGGCTGCGCCCGTTGTCAAGGATAACCAGGTGGAACTCTTCAGGGCCGTCGGCCTCGGCGGCGCGGCGCGGGCCGCTGACCGTCGAGACGTAGGACGAGATGAGCTGGCCGGTCGCCGAGCGCGTGAGCATCTTGAGCGTCGCCGCCCACTCCTCCCACGTCCCAATGACCTTCTCCGCGCCCATCATGGCGATGTGGACGCGGGGCAAGCCGGTCACGTAGCGCCCGTTGCCCTCGTTCGTCACGATGCTGACCGTGCCGGTCTCGGCGATGGCGAAGTTGACGCCGGAGATGCCCACGTCGGCGTCGAGGAAGCGCTGGCGGAGCTGCTCGCGGGCGATGAGCGTCAGCTCGGGGATGCTAGCGTCGGCCGGCACTGGGCGGCCCAGGACGCGGCTGAACAGCTCGGCGACCTCGGCCTTGGTCTTGTGGATGGCCGGCGCGATGATGTGGCTCGGCGTTTCGCCCGCCAGTTGGATGATCCACTCCCCCAGGTCGGTCTCCACGACGGTGATGCCCGCCGCTTCGAGGGCATCGTTGAGGGCGATTTCCTCGGTCAGCATCGACTTGGACTTGGTCACGACCCTGGCGTTGGCCTGACGGCAGATGTCGAGGACGATGGCGTTCGCCTCGGCCGCGTCGGCCGCCCAATGCACGTGGCCGCCGTTTGCCGCGACGTTCTCAGCCAGGCGCGTCAGGTACTCGTCCAGGTGGTCTACGGCGCGGCGGCGGGCAGCGCGGGCCGTGTGCCGCGCCGTCTGGAAGTCGCCCAGCTCTTTCCACGTCAGAATGCGCCCAAAGTAGAAGCGCTGCGTCGCCCGGTCGAGCGCCTGACCGAGCGACGGCTTGGCCAGGGCTTCGCGGACTCGGACGTGGAACGGCTGGCTAGGGTAGCCGTGCTCAGCCATGACTCGCCTCATGATGCGCCAGGACCGTCGCCAGGTGTACGATCTGGAACGGCAACCCCAGCTTGCGCAGCCCGCCGCCGATGTTCATGATGCAGCCGGCGTCGGTGGTCACGACGGTCGGCGCGCCCGCCGCCGCGATGCGCGTTATCTTCTCTTGCAGCATCGCACCCGAAATACCGGGCATGCGCACGGCGAAGCTGCCGCCGAAACCGCAACACCAGTCGGAGCGGGTCAGATCGACAAGCTCTAGACCGCGCACGTGGCTCAGCAAACGGCGCGGCTGCTCGCGGACCCCGAGGCTGCGCAAAGCGTGGCAGGCGTCGTGGTAGCTCACCCGCCCCTGCCACGTCGCCCCCACATCCTCCACGCCCAGCACGTCCACCAAAAACTCGCTTAACTCGTAGGTACGTTCGGCCAACGCGGCAGCGCGCCGCTGCCAGCGCGGGTCGTGATGGAACAGCGCTGGATACTCCTTACGCACCATCGTCGCGCACGAGCCGGCCGGCGTCACGATGGCCTCGCTGCCCTCGAACACCTGGATGAAGTGGCGCGCCAGTTCCTGCGTGTCGCGGTGGAAGCCGCTGTTGAAAGCGGGCTGGCCGCAGCACGTCTGGCCGCGCGGGAAGGTGACCTCGACGCCGAGGCGTCGCAGGACGCGGACGGTATCCTCGCCGACCTGGGGGAAGAAGTTATCGGTCAGGCAAGAGATGAACAGGGCAACGCGCATGGTAGTTATTGGAGCGGCTGCCGCTGAATGTCCAGAACACCGCGCGTGCTAAGACCTGCATAGCCGCGTACGAGATGCAGAACGATGGTGGACGCCAGCCGCCGCGCCAGGTCGTCGTTTACCGGCTCGCGGTACTCCCTGATGATCTCAGGCTGCACGTTGACCAGAGCGTTCACCAGCCGGTCGTCGGCCACCTGCATGTTCTGGCTGGCAATGTCCGGCTCCAGGAGGAGCGTCGGCGACCGCAAGCCCTGGACCTGGGACCAAGGCAGCGCCTCGTTTAGCGACCGGGCGCCGGCGAAGGGCGCGAGCAGCGTCAGCGACGTGATGCGCTCCGGTTGGGCAATCGCGGCGCGAATGGCGGCACGCGCGCCGTCGCCGTGGCCGATCAGGTGAAGCTTCTTCATCTTCATCCCGTCGGCAAAGGTGAACACGTTCTCGGCCAGGCGCTCCTCGCTCTCCGGCCACGTCAGGGCGGCGGCGTAGTAGTCCCACGGCATCAGCTTCGCCACCTTGTGCCAGAAGTCATCGGCGCGCGACAGGAACAGGACGGGGACGGGACCAGTGTAGAATTGGGCGTAGCTCACGTTGCGCCCTTCATAGTAAAGGTTTGGCATAGCGCCTCCTAATTATTATCTTGCTTGATCACCGCCGTATAGCTATTCTCCATCAGGCGCCTCCACGCGACCGGATCACTCTACCGTTCCGATTGTGGCAGGAACCGCGCCAGGAAATCGCGCTGGCGCACGAACGCCGTCGGGTCGGTTTGCGGCGCTTCGAGGACCAATGGTCCACTGTAGCCCGTGGCGTCGATGGCCCCAAGGATGGCCGACCAGTCCAGAACGCCGTCGCCGAGGGCCAGGTGGCGGTGGCCTGGGGCATAGTCGCTCAGGTGGACGTTGGTCAGGCCGTCGCCCATCGCAGACACGACGGCCAGGGGATCGACGCCCGCCTCGCTCGCCTGGAATGGGTCGAACGTGAAACCGACCGGCAAACCCGCCTGTCTCACCCGCTCGACCTCGGCCGAACCGCGCATCCAGCAGCGGCTTACGTTCTCGATGCTCAGCACCACGCCGTTGTCCGCCGCTCGTTCACCCAACTCCGCGGCGACCGCGAAGAACTCCTCAATGCTCACCGTCTCGGCCTCCTGGGCGCTGAGGCCGTGCCAGTCGATGCACGTCGCGCCCAGGCTGGCCGCCATGTGAACGGCCTCGGCGAAGAGAGAGGCGGCCTCGTCGCGCTGGCGGCGATATGCCGCCCAGAACCCGTAGTGGCGCGAGTGGACGTGAATGGCGTAAACGTGAACACCCAGGTCGGCGCAGCGCGTTTGAAGCTCGCCCAGGAAGCGCGGGTGATACTCACCGACCGTTTGCAGAAACAGCTCCACCACATCGAAGCCCAGCTCGGCGGCGACGCGCAGCCCGTCCTCCGTCGTCGTGTGGGGATACAGGGCCGCCGTCGAGAGGCCGACCGTCCAGGGCTGCTGATCCATGCTCAGTCGGCTTTCTCCGCCTGGGGGCGGCGGGCCATGCAGAAGACGCGCGTCGGCTCGCCGTCGTCGTCCTCCAGCGTGTCAGCGATCTCCCAGTCGGTGAACCACGTCAGGTCGGTGAAGCCAACGCGCGCGGCCCAGCGGTCCACGGCCTCTGGCGGATAGCCGCGCTGGTAGTGCGTCTCGCGGATGCGCTCGAACGTTCCGTCGGGCTGACGGACGAATGCCGTCACGGTCAACGTCCCGACCTGTGTGTCGGGGTTGTACTCATTCTCGTGCGCCTCGAAGACGTCGTCCGTGTTCTGGAGGATGTAGGCCTCGTCGGCGTAGAACGTCTCAATCGCCGAAGCCGTGAGCAGGTCGAAGACCGCCAGACCGCCCGGCCGCAGCGCGCGGCGCATCGAGGTGAGCACCTTGCGCACGTCCGCCGGCGTCAGCATGTAGTTGAGGCTGTCGCCGAAACACAGCGCCAGGTCAAACACCTCGCGGTAGGGCAGGTCACGCATGTCGGCCACCTCGAACGCCGCCGACACGCCGTCCGCCGCCGCCTTCTCGCGGGCGATAGCGATCATCGCCGGCGCCAGGTCCACGCCTGTCACCTCGTAGCCCCGCTGCGCCAGGCCGATAGCCAGGTCGCCCACACCGCACGCCACATCGAGAATTGTCCGTGGCGATTCGCCCGTCCGAGTGAGCAAATCCGGCAGGAACGCCGCCAAGCGCGCATTGTACTCCCGGTGGCCGGCCGAGGCCGCGAAGACCTGCGCATAGCGCTCGTACATGGGATCAGCCGCTCAAGAGCCTGGCCTGCACGCTTACTGGAATAGCTTGGCAAGGTGACGGTCGAGGGTCATCTGGGTGAGCGAGCCAACCTGCCAGCTCTTCACCACCCCGTTGGCGTCGACGAAGTACGTCGTCGGGTAGGCACGCACGCGGTACGACTGCCCCACCTGGCCCATCTCATCGAGAACGATGGTGAAGGGGAAATTCTTTTTCTCGATCCAAGGCTTGACGACACTCACAGGCTCACCCTGGTCCACTGCCAGCACGACCAGGTTCTTGTCCTTGTTTTGCTCGACGGCCTTCGCCAGCAGCGGCATCTCGACCTGGCACGGACCGCACCATGTCGCCCAGAAGTTCACGATCACGGGGCGGCCTCGAAAGTCGCTAAGGCGCACCGCCTGACCATCCACCGTCTTGAGGGTGAAATCGAGGGCGGACGATCCGTTCGCTGGCGCACCCGTCGCGCCCGACGGACTCTCGTTGGCAGCCGCCGGCGGGGCCGGCTCGACCTCTGAGGATGGGCGCGCTGGCTGGACTGGACGCGGCGCGGGGATCGCCGGAGGGTTGCTGAACCGTCCAAGCGATGAGAGCGCTGCCGTGACCGCCAACAGCATAACGCTGCATAGGCAGCACAGGAGAAGCACGGCGCAGCCGCCGAGAACCCACCATAGCCAGGTGTTGCGGCGCGGCGGGGCGCCAGCGTCTTGGAGGGGCGGCAGCGGAGCCGACGGCCCAGCAGCCGCCGTGACGGGCGTCGTGGGATAATCGGCCTGGAGGGGCATCCCCCCGACCATGTCGGGCGTCTCGAAAGGCTCGGTGGAGCCAGGCCCTTGCCGGTGCGGCTCGGTCGGTCCCTCAGGGCGTGGCGTAGGATCGATCATTTGTCGCTCCTGAATGCGGTGAGCATCGCGGCGATGTCGATGCCGGTGACGGTGACTGCCAACAATACCAGGCTAGATGATATGACAAGGACGGTGTGTGTCAGTATAGCCGAAAGGGGCGGGACACGCAAACGCTGTGACAGGCGCAGAATTAGGGCCGTGTTCGGGCAATCGACGTAACCTTTCTATAATTATCGTTAGATGGATTGTATTGTTCAGGAGATCGTATGCGTCACACGAAAATCGTCGCCACCCTCGGCCCCGCCACTGACAGCCTTGACTCGCTCCGCGCCCTGGTTCATGCTGGTGTGAATGTCGTCAGGCTCAACATGTCGCATGGCGACCACGACGAACACGCCGCCCGCATCGCCCGCGTCCGCCAGGTCGCCGACGAGACCGGCGAGACGATTGCCCTGCTGGCGGACCTGCAAGGCCCCAAGCTGCGCATCGGCGAGCTGGCCGGTGATGAGGCTGAGCTAACGCCAGGGGCCCCGTTCACCTTGACCACCGAGCCAATCGTCGGTAATGCCACGCGCGCGACAGCGCCTTACCCGGAGCTGCCGCGCGACGCCAAGCCGGGTGACCGCATCCTCCTCGCCGATGGCAACCTGGAGCTGGTATGCATCAGCACAACGCCCACCACTGTCGAGACGAAGGTCGTTCACGGCGGCACACTGCGCTCGCACCAGGGCGTGAACCTGCCGGGTGTCGAGACCAGCCTCAGTTCCCTCACCGACAAAGACCGCCGCGACCTGGACTTCGTTGTGCATCAGGGTGTGGACTACGTCGCCCTGTCGTTCGTGCGCCATCAGCGCGACATCCAGGAACTGCGCTACGCCCAGCTCGAGATTGGCGCGCGCATCCCCATCATTGCTAAAATCGAGAAGGTCGAAGCCCTGGAGCACATCGACGCCATTATCGCCGCCGCCGACGGCATCATGGTGGCGCGCGGCGACCTGGGTGTCGAAGCGCCGCCGGAGCGCGTGCCGATCATCCAGAAGATGCTCATCCAGAAAACGCGCCTAGCCGCCAAGCCTGTCATCACCGCTACGCAGATGCTCGAGTCCATGATTCACAGCCCGCGTCCAACGCGCGCCGAAGCGAGCGACGTCGCCAATGCCATTCTCGACGGCACCGATGCAGTCATGCTCTCGGCTGAAACTGCCATTGGGCAATTCCCGGTCGAAGCGGTGGAGATGATGACCCGTATCGCCAAGGTCACAGAGGCGACGCTGCATTGGGAACAATTCGTCCCGGCGCAGTGGCGCGGGGAGAACAATATCTCTATCACCGATGCTATCTCCCTCGCCAGCATCGACATCGCCGCCGAGCTTCACGCGTCGGCCATCCTGGCCCCAACGGCGAGCGGCATGACTGCGCGCGCCGTCGCCCGCTGGCGGCCGCCCATGCCGGTGATTGCCGCCTCCCACGATGAAAACGTCGCCCGGCGGCTGGCCCTCGTGCGCGGCGTCATCCCCATCGTCATCGGTTGGTGCGCCACCAGCGACGACATCGTGGCGCGCACCATCACCGGCGCGTGCGCCGCCGGGCACATCCACGATGGGGAGTGCATTGTCGTGACGTCGGGGATGCCCGTCGGCATTCCTGGCCGCACCAATTCGCTCCAGATTCAAATCGTCGGGGAACAAAAACGGGACCCATGAGGGTCCCGTGGGGGTCACGCGCTGGTGGCTGCGTCCGGCGGCGCTGTGCTGGGTTGGGGCGCGGCGCGCCGAACGGCAGTCTCGGACATGTGCCCGCAATAGGGGCAGACGTCCCACTCCAGGGCGAGCAGGCGGCTGCACTCAGGGCAAGGCTTGCGCAGCGGCGTGTAGCACGTCGGGCAGAGGATGTAGTCCTTTTCGACGCGGCTGTGGCAGTTGGGGCAGGTGACGCGCTCTTCGAGCGCCTGGAGCAACGCTTCCTCTTCCAGCGCACGGTCGTACTGCTCGGCGAGAGATTGCTTGGGGCGCATGAGCAGGTACATGAGCAGGCCGAGCACCGGCACGAACATCACCAGCGCCACCGCAAGAATGATGAGCAGCCAGTCACGGCTGCGGCTGCGGATGTCTTGGTAAGTCCACACGATAATCGCCAGCCACAGCGCCGTCAGGACCACGCCTAGGCACAGGCCCGCCAGCTGGAGAAACGCGCTAATTCGGTCCAGAATCCCTTGTATGTCAATATCGATCTGAGGCATTCAGATGTCCTTCAATCATAGATACCGGCATTATACCCGCACGGCGGGTGTCTTGCAAACATTAGGGCGTATCATCCCCGCTCTCGCTTGTGCGCTCTGACTTGACTCCAGCCCAAATCTCGTCGACAATAAACCGTCGACAGGCGCCGGCGCGTCTATGTCACCCAACCTACACGCCGGACAAAGCAACGCCCTGAATGACTTCGCAGTCCCCATTGTCCGCGAACCGAAACCACCGAGACTCACCTTCAAGGAGGAG
Source organism: Anaerolineae bacterium (assembly GCA_039810085.1). GTDB lineage: Bacteria > Chloroflexota > Anaerolineae > Epilineales > JAHCIE01 > JBDHWG01. Next base: position 189,126 of record JBDHWG010000002.1, read on the forward strand.
ACGATGAGACTCACGTACCGCGCAGTTCTCGTTGCCCTGTTTGTCCTGGCGCTCGCCGTCGCAGCGTGCGCCCAGACGCCAGCGGCCCCCTCCGGCGGCGCTCAGGCCAGCGCTCCGACGACAGCGAGCGGCAGCGCCCAATCCAGCGCCCCCACGGCGGCCAGCAGCGGCGCTGCGGCTCCAAAGGAAGCGGCCAAAGCGGCGGCGCCCCAGAAGGGCGGCACGCTGACCATCGGCCTCGACTCTGAGCCGCCCACGCTCGACCCCCACGCCTCGCCCTCGGCCGTCAGCTTCTACATCACGAACCAGGCGTGCGAGTCGCTGCTGTACCTGGACGAGAACCGCCAACTGAAGCCCTGGCTGGCCGAGTCCTGGGACGTCTCCGACGGCGGCAAGACCTTCACCTTCAAGCTGCGTAAGGATGTCAAGTTCCAGGACGGGACCCCGTTCAACGCTCAAGCGGTGAAGTGGAACCTGGACCGCATCGTCAACCCGAACTACAAAGCGGGTAGCGCGTTGACCTACCTCACGGGCTTTGACAAGGCCGAGGTCGTGGACGACAACACCATCAAGATTAGCTTCAAGAACCCCTACGCGCCCTTCCTGACCAACGCCGCCGGTGGCCCGCTGGCGATGATCTCGCCAACCGGCACGCCGAAGCAGGGCGACCAGGTTAACAAGACACCCATCTGCACCGGCCCGTACAAGATTGACGAGTGGGTGGCCAAGGACCACGCCACCCTGTCCCGCTGGGACGACTACAACCGCCAGCTCCCCTACGCCTCCCAGTCCGGCCCCGGCTTCGCCGACAAGATTGTCTTCAAGTTCGTGCCGGAGAACGGGACGCGCATGGCGGCGGCCGAGTCGGGCGAGATCCAAGTCGCGGCGGCTGTTCCGTCCCAGGACCTGCCCCGGTTCGAGAGCAACTCCGCCTACACCGTCGTCAAGAAGCCGTGGGTCGGGACGCCGCGCTACTGGGCGCTGAACGTCACCAAGCCGCCGACGGACGACGTCAAGGTACGCCAGGCCATCAACTACGCGGTGGACAAGGACGCCATCCTGAACACGCTCTACAAGGGCATCGGCACCAAGGGCTTCGCGCCGCTGGCCGCCTCGATGATGGACGATCCTACGCTGCGCGCCTACTACCCCTACAACGTAGATAAGGCGAAGCAGCTCCTCGACGAGGCCGGTTGGAAGCCCGGCGCAGACGGCGTTCGCGTCAAGAACGGCCAGCGCCTCGAAATCCTGCTCAACGACATCGACCAGGGCAGCGGTCCGCAGCAGATTGACGTGCTCCTCCAGGGCCAGCTCCGCAACATCGGCGCGGACGTGAAGCTCAAGACCCAGGCCCGCGCGCCGTGGTACGAGGACAACTACCGCTGCGCGACCAACGGTCCGGTGCTCTTCCTGCGCAGCGGCGACCCGGACGCCCTGACGTCCCTGTTCGCCTCGGCCAACGTCGGCTCCAACTTCAACTTCACGTGCCTCAAGGACCCGGAAATCGACAAGATGCTGGACCAGGGCCGCGCGGAGAGTGACCCCACCAAGCGCAAGGACATCTACATGACCCTGCAGAAGAAGCTCCTCGACGGCGCGTACATGGTTCCGTTGGCCGACGAGCTTTCGGTGTGGGCGGAAGGCCAGGGCGTCAGCGGCCTGGCGTTCGACGGCTTCACCTATCCCATTGTCACCCGGATGGCGGGCGCGAAGTAGCCTGCGATGTACGCGTACCTGAGCCGGCGCCTGCTGGCGACGATCCCGGTGCTGTTCGCCGTGCTCCTCCTGGTGTTCTCGATGCTGCACCTGGTGCCCGGCGACCCGGTCAAGCTGATGCTGAGCGAGTTCCAGACCTCGCCCGAGCAGATTGCCCTGCTGCGCTCGCAGCTCCACTTCGACGACCCGCTGCCGGTGCAGTTCGGGCGCTACGTGGTCAACGCGCTGCACGGCGACCTGGGCTACTCGATCCGCAGCAAGCGGCCGGTGACGACGGAGATTGCCGAGAATCTGCCCTCGACGCTCCAGCTTGCCGTGGCGGGCCTGTTCGTCGCGATACTCGTCGGGGTTGTGCTGGGCATCATTTCGGCGGTCAAGCACCACACCTGGTTCGACGCGGGCGCGATGAGCATTGCCTTGCTCGGCGTCTCCATGCCGAGCTTCTGGCTGGGCCTGCTGCTCATCTTCCTGTTCAGTCTGCGCTTCCGACTTTTCCCGGCCACGGGTGGGGGCGACTGGCAGCACCTCGTGCTGCCCGCCCTCACCCTGGGCCTGGCGTCGGCGGCCATTGTCGCGCGCCTGACCCGTTCCAGCATGCTCGAGGTGATGGGGCGAGAGTACATCACCACGGCGCGCGCCAAGGGCGTCAAGGAGCATAGCGTCATCCTGGGCCATGGGCTGCGCAACGCCCTCATCCCCCTCATCACCATCATCGGCTTGCAGTTCGGCCAGCTCCTCGCCGGCGCCGTCATCGTCGAAACCGTGTTCAGCCGGCCTGGCATCGGACGGCTGATCGTGGACGCCATCCTCAACAAGGACTTCCCGGTCGTGCAGGGCGTGGTCCTGGTCGTCGCGACGAGCTACGTCGTTGTCAACCTGCTTGTTGACCTCGTCTACGGCGTGGCCGACCCGCGCATCCGCCACGGGTAACGCAACATGACGACCTCCACGACTGCCACCGATCTCCGTTCCATGAGCGCCAGCCCGGCTGCCCCCCCTTCGCGCCGCCGCGCCCTCTGGCGTCGCCTCCGCCGCAGCCAGAGCGCCCAGGTCGGCGCGCTGATTCTGCTCCTCCTCATCCTCGCCGCCATCTTCGCCCCAGTCCTAGCGCGCTACGACCCCATCGACATCGGTTCGGACGTGCTGACGCCGCCGGGCGCGCAGCACTTCTTTGGCACCGACGCGTACGGGCGTGACATCTTCAGCCGCGTCCTCTACGGCGCGCGCCTGTCGCTGATGATCGGCCTGATCTCCGTCGCTATCGCCGCGACGGTGGGGGTGACGGTTGGCCTGCTGGCAGGCTACTACGGCGGCTGGACGGACACGGGCCTGATGCGCGCCATCGACGTGATGCTCGCCTTTCCCGGCATCCTGCTGGCCCTGGCGATTGTCAGCATGCTTGGCCCGAGCCTGGTCAACCTGATGATCGCCGTCGGCATCTCGTCCATCCCGCTGTACGCGCGGCTCACGCGGGGATCGGTGCTATCGGCCCGCTCCGAGCTGTACGTCGAAGCGGCCCAGTCGGTCGGCGTGCCCAACCGTACCATCCTGATCCGCCACCTCCTGCCCAACATTTTCGCGCCCGTGCTCGTGGCCGCAACCCTGGGCATCGGCGGGGCGATTCTGTCGGCTGCCGCCCTCAGCTTTGTCGGACTGGGCAGCCAGCCACCGACACCGGAGTGGGGGCGCATGCTGAGTGAGGGCCGCCAGTACCTCCGCGACCAGTGGTGGATCGCCACGTTCCCCGGCGTCATGATCATGCTCACAGTTCTTGCGATGAACCTCCTCGGCGACGGTCTGCGGGATGCCCTCGACCCTCGCCTCAAAATGTAACGGACGAACGATGCGAACAATTCTCTACCCCGAGTGGATACTCGACGGCAGCGGCGCTTCACCCCTGGAGCGCCACGCAGTTGTCATCGACGACGGCATCATCCAGGCGGTGACGCCGGGCGAAGTCGCGGCAACGGCGGGCGACGAGGTGATTCGCGCTCCTGGCGTCACCCTGCTGCCCGGCCTCATCAACCACCACGTCCACCTCGTGCTGCCCGGCGACAACAGCGCCTTTTTCGAGATGAACGACCTCAGCGACGCGACGCTGGCGCTGCGCTCAGCGCAGAACGCGGACATCTCGCTGCGCGCGGGCGTCACCTCGGTGCGCGACTGCGGTGGCCGCCAAGCCATCATTCTCGACGCGCGCAATGCCCAGGCGAGTGGCGTGTTTCAGGGCGCGCGGATCGTGTCATGCGGCTGGACCATTACCATCACCGGCGGCCACACGCGCAACTTCGGCGGCGAGGCCGACGGTCCGCTGGCGTTGCAGCAAATGGTGCGGCGGCTCGTTAGCCGCGGCGCGGACTACATCAAGGTGATGGCGTCCGGCGGTGGCACGCCGGGCAGCCTCCCCGCTTACCCCAGTTTCACCGTGGACGAGTTGAAGGTCATCGTGCGAACGGCCCACGACCTGGGCAAGACGGTGACCACTCACTGCACGTGTACCGCCGCCATTGCCAATGCCGTGGAAGCGGGCGTGGACTTCATCGAGCACGCCATGTTCACCGGCCCAGGCGGGCCGAGCAACTACGACCCGCGCGTCGCTGAGTCGCTGGCGAAATCCGGCATCCGCGTCACCCCGACGTTGCAGGTCTTCCGTGACCTGGTGGACCTCTTGCCGCCCGGCGCCGAACACGACGGCTGGCAGGCGCGCCGCGAGGCCCACGAGGCCCAAATCGCCAAGCTCCACGACCTGGGCGTCCCCCTGATGGCCGGCTCGGACGCCGGCTGGCGCGCCACCCGCTTCGATACCTTCTGGAAGGAGCTGGACGAGCTGGTCATCTGTGGCCTGTCGCCGGTCGAGGCCGTCCACGCGGCGACGGGGCGGACCGCCGAAGCCCTGGGCCTCGCGGACCGCATCGGGAGCGTCCAGATGGGACGCTCGGCCGATTTGCTGCTCGTGCATGGCAACGTGGCCGAGGATATCCGCTGCCTCCAACATGTGCATAGCGTCTACCAGGCCGGTCGGCCTGTCGTCACCCCACAGGAGCGAGCATGAGAATCAGCGACATGAACTGGATGCAGGTGGAAGACTACCTGCGCAACGATGACCGGGCCGTCTTGCCCCTCGGCAGTACGGAGCAGCACGGCTATCTCAGCCTCAGCGTGGACAGCATCCTGTCGGAGCGCCTGTCCATCGAGGCCGCCGAGCCGCTCGGCATTCCGGTCTTCCCCGTGCAGTCCTACGGCGTCACGCCGTACTTCCGCGCCTTCCCCGGCAGCATCTCCCTGCGCATCCAGACCTACCTGAGCCTGGTCAGGGACGTCCTGGATTGCATGGCGTACCAGGGCTTCCGCCGCATCCTCATCGTCAACGGCCACGGCGGTAACGCCCCCGCCCAGGCATACCTGGGCGAGTGGATGGCCGACAACCCCGGCGTCATCGTCAAGTTCCACAATTGGTGGAACGCGCCCAAGGCGTGGGCCGAGGTCCAGCGCATCGACCCCGTCGCCTCCCACGCGTCGTGGATGGAGAACTTCCCGTGGACGCGGCTCGCCGATGTCGCGCTGCCGGAGACGCAGAAGCCGATGTCGGACCTGGGCCGCCTGCGCCAGCTTCACCCGCAGGCGCTGCGCGAGTACCTCAAGGACGGCAACTACGGCGGCCTGTACCAGCGCTCCGACGACGACATGCTCGCCATCTGGAACGCGGGTGTCGAGGAGACGCGCGCCCTGCTGACCGAGGCGTGGGGGTAAGCCATGCGATTGCTTATCTGGGGCGCGGGGGCCATCGGCGGGACGATTGGGGCGTACCTGGCGCGGGCGGGGCATGACGTCACTTTCGTAGACCGCGCGCCTGAGCACGTGGCGGCGATCCGCACCGACGGGCTGCGCATCACCGGCCCCATCACCGAGTTCAGCGTTCAGGCGCCGGCCTACACGCCCGACGAGCTTCAGGGCCAATGGGATACGGTTGTGCTCGCCGTCAAGGCACAAGACACGCGCGCCGCGAGCCAGGCCATCGCGCCGCACCTCTCGGCCGACGGCTACGTCGTCTCGGCGCAGAACGGGTTGAACGAGCTGGTCATCCAAGAGGTCGTCGGCAAGACGCGCACCATGGGCTGCTTCGTCAATTTCGGCGCGGACTACCTGGAGCCGGGCCTCATCATCTACGCGGGCCGTGGCGCGGTTGTCCTGGGCGAGCTAGATGGGCAGATGACAGGGCGACTCGCCGAGCTTCACGGCGTGTTCCGCCAGTTCGAGGAAAACGCCATCATCACCGACAACATCTGGGGCTACCTGTGGGGCAAGCTGGCCTATGGCGCGCAGCTCTTCGTCACCGCGCTGACAAACGACTCCATCGCCGACGCTTTGGCCGACGAGCGCTATCAGGATGTGTACATCGCTATCGCCCAGGAGGTCATGCGCATTGCCCTGGCGCGCGGCGTTACCCCGATGGGCTTCAACGGCTTCGACCCGTCGGCGTTCCTGCCCGACACGCCCCGCGCCGTCTCTATCCAGTCCTTGAAGGAGATGGAAGCGTTCAACCGCAAGTCGGCCAAGAGCCACAGCGGCATCTGGCGCGACCTGGCCGTGCGCAAGCGCAAGACCGAAGCGAACGACCAGCTCGGCCCCATCGTGACACTTGGCGCAGAGGTTGGCGTGCCGGCGCCCCTGGTCGCCCGCACCATCGAGATGATCCACGACATCGAGGACGGCCGCCGCGAGATGAGTCACGCCAACCTGGACGCATTGGCTACACTATTGCCAGCCAAGACCTAAGACGAGATTGCCACAGAGGCACAGAGGACACAGAGAGAAGAAGGAAGGATATATCTGTTCTCTGTGTTCTCTGTGTCTCCGTGGCAATCTTCCAAATAGACGTGGTGTAAATGCCTCTATAGAAGGGAAAGATGACTGCTTACGCAGATTTTCAGGCGCACATCGCCTCGATCAATGACTTGCTCACGACCCTCTCGGTCCTTCAATGGGACGCGCGCACGCAGATGCCGCCCGGTGGCTCCGTGACACGCGGCCACCAGATGGCGACGCTGTCCGCCCTGGCTGCCCAGCGATTCGCCGGTGAGGAGACCGGCCGCCTGCTCGACGCAGCGGAAGCCGAAGTCAAGGGCGACGACCCCAATTCCTACCGTGTGCGCGCCGTTCAACAAACCCGCGAGGCGTATGACATCGCCCGCCGCATCCCGTCCTCTCTCGTCAGCGAGATGGCGTCCCACGAGGCCGTCGCCCAGAGCGTGTGGCAGGAAGCCCGCCCGGCCAACGACTTTACCCGCTTCGCGCCCTACCTGGAGCGCGCGGTCGAGCTACAGCGCCGCCTCGCCGAGGCCATCGGCTACGACGCGCACCCCTACGACGCTCTGTTGAAAAAGTACGAGCCGAGCATGACGGCGGCTCGGCTCGACGACCTGTTCACCGCCCTGAAGTCGCGCAGCCTGCCCCTGCTCAAGCGCATCGTGGATAGCGGGGTGACGCCGCGCACCGACTTCCTGACGCGCGAGTATCCCGAAGACAAGCAGCGCGCCTTCGCCCTGGGGATCTCCCAGCAATTCGGCTACGACCTGCGGCGCGGTCGGCTGGACAAGTCGGCCCATCCCTTCGAAATCTCGTTCACCCGCGAAGACGTACGCATGACGACGCGCTACAACGAGCGCTACCTGCCCGCCGCTGTCTTCGGCACGTTCCACGAGACCGGCCACGCCCTCTACGAGCAGGGCGTCGATCCCGCCCTGACTCGCACGGCGCTGACGACCGACATGGTCGGGCTGTACGCCGTCGGCGGGACGAGCTACGGCGCGCACGAGTCACAATCGCGCCTGTGGGAGAACCTGGTCGGGCGCAGCTGCGTCTTCTGGCAGCGCCACTTCGGGAGGCTCCAGGCGGTCTTCCCCCAGCAGCTCGCCGACGTGAGCGCCGAGGAGTTCTACCGCGCCGTCAACACCGTCAAGCCGAGCCTCATTCGCGTCGAGGCCGACGAGGTGACGTACAACTTCCACATCATGCTGCGCGTCGAGATCGAGATGGCAATGCTCGATGGCCGCGTGCGCGTGGCCGACCTACCGAACGTGTGGCGCGCGAAGATGGGGGAGTACCTCGGCGTCACGCCGCCGGACGACCGCCAGGGCGTGCTGCAAGACATCCATTGGTCGTCGGGCAACTTCGGCTCGTTCTGCACCTACACCGTCGGCAACGTCATGTCGGTGCAGCTCTTCCAGGCGGCGCGGCAGCAGACCCCGGGCCTGGACGATGCGTTGGCGAGCGGCGACTATGTCCCGCTGCGCACATGGCTGACCGAGAACATGTACCGCCACGGCCGCGCCTTCGGCGTGAATGAGCTCCTGACGCGCACGACCGGCCGCCCGCTGGACGTGGACCCCTATCTCACTTATCTCGAAACCAAGTACAGCGACTTGTACCCCACGGGAGGAAGCGCGGCATGAACATCACCTTCGAAGGCAAGACGGCCATCGTCACCGGCGCGGCCCACGGCTTCGGCCGCGCCATTGCCCACCGCCTGGCCGAGCGCGGCGCATCGGTCTGGGCGTGCGACATCGTCGCCAACGAGTTGGCGGAGACGGAGCGCCTCTGCCGCGAAAGCGGCGGGCAGTGTCAGACGCGCGTCGTGGACGTGACCAAGCAGGACGTGGTGAACGCTTTGGTCGCCGAAGCCCTAGCCGCGACGGGACGCGTCGACATCCTGGTCAACGACGCGGGCGGCGTGCTGGGGCAGGTAGGCCAGCCCATCGAGAACGTGACGCCGCAGCAGTGGCAGGCCATCTTCGACGTCAACGTCACCGGCGCGTGGTACATGTGCCAGGCCGTCGCGCCGAGCATGAAGACCGCGCGCTACGGGCGCATTGTCAACATCTCCAGCGGCGCGGGCCTGGGCGTGAGCCTGACCGGCATCCAGGCGTACGCCTCGGCGAAGGCGGCGCAGATCGGCCTGACGCGGCAGCTCGCCCACGAGCTAGGGGCGTGGAACATCACCGTCAACAACATCGCGCCGGGCTTCGTCCGCTCGAACCCGACGACCGAGCGCCAGTGGGAGTCGTACGGCGAGGAGGGGCAGCGGGCGCTGGTGGAGCGCATCGCCATGAAGCGCCTCGGCTCGGCCGACGACATCGCCTACGGCGTCCTGTTCTTCGCCTCGGACTACGCCGGCTGGGTCACCGGCCAGGTGCTCTCCGTGGACGGCGGGAAGTAAGCTATAATTAGCGATAGCAAGTAGGGAGCGAATTATTGAGTAGGAGCAGTCTATGGCAGGTCAAGCGATAGTCGCAGTGTCGCAGGACATCCTCGACTCGGCACGTCTAACAATACCCGAATTGAAGGTCGAGCTTGCCGTGCACCTGTACGCACAAGGGCGGCTCTCCTTTGGCAAGGCGCGGGAATTGGCGGAGATGTCCGTGTGGGAGTTCCGGCAGACATTAGGCTCGCGGCGAATTGCGCCTCATTATGACGAAGGCGATCTGGACGACGACCTAACGACCTTTCGACACCTTGACCAGCCGTGATCATCGTCAGCAATACGTCGCCCTTAACCAACCTTGCCGCAATCAAGAGGTTCGACTTGCTGCAGCGGCTCTACGGTGAGTTGCATATACCCGTCGCCGTATGGGACGAATTGAATTCAGGCGGGAAGGTCTGGCCTGGGCGTGATGAGGTGGCCGATGCCGTTTGGATCCATCGGGTAGAGTGTGCTAACGAGCCTTTGATCACAGCGCTGATGCGAGACCTCGATCGGGGAGAGGCAGAGAGTATCGCCTTGGCTGTCGAGTTGGAAGCGGACCTTGTCCTATTGGACGAACGTGAGGGACGACGCGCAGCGCAACGGCTGGAGTTGCGTGTACTGGGCGTCGTAGGTATTCTGCTACAGGCAAAGAGTGCAGGACTGTTAAGCACAGTTCGCCCTGAGCTAGACGCGCTGCGCCAAATTGCGGGCTTCTACCTCTCCGCTGCAGTATACGAAAAGGCTCTGAAGCTTGCAGAGGAGTTTCCCGTGGATTGATGTCCACCAGACGATTGAACATCACCGTCACCCCTCGCTCCGCATAGAGGCCGGGTTGTGGCGGTCCGAGATGCCGCGTGCCTCGGCATGACACGAGACGCGGTCGCCCTGCGCTCCGCTCAGGGTCTCGATTGCAACTGTCGGGATACGGAGCCAAAGGCAAAGCATGACGGAAAGGGCATGGTCTTGGTAGAGGTTCGCCAACGAGACATCCCTTTTCGTGTCTTTCGTGGTCTAACAGCCTAACCAAGCGGAAGAGGAAACAGGCTCCTCCCACACAATGTGAAGAGGAGCCTCGACGTTCAGATTCGTTCAGTAGTTCTGGCAGTACTGCGTGCTGCTCCTGAAGACGCCTCCTGTCACATCCGCCCAAACACGCCCCTGAAGAGTGACGTCAAAGATGCGCCAATACTCCGCAGTGATGTGGTACGTCCGACCAGTATTGACGTACGTCCTGTCGATGTCGTAGTGGCTGACCCAACCCCGGCGGTCGTCCCAAAGTTGATAGCTGTCAGAGGTCGAGGACGTTGAACCCGACTCGCCAACTACGTCAAGATACCACCCTTGAGAAGTCGCGCCACACTGGAGTCTGCTTGAGGATGGAGGGCGAGGGGTCATCGTTGCCAAAGGCGTTGGAGGCAGTGTTGGCGTTCGTGTTGCCGTTGGTGTAGCGGTTGGCTGAAGAGTGACAGCCACGATATTGCTGTTCGTCAATCCCCAGTCATTAACAGCTGAAACGCGGAAGTAACTTGTTCCTAGCGGCACGGTGTACGTGTACTGGCCCCCCTGGGTCTCCGAGGTTATGTAGATTACCTGGGCATCGTCCGGGTTTGGCGTTGAGCCGTACAATACGAGATACGCCTTCGCACGAGCTGCAGTCGTCCACGTAAGAGTAACGAGACCGCTCACCGTCGGCCCGGAAGTAGACAGGATTGGAGCGCTTGGCGCATCGGGCGGGACACGCTCAATGATGGGGAGGAAGAGCGGGTGATTCACTGTTGCCGTAGCTGTTGGCGTCGGCGACACTGTAGCAGTATATGTAACCGTCGATGACGGCGTTGGCGTTGAAGACATAGTCGGTGTCACTGATGGCGTCGCCGATGGAGTCGGTGTCGCGGTTTGTAATACAGTCGGCGTCATGGATGGCGAGCTTGTTGGCGTGCTACTTGGGATGGATGTACTTGTCGCCGTGGTGGTTGGGGTCAATGTGGCGGCGCTCCCGTAGTTCTGGCAGTGCTGCGTATTGGCGCCGAACACGCCGCCCGTCACATCTACTGTTAACCGTCCCTCTACCTGTGTTGTGTAGACCTGCCAGTATTCCGCTTCGATATGGTAAGTGCGACCGCTGTTCTGGTACGTTCGATCGATACTGTAAGACGTGACCCAACCGCGCGTGTCGTCCCAAAACCGGAAGCTCTCCGAAGTGGAACTTGTAGAGCCCGATTCGCAGGAGATGTTGACAGCCCAGCCGCCAGCGCTGGCGCTACAGGAGATAGAGCAGGCTGGCGCTGTACTGGTGATCGTCGGAGTAGGCGTCGGACCTGTGGGCGTGATGCTTGGTGTCAAGGATGGGGAAGGTGTAGGCGTGTCTGCCAGCGGTCCATAGTGTAGGATAGTTCCATGAGACCCCACTGCCCAACCATCTGTGGCAGAAAGCATAGATATCCCTTCCAGGTCTTCTTGGGTTGTTGGGCTGGGGACTGACAACCAACTTGAACCATCGTAATGCAGTATTGTGCCGTTGTTGCCGACCGCCCAGACATCGTTTGATGCAACGGCTGAGATACCCCACAGATAATTGGCTGTCGGGCTTGCAACAGTTTGCCAGGCGACGCCGTCATAATGGAGAATCAGCCCATGATAGCCTATCGTCCACCCATCGCTCGGGGAAATGAAGTCGAGGGCAGTCCCTACCCCCGTGGTAGGGTTCGTTACAGACTGCCAGGTGTGACCGTCGTATTTCAGAATAGCTGAGCCCTGCGATGCGCCGCCCACAGCCCAGCCGAGTGTTGGCGAGAGCATATGTATGCCGAGAGCAGAGTATGGGTAACCACTAATCCATTGCGTTTGCATCGTAGTGCCGTCGTAGTGGAGGATTTGTCCGTAACGATCACTAAAGTAGCCTCCACCAGCAATCCAGACTTGATGGCCGGGTAAAGCAGACACATCTCGGAAGAACTGGTTAGTCAAGCCCGGCACCGCCGACCACGTGCTGCCATCGTATCGAAGCAGTCGGCTCCCGAAGTTGCCGGGGGACTCAGTCCCCCACGCGGTGGCCCACCCCTCGTTGCTGCTCGGCATCGAGATACTGTTGAGGGTCATCGAGTTAGTGATTGGGCTAGTCGTTGTCTCCCAAACCCCGTTTTGGAAATGCAGAATCGTAGCCTTTGCTCCTACCGCCCAGCCTTCGTTTGCGCTAACCATAGCGACAGCAACGAGATCATTTGTCGTCGGACTGTTGACGACTGTCCAGCCATACCCTGCTGGCTCAGCGGCTGTGGGGGCAAAGAGGAGGAGAGAGGAGAGCAGCGTGACCGCGAGCAAGGGAAGGGCAACGAGAAACAAGCGGCGCATAGTTCTGTTCCTTTCCTGATGTCAAGACGGTGTTATGCGTCAGCATATCATAAAATGCCCCCCCGTCATTAAGAGTTCTTAACGTCAGGTAGAGGTTGAACCACAAAGTGCTCAATCCGAACGAGCCAAGGTATGTTATAATTGCGTCATGGCTGGGAGCGATGAATGGAATTGGGACTATGCTCAAGCAAGAGGATCGTATGGCGAGTATCGAGCTTCATCTTAACGACGATGTGCTGAACCGGGTCGAGCGCCTGGCGCAAGCGCGTGGCTCGACAGTGGAGGCGGTCATCACCGAGCTCATCGAGCAGGGCGTGCAAGAGCAGCTCGGGCAGGAAGGCCTGGTCACAGAGCCGCGCCTGCAACACCAACTCGAAGCCCTGGAGCGCATTCGCCAACACAAATATTGAACCGATTGCCAGTAATCGCTCAATCCGTGACCTCGCCCGTTTGCGTCGCCGTTATGGTGATGGGCGCTGGCGGAAGTTAAAGGGCATTGCAACGGTGCGTCTGGTGGATGGCACAATACACACAGCCGAGGTGCATTGGTACGAGGCTCACGGGATTGGCCGAAGAGAGTTCAAATTGAAGTTCCCTTTGCTGGACTGAGAGATTATGTGTATGGAACAACTACCTGACGAGAACCATCATTTTGCTCTGTGCATCAACAACGAGGGTTACGAGGCATCTCTAGAGGTCGGCAAGCTCTACCGCATCATTGCAGATGCCGATGCGGCCGGACACGGCTATATTCGTGTCGTCGATGAAAGTGGCGAGGATTACGCTTATTCGACAGAGCGATTCTTCCCGTTAGAGTTGCCCTTAGCAATTGAAGAAGCTCTCATTAGCGCCGCGTAAGTACGTCATAGATTGATAAAGTGGACCAGCGTACCGGCGCGTGTTTGCCGCCAGCGGCGCTGGCGGGTCGCTGATGTCGTCGGGCGCCGGGCGGTAGGTGTCGATGAAGCGCCGCCACGTCTGCCCTAACGTCAGGTGTGGCAGCTTGCCCACGAGTTAGGCGTGTAGAACATCACCGTGCCGGGCTTCGTCCGCTCGAACCCGACGACGGAGCGCCAGTGGGACTTGACACTTATTCAAGATATGATACAATAACCGTCCTGGCCCCTGTGGAACGAACCGCGGCAATCGGGCGACCGCGTCGCATTGTCGGTAAGCAGAGACTGGATGCCTCAACCCGCCCTCCCATTGCTTCGTCAAATCCTCGAAGGACGGCTTGGTCTCGAAGAACTCCGCTCAGCGGCCTTCGACCTGGGCCTGGACTACGAGGGTTTGGACACGCGCCCCAAACTGGCGCGCGAGATGCTCCTCCATCTGGAACGCCGCAACCAGCTAGAGCGTCTCACCGCCTGGCTCACCGCCAACCGCCCCGATATCGACTTAGAGACCCTGGCAGCGACAGCGCCAGCAGGCGACAGTGCTGCCGGATCCGTCAGCCTCGCGCCGACCAATCTCCCCGCCCAGCTCACGCCGTTTGTCGGCCGGGAGAAGGAAATGGCGGAGATCGAGGCGTTGCTACGATCACCAGCGACCCGCCTTGTCACCCTGCTTGGCCCCGTTGGCATCGGCAAAACGCGATTGGCGCAAGAGATGGGAGCGCGGCTGCTGGGCCGGTTCCCGGATGGGGTTTTCTTTGTCAATCTCGCCGCGATTCGTGAAGCCTCCCTCGTCATCCCCACCATCGCCCATACCCTCAACATTCCCGAAGTGAGCGGTCAGACACCACTCGACAGCCTCAAGGCCGAACTGGCGGGCAGGTCTCTCCTGCTCTTGCTCGATAACTTCGAGCAAGTCGCCGACGCTGCCCACGACGTGGAGGACCTCCTCGCAGGCGCGCCGCGGCTCAAAGTGCTGGTGACGAGCCAGTTCGTGCTTCGGGTGCAAGCCGAGAGCGAATACGAAGTTGGCCCACTCCCCACACCGGATTTGAAAGCGCCGACGGCGTCACCATCCGACCCCGCCAATGCGTTGGCGCGCTCGCCGGCGGTGGCGCTCTTCGTCCAGCGTGCTCAGGCGCGCAAGCCCGGCTTTGCCTTGACATCCGCCAACGCTGCCGCCGTCGCCGCCATCTGTGCCCGCCTCGAAGGACTGCCTCTCGCCATCGAGCTGGCGGCGGCGTGGGTTCGCGTTCTGACGCCGCAGGCTATCGCGCAGCGCCTGGACCGCCGCCTCGAGTTCCTGTCTCGCGGCGAGCAAGACCGGCGCGAGCGCCGACGAACATTACGCGACGCCCTGGACTGGAGCTACGATCTCCTGAAAGCGGCTGAGAAAGCCCTGTTCCGCCAGATGGGCGTATTCGCCGCTGGCGCAGCGCTGGAGGCCACCGAAACGATTTGCGAGCTACCGGAACCCGAGCTGGATACCCCGTCTGGCGATATCCTGGATTCGCTGGCGTTATTGGTGGAGAAAAGCCTTATGGGAACACAGGAGCTTGCCGATGGCGACTTGCGCTACACGATGCTGGCGACCATTCGCGAGTATGCCCTGGACAAGCTCACTCAGAGCAGCGAAGCGGACGAGGTCCACCGCCGTCACGCCGACTTCTTCCTGGCGCTCGCCGAGGAGGCCGAGCCGAATCTGACCGGGCCAGACCAGGCGACGTGGCTGAATCGGCTCGAGGTCGAGCACGACAATCTACGCGAAGCTCTGCGCTGGGCGACTGCAACAGGCGAGACAGAGACCGGCCTGCGCCTGGTCGCCGCTCTCTGGCGCTTCTGGTACATTCGCGGCCATCTCACCGAAGGCCGACAGTGGATCGATGGCGTTCTGTCCACGTCGGGCGACGCGCCGCCAGAGTTGAGGGCGAAAGCATTGCGCGGCGCCGGCATTCTGGCCGACGCCCAGTGCGACACGAGCGCGGCGCGCGAGTCCTTCGAAGCGAGCCTGGCGCTCTACCGCGAGATAGGCGACCAACGCGGGACGGCCCTGACATTGAACAGCCTGGGTGTGGCCGCGCTGAACCAGGAAGATTACCCGACCGCGCAACCTCTCTTCGAGGAGAGTCTTGCCACATTTCGGGCCTTAGGCGACAAGCGGGCTATCGCGCTGACCCTCAATGATTTAGGGCTGATCGCCGAGAATGTCGGCGATCTCGACGCGGCAAAAAAGCATTACGAGGAAAGCCTGGCTCTGCTCCAGAAACTTGGCGCGAAGCGCAGCGTGGCCCTCGCCCTCAATAACCTAGGGGACGTGGCGCGCGCGCGGGGCGACCTGGCTGAGGCGGCGCGCTACTATCACAAGAGCCTTGGCGCGTTCCATGAACTGGGAGAGCGACCGTTCATTGCATCGGTCCTGGAAGCAGTGGCCGGCGTGGGGGCGGAGCGCGGCCAGGCCACGCGGGCCGCCTGCTTGTTCGGGGCCGCGAGCGCCCTGCGGCGCGAAATTGGCGCGGCGGTTCCACTGACCATGCAGAAGCGTTATGATAGGGATGTCGCCCTGGTGCGAGCGCAAGGCGCGGCGGTCGAGGCCGCGTGGCAGGCCGGTGAGGCGATGACACTAGACGAGGCGGTCAGCTACGCGCTGTCGAGCGATAGCTCCAACGTCGCTTCTTAACTGGTGTCGGATGGCATAGGAGGGACAGGATGCATCTCCCAACACGAACCGCTCTCTTGCTCGCCTGTCTATGGCTCGTGTCGGCCGTCGTTGCCGCCGCTTTAGGGCCTCGCCCGGCTCTCGCCGCCGCCACTGCCGCAACAGAAGGCGTGTGGATCAACTACACGTCCGCCAGAGATGTGGGGTCGCTCGCCATCGACCCAACCGACGGCGTCTGGGTGGGCACCTCGGGTGGCGCGGTGAGATGGGATTCGCAAACTGGAACCTATACGAAATACACGACCGCCGATGGCTTGGCAAGCAACCTCATCTATGCGCTCGTCGTGGATAGTCAGGGCAACAAGTGGTTCGGAACCTTCGAAGGGGGTGTGAGTCTTTTAGCATCCGACGGGACTTGGCATACCTATACGACTGCCAATGGCTTGGCGGGTAACAATGTCTACTCGGTTGCTCTAGACAGCCAGGGTAACAAGTGGTTTGGGACCATGGCGGGCGCGAGCCGTCTGTCGATGGACGGCGCCTGGCACACATTTAGAACTGCTGATGGCCTCGCTGACAATTACGTCAGGGCAATCGCCAGCGACAGCCAGGGCAACACGTGGTTTGGGACCGGCGCGGGCGTGAGCCGTCTAGCTTCGGACGGAACCTGGCGTACGTTCACGACCGCCGATGGCCTGGCCGACAATGGAGTAAGTGCTATCGCAATTGATGGTGGGGGTAATAGATGGTTTGGGACCGGCGCGGGTGTGAGCCGTCTAGCTTCGGACGGAACCTGGCGTACGTTCACGACCGCCGATGGTCTAGCCGACAATTATGTTACGGCAATTGCCAGCGATAGCCAGGGGAACACGTGGTTCGGAACCCTCAAGGGTGTGAGCCGTCTAGCTCCAGACGGAACCTGGCGTACGTTCACGACCGCCGACGGCCTGGCCGACAATGGAGTAAGTGCTATCGCAGTTGATAGTAGAGGTAATAGATGGTTTGGGACCGGCCCGGGCGTGAGCCGTCTGTCGACGGACAGCACCTGGCGCACATTTAGAACTGCTGATGGCCTCGCCGACAGCTACATCGACGCGGTGGCCGTGGATAATCATGGCAACAAGTGGTTCGGAACCAACCGAGGTGGAGTGAATCGCCTTGCCTCAGACGGCACCTGGCGCACCTTTACCACGACTGCTGGCCTGGCCGACAGCTCGGTGATGACCATCGTCATTGACAACCAGGACACTAAGTGGTTCGGAACCTTTGATGGTGGTGTAAGTCGCCTTGCAGCTAATGGCTCTTGGCGCACCTTCACTTCCAGAGATGGCTTGGGCGGCGATAGGGTTCAGGCCATCGCCAGCGACAGCCAGGGGAACATGTGGTTCGGCACCGACGGCGGCGTGAGCCGTCTAGCTCCAGACGGAACCTGGCGTACGTTCACGACCGCCGACGGCTTGGCAGGCAATTTCGTCCCGGCCATTAAACTCGACAACCAGGGGAACATGTGGTTCGGCACCGACGGCGGCGTGAGCCGTCTAGCTTCGGACGGAACCTGGCGTACGTTCACGACCCACGATGGCCTGGCCGACAATGGAGTAAGTGCTATCGCAATTGATAGTGGGGGTAATAGATGGTTTGGGACCGGCGCGGGTGTGAGCCGTCTGGCGACGGACGGAACCTGGCGTACGTTCACGACCGCCGACGGCCTGGCCGACAATGGAGTAAGCGCCATTACCAGCGACAGCCAGGGGAACATGTGGTTCGGCACCAATGGGGGTGGGGTGAGCCGCTTGAAGCCGGACGGAACCTGGCGTACCTACACAAGAGCCGATGGTCTGGCCGACAACAACATTACCGACATCGCGGCGGACAGCCAGGGCAACATGTGGTTCGGCACCATCTTTGGAGTTGCTAGGCAGACGCCACTTACGGATGGCTCGTGCGGTCAGGCGCTAGCCCTGGATGCGGGCATCGGACTGGCGGCGTCGCTCGCCACGTCCGACGCCCAGTTCACATTTCGCTTCACCGTTCCCAATGCCTTCAGCCGCGTCGAGTTGACTATCGCCGATCCCCAGGGGCAGCTCGAGCTGGCCCTGCACCGGTCATGCACCAATATCGGGCTGCCCGAGCACATCGGTCTCGCCGAGCACATCGGCGGCCAGGTGCGGCTCGTCTTCGACGTCAACTCCGACACCGGCGACTACTATCTCGTGGTCAACCCGGCAGCCAGCGCGCCTACCTACCCCATCCCCTATCATCTCCACTTCGGCCTGACCCAAGTCGACACGCGGGACAAGCTCACCCTCATCCTCACCGACAAGCAACAGCTTCAGGACCTGTTCAACCTCAGCGATGCTGACGTGGTCGCCTGGCGTCAGCGTCTAGACGCACTGGCCGCGCATCCTGCCGTGCGCGGCCTGGTGATAGACGACATCGAGAACAACACCAGCCCGACGGTACACGATGCCTATGCCGCCTGGGTTGTCGCTCCAACCGACCCCGGCAAGGCCAATGACGTGGCGCTCGCCCTGCGCGACTGGCTCTGGACGCAGAGACAGACCAGCCTCCCACGGTTGCAGTACGTTGTGCTCGCTGGCGACGATCGAGTGATCCCGTCTTTGCGCATCCCTATCAGTGGCTCCAGCGCCCTGGACGACGGCTGGCAAACCGAGAGCGCCTACGCGAACCAAGGCAAAATCGGCCGGCGCACCACCATCGGAAGCGCCTTGAGCCACGACCTGACACTGACCGACGACGTGTACGGCGCGCGGCAGCCGCAGACCTGGGGCGGCCAGGACCTGCACCTGCCGGAGTTGGCGGTCGGCCGCCTGGTCGAAACGCCGTCGGCCATGACCGGGGTCATCAATGCCTTCCTGGCCCGCAACGGTGTCCTGTCCGTCGGGAGCAGTCTCGCCGCTGGCTACAGCTTCATGAAACCCAGCGCCCAGTTGAGCGACCAATACTTGAAGGACGCCGGGCTGCCCGATAACAGCCGCGACCAGTTGATCGGCGATACCTGGACAGCCGACCAGCTGCGAGCCAAGCTGCTCAACACGCGCCATGACCTCACGATCCTGGCGGTTCACGCGGCCCACTACGCCCTCGATACGCCGGATCGTGGTGAGATCCAGGCAAGCGCGATTACCACCGCAGCCGCCGACTTGCAGGGCGCGCTCGCGTATGCCGTGGCGTGCCACGGGGGGCTGAACGTGCCCGGCGCCGACAGTTCAGAGCCGGTGGACTTCCCCGAAACGTGGCTGGCCAAAGGCGGAATGTTCATCGGCAGCACCGGCTGGGCGTATGGCCTGGACGCGAAGCCAGCCTATGATGTCGAGTTGATGGCGGATTTCACCAAGCAGCTTATCGAAGGCGACGGCTCGGCAGTGGGCGATGCGCTCATCGAGACCAAGCAGAGCTACTACAAGAAGTATGAGATGAACCGTCTGCACCTCAAGACGCTGGCGGAGACGGCGCTGTATGGCCTGCCGATGTACCGGGTCCAGGCGCCCCACGCCACCGACAAGCAAGCCACAGCCCTCGCTTCGTCCCCCTCGCCTGCGCAGCGCATACCGTCCGTCCGACAGGCCAGGCCAGCGGAGATGTCCCGTGTGGCCTCGGACGTGTATGTCAAGCCCGATATCTTCCCGTTCCCGACGAACCTCCTGCAGCGAATCGACGCACCGGACGGGAGCTACTACACGTTCAACGGCACACAACGCGCTGAGGGCGGCGAGCCATTTCAGCCCAAGGCAACGTTCACATTCGGCGGCTTGAGTCTAGACGGGCGAAGCCTGGACCTGCGCGGTGTGGTGCTCCACCAGGCCACGTACCATGCTGTCGCGCCGTTCACGCCGCTCATCCAGCGCGCCGACACGCTCGGCGCCTCCCCCGCCCACGCTCAAGACGGCCCGGTTCGCTTTACCGCGCCCGGATGGTATCCGAGTGTGCCGGTGGCGTTGACGCGGTTCGACCGGACGCCGGGCGTGGGGCAGGTTCTGGTGGCGCAAAGCGAGACGAATGTGTTGCTCACCGTCGGGCAGTACAACAGCCAGCAGCAGCGCGAGCGGCTGTTCGACACCATCACGGTGGACGAGTACTACTCAGCCTCTGCGGATCATGACCCGCCGACGATATCGAGCGTGACCCTGGGCAATAACGGGCAATCCGTCCAGGTCCAGGCCACGGACCTGTCGGGGATCGCTAAGGTGATCGCCGTGTACGACACCGGCCAGGGAAGTTGGGGCAGCGTCGCGCTCAGCGTCAGTCGGGCGGGCGGCATATGGTCTGGGACGACTCCCGGCGGCTTTGTCCTGTTCATCCAGGCGGTGGACAACGGCGGCAATGTCGCGCTCTACGACATGCGCGTGAGCGACTCGCGTCTGTACCTACCCCTCATTGGCGTGGGGATGGCGTCAAGGTGACGCCAGGCGGCGGATGAACGCGCCGGCTGAGCGAAGAGCGTGCGACAGCCTCAGCTCAGCAGCGCGCCCATACCTGTGACCAGGACGACGGTCGAGCGGGCGCCCGCGACGTACCAGCGCGTGTTTGCCGCCAGCGGCATCGGCGGGTCGCTGATGTCGTCAGGCGTCGGGTGGCAGGTGTCGATGAAGCGCCGCCACGTCTGCCCGGGCGCCAGGCGCGGCAGCTCGAACTCCAGCGGCTCCCAGAAGGCATTGAGAATCACATGGACATGCTCACCCTCCGAGGCGTTGAACAGCTCGAACGCCAGGCAGTGCGAGTCGGGGCCGAAATCAGGGCGGCCGAGGATCTGGCCGTGCCAGTGAACTTCCGTCCCACCTGGTGAGACCCAGAACGTCTCGTCGCGGAAAAAGCGGCTCTGCTGGTGGAAGCGGATGAGGAGCTGCACGAAGCGCAGCACGTCGCCATGCCGCGCCACATCCTCCCAGTCGAACCACCCCGTCTCGTTGTCCTGGCAGTAGGCGTTGTTGTTGCCGCTCTGCGTCCGCCGTACCTCGTCGCCCATCAGCAGCATTGGGCGGCCCTGGGAGATGAGCAGCAGCGTCAGCATGTTGCGCACCTGTCGCGCCCGCAGCGCCTCGACCTCCTTGCTGGTTGTCGCCCCCTCGGCGCCGCAGTTCCAGCTATAGTTGTCGTTCGTGCCGTCGCGGTTCTCCTCGCCGTTTGCCCAGTTGTGCTTCTCGTTGTAGGTCACGAGGTCGTTGAGCGTGAACCCGTCGTGGCTGGTGACAAAGTTGATGCTGCGGCTGGGATCGCGGTCGAGCTGGTGGAACAGCATCGGGCTGCCGCTGATGGCATCGCCGAGCAAAGTCGTCATGCCGGCGTCGCTCTTCACGAAGCGGCGCACGGTGTCGCGGAACTGCCCGTTCCACACCGCCCACTTCAAGCCGATGAACGTTCCCACCTGGTATAATCCGCCCGCGTCCCACGCCTCGGCGATAATCTTCGTCCCGGCTAGCACAGGGTCCGACTCGATGGACCATAGGATGGGCGGGTCGCTCAGCGGCTGCCCGTCCACGCCGCGCGACAGGATGGACGCCAGGTCGAAGCGGAAGCCGTCGACGTGCATGTGCTCAACCCAGTAGCGCAGGCTATCCATGATCATCCGGCGCACGATGGAGTTGTTGGCGTTGAGGGTATTGCCGACGCCGCTGTAGTTGATGTAGTCGGCGCGGTTGTAGGGGTTGAGCAGGTAGTACGTTGAGTTCGCCATACCGCGGTAAGCCAGCGTCGGCCCGTTCTGGTCGTCCTCCGCCGTGTGGTTGTAGACCACGTCCAGGATGACCTCAATGCCCGCCCGGTGCAGCGCCTTCACCATGTCGCGGAACTCGTCCACCGGACCCATCGGATCGGGGTGCGAACTAAAGCCGCGATGGGGCGCGAAGTAGGTGACAGGCTGATAGCCCCAGTAGTTCGGGCGCGGGTACGGCGCCGCCTGCGGGTCGAACTGCTGCACCGGCATCAGCTCGACGGCGGTGATCCCCAGGTCGACAAGATACGGAATCTTCTCGATCAGCCCGGCATATGTGCCGCGCTTCTCAGGGACGACACCGGAATTGGGATTGGCGGTGAACCCGCGCACGTGCATCTCGTAGATGACCGAGGCGTTGCCATTGCGATGCAGCGGTCGGTCACCCTCCCAGTCGTATGTCGTCGGGTCCACGACCACGCTCTTCATGGCATACGGAATGTTGTCGAAACCGAACCACGCCGCCGCGCCGCGCTGGTAGTTGGTGTAGGCGACGGCGCGGGCATAGGGGTCCACCAGGAGCTTCGAGGGGTCGTGGCGGACGCCTTCGTCCGGCAAGTAGGGGCCGTAGACACGGTAGCCGTAAATCTGGCCCGCCTGCACGCCATGTACGAAGACGTGCCAGTAGTAGAACGTGCGGTTAACCTCCGGCGTCATGCGAATGACGCGGGCGGGTGTGTGGTCCTCCACGCGGTCGAACAGGAGGAGTTCGATGGACGTGGCGCGGCGCGAGAACATGGCGAAGTTGACCCCGTGGGGATAGACCGTCGCGCCCAAGGGGTAGGATTGGCCGGGTTCGATGTCAGACATGGACCGGAGCAAGCTTTCTAGCAAGAACAGGTTGACGACAGACTGCTATTCCCATTATACTCCCATTCATGTCGAGACGAATGCTAATTTTCCTCTTCTTCACCCTGGCCTACATCCTATCGTACTTCTTCCGCTCGGCCAACGCAGTCATCGCGCCAGACTTGAGCCGCGACCTGAGTCTGGACGCAGCGCAGCTAGGCTTCATGACCAGCCTGTTCTTCGCCGCCTTCGCCGCTGTCCAGCTCCCCCTGGGCGTCTACCTGGACCGCATTGGGCCGCGCTGGGTGACGCCGGGGCTGATGCTCGTCGGCGCGCTGGGCAGCCTACTCTTCGCCGCTGCGCCGTCGTTCGTCGTCCTGGCGCTGGGCCGCGCCCTCATTGGCGTTGGCATGGCGGGGATTCTCATGGGCGCGCTCAAGGCATTCAGCCTGTGGTTCCCGCCACGTCGCTTCGCCACCATCTCCGGCACGTTCGTCGGCATCGGCGCGACGGGCGCGCTACTCGCGACGACGCCGCTGGCCCTGCTCTCCGCAGCCGTCGGCTGGCGGGTAGCATTCGTCGTGGGGGCTGTTATTACTGCCGCCGTCGCCGCCGCCATCATGCTCTGGACGCGCAATGCGCCGCCCGGTATCGAGTGGCACGGCGCGGGGTCAGCCGGCAGCTTACGCACGGTCCTCGGCGACAAGCGCTTCTGGCGCATCGCGCCGCTGGTCTTCTTCATGTCCGGCGCGCTGTACGCGTTCCAGGGTCTCTGGGCCGGCCCCTACCTGTTCGACGCCGTGGGCATTGGCAAGATCGAGGGCAGCAGCATCCTACTCGCCCTGGGCATCGGGGCCGTCGTCGGCTTCCTCACGTCGGGCTGGCTATCAGACCGCTTCGGCGTGAGCCGGGTCGTCGTCGCCAGCGCCATCATCCTCATCGCCGTTCAGATGCTCCTCATCTCGCGTCCGCCCCTGGTTGTAGTGAGCATTGCCTTCGTCGTGTACGGTCTCACCGCCGCGCCCCACATCATGCTCATCGCCCAGGCGCGCGGTCTGTTCCCCCAGGCGCTCGCCGGCCGCGCCATGTCAGCTACCAACCTTTTCGCCATTGGCGGCACGTTCATCCTGCAGTGGTGGATGGGCGTCATCATCGGCCTGTTCCCACCCGACGCAGCCGGCCACTACCCGCCCGTGGCCTACAGCGCGGCCCTGCTGTTCCTTGCCGTCGGCATGGCCCTGACACTGCTGTGGTATCTGCCCCTGGCGCGTCGCGCTCTCCAATCCGCCATCGCCAAGTAAAGCGAGGAGCTTGTGACCGAAGTCCATGACCCGCATGGCGCCCTCTTGCGCCCGGTCAGCCTGCGTGAGCTGGCCGGGCTGGCCATTAAGCTCGGCCTGACGGCGTTCGGCGGGCCGGCGGCGCACATCGCCATGCTGCGCGACGAGGTCGTCGCGCGGCGCGGCTGGATGAGTCCACAGTACTTCCTCGATCTGCTCGGCGTCACCAACCTTCTGCCTGGCCCGAATTCGACCGAGATGTTCCTGGCGACAGGCTACAGCGTCCAGGGACTGCGCGGCCTGCTCACGTCGGGCGCGCTGTTCATCCTGCCCGCCTTCAGCCTGACGCTCACCTTCGCCTGGCTGTACGTCCGCTATGGCACAACGCCGGCCGGCGAGTGGTTCCTGTACGGCGTCAAGCCGGTCATCATCGCCGTCGTCCTGCAGGCGCTATGGAACCTGGCGCGCACCGCCATCAAGAATGTCCTCCTGGGCATCCTCGCCGTCGCCGTTCTGGCGCTCTACCTCTTTGGCGCGCCGACGCTAGCGCTGCTCGTCGCGGGCAGCGTGCTGGTGATGCTGGTCGCGAACGTGGGGCGGCTGCGGAACAGCCAGGCAGCCTTGGTTCCCTGGCTCCCCGCGCTCCAGCAATTTGCCTTCCAGGCGCAGACCGCCGTCGCCTACACACCCTGGCTCCTCTTCTGGCAATTCCTCGTCATCGGCGCGACAATCTATGGCTCGGGCTACGTCCTCCTGGCCTACCTCCACAGCAGCCTCGTGGCGACCTACGGCTGGCTGACGCAGCAGCAGCTCCTCGACGCCATCGCCGTCGGGCAGTTCACGCCGGGGCCGGTGTTCACCACGGCCACATTCATCGGCTACATCATCGGTGGTTTCCCCGGCGCCGTCCTCGCCACGGCCGGCATCTTCCTGCCGGCCTTCGTCTTCGTCGCCGTTGTGAATCCATTCGTCCCCCGCCTGCGTGGGTCGCCGTGGGTGCGCGGCCTGTTGGACGGCGCGAACGTGACCGCTGTCGGCCTGATGGCGGGTGTCGAAGTGACGCTGGCGCGAGCCGCTTTGGTGGACGCCATCACAGTGGCAATCGGCGTGATAGCATTCATCTTGCTGGTACGCTTCCGGGTGAACTCGGTGTGGCTCATCGCCGGCGGCGCGCTCGTCGGCATCGTAGTCGGGCTGTTGCGCGGGTGGACTGGCTAACGAGCTCCTAAACGGCGACGAGCTGGATGTACATGCCGAAGGGCGTAGCGAAGTAGGCGAAGCGGCCCGTTCGGCGGTCGCCGAGTTGGACGCCGGGGTTCAGCTCCATGACGCGGACGCCCGGCTGCTTCTGAAGAAAGGCGACGGCGGCTTCCAGATCCGCAACACTAAGCGCGAGGTGTCGCGCCCCCACGTCGCTGTTCTTCGGCATCGTCGTCTCGGCGTCGGGGGCCGTCGGCTGGAGCAGCTCGACGCGGCTGCCGTCGAGCGCGCGCAGGAAGCACACTGCGAGCGTCCCGCGCGGGTGGATGTCGAAGAAGTGCGCCATGCGGTCGTCGTCCGCCGACTGGAGCAAAGTCGGCTGCGACTCGATCTCGAAGCCGAGGACGTTGACGAAAAAGTCGCGGGCCTCATAGATATCTGGCACCGCGTAGCCGACGTGGTTAACGCCGACGAGGGACGGCATGGTGGCGGATGGTTCGCTGGGCATCAAAACGCTCCTTATACTATCAATAGGGCGTACGCGGTAGATGGGCCTTTGGACCACGAAGGGCACGAAAACCTGCGAAAGACGCGAAAGACACACGCTGGGTGACTCTTTTTCGCGCCTTTCGCGTCCTTTCCAGCCTTTCGTGATCCAACAGTTTGCTCAACCCCAGACGTTCTATATCAATAGCGCGCTATCGTATCGCAGCGGAGAAAGCTTGTCAAGCGTCAAAAGAATATCGCAGGAGACGACATGACCTCTGACATCAAACACTGGTGGCAAACGGGCATCATCTATCAGATATACCCGCGCAGCTTCATGGACGCCAGCGGCGACGGCGTCGGCGACATCCCCGGCATCATCGAGCGCCTGGACTACCTCACATCCCTGGGCATCGACGCCATCTGGCTGTCGCCCATTTACCCCTCGCCGATGGCCGACTTCGGCTACGACATCTCGGACTACACCGACGTCAACCCGCTGTTCGGCTCGCTGGCCGACTTCGACCGGCTGGTCGAGCTGGCCCACGCCCGAGGCCTGCACGTCATTCTGGACCTCGTCCCCAACCACACGTCGAGCCAGCACCCCTGGTTCCTGGAAAGCCGCGCCTCCCGCGACAACCCCAAGCGCGACTGGTACATCTGGCGTGACCCGGCGCCGCACGGCGGGCCGCCCAACAACTGGCAGAGCTTCTTCGGCGGCGACGCCTGGGCGTTCGACGAGGCAACCGGCCAGTATTACCTGCACCTGTTCCTCAAGGAGCAGCCCGACCTCAACTACCGCAACCCGGCCGTCGTGGAGGCGCTGCTGAACACGATGCACTTCTGGCTCGACCGGGGCGTGGACGGCTTCCGTGTGGACGTTATCTGGCTCATGATCAAGGACGAGCAGTTCCGCGACGAGCCTGATAGCCCGACGTACCAGCCGGGCCGCCCCGACCGTCACCGCCACCAGCACATCTACACCGAGGACCAGGTGATGGTCCACGACGTCATCCGCGCCATGCGCCGCGTCCTCGACGGCTACGAGGAGCGCATGATGGTTGGCGAGATCTACCTGCCCTATGAGCGCCTGATGACGTACTACGGCACGGGCCTGGACGAGTGCCACATGCCGTTCAACTTCCAGCTTATCGAAAGTCCATGGAGCGCGGAGATCGTGCGCGGGCTGGTGGACAGCTACGAGGCGGCGCTGCCAACAGGCGGCTGGCCCAACTGGGTGCTGGGCAACCACGACCGGTCGCGGATCGCCACGCGCGCCGGGCGGGAGCAGGCCCGCGTAGCGATGATGCTCCTACTGACCCTGCGCGGCACGCCCACATGCTACTACGGCGACGAAATTGGCATGGTCGACGTGGATATTCCGGTCGAGAAGTGGCAGGACCCGGCCGGCTTGCAGCAGAAGGACATCAAGGGCGAGTCGCGCGATCCGGAGCGCACGCCGATGCAGTGGGACGCGAGCCCCAAAGCCGGCTTCTGCCCGTCGGACGTGGAGCCGTGGCTACCCCTCGCGCCAGACTACCACGCGGTGAACGTCGCCGTCGAGGAGGGCGAGCCAGGTTCGATGCTGCACCTGTTCCGCCGCCTGACAGCCCTGCGGCGCGGGACGCTAGCCCTGGTCCACGGCAGCCACCGCTCCCTGAATGCGTCGGGCAACGGCGTCTACGTCTACGAGCGCGCCTACGAAGGCAAGCGCGTGCTCGTCGCGCTCAACTTCACGGCGGAGGAGCGGACCGTCGAGGTGAGCGCCGAGACGCTGTCGGGCGACATCCTCGTCTCCACGCACCTGGACCGCGAGGGGCCAGAGAGCCTATCGCCGCTCACCCTGCGACCCAATGAGGGAATAATCGTCGCTGTGGGCGAAGTATGAGAAAACGGCGTCAGGGCTGACGGGACAGGGGATTAAACAACATCGGAACGGAGTACATCGGCAGCGAAAGCTAGCGCCGCGTGTATAGCATCTAGTGTCAACCGTGGATGAGCGTCAAGGAGTTGCTCATAGGTCTCGCCGGCAGCCAGCTTGTCCAAGATGGATTCGACGGTGATGCGCGTTCCAACGATCACAGGTTTCCCCATCATCACAGACGGCTCTGCTTGTATGTATTCGTAGTACATGCCTGCGCCTCCTCGTCCTTGGGTACGTCCACAATTTTATGTCCGTGAGCTTGCTTCGTCAACCATTCTCGCGTGAAATCACTTAACGACTGTATCGAGTATAATTGGGTAAGAGGAGACGACAATGACGATTACTCTTCAACTAACACCGGAGATGGAAGCCAGGCTTCAGAAGGGCGTCGCCGACCACGACCCGGATACGGTGCGACAGGTGTTACATGACGCGGTCGAGCCTACCGTGAAAGCCCTCTTGGCTGGGATACGACAGCAGGTGACTCCAGAGGAATTCGAGAATATCCTGGCTGAAATGGCGCAGATTGCCTCCGAAGCGCTTCCGCCCGGCTGGCAGGGCCTTTCGGACTATGCGGTCAGTCGCGAAGGGATTTACGAGGACCACCCTTGACGACCTATCTCGTTGATACGAACGTCCTGGTATCGCTCGTTGATCCCCAACGGCCTCAACACGCCACGGCGCAGGAAGCCGTCGAAGCACTGCGCCGACAAGGTCATGAGCTTGTTGTATGCTTCCAGAACTGCGCCGAATTCTGGAACGTCGCCACGCGCCCGATAAGCAAGAACGGCCTAGGCTTCTCTATCAACACAGCCATGGAAGAATTGAGCCGCATTGAGCGTGCTTTTGCACTCGTGCCTGACTCACCCGATGCTTACACCGTCTGGCGTCAACTGGTCGTGAACTACAGTATTTCTGGCGTGCAGGTCCACGATGCACGCCTCGCCGCCATAATGATTAGCAGCAAGATCGCTCGCATCCTTACCTTTAATGGGTCCGACTTTGCCCGCTACGTTAGCGCGGGCATCATAACCATAGATCCCATGGGCATTGATTAGAGAAGCCGAATTTGCCTCGCGGCGAGAGCCGTGCTATCATTTGGTTCTGGGTTCGGAAAACGGCTCAGGCAAACATCGTGTCTACCACCGGGCTCCCATGCGTTGGGCGCCCTTTTTTCGCGCCTGCGCCCGGCCCGTTTGGAGGAGGTTCCTGTGTCTCTGGTTCGACTGCCAGCGCTTACCGACGTTCACGTTCACCTGCGTGAGCCGGGCGAGACCCATAAAGAGGATTTCGCATCGGGCACTGCCGCTGCTTTGGCCGGTGGTGTCACCACTGTTTTAGCCATGCCCAACACGAAGCCGCCCCTCATTGACGAGGCGGCTTTTTTGTTGGCCCGGCAGCGCGCCGAGGCAACAGCCCACGTCGATGTTGGCATCTACGTCGGCGCGTCGGCGGATAACGCCGAAAAGGCGGCGCGGCTCGCTCACCAGGCCATCGCCCTCAAAATCTATCTCGATGCGACCTACGGCCCGCTGCGCGTCAACGACTGGCTGCCGCTACTCGCCCACTTCCAGGCGTGGCCCGCCCACCGCCCCATCGTCGTCCACGCCGAAGAGTTGAGCTTGCCCATGGCCGTGGGCTTCGCCTGGGCGTTTGGCCGCCGCCTCCACGTCGCCCACGTCAGCCGGGGGACCGAGCTTCTATACATCAAAGCGGCGAAGGAGAAGGGCGCGCCTATCACCTGCGAGGTCACGCCCCATCACCTCTTCCTGGACGAGAGCGTTCTGCCGCGCCTCGGCGCACAGGGCATGATGCGCCCGCCGCTGGCGACAGCGTGGGACCGCGAGACGCTGTGGGCGAACCTGGACGTGGCCGACTGTATTGCCACCGACCACGCACCCCACACCCTAGAGGAGAAGGCGCGCCCCGAGCCACCGCCGGGTGTCCCGGGCCTGGAAACGACCCTGCCGCTGATGCTCACCGCCGTGGCCGAGGGCCACCTGAGCCTGGACCGCATGGTCGAGCTGACGCACACCAACCCCAACCGCATCTTCGGCCTGCCCCAGCAACCCGATACCTACATCGAAATCGATCCCGACGACCGCCACACCATCGGCGAGTCCGGCTTCCAGACGCGCGTTGATTGGAGCCCCTTCGCGGGCATGGCGGTGCGCGGACGGCTGCGGCGCGTCGTCCTGCGCGGCGCAACCGCTTTCGAGGACGGCCAGGTGCTCGCTCACCCCGGCGCTGGCCGGTTTATCACGCCAATGTAAGACCTGACAGGTTTAGAAAACCTGTCAGGTCTGCCGTAGACGAGAACACACAGGAGAAACGAATGATTGCAACCCATCTCAAGCTCTCGGACAACGACACCACCCTGCTGGGCGAGTTGGCGGGGCAGGATGTGCTCTCGGTGTCCCAGTTCAACCGCCCCCACCTGGAGGCGCTGTTCGACCTCGCCGAGCAGATGCGCGACATCGTCAAGCGCGACGGCGCAACGGACTTGCTCAAGGGCAAGGTCATGGCGGCCCTGTTCTATGAGCCGTCCACGCGCACCAGCAGCTCATTCATCGCCGCCATGGAGCGCCTCGGCGGCAGCGTCATCCCCATCACCCAGGGCGTGCAGTACTCTTCCGTCTCGAAGGGCGAGTCCCTATCCGACACCATCCGCACCCTGGAGTGCTACGCCGACATTATCGTCCTCCGCCACCCGGAGACAGGCTCAGCGGCGGTCGCGGCCAAAGCGGCGCGTGTTCCGGTGATTAACGCCGGCGATGGCGTAGGCGAGCACCCGACGCAGGCTCTGCTCGACATCTTCACCATCAAGGAAGAGCTGGGGTACATCGACGGGTTGAACGTCGCCATGGTCGGCGACCTGCGCTTTGGCCGCACAGTACACTCCCTGACGCAGCTCCTCACCCTGTATGACGTCTCCCTGGACTTCATTTCGCCGGAAATCCTGCGCATGCCCATGCGTCTGACGAACGACCTGCGCGCGAAGAATGTCCCGATGCGCGAGGGCGAGGACGTTCACGACATCATCGACATCGCCGATGTTCTCTACGTCACCCGCGTCCAAAAAGAGCGTTTCGGCGACCTAAGCCAGTACGAGTCGGTACGTGACAGCTACATCATCACACCGGAGTTGTTGAAGCAGGCGAAAGAGAAGATGATCGTCATGCACCCGCTGCCGCGCGTCGGCGAGATTAGCGAGGCGGTGGACGACGACCCGCGCGCCGCCTACTTCCGCCAGATGGAGAACGGCATGTACATTCGCATGGCGCTGCTGGCCGCCGTGCTCGGCAAGCTCTAGCACAAGGAGAACATCGCATGGATTTCCGAGCGCGCCTCGATGACGCCGCTGCCCGCGCCGATAGCCTGGTCTGCCTCGGCCTCGACCCGGAACTCCAGCCGGGGATGGACGCCGATGCCCTGGTTGCCGCCAACACGCGCCTCATCGAAGCGACGGCAGGGCTGGTGTTGGCGTACAAGCTCAACCTGGCGTTCTACATCGCCCTCGGCTCGGCCGGCGTTGCGGCGCTGGAGGAAACCCTGCGCCGCCTACCCGCCGACGCCATCCGCATCCTCGACGCCAAGTGGGGCGACATCGGCAACACGTCGGCCGCCTACGCCCGCGCCGCTTTCGAGCACTGGGGCTTTGACGCCATCACGGCTAACCCCTACCTCGGCCCGGACTCCCTCGCGCCGTTCCTGGCCGACCCGGCGCGCGGGGTGTTCATCCTGGACCGCACGTCGAACCCGGGCGCGGCGGACGTCCAAGAAGTGACAGTCAGCGGCGAGCCGCTCTATCTGAAGTTGGCGCGCGAAATCCCGACCTGGAGCGTCCACAACAACGTCGGGCTGGTTGTCGGCGCGACGGCGCCAGCGGCGCTGCGCGAGGTGCGCCAGGCGGCGCCGGACGTGCCGCTGCTCGTGCCCGGCGTCGGGGCACAGGGTGGCGACCTGGTGGCGGCGCTGGCGGCCGGGCTTGATGCTCGTGGCGGAGGGCTGGTCATCCCGGTGTCGCGTGGCATCGCCCAGGCGGCTGACCCACACGCAGCGGCTATCGCTCTGCGCAATGCCGTGAACGCGGCGCGGGCGAGCGCGAGACAAGGCGCAGATGTCAGTCAGCCAGCCGTATCGCCAGAACTGAAGGCCCTCGCTGTGGCCCTGGCCGACGCGGGCTGCCTGCGCTTCGGGCAGTTCACCCTGGCATCGGGGCGCGTGTCGCCGTTCTACTTCGACCTGCGGCTCCTGGTGACGTACCCGGCGCTGCTCCAACAGGCCGCAGCGGGCTATGGGCGCGTCCTGGCGAGCCTGAGCTACGACCGCATCGCGGGCATCCCGTACGCCGCCATGCCCATCGCTACCGCTGTCTCGCTCCACATGGGGCAGCCGATGATCTACCCGCGCCGCGAGGCCAAGAGCTACGGCACGGGGCGCTCTATTGAAGGCCGCTTCGAGACGGGGGAGACGGCGGTGGTTCTGGACGACGTTATCACGACGGGCGGTTCGAAGCTAGAGGCCATTAAGACACTCGAGGCAGGCGGCCTGAAGGTGAAGGACATCGTCGTGCTCATCGACCGCGAGGAAGGCGGCCGCGAGGCCATCGAAGCCGAGGGCTACCACACCCACGCCGTCCTGCGGCTCGGCGAGGTCCTCGACGCGCTCGTGGAGGCCGGGCGGCTTACCGCCGAAGAGCGCCAGCGCATCCTGGCGATGAAAGCCCAAGTGTAATACCAAGTATGCATGGGAAGACGGTCATTGCGAGCGAACGCGAAGCAATCCCCCGCTCTTGCGATAGACTCTCTGGTCCGCGCAAAGCCCTCGTCTCGCCGACCGTGAGGTTGCTTCGTCAGCGGGGCGGACTACCGCCCCCGCACCCCAGTCGTCCTCCTCGCAACGACGGTCGTTGAATTGACCTAAGAGTTCGGCGGGGCAATTGCTTACTCGGGGTGGTGCAGGTGGTGCAGATAGTGCCAGGCTTGCAGGAAGAGCACGGCCTGCCCTGCCGCCAGAACGGGCAGGAGCAGGGTCATGAATAGGGCAAGCCGGTCGATGAAGCTAATAATCGCGGCGCTCGTCTGGACCAGACTCTGCCGCGTCGCGGCAATGGACGCGGCCTGGCCGTCCAGCGCCGCCTGCGCCCCGCTGACCGATGTCGAAATGCGCGCCGTCTCAGCGGTGATCCGAGGCGTCGCGGCCGGGTCCGCCGCCATCTGATCGAGCGTGGCGCGCAAGTTCTGCACCGACCGCTGGGCGTCGGCGATGCGCTGCGAGAGAGCGTCCAACCCCTCGGGCAGCGATGGCACGGTGATGAAGGGAATGCGCTTGAGGGCCTCCAGGGCCGGCCCAAGAGCGGCAAGCTTGTCTTGGGCGCTCGCTGCTAGGTCGAGCGCAGCACTGATCTTGGGCAGCAGGTCGTCGTTGACGGTGCGCGCGAGTTGCGCCGAGGCGGCCGCCGACGGGTTCGCCTCGTTCGCCGCCGCGTCGATGCGGGTCAGGCTCTCGCGCACACCACCCAGCGCCGCGCTCTGCTCGCGCAGCCCCTGCTCCACCGTCTGAAGGGTCGCAACGTCCGTCGCCAGTGGTCCGGTCACGCTGGCCTTCATGGGCTCGCGGAACGCCCACATGGCGACCAGGGCAGCCACACATGCAATGAACCCCACGACGGCCAGCACAAGCACCAACCCAGCGCCAATCTCCTTGGCAACGCGCATCCACCCCTCCTTCGGCTTCACGCGCCGGCCGGCCCCTTGCGCGAGGCGTCGAGGGGGATGAATACCTGGAAGCCGCCGGTTTCGAGCGCCTGCAAGGCATAGCGGCGCAAGACGCGCGCCACGGCCCACTGCTTGCCAGGCGCTGTCTTCACCATGAGCCGCACCTGCACGGCGAAATCATTGTTGCTATTCCAGCCGAGCACGTCCACCGCCCCCATCACGTCGTCCTTGATGGTTGGGTCCTCGACGGCTGTCTTCATCGCCTCATCCAACACGGGAATGACCTGGGAGATGTCCGTGTCGTATGACAGGTTCAGGTCAACGACAGCTCTGGCCCACTCGCGGCTCAGATTAGACACGGTGCGGATGTCGCCGTTGGGAACGATGGACAGCCGCCCGTTGACATCGCGGACCTGGGTCGTGCGCAGCGTAATGGCCTCCACCGAACCGGATACTTTATCCACTTCAATCGTGTCCCCGACGCGGTACTGATCTTCCAACAGAATGAGCAGGCCCCCGATGTAGTCCTTGATGATGGTCTGCGCGCCGAGGGACAGTGCTAGACCGGCGACGCCGGCGGCGGCGATCACTGGGCCGAGGTTGATCCCCAACGTGAGCAGAATCATCATTATGGCGAGCGCAAGAATGAACGCGTTGGCAGTGTGGGCGCTGGTACTAATCAGCGTCTGCATACGCGCTCGCCGCTGCGGGTCGATGTTTGGTCCGGCGAAGCGTGCCTCGGCACGTCGGCTGCCCATATTGACCAGCCGCAGGGCGACCAGGGTGAGAACGACGATAATAATCAGCGGCAGCACCAGGCCAAAGAAGGTGACCGCTGTCAGCGAGAACAGCGCATCTACGAGTTGTTGCATAATGAGGATGATAGCACGGGACACGGATGCCGCAAAATGCGCCCGTTCCTGCTTAGCTTTCCCTCTCTGGTTTGTGCGCCTCGCCAGAGTGTGCTAGAATTTTCCCACTATTCGGAGTTGCTTGAGCGGCTGGAAAGGAGCCGGGGATGATCGAGGTCGTCGTCGACAGCATCCGCGTCAGTCTGATCAATCAGCAGCGTATCGTCGTGCTGCGTGAGAAGGATAGCGACCGCCATCTCGTGATCTGGATCGGGCACGCTGAGGCCGATGCCATCACCCTCAAGCTGCAGGGCCAGGAAGTGCCACGTCCCATGACGCATGACCTTCTCAAGAATGTCATCGAGAACATGGGTGGGACCCTTGATCACGTTTACATTCACGATCTGCGCAACGACACCTACTACGCGACCCTCGTCATTGAGGCGAACGGCCGCCGCCTGGAGATCGACTCGCGTTCTAGCGACGCCATCGCCGTGGCGATTCGTGCCCAGGCTCCCATCTTCGTCGCCGATGCTGTCATGGACCGGGCTGGGATTGCGCCAACCGAGGAAGAAGAGCCGACCCCGCAGCAGAAGTCCGAGGATGAGCTGGGTGTGTTCAGGGAATTCCTCGAGAGCCTGGACCTGGATGACCTGGGCAATGAGGGCGGAGACGAGCCGCGTAAGCGGAAGTAACTCGGCCTGTCCCGCCGAATCGTAAGCCGGCCGCGTCGTCGGCCGGCTCCGTTATTCATGCCGTCGGCCCCTTGTCCGACGCGCCGTGATACGATTTACCCTTCCATCGTTCTCTTGACAAAACACCGCGTGCGTTCTATAATAGAACATAAGTTCTGGACATCTTGCCAGAGCTGGGAACTTGAGCCATGAGTGTACCCGCCGATCGGATCGTCCCATTCAACATCGAGGCCGAGGAAGCTGTCCTGGGATCGCTCCTCCTCGACCCGCAGGCGATTGTCCGCATTGCGGCGTTTCTCAAACCGGACGACTTCTACCGCGAGGTCAACCGCTGGGTGTTCGAGGCGGTCCTGGCGCTGTACGAGCGCCGCGACGCCATCGACTTCCTCACGGTGCGCGACGAGTTGGAGCGCGGCGGGCGGTTGGAGGATGTGGGCGGAGCCAGCTTCCTGGCTTCCCTTATCAACGTCGTGCCGACCTCCGTTCACGTCGAGCACTACGGCCGCATCGTCGAGCGCGCCTCGACGCGGCGGCGGCTCATTGGGGCGGCCAGCGACATCGCCAAGCTCGCCTACGACGAGCAGGACGAGGTCGAGGAGACGCTGGACAAGGCGGAGCAGATCATCTTCGCCGTCTCCCAGCGGAGCCTGGCGCGGGACCTCGTGCCCATCAGCCAGGTGCTCAACGAGTACTTTGACAAGATAGAGTACCTTCAAGCGCACCACGGCCAGGTCAGCGGCGTCCCGACCGGCTTCGTCGACCTGGACAAGCTCTTGGGCGGCCTCCAGAAGTCGGACCTGGTCATCGTCGCGGCGCGGCCGGGCATCGGCAAGACCTCGCTCTTGCTAAGCTTTGCGCACTGGGCCGCCATCCAGGGCAAGGGCGTTGCCCTCTTCAGCCTGGAGATGTCGGCCGAGCAGCTCGTCCAGCGCCTCATCTCCAGCGAGACCGGCATCGACCAGCATCGGCTGCGCCTGGGCATGATCCGCGACGAGGAGATGCCCCTGGTCACACGGGCGATGGGCATCCTGGAAGCAACGCACATTTACATCGACGACACGCCGGGCATTACGGCGCTGGAGATGCGCACCAAGGCGCGGCGGCTCCATGCCGAGCACCCCATCGGCCTGATCGTGGTCGATTACCTGCAGCTCATGCATGGCGGCGGGCGCAGCGAGAACCGCGTGCAGGAAATCTCCCATATCTCGCGCTCGCTCAAGGAACTGGCGCGTGAGCTAGACGTGCCGGTCATTGCCGCCTCGCAGCTCTCGCGCGCCGTCGAAGGCCGCCACGACCGACGCCCGAT
This sequence comes from Anaerolineae bacterium, assembly GCA_039810085.1. Lineage (GTDB taxonomy): Bacteria > Chloroflexota > Anaerolineae > Epilineales > JAHCIE01 > JBDHWG01. The sequence goes on from JBDHWG010000002.1 coordinate 224,967, forward strand.
GCTATCGGACTTGCGCGAGTCCGGCTGTCTCAGCGGCGACACGCTCATCTATCTACCTGACCAGGGCATCTACCGTCCAATTAAGGAGATGGTTGGGCAAAGCGATTTCAACGTCCTGGCGCTCAATACTGAAACCTGGCGACTTGAGTCGTGTCGCGTTAGTTGTGCGTTTGCAACAGGCACAAAGCCTGTCCATAAGCTAACGACGCGCTTAGGCAGAAGCATTCGAGCCACAGCGAATCACCAGTTCCTAACCATTGAAGGCTGGAAGAGGCTGGATGAGCTAGAAGTGGGCGAACGACTGGCGCTTCCCGACGCTGTAGCGATGCTTTCTACAAAGGTGAGACCAAGAATAGGTAACGCAAAGGCGCAGAGGCGCAAAGAAGAAATGTCAACTGGTCTTCCCTCTGCGGCTCTGCGGCTCTGCGTTTCACCTCTCTTCCCGTCACCAGAAGAGCCAATTTTGGCGGAAACGCTGGCGAGCCTAGCGCAGAGCGATGTCTACTGGGACGAGATCGTAAGTATTGAGTCAGATGGGGAGTGCGAGGTGTACGACCTCACCGTCGATGGCCTCCACAACTTCGTCGCTAACGACATCGTCGCCCACAACAGTATCGAGCAGGACGCGGACGTGGTAATCTTCATCTACCGCGACGAGTACTATAACCAGAACACTGACAAGAAAAACATCGCCGAGATCAGCATCGCCAAGCACCGCAATGGGCCGACGGGCATGGTCGAGTTGTTCTTCATCAAGGAGCAGGCGAAGTTCGTGGACCTGGCGACGGTGAGCGACGAGTTCGCGCCCTCCGGTCCGTGGTAAGCAGAGTAAGGTAACGAGTCATGCCTTTCGACGGATTTCCGGCCGGCAAGCTCAAGGTCACGCCCATCCCCGATCTGTTCTTCAGCGAGCTGCTGCCGCAGATCGACCACCTGGGCGAGCTGAAAGTCACGCTGTACGTCCTCCACAGGGTGCAGCGGACCACGGGGCTGCGCCTGGTGCGGCGGTCGGACATGCTGGCGGACGGCGGGCTGGCTCAGGGCCTCGCTAGTGGGGGCCAATCCGTCACCGACGCGCTGGACGATGCGCTGGAGCGCGGGGTGCGGCGGGGAACGCTGCTGCGGCTGGATGTGGCGGGTTCTGAGGGCGCCGACCAGTGGTTCCTGCCGAACAGTGAGAGCGGGCGCAAGCTGGCGGCCGACATCGAGAGCGGCGTCGTGGCCTTGCCGGAAGCGCGCCGCGTGGAGCGCGTCGCTCCGGTCGACCGCCCGTCAATCTACACCCTGTATGAGCAGAACATCGGCATCCTCCAGCCCATCATCGCTGAAGAGCTGCGCGAGGCGGAGGAGCAGTACCCGCCGGAGTGGATACCAGAAGCATTCAAGCGTGCTGTAGAGAATAACGTTCGCAAGTGGAGTTACGTGCGCGCCATTTTGGAGCGCTGGGCCGTAGAAGGCAAGAGTGATGAAGCCAATCGGCGAGATCCTGAAACGGATCGGTCCCGCTACATCAGAGGAAAGTACGCCGACTATATCCAACGCTGAGTTGGAGGAGGAAGGGCGTCCGCCGCTGCCGCCGTTTGGCCGCAACGGCAACCACGACGATGGCGTCTGTGCCATCTGCGGCGGCCTCGGCTACGTGCGCAAGGACGTGCCCCTCGGCCACCCCGACTTCGGCCGCGCCCTGCACTGCATCTGCCGCCTGGACGAAGTCGCCCTGGCGCGCAGCAGTGAGCTGCGCAGCGCGGGCAACATGGCCGCTCTAGAGCACATGACCTTCGAGCGTTTCGACCTGGAGCCGTATGAGCTGAGCGAGAAGCGGCGGCAAAGCCTGCGCCTGGCCTACGAGGCCGCCAAGGACTTCGCTGAGGAGCCCCGTGGCTGGCTCCTCCTGACTGGCTCGTTCGGCTGCGGCAAGACCCACCTGGCCGCGTCCATCGCCAACGAGCGCCTTGCCCACGGCCGCGCCGCCCTGTTCGTCGTCGTCCCCGACCTGCTCGACTACCTGCGCGCGACGTTCAGCCCCGGCAGCCAGGTCACCTACGATGAGCGGTTCGAGGCCGTTCGCACCGCCCCCGTCCTCATCCTGGACGACCTGGGAGCGCAGTCGAGCACACCCTGGGCGCAGGAGAAGCTGTTCCAGATCCTCAACCACCGCTACGCCTCGCGCCTGCCGACCGTCATCACGACGAACCTGCGCATGGAGGACGTCGACGAGCGATTGCGCTCGCGCCTGCAGGACGAGACCCTGGTGCGCAGCATCCGCATTCTCGCGCCGGATTACCGGCGCAGTGGCATGGATCGCCTCGGCGGCGACCTGAGCACCCTAAGCATTCACCGCGACCAGACCTTCGACAGCTTCGACCTGCGGCAGAACGAGCTACCACCCGAAGAAGCCGACAGTCTCGGCCGCGCCCTCCGCTGGGCCAAGCAGTATGCCGAGGAGCCGCGCGGCTGGCTCGTCTTCATGGGCGCGTACGGCTGCGGCAAGACACACCTGGCGGCCGCCATCGCCAATGCCCGCGTTGACCAGGGTGACGTGGCGCTGTTCGTCGTCGTCCCCGACCTGCTGGATCACCTGCGCGCCACGTTTAGCCCCACCAGCGCCACCACCTACGACAAGCGCTTCGAGGAGGTGCGCAACGCGCCGTTCCTCGTCCTGGACGACCTGGGCACCGAGAGCGCGACGCCGTGGGCGCGGGAGAAGCTGTTCCAGCTCATCAACCACCGCTACGCGGCGCGCCTGCCCACCGTCATCACGACCTCGACGTCGCCGGAAGCCATGGACGAGCGCCTCGCTACGCGCCTGTTCGACACAAGTCGCTGCACCGTCTGGGCCATCCTCGCCCCCGCCTATCGCGGCGCGCGTCGTGTCGCGCCGCCCGCTCCTCCTTCGCGGCGTCGCGGAGGCGCGCGAGCCTAGCGCCGTGACCTCTTCGCGCCTGCGCGACGACGCCATCTCGGTCGTCGCGGGCCTGCTAACGAACGTGTTCCCCTGGCAGGCTGGCGGTGTTCTATCGCCGCCTCCGCAGCGCATTCTCGTTCTCAAGCCGTGCTGCCTGGGCGATATCCTCCTGGCAACGGCCATGCTGCGCGCCCTGCGCCTGGCCTATCCCAACGCTACGATTGACGTCGCCGTCGGCCCGTCAGCCATCGCCGTTCGCGGGAACTGGCGGCTCAATCACGTCGTAGACATGGGCCGCGTCAGCATGCCGGGCGCTCCCCGCCGCTCTATCCTGGCTGTCGCCCAGGCGCTGCGCGCGTGGCGCTATGACACAGCCATCACCCTGGACCGCTCGCCGCTGGTGGGCATGCTCCCCGTGCTGGCCGGCATCCCACGTCGGGTCGGCCTCGACAGCCGTGGCCGTGGCTTCGCCCAGACAATCCGTGTGCCGGCGCTGCCCGACGCCCCGCGCCACGAGGCCGAGGTCTACCTGGACACCGTGCGCGCCATCGGCATTCAGCCCGGCAACCCGCGCCTAGAATTCTTCCCTTCACCGGACGACGAAGCGGCCGCCCGCGCTGCGTTACCCTTGACCCACGACCGCCCGCTGGTCATCCTCCACCCGGCCGGCGGCGTCAACCCGGGCATGACCATGCTCGCCAAACGCTGGCCGGCCGCGCGATTCGCCGCCCTCGCCGACCGCCTCATCCTCGAGGACGACGCCGTCGTCGTGCTGGTCGGCGGCCCGGACGACAGGAAGGTGAGCGCGCAGGTTCGTGCGGCCATGCGCCATGACCTGCTCGACAACACCGGCTGCCTGACGTTCAGCACGCTCGGCGCGTTTATCCGCCACGCCGCTCTCTACGTCGGCAACGACACGGGCGCGACCCACCTGGCCGTCGCCATGGGCGCGCCGACGGTCATGGTCATGGGGCCGACCGACCCACGCCGCTATGGCCCCTACCGCCCAACCGCGCCCGATACGGTCGCCGCCGTCTGTCCCCCCGACGCTCGCCCTAAAGATTATGTCGCCCTTCATCTTGCGGGGAAACAAGAGATTGGAAACGCAGAGACGCAGAGACGCAGAGAAGATAAGAGGACGCTGACGACAGCGAATGTTAGTGTCGAGCAGGTCTACGACGCAGCGCGGCGTGTAAGGGAGGCATCCCATGAGCCGTAGAGACACGCGATGGCGCATCTCTACGGGTGTCGCGCTCCTTCTCCTCGCCTTCGCGCTGCGCATGTGGAACATCGGTGGACCGAGCCTGTGGCTGGACGAGGCGATGATGCTGGCGCGGGCCCACACATCTTGGTGGACCGCAGTGGCGGGGCGGGTCAGCACCGATCTCGCGCCGCCCGTGTTCCCCGTGCTCCTCCACGTGTGGAGTGGGCTAGGTGTCCAAGACGCACTCGTCCGTTTCCCCTCGGTGGTCTTCGGCGTTTTGGCCGTCACCGTCATGCTGCGCCTGCCTCGTCCCTCACCCCCCTTCCCCCTCTCCCACTTAGGGGAGAGGGGGGGCAAGACACGGAGTATTCTTCCCCCTCTCCCGTTGTGGAAGAGGGGGGGCAAGACACGGAGTATTCTTCCCCTTCTCCCTTTATGGGAGAGGGGGCCAGGGGGTGAGGGACCGCTCGCCGCGCTCATCTTGGCGCTGGCGCCGACGCAAGTTTATCATGCGCAGCAGGCCAATGTGTACGCCCTGGTGGCTCTGTTGAGCGCCTTGATATTCGTCACGGCGCAATACGCCGCGCGAGGCGGGAGGCGTGCCTGGCTGGCGCTGGCTGCCCTCGCCGCAGTGGGCGCGTACACCTACTACGGGCTGGCCTTCCTGTTCGCCGGCATGGTTGGCTGGCTTGGGATAGTCTACCTGCGCCAGTATCTCAAGCTCCTGACGCCGCGCATGCACCCCAAACTCCCGGTCATCGGTGTGGGACTAGCCGTCGTCGGCGCAGCCATCCTGCCTCTCGTGCCGGTTGCCCTGGAGCGCAGCGCCGAGGGAGCGATTGCCTGGACCGGCAGCTACGCCGTACTCAATGACTGGGTGGGCCTGAGGATATTCGCGGTCGGGCTTGTGGCAGAGGGGATCGTTGGCCCTCTCTTTCCGTATGCCCAGGTTCCGACGTGGCTCGCGGTGACCCTGACCGTGCTCTTCGCGCTCGGTGTGTGGCGGCGGCCGACATGGTTCGTGTGGGGCTGGCTCGTTCCGTTGGGGCTGGCCTATGTCGCCAGCGGCTACGGTGTCTACCCGTTCAGCCAGCGCCACCTGCTGTTCGTCGCCCCCGTGACATACGCGCTCCTCGCAGCGGGTCTGCTGGCGCTCCAACCGACCACTTGGCGCTGGCCTACCATTGCTACCCTGGCCCTCGTTCTTGTCGTCGGTTGGCCGGCCCTTCGGCTCGACGTGCCGTGGCACGCGAACCTCCCGCAAGAGGAGCTCAAACCAGTGCTCGAGAGCATCGCGCCAGACTACCGCCCCACCGATGCCGTGTACGTCACATACGGCGCAACTGCGGCGGCCGGCCACTACCAGGAACTCGGGTTGCTGCCGGCCGATGCCTACATGCACAATGGGTGGTACGCCGGGCGCGTCGGCGTCCAGGCGGACCGCGCGCTGGGTGTTGCGGGAAACAAGCCGCGCCTATGGGTAGTCATGAGCCACACGCAGCCAGACGAGGAGGAACAGCTGGCGCGGGCGCTGACCCATCGCGGCGCGCACCTAATCCAATATGTCCCCGCCCTCGGCGCCTCCGCGCTGTTGTTTGATATGGGCAACTGATGACAGCGGCTCCGTTGGGTGGAATGGCTGCATGTTTTCACGGGTTGCGTAACTGAGGTGTGCTCTTTGCGTCTGTTCCAGTAGTCAGTGTTTGAGGCGTTCACATTCTCCTATAAGGCAAACACAATCGTATCCACCTTCGCTTACCGTCACACCCAGTTTAGTCTCCTGTATCGACCAGACGGGTGGCGGGAAGCGTTGTGAATTCCTATTTCACGAGACAACAGATATGGGGCGAACACCAAGCGACGCCTCGGTCCATACGACTTCATGTCATGAAAGCGACTCACGACTTTCCATGCTGTTCTGGGTGGTCTTTGGTCTGGGCGCGACGCTCCGCTTCGTCGGGTTGGATAAGGGCATCTGGCTCGACGAGTACTTTTCTATCGTGCTGGCGCACAAGGATCAGTTCATTGCCGCACTGCGGCTGGATGATCATCCACCGTTGTATTACATTCTCTTGCGGGCGGTTCTGTCCATCTCCGACTCCGAGCCTGCGGCACGACTGCTGTCAGTCGTGTTTGGTATCGCAACTCTGTTGACACTCATGCTTTGGATGCGCCGCTATTCGCTCGCAGCGAGCATCCTCGCGGGACTGATTGGCGGGACTGCCCCCGTTATGCTCCGCTTTTCCCAAGAACTGCGCTCGTATCCGATTCTGCTTTTAGGCACAGCCCTGGGTTTCTATTTCGCTGAGGCCATCGTCACGCAGCCAGCGCGCATCTCCAATTACCTCGGGTTGGCGATTGGGTTCCTTCTAGCCGTGATGAGCCACCTCGTCGGGCCGGCCGTCGTGGTTATGACGCTCGTCTATCTGCTGGCTGGCAAGCCCGACTGGCGCGGATTGAAGTGGGTCTGGCTCTCATACGCCGTTCTCGCGCCGGCCCTGTTGTTCCTGTTCCACTACTTCATCTTCAGCGAACGCGACTTTGCCAACTGGTGGATGCCGCCCTTATCCCTCAGCCTCGTGGTCAGCGTCATGCGCTCGTTGTTTGATCCTGACATGTACTTCTCGGCGGTTCGCTTCGCCGGGGCTGTGTCATCATCAGGCGCGCTCATGCTAGACCTCATCTTTAAGGCGGTCCTCGTCATAGCCGTGGCCAGCCTACCTTTTGGAAACTGGCGGAAGACGATGCCCTTGGCGGCATCAACAGCGACGTACGTCAGTATCGTCGTCCTTATCACCTTGTTCGGCCGACATATCTTCTGGTCGCGCACCCTGCTGCCCAGCCTGATTCCCCTCACGGGCTTTGTGGCGGTCCAGCTCACCAACATTCGCATGCCGGAAATCCGCTACGCAGCTCTCGCGAGTACCACTGCTGTCTGCCTGATAATGGGTGTCACCTGGGCTGGCTACACGGGCTGGCAACCAGTCGAGGCGTACAAGCAGATAGGACAGCTCATCGCAAAGCGATGGCAACCTAACAGCTTGCTGTTCATTTACCCTTCCTACATCGCCGGTCCAATCCGCTTCACTACCCCCGATCTCCCGCAGAGCGGCATCGTTCCGCTCGACTACGATTTCGACCCACCTTCCACTGAGATTGAGATCGAGCAACGGCTGTCCCAGGCGCTTGCTGCCTCAACCCCCGGCGAGGTCTTCCTCCTCGCTCGCGAGGATGACGTGATCAAACAAGAAGGCACGCGCTATCAGGATGTGCAAGACCAACTTGGCCGCCATTTTGGCGACGCCAGCGAAGTCGACAGCGAGGGTATGCTCTCCCTGCGCGTGTACCACCCTCAGCGCACCCCGTGACTTGCGATGCCGTTGCTCGGGAAAAGTTTCTCGCTGAAATCTCTTACCATAGCGCAAGTGTGCTATACTAATAAAGTATGATTCCAGAACTGATGCGGGATGGCCCCCGATAGGAAACAGCGGAATGCTTAGGCGCCGACTTTCGAGTTGCCTCATGCTCCTCCTCGCCCTGCTGGCTGGGCTCCTGGTCTGCGCCGCCATTCTCGTTTTCCTCGCCTGGCCCACGGTCTCCCAGCTCGTCCGCTGGACGGGCGAAGAGGAGCCAGCGGCCAGGGCGCGCGGCATAATCGCCCTGGCCCAGATATGGTTCCAAGAGCGCCCGTTGCAGCTCGACCCGTACCGCCCGCTCCCCTACACCAGCCGCAGCCCGTATGGCGTCAGCGCCTTCCTCGAGCAGGAGGCCGACTCGGCCGCCGTCGCCAGGACACTAGACATGGTGAAGGCGGCCGGCATCACCACGGTCCGCCAGCAATTCCCGTGGGCCGACATCGAGATCCACGGCAAGGGCGACTTCGAGGATCGCCGCAACGGCCCGCCGCGCTCAGCGTGGGCGAAGTACGACACCATCATGGACATGGCCGAGGCGCGCGGTATCACCGTTGTGGCCCGCCTGGACACCCCGCCGACGTGGAGCCGCGCCAACCGCGACGCCGACGAGACGTTCGGACCGCCGGACAACTACGAGGACTACGGCGACTTCGTCGAGGCGGTCGTGCGCCGCTACAAAGGCCGCCTGCACTACGTCCAGATCTGGAACGAGCCGAACATTTACCCGGAGTGGGGGCTAGACGCGCCCGACCCTGAAGCGTACACGCGGCTGCTCGACGTGGCGGCCCGCCGCATCCGCGCCGTGGACCCTAGTATCGCCATCATCAGCGCCCCCCTCGCCCCGACGCTGGACCACAACGACCGCGCGATGTACGACCTGGACTACCTGGAGCGCATGTTGCAGGCGGGCGCGGCCAAGAACTTCGACATCCTGGGCATCATCGCCTATGGCCTCGGCAGCAGCCCCGATGACCACCGCGTCGTCTGGCACCGCACCAACTTCGCGCGGCCGCAATTGCTGCGCGACATCCTGGTGCGCAACGGCCTGGCCGACAAGCCCGCCTGGATCATGGAGATGGGATGGAGCGCCGTGCCGGAGGGGATGGACGCGCCGTTTGGGCGCGTCAGCGAGGAGCAGCAGGCGCGCTACGTGGTCGCCGCCTACCGCCGCATCGAGGATGACTACCCGTGGGTCGGCGCGGCGATGCTGTGGTTCTTCCGACGCCCCAACGACGAGTGGTTCAACCGGCCGGAGGGCTACTTTCGCCTGGTGAACCCGGATTGGACGGTGCAGCCGGCCTACACGGCTCTGGCCGCCGAAGCGACCGCGCCGCCTCGTCTCCATCCTGGCTTCCAGCACGTCACCGCCCCGGCCTATCGCTGGGAAGGCGGGTGGCAGGGGGTGACGACGCAGGCTGCGTTGTTGGGGAGCTGGATGCAAGGTTCAATGGGCGCGACGGTCTCCTTTCTATATGAGGGCACGTCCGCGACGCTCGTGACGCGCGAAGGGCCGGGCATGGGCAGCGTGGAACTGAGCATCGACGGCGGCGCCCTACAGCGCGTCGATCTGGCAGCGCCAACGGAAGTGCGGCGCGAGATTGCCCTCGCCGAGCATCCGTTGTCCGGTCAGCACACAGTGACTCTACGCGCCGTGGGCGGCAATGTTGTCGTCGAAGGGGTGCGCGTCGAGCAGACCGGGGAGGTCTGGCTGCGGATGGGTCTGCTGGGGTTGTCGGTTCTGTTCGCCGCCATAGGCGTCAGCTACGCGGCGTGGCGGGTGTGGGGCGTGAAGCATGCATAATCGGCTGTTGAGCGAGACTGTCTTTGCCTTTGTGGACGTGGAAACAACCGGCCTGCAGCCGGCGCTGGGCGACCGAGTGTGTGAAGTTGCCATCGTTCGCTGCATCGGCGACCGCGAGGTTGAGAGCTTTGTCAGCCTCGTCGACCCGGGCCGTCCGATCTCGCCCGGCGCGGCGGCTGTCAACGGCCTGACCAACGCCGACGTGCGCGGCCAACCACCGTTCAAGGCGCTCGCTCCCCACGTCATCGACCTGCTGCAAGACGCTGTCTTCGTCGCCCACAATGCCCCCTTCGACCTGCGCTTCATGGATGCGGAGCTGATGGCGGCGGGCTATCGGCCCCTCGGCAACGTCTGTGTGGATACGCTCGAGCTGGCGCGCTCCCGCTACCGGCTGCCCAGCTACAGCCTGCCCAATCTGGCAGCGCGCCTGGGCATCGAGGCGCAAGGCGCGCACCGCGCCCTGGCCGACGTGCAGACGACGCGTGCGCTGCTCAAGCGCCTCGTCCGCGACACGCGCGCCAGATACCTGGCCGACCTCGACCCCAGCATCGCCGGGCTGCCCATCGATGTCGCGCCCGTCCCACTGCCCATCATCCAGGCCATCCGCGAGCGCCGCCGCCTGCGCCTGGTCTACGAGTCGTCCGACGGCATCACCGACCGCTTGGTCGAGCCGTTCAGCCTCCAGATTCGCGGCCACACGCTCTACCTCTCCGCCTTCTGCCACCTGCGCCAGGAACGGCGCACCTTCCGCGTCGACCGCATCCGCATGATGACGTTCGACGGCGAGGACGCTGTCGGCTAGATGCAAGCGCCTCCCGCTCCCGCGCCCGTCGCGCCGCCGCCAACCCTCCCTGTCGAGGAGACGCGGCGGCGGTTCCGGTTCCAACCGCGTCTCGGCCGCTGGAGCACCTGGCTGAGCCTGGGCGCCGTCGCGCTCGGCTTCGCCCTGCGCCTCTATCGCCTGGGCGACAAGAATATCTGGTGGGACGAGGGGCTGGCGACGTGGGCCGTGCGCCAGGGCTTCCTGGCAATGACGCGCTGGACGGCGGGCGACGTTCACCCGCCGCTCTACTTCTGGCTCCTCTGGCCCTGGTGGCGGCTGACCGGCGACAGCGAGTTTGCGCTGCGCTTTATCACCGTCGTCGTCGGCACGCTGACCATCGCCGCCGTCATCATCCTGGGCCGTTTCATCGCCGGGCGCGCCGTGGGCGTGCTCGCCGGGCTTCTTCTCGCCACCGCGCCGTTCCACGTCTGGTGGTCCCAGGAGATGCGCATGTACGCCCTGGCCGGACTGCTGCTCACCCTCGCACTGTACGCGATGCTGCGCTGGTGGGGAACAGGCAGCCGCCGCGCCTGGCTCGGCTACGTCCTCGCCGCGACCGGCGGCATGTACACCATCTACCTGTCCGTGGTCATGCTCGTCGCGGCGAACTTGTGGGTGTTTGGCGCGCTCTTCCTCGCCTGGCGCAGACGTGCGGCGGAGGCACGTCTGCGGCTGGCCGCGTGGGTCGCGGCTCAGGTCGTCGTCGTCCTGGTGTTCGCGCTGTGGCTGGCGTATGCTCTGGGCAAGATGAGCAGCTGGTCCGTGGCCGAGCCAATCAACTTCGCCTTCGTCGCCCAACTCCAGGCGACTCTGCTCACGCTCGGCGTCTCCACCGACATCGACCGTTATCTCCTGCCGGCGCTCCTGTTGACGCTGATCTTCGCCGTTGGGGTCGTCGTCCTGCTGCGGCGGCCCGCCAACCGCCCGAACGTGGCGCTGCTGCTGCTCGTCCTGGCGCTGCCGTGCCTGGTCATCTTCCTTCTGGCGCTGCCGCGCGGTTTGTTCTACAACCCGCGCGTTGAGGCGCGCTACTTCGTCCCGTTCGCTCCACCGGTCTACGTCCTCTTCGCCTGGAGCCTGTGGGCGCTGTGGCACTGGCGGCGCGCGGCGGGCTGGGTCGCGGGCATTGCCGTGGCCGGCGCGGTGATGTGGATGCTGCCCGTCTACTACGCGCCGCGCTACATGGCCGATGACTTGCAGGGCATGATCCAGGTCCTGCGCGCCTATGCCCGCCCCGACGACGCCGTGGTGCTTGTCTCCGGCAACCGCTACCCCGTTTTCCTGTACTATTACGAGCGCGGCATGGTCACGAAGCCGCCGGTGGAGCAAGTCCCACGGGGCGCTCTGACCCTCACCACCGACAACGTGGACCGCGAGATGGGCGCGGCCACGCGCGGCCACGACCGCGTGTGGCTCGCCTGGGTCAACGGCCCGCTCCAGGACCCGGACAGCCTGGCGGAGCCGTGGCTGCGGCAGCATTTCAAGCCGGCGCTAAGCTATGGCTTCGACCACAACAGCCTGACGCTCTTTACGCCCGACGGCACGGCCCCGGCCACGACCGAGCCGCCCACGCAGCCCCTCGACCTGTCCCTGGGCGCCGGGCACGTCACCGGCTTCGACTTCCCTACCCGCGAGTACCGGCCCGGCGACACCCTGCGCCTGGGGCTATATTGGAATGGGCCGGCGACGGATGTGCGGGTCGGTCTCGTCCCGGTGCGGACGGACTGCCGCCCGCAAGACGCGCGCTGCGCCCCGTGGGTGGCGCGGCCCGTGGCCCTCCCCACTGGCCCGGCCCGCGTCCAGGTCGAGCTGCCGGTGCTCCAGTTCATGCAGCCGGGCCAGTACGTGCTCGCCGTCGACAGCGGCGGTAGGCGCGCGGCGTTCGGGCAGCTGCGGGTCAGCGGCAGCCAGGCGCCGGGCCTGCCGCCCACGCCGGGTGACTCGCGGGTCGGCGAGAACATTCGGCTGCAAGGCATCACCATCGTCGGCGCCAACGGGCGTCCCATTGACCAGGCCCGCCCGGGCGACACCATCAACGTCGATCTCTTCTGGGCGGCGGACGCGCCCCTGCCCGCCGACTACACCGTCTTCGTTCACCTGCTGGGGACGGCGTTCAACCCGGCGACGGGCGGCCCAGTGTGGGCCGGCCACGACGGCCCGCCGTCTGGCGGCGTCTACCCGACATCCTGGTGGGACGAGCGCACCCTCGTCCGCGACCGGCATCCCCTGGCGCTGCCTGGCGACATCCCACCGGGTGAGTACACGTTGGAAGTAGGGATGTACGGCGCGGATGGCAATCGGCTACCAACGACAGGGCTAGGGGCAGACCCTACCCAACGGCGCATTACGGCCCCAGGTGTGAAGGTCGTTCCCTGAAACGCTTGCTATGTCTTGCGCCGCCCCTTATCCTGCCTTATAATTACTCGGCAAACATCGCATTGGGAGGCGTTTTCTCGTGGCCCACGCTATTGATTCCCCCGAATATTGGCAATCTTTTTCTGTCACCAGACGCGATCTCGACCGGGTGGAGGAGGTCTTCTACGAGGACGGGCTACCGCACACCCTTGAGGAGTTGGCTGCGCGGGTTGTCCAGGGGCGGCTCGACGATGTGGCCGCCGAAGCGGCGCGCCACGCGGGCGTCCGCGTCTATCAGCCGAAGCAGAGCTACCAGGTCGGCGACCGGCTGCACTTTGCGGCGCTCCACAACGCGATTGGCGAAGTCGTCGCCGTTCGCCCGGGCGAGAACCCGACCCTGCCCTCTTTCAATGTCATCCGCGTGCGCATCGAAAACAGCAAGACTGAGCGCGAGTTCGCCGCCGACTACGACGCGGAGCATCCGCTGAATGTCGAGCAAGCGACGGCATCAACCGGCAGCGCCAGAGACTGGGTCGGACACGTCAGCCGCGTTCTGGCCCAACGGCTGGTGGAGAACCCGGAATATATCGTTTTTGGTGATCTGTGGTTCCGGCGTGACCTGATGCTCGAGGCGCATATCGGCCACCTCAACATCGCCGAGGCATTGATCGATGTCGCCGGTGAGCCTCAGCCCACCGAAGCCCTCCTGGCTGACGTTGAACTGCCGCCGGCAGCGCCAGCCGCCCGGGCGTTCGCCCTGAACTATGCCCTCGCGCAAGATCCGGAGAAGCGATTCGTCAACGTGGGCACGTCGGCCGAACCGCGCTGGTCACTCCGAGGAGCTTCGGCATCATGACAACTCACGTCCGCCGCCTCATCCGCCCGACAATCGAGACCCCCTTCGCCATCAGTCTCGACTGGTGGCGCCGCAATTCCCAGGACTTCAACACGTATCTGCGTGAGGCCCTCTGCGACGAGTGCCGCCGCGAGTTTCCCCTCAACGCGCCCGTGACCGAGGCCGACTACATCGACCCACGAACAGGCGAGGTGCGCCGTCTGAACAGCATGTGGGGCTGCCTGGTGACGCGATGCAGCAGCGATCCGGCTTTCCTCAGCCCAGAGCTGCCCCTGGCCTCGGCTGTGTTCCGCGCGCTCCTGGCGAACGGCAATGCCCCGCTGACGCCCGTCGAGATACAGCGGAGCATCCGACGCAGCACACCGGAGACTATTCTGCGCGTCCTCACCGGCCCCACCACCATGCTTGGCATCGTCCCCATGGCGTGAAATTCCGCAGGGGCGGGTTTGAAGCCCGCCCCTGCCATTTTCTCAACCCCCTCCTACGCTTCCCCGCCCGCGTGTTCGTAGAAGAGCAACAAGACGCTGCCGTACTTCCGCTCGTCCACGAGCGCCAGGGCGCGTAACTCCGGCGGGCTGTACTCCTTCGGGAAAATCTGCACGACAATCTGGCCGTCGTCGGCGAGCCACTGGGGACGCGCGTCGAGGGCCTGGAGCGTCTTCAGCCAGAGGCCCTGGTACTGCGGCGGCGCCACGTAGATGAGGTCATACGGCTCGGCGGATGGCGCCTCCAGGAAACGGAACACGTCAGTTCGCGCAATCTCCGCGCCCGCCGTCAGCCCCGTCAGGCTGAGATTCTGGCGCAGCGTGTCCACCGCCTTGCCCGCCCGTTCCACGAACGTCACGTGGGCCGCGCCGCGGCTCAACGCCTCGATACCGACGCCACCCGTACCCGCGAATAAGTCCAGCACCCGAGCATTGACGACGCTGTTGCCGAGAATGCTGAACAGCGCCTCTTTAGCGCGGTCGGTAATCGGCCGCGTCCCCTCGCCGGGCACCATCATCAGGCGGCGGCCCTTGGCCCGCCCCGCAATCACACGCATGGGTAGCTCTTCCAAATAAAAGACCAGTCGCCGGCGACAGTGCGCCGGCGACTGACTATGCTGAGCAGCTCAGGTCCCAATTAGGGCTGGACGTTGACGCCGTTGTAGGAGTTCATGTTGTCGCCAGGAGCAACATTCCCACCCACTTCGTTCACAACACAGGCGACCTTCGCCGTGCCGGTCGAGGTGACGAAAGCAGAGCCGTTGAACTTGGCCGTGCCGCCCGAGAACCACACGCTGGTGCTCTTGTTGATGTCCGCCAGCGAGCCGTTCTGCTGGCCCTCGTAGACGATGATCGTGCCGCCAGCCGGGATCGTGTGCGTCACGGTATCGCTCCGGTTGGGCACGCCGCTCAGGGTCGCGTCCGACGTGTACGTGATGTTCACAGTCGCCGGGTTGACCTGGTCGGCGTTGGCGCACGTCAGCGACGTGAAGTAGCCGTAGAAGTCAGCCTGGATCAGCGGGATGGCGACCTTGGTGGTCAGTGTCGCCGTCGGCACCGCGTTGAACGAACCGGACGGGTTGGAGCCGTTGGGGTTCGGCGTGTACTGGGTCTGGTTCACCTTGGCGACCAGCTTACAGCCCGCCGTCGAGGTCGAGATGCGAGCGCCGCCACCGAAACGCTGGAACTTGTCGGCCAGGTCGCTGTTCGCCGCCGCGCCTTCGTAAGCCGTGCGGGACTCGCCCGGCGCCAGGCTGAAGTTCACAACCTTGGTCTGGCCCGCGCCGTCAGCGCCGCCAATCAGCTGGCTGCCCGCGCCAGCGGTGTAGGTAATGGTAACAGCGCAGGTCTGGTTCGTCGGGTTAGCGACCGCCAGGGAGGTCAGCGTGTTGTACCACTGCCAGAAGATACCAGGCGCCAGCAACTCTGCGCCGGAGTCGGCATCGCCGAAACCGTTGTAGGTATACTTGATGCGCTTGGTCACGTCCGTCTCGTTCGCAATGGCGGCGAGAGGTTGGTCAGAGGTCACGATGGCGGAGCCAAAGAACCGACCCTGGAACGAGCCGCTGGTGGCGACGAGTTGCTGGGTGTACTGGGTTGGGTCGAGGGTAACCGCCGCGTACTTGGGGATGGTCATCGAGATTGGGTTGATCGTCGCCTGGCCGGCGGCCACGCCATTGAGGGACGAGGTCTTGAACTGCACCGAGATCGTGGCGGTGCTGTCGCCGACGTTCTGGATGCGGGCCAGCGAGTCGAGGCCGAACCAGTTCACTTCCATCGACGGCAAGCTGACTGTGGTCGACCCGGTGCTGATGCCGGTATAGTCTGAGAAGGGTGTCTTGTAGATCAGGTCGGGAGTCGACGGGTCGGACTCAATCTGGCCTACGACCGCCGCGATGGGCTGGTCAGAGCTAAGCACGGCCGAGTACACACCGGCCGGCAGGTCCGTCTCCGACTTCTGCTGAATGTTGGCCGAGCCACCCGGCGGGATGGTCACGTTCTGCGCGGTCTTGGCGAGCGTGCCATCCTGCTTGTAGTACTCGATGCGCACGTGGGCGTCGGAGCCAGGCGCAGTCGCCAGGTTCATCACCTGGTAGCCGGTGTACTCCTTCTCCGTGCCTTGCGCGTATGCCGCAACGCTGACAACCAAAATGAGCATCAACGCCGCCGCCAGGCCAATCAAGAGTTTTCGTTGCATAGTAAATCTTCCTCCGTGTAGCTGCTCAGACATGGACATCTCTGTGGACATTAAACTCCAGAACAAGCCTTCTGTCATCACCCTGCGGGGTGAATTTGGCCTCGAATCTGCCGCTACTACTTTCGGGTGAGGGGCAAATTCGGGGTTTAGACCCGCTCTGGCCTTCTATTTACTCTAGACGGGCGTCGCCCCAGGTTGGATTTCGGTGGCGCACACCCACAAACTCGAATGCTTTTGCGCTCGATCCAGGAGCCTATCAGCCGGCGTTCCAGCGACCCGAAAGGCAGCCCGCGCCAACCGGGGGACAAGCCCGGCCGCCCCATCTTCGTGGCTGTCCAACCAGGCAAGGATACTCGCCTGGGCAGCCAGGTAGCGGTAGCTGTCGAAGCCGACGCCAAGACCGAGCGTTCCTGTCACACGTGCCGTCAATCCAACCCGCCTCAACAATCGTTCCAATGTATCGAATGTAAAATACCACACGTGCAGGGGTGGGATGAGCCACCAGACCTGGCGGAACAGGCTGGCCCGATAGCCTTCGATGTCGTTGGGCACCTGGACATACAGCATGCCGCCCGGCGCGAGACGCGCCCGCGCCTCCCGCACCAGGGCCATCGGATCCAGGACGTGCTCCAGCACCTCGCGGATGTGAATGATGTCGAAACTCTGGTCGGGCAGGCCCGACGTCGCCAGGTCGGCGTTGATGACGTCAAGGCCGCGCTGATGGGCGAGGACGGCGCCAGTTTGTGACGGCTCGACCCCGACAGCGCACCATCCACGCGCCTGGGCAGCCGCCAGAACGCCTCCGAGGCCGCACCCAACGTCCAGCAAGCGCGGTGGTCGCGCCGCGCCACCTAGCTCGCTATGCCACTCCTCCAGTCGGGCCACGTGGGCCGCCTCGTAAGCGCGCTGGCTTGCCGCGCGTATCGCCTGGAGAGCGGGCGGGCCACTATAGCGGCGGTAGCGTTGCAGAGCATCGCTGATGCGGCCGCTGAAGTCGCCAGCGCCGAAGTAGTCCTCGGTGTACAACTCCTTGAGCATCGCCGCCGTCGGCAAGGGATCGACGCGGCCCAGGCCGCACTTCGCACAGCGGACCAGTTGATAGCCCGCCACGTCGGACGGCTTTATGCCAGGATACGCGATCTCACTCGCCGCGGCTTTCCAGCGCCAGGGGCGCGTCTCGCCTTCACCGCAGGCAGGGCAGGCGGGCATTCTCAAATCTCCGGGTAGGCCCCAGGCGTCTCGCGGCCTGGCACGACGGTCGCGTCCGTGACGCCGATGCGGTAGGCCAGCATGGCCCAGACAACGTCGTTGACCGTCCAGATCAGGCGGAACAGAATCGCGACGATGAGGGTCATGGGCAGCGGCAGATAAGCCGTCAGCAGCACGGTGATGGAGGCTTCGCGGGCCAGCGGGATGAACGGCAGCAGGAAGCTGATCAGGCCGATGACGACCGAGGCCACGCCGATAAGGGCAATAGGCGCGAATTGTGCCACGGGAACCGGGTACACGATGTTGACGATGCAGAAGAAGCCGATGCCTGCGCCGACGAGATGCGCCGCGACGTACAGCGCCAGCCAGGACAGCACGTCCCAATGGCCCACCCTCACTTCGACAGAGGGCCGCCTCAGCGCACGGCGGGTCACGTTGATCAGCCGTTCCAACGTGCCGGGCCACATCAGAGCCAGCATGAGTACGGCCAGAGCGGCGACGACGGTCAGCGCCAGTGGGCCGGGCATCGTGAACGACGACGCGAGACCGGCGCGCAAGGCCGGCGCCACCAGAAGCGCAATGGTAGGCATCCCCGCCAGGAAAACCAGCGCCGACTCGTAGACCAGGGCGGCCATTGTGAACGAGGCATTCACCCCCAGCCGCTCGTACAACGCCACCCGGCCTGCCGCATACCACACGGCGCCCGGAATGCGTTTCGCCAGCGAAGTCGTGTAGTAGATGGCGAAGTTCGTCCGAAGCGAGCCGCCGCCCTGGGGCGAGAGCCGACGCATCATCCGATGCCAGGCCAGGAACGTGATGGCGAGGGACACGCTGTGGGCAATGGACGCCAGGACGATGTAGATGGGCTGGGGCTGCCACGGATACCCGGCGAGCTGCTCGCGGTCCCGGTAGACGAGGCCAGCCAGCAGCGCCAGCACGATGACCAGCGCGGCCAGGGACAGACGCGGCAGGAGGCGGCGATACGTCATCGTTCCCCCCGCCAGGCCTCGCCTGTCCGCTCCAGGACGACGACCGCCTTGGTTGCGATAATCTCGCGGCCGGTGCGTGTCTTAGCCAGTGCGTTCAGAATCTCCGCGCCCCCGCGCGGTAGCCACCCAAAGCGCCCCCACTCCTGCGCCAGTTGCGGCAGGAAGTCGTAGCCCATCGGTAGGAGCTGCATCTGCGCGACCCGGAACGGCAGCCGGGCGAGTATGGCGTCGAACTCGGCCATCGTCAGGCGGTTGACGTGCGTGAACGCCGTCTGGCCGCGCATGTCCAGGCGCTCGAAGTCTGGCGCGCGCTCATTCAGGCGCACCCGCGCTTCGATGCGGTTCGTCGCGGCGATGAGGGTCGGTTCAGAGAACAGCAGGTGCGGCCAGGGGAAGTGGATCCAGCGTTCGAGGTGCGGCCCCCAGGCGCTCCAGTATGGCGGAAAGCGCAGGTAGGCCCGCCCGCCGGGGCGCAAGACACGGGCGCACTCGGCGAGGGCCAGGTCCGGCGGCACGATGTGCTCCAGCGCATGCACCGAGATAAGCGTGTCGAAGGCGGCGCAGGGCAGGGGCATCCGCGTCGCGTCGCCATGGACGATGCGCACTCGCCGCGCCGCTTCGTCCGTCTGGGCAAGCGTGGCAAGACGCGCTGCCGAGCGTGTCACCAGGCGTCGGTCAATCTCGAGGCCGACCACCTCGGTGGCGCCCAGGCGGCTGTACAGGAGAGATTTCGCCCCGGAGCCGCTGCCAACGTCCAGGACGCGCTGGCCCGCCACAGCGGGGGAGAGGTCGTCCTTGCCCAGCATGGCCTCCCCCTGGCTGTACTCCCACGCAAAGTGCTGCGTCTCGTCCAGCAGCGCTTCCATGCCGACCTTGTTCTGGGGAAAGGCCGGCACGAGGGCGTTCAGCAGAAGGACGGCTTGCTCGCCAAGACGTGACACGCTACTCCTTTGCATACGCCTGGGCGCACGCCCACGCAATCGTGCGCCGCATGCCTTCGTCGAACGTGACTCGCGGCGCCCACCCAATGGCCTCGCGCAGGGCCTGGGTGTCGGCTTCCATGTGCTCCTGGTCGCCAGGTCGGCGCGGCCCCCACGCGAGCGGATAGTCGGCGCGGGAACGGCCCACAGCCGCCAGAATGGTATCCACCAGCTCGTTGATGCTGCGCCGCCGCCCCTCACCCAGGTTGAAGGCGCGATTATAGGCGGCGGGCGCGTCGATAGCGCCAAGCCAGGCCCGCGCCACGTCGTCGATGTGAATAAAGTCCCGCGACTGCTCGCCCGTGCCGTGAATGGTGATGGGCGCGCCCGCCAGGGCCGAGCCGATGAAGAAGCCCGCCACACCCTGGTAGGGGTTGTCGAGGCGCTGCCGCTCGCCGTAGACGTTGAACATGCGGAAGGCCGTCGCGTGGAATGGCGCTGGAAGGTCCGAGCGCGCCGCCGTGGCCAGCACGAACCGCTCCGCCGCATACTTCGAGACGCCGTAGTACGACACCGGCGCGCAGGCCTCGGTCTCTGGCGTCGGGACCTGGGAGGGGTGGCCGTAGACGGTCATCGAGGAAGCGAACAAGAGGCGCGGGACGCGGTACGTCAGGCACGCCTGCACGACATTCATCGTGCCCACGGCGTTGGTGGCGAAGTCGGACCACGGGTCGGCAAAAGAGCGAATGGTGGAGGCTTGACCCGCGATGTGCAGGACAACGGCGTAGGGTGGGGAGGCGGCGTCACGGGTAAAGGCGGCCTCGACATCCGTCCTGTTGCTCACATCGCCATGCTGGAAGGTTGCCTTAGACGGAATGTTCGAGCGCAACCCCGTCGACTCGTTATCCAGGATATGAACACTATAGCCAGCGGCCAGCAACCGCTCGGCCAGATGACTACCGATAAAACCCGCGCCACCCGTCACAAGGGCAGCGCGGGCCGTCGATGCTCTCGTCACATCTTCTCCCATCAAGGCCGCTCGGTGGTCGTCAGGCCGCGCACGATAGCACGGGCCTTGACCCCCGCCATCATCACGCTGATGCCGGCCAGGTCCGGGCGCATCTCCCGCATGTCTTGCGCTGCGTGGAGCGCGGCGCTTCGCGCAACGCCCGCGAATAGCCGCCACGGAGCGTCGTGGCGAGCGCGTCGGACGCGCGCCGCCCAATAGTACCACCGGTCGATCATTTTCGCCAAAGACGAGAGGGTATCGGCGCGCTGGTGATAGACGACGGCGTCCGGCGTGTAGACGAGGCGGTAGCCTGCCCGACGCAGCCGCAGCCCCATTTCAACATCCTCGGCGTTGGTGCGGAGCCGGGTGTCGAAGCCGCCGACCGCGAACAATGCTCGGCGGCGGTAGGCGGCGCACAGACCGTGCAGATAGGGCGCGTTTGCCTGGCGGCGCGGTCCATGCCACTGGCGGGCGTGTCGAGCGCGCCAGGCATCGGCGCGGGTCACCTGGTGCGCCTCGACGCCGACGCCGCCGACGCCAGCGATCTCAGGCGCATCGAACTCCGCCAGGAGCGCCTCAAGCATGTGGGCGTCCGCATAGGCGTCGCTGTCCACGAACACGAGAATGTCGCCGCAGGCGGCCACGAGCGCGGTGTTCCGCGCCGCCGATAGTCCTCGATTCACAGCGTGGGGAATGACCCGCGCCCCAGCCTGAGCGGCGAGAGCGCCCGAGCCATCCGTCGAGCCGTCGTCGATGACGAGCAGCTCGTCCGGCGGGCGCGTCTGCCGCTGGAGCGTCGCGACAACCTCGCGGATCCATCTTGCGCCGTTGTAGCAGGGAACGGCGGCGCTCACACGGGCCAAATGTTTTGCGCCGGGGTCACTGTCCGGCCGTTGGCGCAGCAATCGAGACACCGGGCAGATAGACTGAGTAGAGACGCGGCGCATAGACGACCGGCAGCGTGACAGTCTCAGGCGCGTTGCGATTGGTCATCGTGCTCGATATCTTGAGCGCCACGGGATAATACCCGTAGGGACGCTGCCCCGCGCCGTTGCCCAGGTTGACACAGACCTTGGCGTAAGAGGGCAAAGCGCCCCCGTAGTCGACAAGCTGGTCAGTGCTCCTCGCCGAGAAAGGCCCACTCACTGTCACCCAATCCTGGTCGGCCGTCGCCTCCACCTCGACCTTCCAGGTGACAGCGCCGGTGCGCTCGTTTTCGAGGCGGACACACTGCTGCCCCCCGGTGCGCGTCGTGATCGGCGTGATGCTCATCGCGCCGTGCAGCTCGTGAGTGGTATTCCAGAGGGTTCGCTCGGCGTTGATGCGCCCGCACCCCAGGTATTCGTTCCAACCCCGGCACGTGCTGGGGTAATCATAGCTATGATTCGCGGTATCCACTTTGTCCGCATTGTTGCGCAGCAAGTTCTCGATTTCGTCTGGCGACAGGTTCGGGTTCACCGAGCGGATGAGGCCCACCACGCCGGTGACGAGAGCGGCGGAGAATTCCGTGTCGCCGTACACCCAGGCAGGATCAACCCTATCGGAAGGCTGGAGCCAGGGGAGGTTCGGGTTATTGATGCCCAGGATATAGGTCCGACCAGGCGCAGCCACATCGACCTCGCTGTTCTTGTAGGCGCTGTCTTGCCACCCGTCAGCCTGGTCGGTGGTTGAAACGGTAAGGACCTGCGGGAGCGAGGCGGGATATATATCATCGCCCGACTGCTCGCCGGGCACATTAGGATCGACATCTCCCACGGGCGCGACGACGACGATGCCATCTTGCCTGGCAAGCTGGATCTCCTGCCTTAGCAGTTGTTTGAATTGCTGCTCGCGCCCGCCGTTCGCGGCGAGCTTGAACCATAAGCTCACGAAGATAATGTCAGCGTGCTTCTCACGCGCCCATCGGATGGCGCTGATGATGTTGCTGGCATCCGCCATCCCTTCAGGTCCCCACCATACCGCCGGGTCGTACGGTCGAGTGATTCGCAGCGGCATGATCTTCGCGCCCCAATTGACGCCGAGGCCACCATTGGTGGTAAGGCCGTCTGGCTCAGCAGCGATGAGGCCGGCCAGAAAGGTGCCTTCGCCATAATCATCATTGATGTTCGAGGTGTTCGTGTCGAAGTTCCAGCCGTGCAAAGTCGGGTCTGTTTTATCAGTCCAGATGTGATTCTTCAGCTTGGGATGGTTGATGTCAGCGCCGTAACCTATCACGGCGATTGTCATCTCCGCACCCGTGGTGACGTTCCACGCGCCCGACGCCTTGATATCGACCCAACGCTCAGAAGAATCGAAGCCATCATCGGCCCGCGTGTGATCCAGGTGCCATAGCAAGGACGCCGACGACTGCATCTCTGGCGAGGTTGTCACAATTTGGAAATAGACACTGGCGAGGGGCGTGGACGAGTTATCCAGGGAGGAGTAGAGACGCGCCTGGTAGCAGCCCACCGGCAGCCGCGTCACGTTTTGGATTGTGTTCGACGCCCGGTTGTAGCCCGCGACCGATACCGACCAGCCAGCGCCTAACTGCTCCTGGGGCGTGCGGTCGAGGAACGGGCCGAGGGAGTATACCTGGACGCGCAGAGTCTGGGCATCCATGTTCTCATAATCGATGTTAGCCCAGATGGCGCGACCGGCGTTAAAACGCGGCCCGTTGCACATGCCGACGAGGGCCAAACTATCCGCGCCCGTGCTAGGGTCCACGCCGCCCTGGCGGTCGCTCAGCCAAAAATGCGCGATCCGGTTGGGGGTCGTGCCCCCGGACTGGGAAGCAATCGATGGCGGCAGCGGCTGGACCATGTCCGCAGGATTGACTCTGGCCGTCGTTCGCGCCGCGTCCCCGTTCGATGCGTTCTTCTGGCTCTGCGCCGCGCGGCTGCGCATGGGGGCGGCAATCACCGGATTCACACTCGCCGCTTCCACAGCCGGGTCCGCTTGCAGCTGCGCCGCCACTGCGGTCTCAGCGCCGACCGGCGCCGCGAGGCGGTACAGTCCACCCATCTCACTCTGCGCTGGATACGTCCGCAGGATGCGAGATACCGCGCCCGTGTCCGCATTGTCGCGGAACCGAACGAGAACTTGTCCGGCGACGATATCGGATGCCTCGTCTCGACCTGTCTGAGGAAAGACATCGGCGGAAGCAATGAGGGGCAAACAGAACAGGCAGGCGACTACCAGGGCGGCGAAACCGCGTGGCAAGCCTGAGACGGCTTTGAACATCTTGAATGTCTCCAACAGTCCTTATCCCCTGTTCGCGCCGCACACCCTACGCCGCGAACGGTGGCAAATTGTACGTCACGCTCGGAAATTCACAAATTCGGCGCTCCTATCCGAGACAGCACCCCACCGCTCGGACACACGTCTATAGTTAGAGACGCAGCCAGGGGCGTGGGGATACGCCCCTTTTCGCAAGACCGCAGCGCTACTCCTCTGGATTATCCAGCATCAAGCCGTGGCCGCGCACGGTCACGATGTACTCGTGGTCGGGGTCAACCTCTTTGATACGGTCACGCAGCCGCCGCACCAGCGCGTCCACCGCTTGCTCCGTCACTCCGCCGACAGCATCCGCCCAGACTGCGCGCACCACCTCATCGCGTGGACAGACGGTGTTCGCGCGCTCGTAGAGCAGTGTCAGCAGACTGTACTGGGGCGCGGACAGAGGCGGGGCCAGCTCAACGCCGTTGACAAGCACACGTTTGGTGCTCTCCTGGACGTAGATCCCCCGACGGTGCGCGGGGGACGGGGGAAGGGGGGCCGTCGACTCGGCATCGACGAACAACAGCTTGAAGCGCATGGCGATGCTGATCTCGTCGCCGTCGGTGAGAACGTACGGCTCGCTGATCGCCTGGCCGTTGACGTACGTCTTGTTCTTGCTTCCCTCGTCATACAGGATGTACTGTGTCCCACGACGTTCGACCCGCGCGTGGCGGCGCGAGACCTCCCGCGCCTCGAGTACGATGTCGCTCTCCGGGGTTCGCCCAATCGTCACAACGGGCCGCTCCAGCGCCCACTCGCGGCCTCCCGCCTGGCCGGCGCGCAGAATCAGCATGGGAATGTCTTTGATCGGCATAACGTCTTCCAACGCCCTCGGCCTGCCCAGGCCGACGCTTACCCTCTACCCTGCGGGCCGGCGCGCCGACCCCATTTGACTCCACCCCTCTGGCGGGCTATCCTTCGATGACCGCGGGAGGGTCTGTGAGCGATACGACAATCGTAGGAGGGATTCTACGCGCCCGCTATCGAATCGTCCAACTCATCGGTGAGGGGGGGAGCGGCGCCGTTTATGCGGCAGAGGACATGCGGCTTGGCGGCCGGCTTTCGGCCATTAAGGAGATTCGCCCCGATCCCTACGCCACCCAGGCCCAGCTCGCCCAGGCCCAGACCCAGTTCCGCCGCGAGGCCATGATCCTCGCCCGGCTGGACCATCCGAATCTCCCCAAAGTCTATGATTTCTTCGTCGAGGATGGGCGCAGCTACCTGGTGATGGATTACGTGGACGGGCCTGACTTGCGCCAGCTTGTGGACCAGGCCCGCGGACGCGGCGAGTTTCTGCCTGAGACGAGCGTCCTCGATTGGCTCTCCCAGCTTCTCGATGCCCTGGACTACCTGCACAACCAGTCGCCGCCGGTCATCCACCGCGACGTCAAGCCCGCCAATATCAAGCTCACATCCCAGGGCCGCATCAAGCTCGTGGACTTCGGCCTCGTCAAGCCGCTAGACCCGGAAGACCCGCGCACCATTACCGTCGTGCGCGGTGTCGGCTCCCTGCCCTACACACCGCTGGAGCAGTACGGCGGCGCTGACCACACACTCCCGCGCTCCGACATCTACGCCGTCGGCGCAACGCTCTATCACCTGCTCACCGGGCGCATTCCGGTGACGGCCCAGCAGCGATTCCTAGAACCTCAAAGCCTGATCGCGCCGCGCTCTCTCAATCCGGCTATCTCGCCGACCGTCGAGAAAGCCATCGTCAGCGCCATGTCCATGCATCCGGACCAGCGCCCGTCCACCGTCGCCGATTTGCGCGCGCTGCTCGAACCAGAGCGGGGCGACGGCGGCGGAGCGAGGCAGCCCGACGTCTGGCTGCGCGCCATCCGCGACAATTTCTACCTCGTCCTCCTGGTGGCGCTTCTCCTCGGTCTGGCAATCTTTGCGACGGCGCGCAGCACGCCTTCGCTCACGGTCACGCCCACCCCCATCGCCACATCCCTTCCTTAACGCCGCTGAAGCCAGAGCCAGGCGGCGGGCAGCAGGGCAAACAAACCGCTCAACAGCGGCGCAACCCACCAGACGCTACCATGCAGCGCGCCGAATGCCGCCGTGTTGATGAGATAGCCCACCAGGCCCCACGCCATCGCCAGCAGCAGCAGACGCACCGCCGTTGTGGGCGCGAGCGCTGCCCCACGCTGCCAGACGACAACCAACGCGCCCATGCCGACCATCGTCACGAGCGAGAGCGCCAGGCCGGCCCAGCCGCCATTGGACACCGGCGGGTCCGCTGGCGGCAGGACGACGACGGCTGTCGGCTTCACAGTCGGGGAAGGGCTTGGCGTCGCCGTTGGTTGGGGCGTCGCCGTCGGCTGGGGTGTCGGCACAGCCGTCACCGGCCCCTCGCCCTGAACCGCGAGAATGAGCGGCGCCGCGGTGGAAGTCCGCCCGGTCGTGGCAGCAATCTCAATCTGGCCGGGCCGCTCGAGGAACACCGTTGTCTCGGCGATGCCGTTGCGCGTCCCGACTTCCTGGTTAGGCAGGTAGACGGCCGCCGCCCGGTAGAAGAACTGGAGGTTGACCCGCGTTCCATCCGGAACCGGATGGCCGTTGCGGTCGAGGATCGGACCGGCGCGAACGGTGATCGTCTCGCCCACCTGGGCCTTGTCGCCGGACACCTTGTTCAACGCGCCAATGGGGATGGGGCGGCTGGAGTCTGGCTCCAACATCACCTGCAAATCGTAGATGCCTGGCACGCTGACGGGGGGTGAGCCGCGCGGCACGAATTCCTGGAACAACGCGCGCACCGACGCCTCCAGGAACGGCGCAGTCTTGCCATACAGAGCGTAGTAAGCGCCAAGTTTTCCAATCTCTGTCGCGTCCAGGTAGTAGGGGGCGCCGAAGGCCATCACGACGACACTCTTGTCTCCTAGCAGGGCGCTACGGTCGCGCAGGAACATGCGCAGCGCATCGGCGCTGGGGTCCTGGGCCGTGTCGAGCATGGCAAACACAAGCACAGTCGCCGCCTGCAGCCGCCCATCCAGGTCGCGGCGCTGCTCCTCGCTCAGCGAGCTTGCGGATGACAGGTAAGCCTTGAGGTCGCTAAACGTGATGCTGCTGATACGGTCAGGCGCGACGATGCCTGTGCCGCTCGGGCCGTACAGGCGCAGGATGATGCCCTCGAGCGCGTTGGGAGCGATGAGAGGCTCAGAAGGGCAGCCCCCGCACTCGCTCGCTGAGCGCCCATCCGTCACGATGAGGATGCGGTCCGTTTCAGTCGGCCGCGCCAGACGCGCCGCGTTTTCCCGCGTCGGTGAGACGAGAGTGACAACATCCCGCGCCACGTTATCGACCACGCGGGCGTCTCGCCCGACCCGCTCGCTCACGCGCCGGTCATCGACCAGCATGTTCGACGGCGTAAAGCTCGAGTACATCCGCCGCTTGAGCAACACGATGCGCTTGAGAGATGCCTCGACCCGTTCTCGGAACTGGGGATCCGTGCGGTACTGGTCGCGGAAGAACTCGATGGCCAGGCGCATGTTGGCGAGCTGGTCAGGCCACTGGTCCCGGGCGCTGAACCGCGCGAGGTAGAGCACGTCATTACCGGCCAGGAACGCGTCACGAGCGATACGCTTCTGGTTGAACGTCTCTTGCTTGGGATCGTAGAACTTGCGGACGGCAGGCGCGCCCAGGGCGTCACTGACGACAATGCCGCGCTCGTGCCACGCCTTCATGTCTTGAGAGTCGAGCAGCCGTTGCAGGCCGCCCTGGGCATCGAGGCTGATCGGCTGCCCAGGCGTGCGCTGCCAGGCGCCGTATCGCACGTGCGCCGACATCAGCCCATCCGTAATCTCCGTCGCGCCGTTCGGCGTCGACGATGTCGCTTGTAAGAACGGCGCTAAATCGACCCGCCGCAAATCGGTCTCAGGGCGGTCGACCGTCGCCACCTCGTCGTCGGCGCTGCGGTCGCTCGCGCCAATCCCCGGAAAGTGCTGCGCGATGGTGGCGACGCGCGCCACACTGCCCTGGTGTACACCCTGGATGAACGCGCGCCCGTTTCGCCCCACCCACTGCGGGTCGCCACCGAAGGCGCGGATGCCAAGGTCCCCGCTCTGGTTTGGGCGAGGCATAGCCAGCACGTCCAGCGACGGCCCAAGGAGCATGTTGACGCCCACCGCCGCGAGTTCCTGGCCGACAATGCGCCCAATGTCCAGGGTTGTCGTGTCGCTCCACGTCGCGCCCAGCGCCATGGGCGAGGGCAGCGGGGTGAACCCGTTGCGCAGCGCAGTGTAGGGGTAACCGTCGCCGGTCTGTTCCACGCCGACGAAAAGCGGGATGGGGTTCGCCGAATTCGCCTGGAGCGCGAGGTTTTGAAGCCCGTTGGTCAGCTGCGTCACTTGCTGCGGGGTGTCGCCTTCATTGCGGAAATTACCGTTGGTCGGGCTGATAACCACGCCGCCAATTTTGTAGTCACGGATAAGGCCAGCAATGTCAGAGTTCGCGCCGATATCATCACCCTGGAAAGTGACCAGGAACAGCTGCCCCACCTTCTCCTCGACGCTCATGCGATTGATGATCGCCTGAACAAGCGACTCCTCAACGCCGGTCTGCGCCTGTGCGCTCGACCCGGCGGCGACAACCAGAAGCGCGAGCAACACCAGAATTGCTCCGACGCGGACGCCATGTCCGCGCCATCGGCTCACCCGACTAGCTCCCCGGCTGTGCTTCCATCGTCCCTTCACCACATTATACCCCACAATCCGGCGTCCCCCCGCGACTTCGCAGCACAAGTATAGTGACAACAAGCCAGGCGGTCAACGCTCACCCTACGCTCCTCCCCGTAGAGCAGCCGTAGGACAGCCAACAGGTATCCGCCGCTCTTTCATCGGGGTAAGCTTGCGTGAAATTGTAAAAATGTCTTGTTGACGCGACAGAGTAATTAAGCTACGATTTTCACGTCTATGTAGGTAGGAGGACAAGCCATGCAACGCAGCTTCATCTGGCTCCTACTGCTCAGCGGTCTGGTCTGGTTCGTGATTGGCCTGTCTGGCGCTGCCAGCGGCGTTTCCGCCGCCAGCGACACGGCTTCAAGTGACGGTTACGTGCCGGGCCGCATCCTTGTCGGCTACCGCGCTGCCGCGTCGGCCAAGGGCCGCACCTCGGTCGAAGCCATCGGCGGCAAGGTGACGGACAGCCTGCCGACCTTGAACATCGACGCGGTGAGCGTTCCGACCGACCGCCTGGACAGCGCCCTGGCGACGCTGCAAGCAGACTCGGCGATTGCATTCGCCGAGCGCGACCCGATTGTGCGCCTCTACACCCCGGCCCACACCTGGCAACCCAATGATCCGTTCCTCCGCGACCAGTGGGGGCTAGACCGCACCGGTGTGCCCGCGGCCTGGGATCTGACGCGCGGCAACCCGAACATCGTTGTCGCGGTCCTCGACACCGGCGTCGATGCCAAACATGAGGACCTGCGCGGCCAGCTTGTCGACGGGTATGACTTCGTACGCAACCAGCGTATTCCAGACGACGACAACGGCCACGGCACGCACGTCACCGGCATCATTGCCGCAGCGGCGAACAACGGCGTGGGCATCAGCGGGGTTGCCCCCAACAGCCGCGTCATGCCCATCAAGGTCATGTCGGCGATGGGCAACGGCAGCCACTTCATCATCGCCCAGGGCATCGAGCACGCGCTGCGCAACGGGGCGCGCATCCTGAACCTCAGCATGGGTGGCGACACGCCATCACAGACGCTCAAGTCGGCCGTCGATCACGCCTGGGAAGTTGGTGCGCTCGTCGTCGCTGCGTCGGGCAACGACAACACCGACAAGCCAAGCTATCCCGCCGCGTGGCCAAACGTCGTGTCCGTGGGGGCGCTTAATACCGATGACACCCGCGCGCCGTTCTCGAACTATGGCGCGACGATCTCGGTCGTCGCGCCGGGCGTCGCCATCCTGAGCACCCTGCCCGGCGACCGCTACGAAGCGTGGCCTGGAACGTCCATGGCGGCCCCGTTCGTCAGCGGCATTGCTGCGCTGCTCTGGTCACGCTACCCCAATCTGACCAACGTCGAGGTGCGCGAGCGCCTGCTCAGCACCGCTGAGCACGTGGGCACGTCCATCTATGACCCCACAGGTCACAACGTCGAGTTTGGCTACGGCCTCATCAACGCGGCCCAGGCCGTGGGCCTCGACTTCACGCCCCCTACGCCCGGCGCAACGCGCCCAACGCCCACTGCGACGACCTGTCCCATTCCGGGCTTGCTGCCCGAAGAGCAGGCGATGCTGGACGCCATCAATCAAGTCCGCGTCGCCGCCGGCATGCCTGTGCTCAACCTGGACATGCGGCTCGCCGCCGCGGCGCGGGCCCACAGCCAGGACATGGCCGTCCACAATAGCCTCAGCCACACGGGAAGTGATGGCTCCGCGCTGCAAAGCCGCATCGTCAACGCGGGCTACCCGCTCGCCTCGGCTAGCGAGCTAGTTGCCGGGGCCGAGCCGAGCGCCCGCAACCTGGTCGCCCTCTGGATGGACAGACCCGACTATCGCAACATCGTGCTCAACACATGGCAAGATATCGGGGTCGGCTTTGTCACACAGCCCGACACCGATTTCTACTACTTCTGGACGGTCAACGTTGGCACGCGGCAAGCCAACGCGCCCCCGCCGACGCCCGTCCAACCGCTCTGCCCAACGGTTGCGCCTGGCAGTCCGACGCCAACCTTCACGCCGCGACCGACGCAGACACCGACGATCACGCCGACCCCGCCGGGCCTGTTCACCCAACAGATTAGTCCCGCCGCCGATAGCGTCGGTTGGGTACGCAGCGACACGCCCGATACTAACTTCTTCGGCGACAACGACACGTTCACCGGCAGCCTGAGCGGGCGCATCTTCCATGGCGCGGTTCAGTTTGACCTGTCGAGCCTGCCGCCCAACGCCCACATCCAGCGCGCTCAACTGCGCCTGACAGGGCGCGACGCCCAAAATCGCCAGGCCGGAACTTGGACCATCCAACTCCTGACGGCGGATGCCGACTATGGCTGGCCGACCCACGGCTATGCCGTCATCGGTGGCCTGACGGCCCACAGTCCCCTTGCCTCATTCTCCGCTGGTGAGCTCGGCGAGGGCATCACGAACAGCATGGACTTCGGCGTCGATCAGCTCCTAGAGCTCAACACGCGCCTGGTCTCGACGCACCGGGTTTCGTTCCGCTTCGACGGTCCTACAGCGGGCAACAGCCTGTTCAGTTGGGACACCGGCTATGGAGCAGGGAGTACGCAGCCCGGCCCGGTGCTCTGGGTGGCGTACAGCCTCGATGGGCCGCCACCCGCCACCCCGACGCCTCGCGCCCCAACCAGCACCCCCACACCGACGGCGACAGCTGCGCCGCCGACCAGCACACCTGTGCCGACGCTTGGGCCAAATGGGGACGTGACAATCCAGATTCCGGTGCAGCCGTCATACGCCGGTTGGGTCGTCAGCTACGAGGGGCGCGGCAATCACCTGGGCGATGATGACATGTATGTGGGTGTCTACGACGGGGCGCAATACCTCGGCGCGTTCCAGTTCGATCTGTCGGCGCTTCCCCCCGGCGCCGAGGTGAACTGGGCCACCTTGTTCCTCATGGGCCGTTCGAGCCGCTACACAAGCCAGGGTGGCGACTTCAAGCCCACGCTTCTCGACAGCAGCGCCGACGCGCTCTGGCCGGGGCTATCCTACCCTGCTCTCCGCGACGCGCAAACAAGCCTCGCGCTCGGCCCCGTTCTCCACGGCGAGGACCTTGCCGTCGGCCCGCCTTATTTCTACCGCTTCGACGCCGCCGCGTTAGCGGCGCTCACGCAACGCGTTGGCACGACCCGGCGGCTGTCCTTCCGCCTGGACGGGCCAACGGACGGCGACGATAACTTGTTCAGTTGGAGCAGCGGCGCGGGCGGCGTCGGACCTGTCCTGACGATTAACTACTCACTTCCTCCTGCAAGCCAGCGTCCCGCTCAGAAATAAACGAGCGCGCCACGGAGTACCCGTGGCGCGCTCCTGCTTCAGCGGTCTATCGCCGACTCGAACAGCCCGTCTACTCGAGAGGCGGCCGAGGGGCGCAGCCACCCGTGATACCGCGCCCGCATTGCACTATCCGAAATATGGCCGGTAGGTAGATGTTGTACGCCTTCGGCGCCTTGATCGTGATCTGCAGAGCGTTGAACGGCGGAACAATGATGTTGGTCCCCACTACGCGCGCGATGACGCCGACAGTCGTATTCGCGCCGCCCGGCGTTGCCGTTAGCTTGGCGCGCGCGACCCCACCCGTTGTGGGAGCCTGCGTGACGATACCCTGGGAGTCGGTGGGATGGTCCCAGACGGCCTTACCCGCTGCGTCGAGAATAAACTCGACCATGGTGCCGTCAGCGACCGGGTTACCCTGAGCGTCCTTCACGACGGCCTCGACGAAGGTATACGGGGACTGGTCAGAGGTGTTCAGGTACAGCGTCGTGCTGTACGTGTCCTGCACGCGGAGTTGGATGTTGGCCGGGTCGCCCGCGATGGTAATCTGCAACAGCGCCTGAGCTGTTGTGCCCGGCACCTGGGCCGTAATCGTCGCGTTGGCGCTGTTCGACCCAGCGGTGAACATCGTGCGCGCGATACCGTCGAACACCGTTACAGACGGCGGGTTGAAGGTTCCAGCGCCGTTCGTGACGCTGAACTGGACAACGGTTCCGTCGGCGACGGGGTTGTTGTTCACGTCCACGACGCGGACCTCGATCTGGGTCTGCGCGCCCCGCTGGATGATGAGCGAGGTCTGCTGGCCCGACCCTGTCTGGAAGGTAATCGTGCGCGCCGGCCCTACAATGGCGACCTGGGCCGCCGTCTGGTTGGCGGACAGACCGGTGACGGTCACAACCGCGTTACCGGCTTGGTTGCCGGCCTGGAGCGTGGTCGAGGCCAAGCCATGCAAACCGCCCGACGAGGATGTGGTGGTCGAGGTGGGGGTGAGCGTGCCGAGCGTCGTGGCAAAGTTCACGTTGACGCCGTCAAGGACCGGCAGACACTGCGGGTCGAGCACCGTCGCGCGAATCTGCGACGTGTGAGTCGGCACGATGGTGACGTCCTGGGTATAGATGGTGGACGGCGCTGCCGTGAGGATGGCCGATTGCGCAAATGCGCTCGGATCTCCGACCTGCCACTCCCATGTATCGCGGCGCGTCGCCGTGGTGCTCGGTGGCACAACTTGGAGCACAACCGATGTATACGTCTGCTGCACCGGCTGGTTCTGCGCGTTGTAGAGACACTGGTTGGTCAGCGGGACCGACAGGTTCGACAGGCCGCTGATCTGGGAGAGCGCCTGGGTGATGGCCGTCTGCGCGCTCTGCGTCTTCTGCTGAATGGTCTGCAAGTTCTGGTTGAAGCTTGTGACCTTAGAGGAACAATCCTGGCCCGCCGGATTGCAGGCGCCGGCCGACACAATTGCGTCGGCGCGATTAATGGCCGTCTGCAAGTCACTCGACGCCTGCGCGAGAAGGGTCTTGGTCGCGTTGGGAACCTCGCTGAACGTCTGCATGCGCTCGGTGGCCAGGCGCGCCTGCGTCGCGGCGTACTGAACGGCGCTGACGCTGGTCAGCATAGCGTTGGTCACGCTGGTCGTTGCCGGGGCGATAGCCTGGGCGCTCGACTGCGCCGTCTGAGACTGGCTCGCGGCGATGGTGCGATACACCGTCATCATCTGGTCGCCACTGACCGAGAACGATTTCGTGGCGGACCCGACGTACGACGTATCCGTTTGGAACGTCTCGCTGTAGACCTCTAGACCGACGGGGTCCAGAACGGAGATAGTCGTCCGCCGCGCGATGGGGGTGTTGTCATTCCCCCGGATGTTGTAGGTGACGACGCCATTGACGGTCTTCGTGTCGCTTGGGAAGACACTCTCCGGCTGGCCGTTACGGACCATCCGAATCGTGACGTCATCGACCTGACTTGGCCCCACGGCCAACGCCGGCGCGGGCGCGCCTAGCGCGAGCCACAGAGCTGCCAACACTAACCCAAGGGCCAGTGTGGCGAATGCAGCTACTCGCATTTGTCCAATCCTCCTAACATATAGTGAATGGGGTTATTTTGGCGGAGCCTCGAATGGCTGCCCGACGGGGGGGCCGAGGCAGCCAACGGGCCAACAGGTGAGGCGATTAGAAATGCCCTGGCGTCCGCGAGAGCGGTAGCGCCCTTCCCTCCTTCGCCTGTGCCTGTCGGCCCTGAAGGTTCCGAGAGCCAACGAATATTTACAACCGCAATCCTTTCAGTCGGCGGCCCTACATGCGCCGCCGCATCCAGAGGGCAGCGCCGCCGAGGGCAGCCGCTACGACCACCAGGCCCATCATGAGCAGCGGCAGGCCGCCGCGGTCCGTTTGACCCAGCACGCGAGACGCGCCGCCCGCTTCAGGCGTCAACCGCGACAGGTCTACACCGCCGGCCAGCTTGGCGGCGGTCGCCGTCGCTGGCGCGCCAGCAGGAGCGGCTGTCCCGGCAGCGCGGGCCGTGGCGTTGGGTGTCGCACCGGCGGGCGCAGCGCCGACTGTCTTCTGTGCCGCAGCAGGTGTGGCGCTACCCGCGCCCGACGCGGGCTGCGCCCCTACTGGAGCGGCGGTCGATCCTGGGGGTGGGGGCGCAGCGGTGACGACGGATGCGCCGCCACTCTGTGTCTTCGCTGCCCCCGACGCAGCCTGCGCCGCCGTCCCAGATGCAGCCTGCCCGGAAGCCGACTGGCCGGAGGCAGCCTGAGCCGATACAGCGGGCGCTGTCGCTGCCTGGGGAACAACAACCGCTGGTGTGGCTGTCGGCTGACTGTTCTGGACTGGCGCTGTCGTCGCCGTTGGCTGCTGGCTGTTTTGGACTGGCGCTGTCGTCGCCGTCGGCTGCTGGTTGTTTTGGGCTGGCGCTGTCGTCGCCGTCGGCTGCTGGCTATTCTGGGTCGGCGCGGTCGTCGGTGTGCGTGTCGGGACGTTCCCCGGCCGCATTTCCGTCGCCACAGGCCGGCCGGTCGGCTGCGGCGTGCTGGTCGGCAAGGCATAGCTGCTCACCGTCCAGGCCAGTGTTTGAGCAATCCCGTTGTTAACCTCAATGTTGAGCGTCCGTGTGGCTGCGGAGTTCGTCACCACGGCGGGTATATCGTCGGCAAGGGCAATGTTCGTTTGCGACTTGAGCTTGTCCAGCGCTTCCTTGATCTTGCCCGACGCGGTGTTAGCGGCCGTCGTCGCCTTCCCCACGTCCAGCGTGCCGTTCGCCGAGAGAGCCTGCAGAGCCTGCGCCAGAGCGGCATCGGCGTCCGATAGCGGGGTCATGACCCCAGGGACGATGGCCTCATAACGCTGGAGACTCTGGACAGGCTTCCGCAACCCACTGACGACCTGTTGGGCCTCCGAGAGGGTCTCGCGCTCCTGGGGCGAGCTTGGGTTTGCCTTCACTGCCTGCACCTTGCTGACAAGACCCTGTTGATCCGGGTCCGCGAGGGCGCGCAGGTTAGCGAGCACCTGATCCCCTGTCACCTTCCACGTCACTGAACCGTTCCCGCCGTGCGTCTCGGCTGGCGGCGCGAGCTTGTTTCCTGCCGCGTCAGCCAGCTCGACGCTCAACTTCGTGTTGTCCGGTAGATTCTGGTAGTCCACGACGATGCTGAACTCTTTCGAGCCGCTGGGGATGGTGCAGACGCGCTGCGCCGCCGGGCCAGAGCAGGCGCTCGAACCATCCGCCTTTAGCATGTCAAATCTTGTGATTGGGTTGCTCTGGGCCTGGCCGACGCCCGCCCAGAGCAAGCCAATCGCAAGCGCAACGAACACAGCGATGAATCGCTTCACAGTCCCCGTCTCCTTTCAGTCACCACAAGTCCTCGAAGTGTCCCGACGCCGCTTACTTGCCTGGTCGCGGGGCGGTCATGAAACCGCGCACCGCCCAGACAACGAGCGCCAGCAACCCCAGCGCCAGGATGCCTGCCCCAATCAACAGCGGCATCGACATACCGGCATCTGCGTTCACGGCGGTCGTCGCCGCTGATGCGCCAGCCGGCGCGACAGGTTGGGCGGCATTCGTCTGGCTCGCTGCGTTGGCGGGATTGGCCGGGTTCGCTACCTTGGCCTGGGCCGCGCTGATCGGCGCGTCCGTGGGCTTGGCCGGCGGCTCGCCGACGTACCACTCGCTTGTTTCTGAAAGGAAGAACTGCCCGTTTACGCCAATGGAGCCGTTTGTGACATAGGCCCCGTCAGGAAGCGGATCGCTTGGCTTGATTTCGATGTTCTCGCGCCCGGCGCCAGAGTACTTCTTCGACGTCACGTAAATGATCTGGCCCTTCGGGTCGTACACCTTGACCTGGATTTCCGTGTCGGCTGCGTCCTTGTAATCGAACACGACGAACACCGACTTGGCTCCAGTGGGAAATACCTCCAACGGCGTGCCGTTGGCCTTGTCGCTCATCCAGATGTTCTGGATCGCCCGGACGGCGCCGTCCTGGCTCTGAGGCGCGGCCTGGGTGGCCGTCGCGGCCAGGGCCAGAACAACAAGACTGAGCAGCAGAGTGATAGCTCGATGGCGCATGGGTTTCTATGTCCTCCCTCTGTGTGTGGGCAGCGCCTTGGCTCGTTCCGCCGCTCTGCCCTAACTAAACACGCGACTCCTTAAAGTTATATTAAGACTGGTTTAGCCGTCGATTAACCTATACAAAATTGTGAAGGTGTGAAGGTCGGGCAGTTTCCAGACACACGATAAGGGGGAGCTCGGCGGGAGCCCCCCCTTCGGCTCAAGTGTCGCGGCGACCCGTCCATCGGGTACGCCGAATGAAACTACCCTCCATACAGTCTCGGAGAAACAGCGGCGGCCCGAGAGGTTGCACGGCGGCTAGCACCCTCTAAAACGCACCGGGCCGCTCGAAGATACGGGCACACGTTGCCCAATTCCCGCGCTTCTGCGGCCTTCCGGTCACAGCATTCGTCCCAGCCAGGCAGAGTGGGGCAGGAAAGCGGCTATGGTGTCGCCGGCCCTCCTTCAAGCAGTGGCAGATAGACTTTGTACGGCGTCGGGATGGTTGCCGTCGGCGTCGGCGTCGCTGGTGGCGGCGTGGCCGTCTCTGTTGGCGTGGGCGAGAGCGCCGGCGTTCCCGTCGCGGTCGGCGTCATAGTGGATGTCACCGTCGCGGGCGGCACGGGGGTCACAGTCGTTGTGACGCTTACGCTCGGCGTGGCGCTGGCTGTCGCCGTCACGCTGGCCGTCGGTGTTTGGCTTGGCGCTGTTGTCGCAGTCGGTGTTGTCGTGACGCTCGGCGCTGTCGTTGCAGTCAGCGTCGGGGTCGGGGTCGTCGTAGGCAGGCTGACGCGCCACGTCGCCCGCGCCAAATAGCGTACACCGCTCCGTAGCACATCCTGGTAGTCAGCCACAATCGTGTCGCCATCGCTGACCTTGAGCGTCTTCGTCGCCGGATCGCTTGCAGGGCAGTCCGTGCAGAACCTGATGTTATCGTTCGCCGCCAGAGTGTTATACACCGTCGAGCCAGGCGCCAGGGGCTTGAGTTCCACCTGGAAGGCGTAAGGGCTGGTTGTGCTCGAAATATAAGCGAAGACGCTCGGATACTGGTCGTAGTGGTTGGGCAGATCGGTGTCGTACAGATACAGCACAGCGATGCTGCTAGGGCCAATATAGGCTCTGTCCTCCCGGTCGAAGTAGAGCTGCGCCGCCGGCGTGGGCGTGACGGTAGACGTGGCGGCCATGGTCGCGGTCGCCGTGGTGGTTGGCGTGGCGGTTGCCGTCGCCGTGGCAATAGGTGTAGCCGTCATCGTGGGCGTCGCCGTTGCGGCCACGGTTGCCGTCGATGTGACCGTCGGCGCTTGAGCGTACCAATACGCCTGGCGCATCAAGTCCTGGTACTGGACAATAATGGTGTCCCCATTGTTGACCTTGAGAATATACTGGCTGGTATCGTTGCCCGCACAGGTGGTGCAGAAGCGCACGGCCGGCACCATCACGAAATGGGTCGCGCTGACCGCCGTGACGGGCACGTACATCCAGGGTGTCTCTGGAGGCGCGCTCGTGGTGCGGATTGCCACCATGCCCGTTGAGCGGCCGGGTGGAACGAATATCTCGACGGTGAGATAATCCGACTCGGTGTAGAACTTACCGCCCGGCTCATGGGCCGGAAAGGCTATGCCGGGCGTTGGGGTCGCGGTCGGGCTGCTTGTCGTCGTCGCCGTCGCCGTTGGGCTGCTCGTGGCGGTGCTGGTCGCCGTCGCACCGGTAGTCCCGGTCGGGGTTGCCGTCGCCGGAACTGTCGCCGTGCGTGTGACGCTGGGCGAGGCGATGGGAGTCGAGGTCGTCGTAGCCGTCGCTGTGCTCGTGGCTGTGCCTGTCGCTGTGCTTGTGGCTGTCGCTGTGGGCGTCGGCGTGCTCGTCCGCGTCGCTGTGTTCGTCGGCGTCAGCGTCAGAGTTGGCGTAAAGGTTGGCGCTGGAATAGCAAACGACAGGCGCAGGACGGGCAGCTGGTTGTTGCCGCAGGTCGGCGTGGCAACCAATCCACACCAGGCGAAGACATTGTTATCGCCGCTCTGAGGGCCGTCAACGCGGAACGTGACGCGTCCGGTCGCACTTCGCCGCCGCGCAATCTCCGCGCGCTGCCCGGCGTCCAACGTGAAGCTATTCGTGACACCCACCCCCAGGTCCCCTGTCTGGAGCGTGGTTGGCGAGCGCGTCACCGGCGCCGCGTCGATGTCCGCGAACGTCGCCTGCGCGAGAGGCGCGGTCTCGTCGAAGCCTTTGTACGACGACGGGAGCAGGCCCAGTTGCCACGTCGCCGTGATACCAGATGTGAGGTTAGTATGGCCGGTCAACGAGACAGACGCATCCGTCACGATAGCTCCGGCGGGCAGCGTCGATAAGTCGAATTGCACGACACCGTGGTGGACGTTCTTGCCACCGGCCCACACCCCTGCCCAGACATCGCCGGGGATCTGGCTGCCATACGTACTGAGATAGCCCAGGTCGGTGTTGCGGGCATAGATCGTCAGCGTGCCAACCTGGGGCGTCGAGGTCGGAACAGGTGTCAGAGTTGGAGATCCCGGCCCCGAGGTCGGTGTGATGCTGGCGGTTAGAGTCGCCGTCGGAGTCGACGGCGTGACGTTGGCGGGCAGCGTGGCGGTTCGCGTCGGTGTGGGTGTGATCGTCGTTGTTCGCGTCGGCGTGGGCGTGATCGCCGACGTTTGCGTCGGCGTGAGCGAGGGCGTCAGGGTCAACGTGGGTGTCGGTGTGGGCGGCTGAACCCACGTAGAGGTCGCCGTCACAGGCGTGACCATGATGGGGCCTGGATCCTCGGGGCGCGCGTACTGAGCGCGCAGTGTCACACCATCGGTGACGAGTAGTCCACTCCCAGCGCCCCCGCTGCGAAATCCGAGCGACGCCGTAAAGTAGGGACTACGTGGCGCCGTGCGGGTTAGCCCGATGTTCAGACTCCCCACAAGAACGTCATCCTTCCAGCTCGTGACGTTGACGACGATATTGGAGATGTCAGTGTCGCGCAAGAACGGGTCAACGACGGTGAGCGTCGCCGAGTCGCTCACGCCTTCATAGCGATTGCGGTCGAACAGGACCACCGTGCCTACGGTCCATTCCCACTCGGCGACGACACCCGGGAAGAGACCAGGGAAGCGCAGGCGCGTGCGGTAGGGCTGCGTAGCGTCGAGGTTGAACTGTGACAGGTCGACCTGGAACGACGTGATCCCCGCGCCGGGATGGAGACCGCTGGCGCCAGCGCCGACTGGCTGTTCGGAATTGTAGAAGTCGCGGATTTCGACCTGATACAGATACGGCGGCGCATTTCCAGGCAACTCGTTCTGACACAAATTGACCCACAGTTTCTTATCCTGGTACTCCGGCGGGAAGTCGTGTTGGGGCGGCCCGCCTTTCTCCTGGCTCATCCAGATGCGGGCGACCTCGCTTGGTGTACCTGGCACCGGATAGGGACACGTCACCGGGGGGATCGTTGGGCTAGGCGTCGCCGTGGCTGGTGAGGTCCTCGTGGCCGTCGGCGTAGTGGTCATGGATGGCGTGGCGGTCGCGATCGTGGTCGGGGTTAACGTCGCCGTTCCCGTCGACGCCGGCAATGTCCCGCCTCCACTCGGCAGGGTCGGCAATCCCTGGGGCGGCGGCGCGGCAGTAGCGAGATGCGCCGGAACCGCGAGCACGGCCAGGCACGCAAAGGTCAGAACAAGCACGAACAAGCGGCGGAACATAAGCGGCACCTTCTAGTCTGCGGCTCCTGAGAGCCCACTCCTCAGCGGGTCAGGTATGGCAAGTACAGGGCGAATGGCCGAAGAATCTCCGTGGGCTTCACCGTCGGTGTCGCCGTATTCGTCACCGTTACAGAGGGTGAGACCGTGGCCGTCGGAGTCGGCGTGTAACTGGCGGGCGCGGTTGGCGTGGCGCTGGCGGTTGGCGTGGCGCTGCCAGTCGGCGGTGGCGTCGGCGTTACGGTTGGGGTGAGCGTCGTCGTCGCCGGCGGCGTTTGCGTCGCCGTAGGCATCAGCGTCGTTGTCGCGGTAGCGGATGTCGTCGCCGTTGCGGTCGGAGATTGTGTCGGCGTCGCGGTGATAGTTGGGGTCGGCGTGGTAGTCGCTGGCGGCGCAACCTCATACCAGGTTGCCAGGGCGGTCGCCTGCGGCTTACTGGGTGGATACTCGACCTTGAAGCTCGTCTGCGGCGTCAGCACGCGCAAGCGCGGCGAAGGGTCATTGCCACTCCCCGTACACGTGTCCTGGCAGAACGTGATGAGTTCGTCGGCAACATAGAGGTGCGGCGTGTTGGGGTCCTGATAGAGTGTCAGGGTCACGGCGCCGATCCAGGGGCCGATACTCGTCGCCCTGGCGTACACAATCAGCGTGTTCGTTAAGGTGGGATCATAGACGGAGACCCTCACCGTATCCTGGAGGCCGACGTAGTAGGGCTTGTCAAGACGCACCTCAGGCGCGAGGCCCGTTGGCGTTGGGCTTGGCGTCGCCGTGACGGTCGGTAACGGCGCGGTGGCGGTGGCCGTGGCGCTGGGTGTGGGCGTCAGGGACGCCGTCGCCGTCGAAGAGGGCGTGGCGGTTCGCGTCACAGCCAAGGTCGTTGTCGGTGTCGCCGTTGTCATCGACGGCACGAGGCACGTCGTGTCCTTGAAATCGACGACAAACGGCGCTGAACGCAGCAATAGATGTACGAGCTGGCTGCGCGACGCGTAGTTGGCCGCGCTGACGCTCATTGTGTAGTCGCCCTCGTTGAACGGTGGCGGGATCGGGCCAAGGCTATACGCGCCATCGTCCCCAGTCGTCGCGGAACGCGGGGGCGAGACTCCTTGCAGCGTCACCTGGGCATTCGCCACCGGCTGGCCCTGGCAGCTCTGCACGACGCCCTGCACAAGCACCTGGGGTGTGGCTGTGCCAGGCGTTGATGTCAGCGTCGGAGTCGGCGTTCTGCTTGCGGCTGTCGTGGCGGTGGAACTCGGTGTTGACGTGGGGGGCGCGCCGACAACGTAGTTCAGCTTCAACACCGGCCCTGACAGACCACCCGGCTGCATCCCCGTGCTCCACCCGAAAAGATTAGCCCCAACTGAGAAATCGAGCGGTCCCGTCACGCGAAATACCGCGCGGCCCTGGCTTGCGATCTGGGCTTGCAGCGCGTTGACCGCGTCGGCGCTGAAGAAGAGCTTGTTCGGTTTGCCCACCGCGAGGTCAGACGCTCCCAGCACCGGCGAGAGTGTCGAGAGCGTATTCGCCGTGAACACATCGCTGAAGGTCATCGTTGCGTCTACGGCGTGGCTTCCGAAATCCACCAGGTCGATCTTCCAGCGCCCATCGGGCGAGGGATCGAGCTGCTGCGCGAAGCCGCCGGTGAGTGTCAGGTCGGCGTTTACCAGGCGCGCGTTTGCCGGCAGCGTCGGCGCAAACTCCGTGACGCCCAGAAAAACGGGCGCGCTAGACCCGTTGTACCCGGCGAAGATGTAGATGTTGGAGGCTTCCGACGCGAGCCGCGCCTGGCCGTTGCGTGGGCCGGTGACATAGCCCATCTTGTTAGGCGCAGGTGTCAGCATGAGCGTCTGTGTTCCCACGGGGAAGGTGGAGGTTGGCGTGGGCGTGGCGGTGGCCGTGCTCGGTGGGGCAGTCGCGCCTGGCGTGCTCGTGGGGCTAACTCGCCGCCACAGGGCCGTCGTCTCTAGCCCGAGGCTGGCGTATGCCGCGTGGATTGTGTCGCCGTTGGCGCCAACGTACAGCGTTCCTGTTGTGCCATTAGAGCAGTCCGGCTGATCGCAGAAGGTCAGGTCAGGGAAGCCCTGGCTGACAAAACCCGTCTGGAAACGGCCCGTCGCCAGGCCAGTCTCCCGCAGCCGCATGTCAATGCCTTGCGGCGCGCCGTTCTCTGACCAGACGTGGACCGTCACGGTATCCTGCGCGTTGGAGTCCAGGTTCGCCGACTTATCGTAGACTTCGAGGCGGGCGGTCGAGTCCACACCAGGCCCATAACCATAGTACGTGGGTTTGTCGAACTTCACATTCGC
The DNA here is from genome assembly GCA_039810085.1 of Anaerolineae bacterium. Lineage (GTDB taxonomy): Bacteria > Chloroflexota > Anaerolineae > Epilineales > JAHCIE01 > JBDHWG01. Next base: position 266,898 of record JBDHWG010000002.1, read on the forward strand.
GCCAATATCCCACTCTGCGTCGCCGTAGCGTGTCCAAGGTCCAGCGGGAGGAGCGAGCTGAAACGATAGCCGGGTGTGAAACGGCCCTGCCACGGTCGGCAGCGGGCCGTTGGCCGACTCCCACGGCAGCGAGATGATACCCCAATCCGCCTGGTACTGTCCCTCGAGGCGCGGCGCCTGGGCGCCGCCGAAATCGTTGAACGTTTCGATGCGAAATGCCGCATCATGAATGAACCAGATGTTCACGTAGACGAGGCTCGTGCCCTCGGGGAATTGGGCCTGAGCAGCGCCCAGGGGCTGCGAGCTGACCCAGATGAAGGGGCCTTGCGATCCATGCGAATCGAGAGTCGGCGTCGGCCCGCCGGTCGCCACGACAGTGGGGTTGGCGGGCGTGCTGGTGGCCGGCGTCACGTCGCTGGGGCTAAACGCAGCGCCCACCGAGTCGCCGAACGCGAGAATGACAATCGCGCAGGCAGCGAGAACGACAGCCCAGATGATGGTGATGTACTTCTTCACAGCGAACCTTCATCTAAGGAGCAGTGGAATGGGCGATAATGCCGATAAGAGATAGGAGTTGGGAGGCATGCACCATCCCATCTCCTATCTCCACTTTTCTCCAGGTATAACCGTGATGTATGACGCCAACTCAGTCCGCTGGTTACGGGGTCTTGCCCTGAGGCTGCTGAATCTGAGCAATGATGTCCACAACGTGCTGCTTCGAGTCCGACGGCGCTAGGTTATAGGCCGTCTGGGCTTCGGTCATGGCATCATTGGTGCGTCCGACCCGCTGATACACCAGCGCCAGGTTGAGCCGGTTCACCCAGCTGTTCGGCGCTAACTCGACAGCCTTCTGGCTTGCCTGGAGCGCCTGGTCGAGCTTGTTGTTCTTCACGTATATCTCGCCCAGCGCGCTGTAGGCCGGTACGGCCCGCTGAGAGCCGGAGTCGCTGGCCAGGCCCTTGAGGTACGCCTGTTCGGCGTCGCTCAGCTCATCCCGCGCCTGGTACAGACGGCCCAGGCCAAAGTAGGCGTCCGGGTTCTTCGGGTCGAGCTGGAGCGCCTGGTTGAGCGCCGCCCGCACCACGTCGTCTGATTGGCCCGCGAGTTGCGACGCCAGCGCCCACTCGACGTAGAAGTCGGGCGCGTTGGGGTTGATCTGCGTCGCGCGCTGGTAGTTCTGGGCCGCGCGCGCCAGGAGATTGCTGCGGCGGGTCTGGTCGCTACTCGCCTGCGCCCACAGGAGATACGCGTGGCCGACGTTGAAGCGCGCGTTGGCATCCGCCGGCGTCAGGCTCGCCGCGTACTCCGCCAGCTGCACGGCCTTGTCGAAGCCGGCATCGCGGTCCGCCTGGTTCGGCACGGCCGCCGACGCCGCCGCGATATACTCGACCATCTTCCGCGTGTATTCAGGCTCCCCCTGCTGGAGCGTCATCGCGTTCTGGCCCAAGATGAGCGCTGCGCCGATATTCCCACTCCGCGCATAAGCGTCGGCGCTCGCCAGGTACATGTCAGCCTGAATGGGGATGACGTTGCCAAAAACAATGACCGCCAGGACCATCAGGCCCAGCGCCGCGTAGAGGAACGCAGCCGTTGCGTTCCCCTGACCCACTGGGACGGGCGGCTTAGGCAGCCACGTCGCCAGCAGCGCCAGCGCCGCCAACAGAAGCGCCATGAACAGGTACAGCAAGACCACCGAATCGCCGTTCCCCAGCAGAATCCCCGTCCGCAGCGCAAGCATAATGACCAGGCCGGCCACGGCCCCGGCCGGGATCGCCCACAAGGACCACGCCGCGCTGCCCGACCGCGCTGCCTCCACGCGCGTCTCGAACCACAGCAGGGCGCTGCCAAGGACAATGCTCAGCAGCATGAACCAGACAATCGCGAAGCCGTTGCTCTCGGGCCGGAAACCATCGAGAGGCATGAAGGCATATGTCAGCGTCGCCATGACGATAGCGGCCATAGCGCCGTAGGCAAAGGCTGAGGTGGGCAGGAACAGGGGCGGCGGCAGCGGACGCGGCGCTTTGGCCACGATAGTCGCCTTGGCGCTGGCTGCGGGAGCCGTCTTGCCGCCCGGCGCAGGCTTCGCCGCCGTCTTCCCGGTTGGGGCCGGCGCTGGCGGGGGGAGCGCTGGCTCTGGCTCCACTGAGCCTACCAGGCGCGGGCGCGCAGCGAGAGCGCCAATGGAGGCCAGGAAGACCCAGAAGTACACGCGGTTGACCGGATTCGCCGGGCCGAGACTGATATCCAGGAGATGCCCGACCAGGGCGGCCAGCAGAGCGGCCAGGAGCCACTGCCCTTCGCGGCTCACCTGCACCGCCGTGCGGTTGCTGAACGATTGAATGAGCAGGAATACCCAGATACCGACGAGTAGCCCTAGCGCCGAGCCAATGCCAAAGTAGAGCGGCAGCCCAAGGAACACGGGCATGAGCGCCGCGCCCACGGTTCCCAGCAGCACAACCACGCCATACAGGATCGTGTCCGGACCGGGCGCGGCCAGGCCCATGCGGCGGAAGACCAGGTACACGGCCACGGCAATCAGCCACATGTAGGCCACCAGGCCCAGCGCGCCCGTCTCGATGAGACGGTCGAAGCTCTCGTTGTGCGAGCGGTCGGGGAGCAGGTCGCGGGCCTCCTGATAGTGGATCTCCGGCGAGACACTCGCGCTCAGGGTGAAAATCTCGGTTTCCGGCCCGAAGCCGATAGGCGCCCGCGCCGCCTGGTTCTGGAAGGTGCGCGCCGCCCCTTCCCATAGGAGCAGACGCACCGCGCCGGTGCTGCCCTGGCTGACGTCCAGCAGCGTCGTCAGGCGCGCAAGGGGCGCCGGCGCGCCGGCGAACGCCGCCTGCACCGGCGGCAGATTGAGAAGGCCCAGCACGACGCCCAGCACGAGAGCCGCGATGCTGATCCCCGCCACAAGCTGCCGCCTGCCTCGCACCGCCGCCAGGGCCAGGGCGAAGAACACGACGCCGGCCGCCAGGCCGAGCAGCGGCCCGCGGCTGAAGGCCAGGGCAAACGCCGCCACTTGCAGGATGAGCGCGACACCATAGAGGCCACGACGAGCCAGGGGCGATGCCATACCCCCACTGGCCGATTCGTCGCTGCCGCCCACTTCCTCAGCCGACGGCGTGGCTGGACCGAGCAAACGCGCGACCGTCAGCGGGATGACCATGAGCAGGTAGCCGCCGAGGAAAATCGGGTTACCCAGCGTGCCGAAGACACGCCCGCCGTAGAGACCACGCCACACGCCCGGCTGGATGCCAAAGCCCTGCATCACCGCGAAGAGCGCCGCCGGGATGCTGCTCAGCACTGCGGCCGTCACGAGCCGCTCGACCTGGTCCCGCCGCCGCAGATCGTTGAGAACGAGGACGAAGATGATGACGAACGCCAGGAACGAGTACAAGCCCTGGCCGCGCTGGTACGAGCCAAAGAAGCTCGTCCAGGGCGAGATCGAGACCAACGTCGCGAGCACATAGGCGACGACGAGCAGCACGGTCGGCCAGAGCAAGGCCCTGGGCATGCGCCCCGGCTCACCAGCCGGCGGGCGCAGACGCGAATCGATCACGCGCACAATCCACGCCGTCCCCATCACCAGGGCGATGGAGCGGACCAGCATCATCTTATCCGGTTCGAACACCCGAACCGTGGACGTTTGGAAGAATAACGGCGTGACCAGGAGAACGGCCAGCCAGCCGGCCTCGATCAAGCGGCTACACCACAGGCTCACTCGTGTGGGCATCGGGTTGGTACACCTCGTTTCGGTAGTCTTACACTCCGTAAGAGTGTAACGCGCAAGACGGCCCGGCGATACGGGCAGCGCGAAAACCAGCCAGCGCCGTGGCAACCGCCGCGAAGCAATCTCCCGCCGTCGCAAAGGCCCGTCCAGCGCGAGCGAGCGTCAATGTCAGCCGATGAGAGATTGCTTCGTCGTCCTATGTCCTCCTCGCAATGACCTGCCGCTCATAATGGTGAATTTCCCCCTACGAGTCGTTCAAACCTTTACGGACCGTTGCGGCATTGCGCGGTATAGTAGTAGGGTATGTTCCGAAACTGCACGTTAATAACGCATCGAAAATGCAAACACTGTGGGCATAACAACAGCCTGGAGGGGAAGCTGCCCCCTCCAGGCCGATGTCCTGAGTTGCCCATGTCAGGCGCGCGTTACGACGTGACCTGTGCCGCCTGCGCCTGTCCCACCACGTCCTGAATCTGGTCGAGGTGGCTGTTGTCGTGGCGCAGGCCGCCCAGGAAGCGGCGATAGCAGTTCATGACCGGCGCGCTCTCATACGGCTTGTAGCTGTTCTCCACATCCGGGTTATCCGGCCACATGTCCAGGCTCGCCAGGCGCATGCGGCGGCTCTCCTCCAGGCGGTCCACACACTGTTGGATCGTCGTCACCGTGCGCCACGGGACCTCAGAGCGCGAGCGCCCGTGGAACTCAACGCCGCGCGCCAGCTCAGCCGCCAGCGCCGCCGACTCCTCCGATGAGGCGGTGACGTGAACGATGAGATGGCCGAGCGTCCAAGGCATATTGGTTTCCTCGGCATCAGAAGCATACGGGTCGTCGGCTTTCGGGTCCACCGGCTGGAAAACAACATCGGCATCGGCGCAGTTGGCAATCATCGCTAGCTGGGTGTCGATCATGAGGTTCGTCCAGGTGCGCAGGTCGTCCTTGCTCAGCGGCGCGTCTGAGGACGGAAGCTCGAGGGGCATGGCAGGTTCTCCTTCAAAATTGAGGTCGTCTGAGGCTTAGAGGCCAGGAAGTATCTCAAGTTTACGCTACGTTCACTTCTTTCTGAAATGAAAGTATGCTTGCCCTGCGCTTAGCCTGGCTGTATAATTGTCGGTCGGGAAATTTGGACCTGAACATCGGTGAGACTAGAGCAGGGGTTGTTGTGCGGCAAGCGCGTGAACGTCTTTATCGAATTGAGGCGATTGTCCTGAAGCGGCAGGACTTTGGCGAAGCGGACCGTCTGCTGACAGTGCTGACGCGGGAGCGCGGCAAGCTGCGCGTCATCGCCAAGGGCGCGCGTCGCACGTCGAGCCGCAAGGCCGGCCACGTCGAGCTGTTCAGCCAGAGCCAGATGCTCCTGGCGAAAGGGCGCAACCTGGACCTGGTGACCCAGGCTCAGGCGGTGCAAACGTACCCGGCATTGTATGATGACCTGCTGCGCTACACCTATGCCAGCTATATGGCCGAGCTGATCGACAAGTTCCTGGAAGAGGATGACGCGCACCCGGAGGTGTACGACCTGCTGCGTGAGGGCCTCGCCGCCCTCGTCGCCGAGGACAGCGACGCGCGGCTGGCGCTGCTGATGCGCTTCTTCGAGTTGCGCCTGCTGGGCCTGGTCGGCTTCCAGCCCGCCCTGTTCCACTGCGCCCACTGCCAGACGCCCCTGGCCGCCGAGGACCAGTATTTCTCGGCGATGGCAGGCGGCGCGCTGTGCCCGAACTGTCGGTCCCTTGAAGCCGACGCCATCCCCCTGCCGCTGACGACGCTCAAGGTGGCGCGCTTCATCCAGACGCGAGACTACCCTCAGGTGCGCACAATCGCGCTGAGTCCGGAAGTGCAGCGCGACCTGGAGCGCCTGTTGCTGCGCTACCTGACCCACGTCCTGGAGCGGCAGCTCAAGTCCGTCGAGTTCCTGGACCAGGTGCGCGATCTGCCGATGGGTACGCCCTAGCATGACCACGTTTTCGGGGGGCGAGTGGCGAAACCAGATTCTAGCCGGTGACTGCCGCGCGCTGTTGCCGCGCCTGCCCAATGCCTGCGTGGACCTTATCGTCACGTCGCCGCCCTACGCCGACCAGCGGCGCCACACCTACGGCGGCGTCCCCCCCGACGAGTACGTCGCGTGGTTCCTGCCCATCGCCGCCGAGTTGCAGCGCGTCCTCAAGCCGACCGGCTCCTTTGTCCTCAACATCAAGGAGCGGGTCGCCAACGGCGAGCGCCACACCTACGTCCTGGAGCTTATCCTAGCGATGCGCAGACAGGGCTGGCTGTGGACGGAGGAGTACATCTGGCACAAGCGCAACACCGCGCCGGGCAAGTGGCCGAACCGCTTCCGCGACTCCTGGGAGCGCTGCCTGCACTTCACGAAAGGGCGGCAGTTCGCCATGTACCAGGACGCGGTCATGGTTCCGATGGGCGAGTGGCGCCACGCCCGCCTGCGCAACCTGAGCGAGACCGACCGCAAGCGCGATAATTCGCGGGTGCGGAGCGGCTTCGGCAAGAAGGTCGAGAACTGGGTCGGGCGTGACATGGCCTACCCAACAAACGTGCTGCACATGGCGACGGAGTGCAGCAACAAGAACCACAGCGCGACGTTTCCCATCGCCCTGCCGGCCTGGTTCATCAAGCTGTTCACGCAGCCGGGCGACGTCGTCCTCGACCCGTTTATCGGGTCAGGGACAACGGCTGTCGCCGCCGCCCAACTTGGCCGTGTGTACGTGGGAATGGAGCAAGACGCGAATTATGTCGCGATTGCGCAGGAACGGCTGAGCCGGGTCGAGACGGCTGCCCAGCCGCCGCTATTATCGGTGTCATGACGGGTATTCCATACAATTAACTGACGAGCGTACCAGCCTATGAATGTACTTAACTTCCAGGACGCCATCGCACGACTGAGCGAATTTTGGGCGCAGCACAACGCCCTGATCTGGCAGCCCTACAACGTCCAGGTCGGCGCAGGCACCGGCAACCCGGCCACCGCGTTGCGCGTCCTCGGTCCCGAGCCGTGGCGCGTCGGCTACGTCGAGCCGTCGATTCGGCCCGACGACGCCCGCTACGGCGAGAACCCCAACCGCCTCCAGCAGCACTACCAATACCAGGTCATCCTCAAGCCGGACCCCGGCAACCCCCAGGAGCTTTACCTCGACAGCCTGCGCGCCATGGGCATCGACGCCCTGGAGCACGACATCCGCTTCGTCGAGGACAACTGGGAGTCGCCAGCGCTGGGCGCGTGGGGCCTGGGCTGGGAGGTCTGGCTCAACGGGTTGGAGATTACGCAGTTCACCTACTTCCAGGAAGCCGCTGGCTCGCGCCTGGACCCGGTGTCCGTCGAGATTACCTACGGCCTCGACCGCATCAACATGGCCTTGCAGCACGTCCGCCACTTCAAGGAGATTTGCTGGACCGACACGATCTCGGCCGGCGACGTCAACCTCAAGGCGGAGTACGAGCACAGCCGCTACTACCTGGACGTGGCCGACGTCGAGGTTCACCGCCAGTTGTGGGACATCTACACCGCGCAGGCTGAGTACTGCCTCAAGAACGGCCTCGTCCTGCCCGCCCACGACTATGTCCTGCGCATGTCGCATACCTTCAACGTCCTGGACGCGCGCGGCGCTGTCGGCGTCACCGACCGTCCACGCTTCTTTGGCCGCATGCGCGACCTCTCGCGGCGCGTCGGGCAGGCCTACCTCGCCCAGCGCGAGGAGGAAGGCTACCCGCTGATGCGCCTGGAGTCCATGCTGGCCGCGCCGCCCCTCATCGTCGACCAGCGGCCCAATGTCCCCGCGCCCGACGTACCCGCCGACTTCGTCCTGGAGGTCGGCACGGAGGAGTTGCCGGCGTCGGACCTGGACGTAGCGTTGGCGACGCTGCGCGCGTCCGTCCCGAAGGCGCTGGACGAGGCCCGCCTGGCCTACGAAGACATCAAGGTAGAAGGGACGCCGCGCCGTCTGGCGGTAATGGTCAAGGGCCTCGCCGCGCGCCAGCCCGACCGGCAGGTGGAAGTGTTTGGCCCACCGGCCGCCGCCGCCTTCAAGGACGGCCAGCCGACCCAGGCTGCCATCGGCTTCGCCAGGAGCCAGGGCGCAGCGGTCGAGGCCATCCAGGTGCGGGAGCGTGAGGGCAAGCGCTACGCCGCCGTCGTGCGCAGCGAGACCGGCCGCCCGGCGCGGGACGTGCTTGCTGAGACCCTGCCCAAGCTCATCGCGGGCATCACCTTCGGCAAGGCCATGCGCTGGAACCCGACCAACGTCGCCTTCTCGCGCCCGGTGCGCTGGATCGTCGCCCTCCACGATCATGGCGTGGTGGCGTTTGACTACGCGGGCGTGCCAAGCGGCGCAGTCACGCGCGGCCTGCGGCCCCACGGCTCGCCGGGGATGCCCATCGCCCAGGCTGAAGACTACCTCAAGGTCATGCGCGTCGCCGGCATCGTCCTGGACAGTCGTGAGCGCCGCGCCCTCATCCTGGAACAGGGGCAGCGCCTCGCCGAGGAAGTCGGCGGGACGATGCCGGCCGACGAGGGCCTGCTCGACGAGGTCGTCAACCTCATCGAGCAGCCGGTTGCGGTGCGCGGCCAGTTCGAGAAGGAGTACTTGGATCTGCCGCAGGATGTGCTCATCACCGTCATGCGCAAGCACCAGCGCTACTTCCCGGTGCTCAAGGACGGTCGCCTGCTGCCGTACTTCATCGCCGTCGCCAACGGCAACGCGAGCCACGTGGATAACATCCGCCAGGGGAACGAGGACGTGCTACGTGCGCGCTTCGCCGACGCTGCCTACTTCGTCAAGCGCGACCGCCAGCACACGCTGGACGAGTTCGTCCCCGACCTGGCGCGCATGACCGTCCAGTCGCGCCTCGGCACGCTGCTGGACAAGACCGAGCGCCTGGAACGGCTCGCTCCCGTGCTGGCTGAGCGCCTGGGGCTGTCGGCGGAGGAGGCCGCGCACCTGGCGCGCGCGGCCCGACTGAGCAAGGCCGACATCGCCACGCAGATGGGCACCGAGTTGACCAGTCTCCAGGGCGCAATTGGCCGCGACTACGCCCGCGCCGACGGCGAGCCAGAGGCCGTCGCCTCAGCTATCTACGAGCAATACCTGCCCAAGTCCGCGACAGATAAGCTGCCGGGTAGCCGTGTCGGCTTCGCCCTGAGCCTCGCCGACCGCCTCGACGCCCTGGTTGGCCTGTTCGCCGTCGGCCAGCAGCCCACGGCAAACCAGGACCCGCTCGGCCTGCGGCGCACAGCCCTCGGCCTGGCCCGTCTCCTGGCGGAAGGCGCCCAGCCCCTCGGGCTGACGCCAGTTTCGGTATCACAGCTCGTCGCCGACGCGGCGGCCGTCCAGCCTGTTGAGGTGGACGACGCGGCCCAGGCGGCGGTGCGCGACTTCATCCGCGCCCGCCTGGAGCAGTGGCTGCGCGAGGGGGGGGCGCGCTACGATCTCGTCCAGGCGGTTCTCAGCGCCCAGGCTGACACCCCCTCGGGCGTTCGGCAGTCACTCCAGGAGCTGGCGGCGTGGGCGGCGCGGCCGGACTGGACGGCGTTCCTCACGGCGTACGCGCGCTGCGTGCGCCTAGTACGCAATCATCCGACTCTGTATGATCTCAATCCGGCTCTCTTCCAGCTTCCGGCCGAGACGCAACTCTACGATGCGTACGGGGCCGTGGAGGGCGAGGTCAGCCGGGCGGAGACCCTGGACGGGGTGTTCACGGCGATGCTGCCCCTGGTCGGGGTCATCAACACGTTCTTCGACGACGTGATGGTGGAGGTGGAGGATGAGGCGGTGCGCAACAACCGCCGCGCCCTCCTACAACGCATCGCCGCGTTACCTCAGCGCTGGGTCGATCTGAGCAAGGTCGAGGAATTCTAGCGATTCAGCGCGCCTAACCTGATCCTGCTTGCCTCCAAGGTGGAGCGAGAGAAAGGGATACAGGCGGCGCGCACACCCCCAATGGCAGGGGGAGTCAGTCTCAAGGAGAACTTTAAATGACAAAGTACGTTTACCTGTTCACGGACGTGGCTGAGGCCGAAAAGAGAATGGGGTCGTGGGACGGCGTGCGCTCCCTCTTGGGAGGCAAGGGCGCTGGCGTCGCCGACATGACCCGCGCAGACCTGCCGGTGCCGCCAGGTTTCACGATCACGACCGAAGCCTGCAACGCCTACTATGACAGTGGGAAGCAGTTCCCCGAGGGCATGTGGGACCAGGTGCTCGAGGCGATGAAGGTCGTCGAGAGCCTGACCGGCAAGAAGTTCGGCGACCCAAGCAACCCTCTGCTCGTGTCGGTGCGGTCAGGCGCTAAGTTCTCGATGCCGGGCATGATGGACACCGTCCTCAACCTCGGCCTCAACCCGGACACGAAACAGGGCCTGGCGAAACTGACCAACAACCCGCGCTTCGCCGCCGACGCCTATCGCCGCTTCGTGCAGCTTTTCGGCAAGATTGTGCTCGGCGTGTCGGGCGACAAGTTCGAGCACGTCCTGGACGAGTACAAGCACCAGGGCGGCCAGATGCGCCAGGACACCGATCTGAGCACTGAGGAGCTGGACCAGATCAGCGCGAAGTTCAAGGACATCATCCAGGCCGACAGCGGTGTGACGTTCCCCGACGACCCCTACGAGCAGCTGCGCATGGCGATTGGCGCTGTGTTCGGCTCGTGGATGGGCCGCCGCGCCATCGACTACCGCCGCGTCAACAAGATCGCCGACAACCTCGGCACCGCCGTCAACGTCCAGACGATGGTCTTCGGCAACATGGGCAATGACTCCGCCACCGGCGTCGCCTTCACCCGCAACCCATCGACGGGCGACAACAAGCTGTACGGCGAGTACCTGGTCAATGCCCAGGGCGAGGACGTGGTCGCCGGTGTGCGCACCCCGCGCACCCTCGATGACCTGGCAACCGAGATGCCGGAGGCGTACCAGGAGTTCAAGACCTACGCCGAGCGCCTGGAGAAGCACTACAAGGACGTGCAGGACCTGGAGTTCACCATCGAGCGCGGCAAGCTCTATATGCTCCAGACCCGCACCGGCAAGCGCACCGGGCCAGCGGCGGTGAAGATCGCCGTCGACCACGTGCATGAGGGCCTCATCAGCAAGGAAGACGCGGTGCTCCGCGTCGAGCCGGCCGCCCTCGACCAGCTCCTCCACCCGATGATCGACCCCAAGGCCAAAGTGACTGTGCTCACCACGGGCCTCCCAGCCAGCCCGGGCGCCGCGTCGGGCCAGGTCGTGTTCGACCCCGACGAGGCTGTGCGCTGGGCGAAGGACGGCCACAAGGTCATCCTCGTCCGTACCGAGACGGCGCCCGAGGACTTCCACGGCATGGAAGTCTCCCAGGCGTTCCTCACCGCGCGCGGCGGCATGACCTCCCATGCGGCCGTGGTGGCGCGTGGCATGGGCAAGCCGTGCGTCGCGGGCGCGGGCGACATCCGCGTCAACTACAACACCAAGCAGTTCCAGGCCAACGGCACGACTGTTAAGGAAGGCGAGTGGGTGACGGTGGACGGCTCCAGCGGCCGCGTCATCCTCGGCCAGGCCCCCCTGGTGGACGCGAGCCTGAGCGGTGACTTCGCCGAGTTCATGACCTGGGTGGACGAGAGCCGCAAGATGGGTGTCCGCGCCAACGCCGACATCCCGCGCGACGCCAAGGTTGCCCGCAGCTTCGGCGCGGAGGGCATCGGCCTGTGCCGCACCGAGCACATGTTCTTCGGCGGTGACCGTATCGACTCCGTGCGTCAGATGATTCTGTCGGGTCTCGACTTCAAGCGCCTCGAACGCGAGATCACGGCGGCCCAGGCCGCCAAGGACGACGCTCGCCTCGCCGATCTGGAGAAGCAGATCGAGGAGCCGCGCCGCCTGTACCTGGGCGCTCTCGACAAGCTGGCCGTGATGCAGCAAAGCGACTTCGCGGGCCTGTTCCGCGAGATGGATGGCTTCCCGGTCATCATCCGCACCCTGGACCCGCCGCTGCACGAGTTCCTGCCCCACGCTGAGGCGGAGCAGGCGGACCTGGCGCAGAAGATGGGCGTTACTACGGAGAAGGTGCAGCAGACCGTCGAGACCCTGGCCGAGTTCAACCCGATGCTGGGCTTCCGCGGCACGCGCCTCGGTATCATCTACCCGGAGATCACCGAGATGCAGGCCCGCGCCATCTTCCAGGGGGCGGCTGAGGTCCAGAAGGAAGGCATCAAGGTCATCCCCGAGGTCATGATCCCGCTTGTGGGCGACCTCAACGAACTAGCGGACCAGGCAACCCGCGTGCGCGCCATCGCCGAGTCGGTGCAGCAGGAGACGGGCGAGAAGCTCGACTACAAGGTCGGCACGATGATCGAGTTGCCGCGCGCCGCCCTGCTGGCCGATGAGATCGCCAAGGAAGCCGAGTTCTTCTCCTACGGCACGAACGACCTGACCCAGACGACGTTCGGCCTCAGCCGCGACGACGCGGGCCGCTTCCTGCCGCTGTACGTCGAGCGCAAGATTTTGAAGGACGACCCGTTCCAGGTGCTCGACCAGAAGGGCGTCGGCCGCCTGGTGGAGATGGGCGTCAAGCTCGGCCGCCAGACCCGCCCCGACCTGGAAGTGGGCATCTGCGGTGAGCACGGCGGCGAGCCGGAGTCGGTCAAGTTCTGCTACAAGGTTGGCCTCGACTACGTGTCGTGCTCGCCGTACCGCGTGCCGATTGCCAAGCTGGCGGCGGCGCAGGCGGCCCTCGGCGACAAGACCCGCGACAAGTAGTCCCTCACCCTCTAACTCCCTCTCCCGTTCTGGGAGAGGGAGGACAAGAAAAAGACACCCGGCCTCGCTAAGGGGCTGGGTGTTCTTCGTCTATCCGAAGCTGTAAGGAAACGCAAGGGCGCAAAGACGCAAAGACGCCAACACACTGAGAATTTAACTTTCTTGCGTCATTGCGCCGTTGCGCCTTCGTTGCCATCCTATTGTCAAGGGAGGCTTACGTCACGCAGATTCCTTTCGCTGCCCTTCGTGCCCTTCGCGGTCCAAGCTCTCGACCGACACGGCTAGCGATCCGGGTCCCAGATGCGCTCAAGTTCCAGGGTAAAGCCGGGCAGGACGGGATCGCCGCCCAGGCGCTCGGCGTTGTCGACGACCTCGACCTTCGCGTCCGGCCGATAGACGTACACCCGCCGGTCGAACGGGTCAAGCAGCCAGCCCAGTCGCGCGCCGTTGGTGATATACTCCGCCATCTTGTCTTGCAGCGTCTCCAACGCATCTGTGGGTGAGCGTAGTTCGGCGACAAAGTCTGGGCACAGAGGCAAGAAGCGCTCGCGCTGCTGCGACGTGAGGTGCGCCAGGCGACTCTTGAGCACCCATGCCGCGTCCGGCGACCGAACCGAACCGTCGCGGAGTTCGAAGCCACCCGATGAGTCGAAAGTGATGCCCATACCATCTTCCTCAGCCCAAACCACAAGGCGCGCTATCAGCTTCGCATTTCTCGAACTTGTTTCTCCACCAGCAGGCGGCATGATGATGATCTCCCCCTCAGCGCTCATTTCCAGGTTCAGGTCGGGGTTCGCGCGGCACATGTCGTAGAACTGCGTCGGCGTCAGGGCGATAGTCGGCCCCAACCGGAGCACGCGCGTGGCAGATTCAATCACCTTCACCATGTCCACTATCCTTCCTAATTAGTTCGGTGTCGCCAGACGGTCGTCAGAACGCGTTGGCTTGGACCGACCGCTTGCCGCTGCCTTGGCCGATGGGGCCGGCTCCAACCGGCGCAAGGCATCATCCAGCCGCTCGATGGCTTTCTCGCGCTCATCCGGGTCCAGAGGCTCGGAAGACGTGAGCAACGCCCGCACCTCTGCCAGTTCGGCGGAGACGTCGGCGGCCGTGTGGGCGGGCCCATCGGGCGTCTTTGCCGCCTCGCGTTGATAGTAGCGGGCGTCGCGCGCCTGGACAATCTGGTCGATGATGATTTGGATGATGGCGAGGAGCGGGATCGCCAGGAGTGTACCGATTGGGCCAAGAATACTGCCGAAGACCAGCAAGCCGATGAGGATGGTCATGGCGCTGACGCCCATCGCCTGCCCAAGGATGCGCGGCACAAGGAAGAAGTTGACCGCATTCATGATGACCAGTGTCCAGATGACGGCAATCGAGGCGGTGAGGAGACCCTGGCTAATCGTCAGCATGAACACCAAGAGCGCGCCCAGCACTGGCGCGACACCCGGAATCGGAACAATCTGAAGCAAGCCCATGATCAGCGCGAGGACCGTGCCAAACTTAAGCCCCATCGCCAGGTAACCGATGCCGACCAGCACCCCCACCACGACAACGAGAAGGAGCAACCCGCGTAGATACGCGCCCAGTTGCCGCTCGATATCGTCCCAGATGACGCGGGCCCGTGGACGGTCCGGCGGCGGCGCCAACCGCACGACCCATTCGCGCACCTGCGATGCGTCGGCGAGCCAGAGGAAGGCAATGGTCACGACAAACACGAAGACGAAGGCTGAGCTAACAATCGTCGAGGCGAAGCCTACCACAGTCGACGCGATGGTCTCAGCGTTATCGCGCAGATAGGTGAGGACATTGACCGACCGCGCCTGATCCACGAGTTGAGTCACAACTTGGCGAGCCAGCGGATTGTTGAACTGGAATTGCTCGGGTCTAGAGACGAAGTCATCGTACTGCGTGACCAAAGTGGTGACCAGCCCAGGAACTTCGTCCACCATCGGTGGAATCAGGAGCGCAATGACGAGGGGCACGACGGCTAGCAAGACCACGAGCACCAGCACCATGGCGAGACGACGAGGCATATGCTGGCGCTCCAGGAAATCGACCGGCGCTTTCATCGCCAGCGAGAACAGAATGGCGACGAATACCGTCACCAGCGTGCTGCGCGCGAGATACGCCGCCCACACGATAATGAGCGCCGCGACGATAGTGAGCGTGGCGAGGAAAATCCGTCCGTAGGACCACGACCGTTGCATGGGTAAATCTCTCCAGGTCGATCCGCTGCGATTCCGCGATAAGATGTATTCTACAATATTGTACCACAATGGCAAACGCTCAGGCGCAGCCTTGCAGCTTGACAAGAGTCCCCGCGTGGCCTATCCTGCTTGTACTTAAGCCGTTACGACACTTTATGTGTAGAGTATAGAGGAGATATGTCACTCGACCGCGAGAAACTGAGCGAGTACATGGACAAGATGGTGCAGGACGAACAGAACGCCCTCGGCGAGGCCGGGGTCAACGCGCTATTGGAGCGTGGCCGCCAATGGTCCCTGGGCGAGACGCTGCGCCAGGGCGGCTCGATCATCTTCCCGCACGCCGGCATCGCCGACTGCGGCCATCAGATCGCCGCGGCGGCTCAGGCGTGCCTCGACTCCGGCGCGGACCGCGTGCTGGCCGTCGGCGTCCTCCACGCCTTGACCGACGAGTTGCAAGAAGCCCGCGTCCGCGTCGCCAATGGCGCGGATGTCACCAAAGAGAAGTACTGGGGCATTCAAGGCCCTGGCCTGCCCGGCCACGACAACTGGAAGACCGAGTACTCGCTGCGCCACTTCCTGTTCCTGTTGGATGAGGAGGCCAAGCGGCGCGGCGTCCAAGCGCCCCAGGTCATCCTGCGCTACCCCTATCTGGCCGGCGGCAAACCAGAAATCCTGCCCGGCATCGCAGAGTTGCAGGTCATCGCCAAGGACGCCGTCGTCGTCTCCACCGCCGACGCCTTCCACCACGGCATCGGCTATGGCGACCCGCCGGAACGCGCGCTCTACCCAGAGCGCGGCGGGCTGGACCTGGCGCGCAAGACCATCCAGGAGGGCCTAGACATCTTGCGCGACGGCGACTACTGGGGCTACAACGGGCACTGCGTCGTCGCCAAGAGCGACGCCCGCGACGCCGGCCAGGTTGTGCGCTACCTGCTGGGACCGCTCCAGGGCCACATCCTCGACATGACCTACACCGACACCACCGACATGTACAATTCGCCGCCGCCGACGTGGGTTGCGGGCGCGCTCATCGAGCAGCGCCCGGTGCGCTAAGGTCTCGTGGACGAGACGCGCATCGTCAGCAAGGTCGTGGCCTATATTACGCACAACGGACGGCTGTTGGTCTTCCGCGAGCCGGCGTTTCCCGAGGTCGGCATCCAGGTGCCGGTCGGCACGATGGAGCCGGACGAGACGCCGGCCGACGCCGTGCTGCGCGAAGCCGAGGAGGAGACGGGGCTGGACACCCTGCGCATCGTCGCCTTCCTCGGCGCGCAGGACCGGGACCTCCGTCCACGGGGCCGCAACGTTGTTCAGCGCCGCCACTTCTTCCACCTCACCCTCGACAGCGACGCATTGGAGACGTGGCGGCACTGGGAGACAAGCCCGTCCGAGGGCAACGTGCCCGAGATCGAGTTCGAGTTCTTCTGGGTAAACATCCCCGACGGCATCCCGCAGCTATCGGGCGAGCAAGACGCCCTCCTTCACCTGATTGACGTGCATGGAGACAGCCGTGGGGCAGTCTAAGGAAGCGTCATGAACGCTGCGCTCCTGCATAACGTCGCCATGCCTATGCGCGATGGCACGCTGCTGCGCGCCGATGTCTACCTGCCGCGCGGCGACGGCCCCTTCCCTGCCCTGGTTGAGCGCACGCCCTACGGCAAGGAAGCCTCCATCGAGGTGCAGATCGGCGCGCCGCAGTTCTTCACCGACCACGGCTACGCCGTCGTCATCCAGGACGTGCGCGGCCGCTTCCAGTCCGAGGGCCGCTTCTACCCCTTCAAGGACGACGGCTGGGGCGAAAATCAGGACGGCTACGACACGGTCGAGTGGATCGCGGCTCAGCCATGGTGCGATGGGCGCGTGGGGACTATCGGCGGCTCATACGCCGGCGCGACGCAGTACCGCATGGCCCCTACCCGGCCGCCGCACCTGCGAGCGATGGCGGTGCGGCAATCGGCGTCGGACTACTGGGCCGAGTGGGTCTACCACGGCGGCGCGTTCGAGCTGGGCTTTATGCTCCACTGGACACTGCGCTGGGCGTTCTTCAACCTGGCCCACCTGGCGAGCGGCGACGAGGTCGAGCGGCGCCGCGCCGAGCTGGCCGACGCCATCGAGGACATGGACGCCCTCTACCAGCGCCTCCCCCTGGCTCCCGACCCGTTGGTTGTCGGGCTGGAGGACTGGTACAACGAGTTCCTGGCCCATCCAGCCGACGGCCCGTTCTGGCAACGGTGGAGCATCGCCCGCCGGCATCACCAGATCGACACGCCCATCTTCCACCTGGGCGGCTGGTTCGACATCTTCATCAACGGCACGCTCAAGAACTTCACGGGCCTCCGCGCGTTGGCCGGCAGCCAGGCGGCCCGCGACGCTCAGCGGCTCATCGTCGGCCCGTGGATCCACAGCCCGGCCAACATGCTCAAGCCCGTCCAGGGCGACGTCAACTTTGGCCCGACAAGCACACGCGACTATAATCAGATGCGCCTGCCCTGGTTCGATTACTGGCTCAAGGGCATCGCCAATGGCGTCACGGACGAGCCGCCGGTGCAACTGTTCGTCATGGGCGAGAATCGCTGGCGCAGCGCCGACACCTACCCCCTCCCCGACACGCGCTACCAGAGCTGGTACTTCTGCAGCGGCGGTGGGCTGACAACTCAGCCCCCGACAACCGACGAGCCGCCCGACAGCTTCGTCTTCGACCCGGCCAACCCGACGCCAACGCTCGGCGGCTGCACCCTGTACATCCCGGCTGGCCCGCTGGACCAGACGCCGGCCGAAGCCTGGGGACTGACGTATACCAGTGAGCCATTAGAGAATGACCTGACCGTCATCGGCCCGGTGGCGTGCGTGCTACTCGGCGCGTCGTCGGCGGTAGATACCGACTGGGTTGTGCGTCTGACCGACGTGGACGAGGACGGCTTCTCGCGCCTGCTGTGCGACGGCATCCTGCGCGCCCGCTACCGCGCCTCGCACACGCAGCCGACGCCGCTGACGCCGGGCGAAGTCTACGAGTTCGTCGTGGACCTGTGGGCGACGGCCAACACCTTCAAGGCGGGTCATTGCATCCGCATCGCGGTTTGCTCTAGCAGCTTCCCACGTTTCGACCGCAACCTTGGCGCGTGGGAGATTCCGGCCTACGGCGACGCCTTCTGCATCCAGCGCAACACCATCCTCCACGACGCCCTCCGCCCATCGCGCATCATTCTGCCAGTCATCCCGACGTAGTGAAGGAGACGATAAATGCCTCTGCACCCTGATGCCGCTGCGTTCCTGGCGCAGCGCGAGAGCCTGGGCGTGCGCCCGGTCAACGAGCTGAGCGTCGAGGCGGGACGCGAACAGGCTATCCGCGTCCGCCCGCTGCCCGGCCCCGACGACGTAGTCGGCCACGTCCACGACCGTGCGATTCCGGGGCCGAACGGCGACATCCACGTGCGCATCTACGTTGCGGCCGGCGTTACCGAAGAGCAGCACCCGCTGCCGGTCATCGTCTACTTCCACGGTGGCGGCTGGGTCGTCGGCGACCTGGACACCGACGACATGCGCTGCCGCCAGTTTGCCCGCACCGCCAACGCCGTGGTCGTCTCGGTCAATTACCGCCACGCGCCGGAGCACCGCTTCCCCGCCGCCGTCGAGGACGCCTACGCCGCTGTCCGCTGGGTAGCCGAGAACGCGGCCCAGATGGGCGAAGACCCCGGGCGCATCGCCGTGGCCGGGGTGAGCGCGGGTGGCAACCTCGCCGCCGTCGTTGCGCTCATGGCGAAGGAACGCGGCGGCCCGCCCATCGCGTTCCAGGCGCTCATCGTGCCGGTCACAAACTACAGCTTTGATACGGCCTCCTACAACGAATGCGCCGAGGGCTACGGCCTCAGCCGCGACGCCATGGTCTGGTATTGGGACAAGTACCTGGCGACATCCGAGGACGGCGCTAACCCTTACGCCTCGCCCCTGCGCGCCGCCGACCTATCCGACTTGCCACCCGCCTACGTCGCCACGGCGGAGTACGACCCACTGCGGGACGAAGGCGACGCCTACGCCCTACGCCTGCGCGAAGCGGGCGTGCCTGTCGTTCGCGCGCGCTTCGAGGGCATGATCCACGGCTTCCTCGGCGCGAACGCTTTCATCAGGATTGGTCGAGAGATTGGGCTGGCCCTGGCTACGTCAGCATAGACAAGCAGGTAGGCCGTCATTGCGAGGAGGACGGCAGGACGACGAAGCAATCCCTCGGTGGGCGAAGGACGCGCCAGTCTGGGATTAGAGTTGCTGTCGCCACGGCGGGAGATTGCTTCGCGTTCGCTCGCAATGACAGGAACATGGAGGCACAGTGCAGCCAACGGATGTGGTGATTATCGGCGGCGGTATCAGCGGCGTGGCGGCGGCGTATGAGCTGGCCGGGGCGGGCGCGTCGGTGACGCTCGTGGAGAAGGGCGATCTAGCGAGCATGGCGTCCGGCTGGACGCTCGCGGGCGTCCGTCAGTCCGGGCGCGACCCGGCCGAGATTCCCCTGGCTGTCGCTGCTGTTAAACGCTGGGAGCAGTTAGCCGAGGCGCTAGAGGCCGATGTGGAGTACCGCCAGGACGGCAACCTGCGCCTGGCGCGGACCGAGGACGAAGTACCCGTTATCGCCCGCCTGGTGGACGAGGGGCGCAGCCTGGGCCTGCCGATGGAGTATCTCGACGGCAATGATGACGTTCGCCGCCTGGCCCCTGCCCTGGCGCCGTCCATCCTCGCTGCGTCCTACTGCCCGACCGACGGCCACGCCAACCCGCTGAAAGTTGTGCGGGCATTCGCAGAAGCGGCAAAGCGGCGCGGCGTGACCGTCTCGACCGGCACGGAGGCGCTCGCCATCGCAATAGACGGCGGCCGGGTCGCAGGGGTGCAGACGCCGTGCGGGCTTCTCCCCGCCGATGCCGTCGTCGTCGCGGCGGGCGTCACCTCCGACCGCCTCCTCGCGCCCCTCGGCATTCGCCTGCCCATCACCGTCCGCCACGTCTCCGCCATCCAGACGACACCCCTGCCGCCGCTGCTCAAGCAGGTGCTCGGCGTCGCCAACGGCGACTATGCCGGCCGGCAGCAGGTGGACGGGCGCTTCCGCATGACCGGCAGCGGCGAGAATTGGCGCTGGCCGAGCGGGGCACTGACGGCGGACGCCATCCAGCCGCCGATGGGCGACGTAGCCAACGTGCTGGACCGCGCCATCGCTGTGGTTCCGGCGCTGGCCGGGGCGCGCATCGCTCGCGTCTGGGGCGGCCTGATCGACATGACACCTGACGCCCTGCCGGTTCTCGAACGCGCGCCAGAGATCGAGGGCCTGGTGATTGCAGCGGGCTTTTCTGGCCACGGCTTCTGCCTTGGGCCAATCACCGGCCGCATCATCTGCGAGCTGGCGACGGGCGGGCAATCGTCGCTGCCCCTCGCGCCGTTCCGCCGCGCCCGATTCGACGATGTCGCCGGACAAGCGCCCATGACGCTCCACGGCTGACGCCACGAACAAACGAAAGCATGAGACCCATTTAGAATGACAAGGAGCTGACTGCAATGACTGATGTTTCCCCCCGCCCGGTGACGCCGGAAGACCTGCTGTCCCTCAAGGCCGTCAACGACGTTCAGATTTCGCCCGACGGCCGCCGCGTCGCCTATACCCTGGCCGAGATCGACGCCGAGGCCGACGACTACCGCATGAGCATCTGGGTTGTCCCAGCCGAGGGCGGCACGCCGGCGCGTCTCACCCAGGGCTCCAAGAAGGATATGTACCCCCGCTGGTCGCCCGACGGCAAGCGCCTTGCCTTCCTCTCCGACCGCGACGGCGACAAGCCCCAGCTCTACGTTCTGCCCCTGGACGGCGGCGAGGCGCGCAAGCTCACCTCCCTCGATTACGGCGCTGGTCCGGCCGTCTGGTCGCCGGACGGTACGCGCCTGCTGTTCACGGCGCGCCCGCCCTTCGACCCCGCGCCCCAGGATAAAGATGCTCGCAAGCGATGGGAGGGGCGACCCAAGGTCGTCACCCGCGCCCACTACAAGGACGACGGCAGCGGCTACACCTTCGACGCGGCGACACAGGTTTATGTCATCTCTGCTGAGGGCGGCGAGGCGACGCAGATCACCCACGGCCACCGCGAGCACCTGACGCCAGCCTGGTCACCCGACGGAACCAAAATTGCCTACGCCCAGACGCGCGAAGGCGCAGGCGACTTCCGCGTGAGCGACATCTGGGTCGCCGACGCCGACGGCAAGAACGCGCGCTGCCTGGAGCGCAACATCGGCCGCGCCATCTCGCCCACGTGGTCACCCGATGGCAAGACCGTCGCGTGCTATGGCTCCCATGAGCAGATCGAGGGTCTGGGCGACCCCGACTGGCTGGTATGGACGATGTCGGCCGAAGGCGGTGGGGCGCGCAAGCTCACCGGCGAGCATGACCGTAGCGCCGCTCAATTCCCGCCGCCGACGGTCACACCGGGGCCGATGTGGTCGCCGGATGGGCAGACGCTCACCTACCCCCTCGCCGACCGAGGCAACGTCCACATCGGCCGGGTCAATGTCGCCGGCGGTGAGGTGAGCATCATCGTGAGCGGTATCCGCCAAGTCACAGCTGTCAGCTACGCTCCCGACGCCAATCGCCTCGCCTTCGCCTGCGCCGAGATGGAGTTCCCCAGCGACGTGTTCGCCGCCGATTGGGATGGCGGCAATGAGCGCCGCCTGACAGAGATCAATGCCGCCTTCCTGTCGCAACTCCAGCTGCCCCGCGTCGAGCGCCGCGACTTCGCCACGCCCTACGGGCACACCGTCGAGGGCTGGGTGACATACCCCACGTCGGGCAGTGGTCCCGCGCCCATGCTCGTGGACATCCACGGCGGCCCCCACGCCTTCCACATGCCGACGTTCTTTGTCGTGACCTTCTACCGCTACGTCCTGGCATCGCGCGGCTGGGCCATCCTGACGGTCAACCCGACCGGCTCCGGCTCCTATGGGCGCGACTTCGCCCTGGGCATTCGCGGCCAGTGGGGCGAGTACGACCTGCCAGAGCAGAACGCAGCGATTGACGACCTCATCGCCGAGGGCGTCGCCGACCCGGAGCGGCTGGCTGTGACCGGCTACTCCTACGGGGGCTACATGACGTCGTGGATCGTCGGGCACAGCGACCGCTTCAAGGCCGCCGTCATCGGCGCGCCGGTGACGAACCTCGAATCGTTCCACGGTACGTCGGATATCGGGATGTGGTTCGGGTCGTGGGAGATGCTGGGGTCGATCACCGAGGCGCGCGAGACGTTCCGCCGCCTGTCGCCGGTCAACTACATCGACCGGGTGACGACACCCTGCCTCATCCTGCACGGCGAGGCGGACGACCGCTGCCCCATCGGTCAGGGCGAGGAGTTCTTCGTCGGCTTGGTGGCACAGGGCAAAGTTCCGACGCAGTTCGTGCGCTACCCCGGCGGCAGCCACATGTTCCTGCGCAACGGCCGCCCCAGCCACCGCGTGGATTACAACACGCGTGTCATCAACTGGATTGAGAAGTACGCCAACGTTCCGCAAGCCGAGGCCGCCGCGCAAGCCGCCGGCGGAGACTAGATTATCTCGTCCACTTGCGCGTGACCGGCATTCGGCCGACAACATCCGGTGTCACGCCGACACAGGAGGGGTCTCTCCGCCGAGCACCCTCGGAGAGATGCCTCCTCCGTCGGCATGACACCGGAACTGTCGCCCGTATAGACGCGTTGCCGATGTGTGAAGTCCAAATCACTTCGGCGGGCGGGTCGGCGACGGGTAGTCGACGATGTTCTCCCACTCCGAGGCGTCGGAGCGGGCGACGACGGCGACCACCGGCTCGCTATCGCTCAGATTGTAGACCTCGTGCGGCACGCCCGGCTCGATGAAGATGAAGTCGCCCGCTTCGTTGTCCATCGAGTACTGGAGATCAGGGCCGAAGATGTGGCGCACCCGGCCGTGGAGAATGTAGAGCATAACCTCGAAGCCGACGTGGATGTGGGCGTAGGCGATGCCGCCAGGCGGCACGGTCGCCACGTTCATCGATAGGGACTTCGCGCCGACGTTCTTCGCCGACAGACCAGTCTTGTAGCGGATGTTGTTCCAGCCGCGCCAGGTCCCGCTGCCCCGCACCGACAGAATGCCTTCACCCCGGTCCACGCCGTCGTTGATATCGTGCGCCGGCGCCTCGACCTTCACCTCAGTCGCCATGTTGCTCATCCTTTCTCTACGTTAGACCAGGAACTTGAGCCGCGACTCGCGGCCCGCGCCGAGCGCCTGGCTGTGCTCGTCGAAGTTTAGCATGTCCAGCAGACTCTCGCCGTCCTCCATCCGCGCCAGGATCGTCGCCTCCCGCGCCTGAATCGCCTCGGCCAGCGGGATCAGCTCCGCCAGCTCCGCCAGCTCCGCCACGATGACGCCGTCGTCGTCGCCGAAGACGATGTCACCCGGCGAGACCGTCACGCCCCCGCAACGCACCGGAATCTGCGTCTCGAACAGACGTGCCGTCGTGCCCGCCATCGGCGTGACCGCGCGGGCGTAGACAGGCAAGTCCAGCTCGCGCACGTGGGCCGTGTCGCGGACGGGGCCGTCGATGACCAGTCCGGCCAGCCCCTTGCGCTGCGCCTCGGTCGAAAATAGCTCGCCCGCCACGGCGCGCAGGCTGCCTTGCGTGTCCACGACCAGCGCCTCACCGGGCGTAGCGTCGCGGAGGGCCTTAATGACCGTGAGGAAGTCGTCCTTGCACGTCGCGGTATGCGCGATGCCAATGAGCTTCCGCCCCCGCTGCAAGGGCCGCATCCCGGCGTCCATCGTGCGTAGCCCCTTGCAGGCATCGCACAGGCTCGGTGTGTCCAGATCGAGCAGCCGCGCCTTGATTTCGTCGAAGTCCATGTCTAGGCGGCTCCCAGGTCCGCCATGCCGGCGCGGATGGCCGCCACGAACGCATCGAGGTCGGCGTCGGTCATCGGCGTAGACAGGCAGCCCATGCCGCGTCCCGTGAAGGCGACGCCGTGGTTGAGCGCGGCGAGGTAGAGCTGCGCCAGTGACTGCCGGTCGCCCCTGCTCGCGGCGGCGTAGTCGGTGACCGGCTTGTCGGTGAAGTGGATGTTGAACACTGAGCCGATGTGAGTCACCTGGGCAGGGATGCCAAGGTCGGCGAACACGTCGCACAACTGCCCCGCCAGCCGCCCCGTCATGCTCGCCAGACGGTCGTATTGGGCTGGCGTCATCTCCTCCAACGTCGCCAGTCCGGCCGCCATCGTCAGCGGGTTGGCGTTGAACGTCCCGCCGTGGCCGATGTGGTCGGCGCGGCGCGGGTCGAAGCGGCTCATGATGTCCTCGCGCCCGCCGACAGCGCCGACCGGCAGCCCGCCGCCGATAATCTTACCCAGCGTTGTCAGGTCGGGCGAGACGCCGTAGTAGCCCTGCGCCCCGTGGTAGCCGATGCGGAAGGCAATGATTTCGTCGAAGATGAGGACGATGCCGTGCTGCTGCGTCACGTCGCGCAGTGTGCGCAAGAAGTCGGGGTGGGCCGGGATGACGCCGCCGGAGCCGAGCACCGGCTCGATGATAACCGCCGCCAGGTCGTCCTTGTGCGCCTCGATGATGGCGGCGGCGCGCTCGGCGTCGTTGAAGGGCAGCATCACGATGGTGTCGGCGACGGCCTGGGGGATGCCGGCGTTCTTCGTGACCGTCCCCGCGCCCACCGCGCCGCCCGCTGCGACATCCACGGCGGCGTAGTCATGGCTGCCGTGGTAGCTGCCCTCGAACTTGGCGAGCTTCTCGCGGCGGGTGAAGGCGCGCGCCGCCCGAATCGCCAGCGCCGTCGCCTCAGTACCGGAGTTGGTGAAGCGCAGCAGGTCGATGCTGGGCAGGCGCTCCTTGAGCCGCTCCGCCAGCGCCACCTCCAGTTCCGTCGGCGCGGCGACAGACATGCCGAGGGTGAGATGCTCCTGGACGGCCGCGACAACCTTGGGGTGGGCGTGGCCGAGGATGAGCGACGTGTAATTGTTGATGAAGTCGATGCGCTCGTTCCCGTCCACGTCCCACACGCGGCTACCTGCGCCGCGCTGGAAGTAGAAGGGATAAGGCTGGATGAAGACCGTGGTGCGGGTGTTGCCGCCGGGCAGCGCCCGCACGGCGCGCTCGTACAGCTCCCGCGACAGCGGCGTACTGTCGATGTATTGCTCGATGATCTCTTGGGCGCGAACAACAGGCATCGCCATGAGCTTCCTCCCTCTAACTATCAGCCAACCTAACCAGAAAATGCAGCGGCTAGTGTAACGCGAACCGTCTGGCGAGTCAACTGGCTAGACCGTCGCCGTTATTGCATCACGGGCAGATGGTGTTATACTTCCGACGCTTCGGCAACTTGCATTGAGGACCCCACGAGTATTCGGGTGTCAGCGCGGGAGGTAACCTGATGGACAGCGTAGACACGACAGTGAGCCCCGAAGTCGAGCAACAGCGCAAGCTCCTGGAGCGTATCCATGCCAAGCACGAGCAGGTCAGCGCCTACGTCAAACAAAACGAGCGCCGCATCTGGCGCATGTCCAACTTCACCATCATTGCCACATCCGCTGCGGCCGTTCTGATGGTCGGCCCGGGCTTCGGCGGCGACAAGTTCACCACACGCATGGCCGAGCTTCTCCAGGTTGCGGACGACTCCCTGGTCTGGCGCGCCCTCTGCCTGGCCGCGCTGCTCATATCGGTCGGCGTGGCGGTCCTCAACAAAATGAACCAGTCGCCCGACGCGTCGATGCGCCTGGCCCAGGCCCGGCTCTGCCAGGTGCGGCTCGAAGGGCTTGAGACCGCCGTCGAGGTTGGTACAACGAGTGTCGCTGACGGCATGAAGCAATACCAGCAGTACGTCAACGATGTGCCGTTCATCCGCGCCTGACGCCGCCCTGGAGTTGACACACTTCGCGCCGCGCGATATAGTGAGAGGAACTCACGGCACGAAAGGATGTGCGCATGTCGGCTGAAGCCAGACTGAAGGAGTTGGGGTACGATGTCCAGCCTGCCGTTCTTGGCAAGGGGAAGTTCGAGCCAGCCGTCCGCACCGGCAACCTCATCTACACCTCCGGCCAGGTATCGAGCCGCGACGGCGTTACCTATGTCGGTAAGGTCGGCAGCGACCTGACCGTCGAGCAGGGCTACGAGGCGGCGCGGCTATGCGCCCTGAACTGCCTGAGCGCGGCCAAGGCCATCGTCGGCGACCTGGACAAAGTCGCCCGCGTCGTCAAGGTACTGGGCATGGTCAACGCCGCCGAGGGCTTTACCCAGACGCCGGATGTCATTCACGGCTGTAGCGACTTGCTGAATGAGGTCTTCGGCCCGGTCGGCCGCCACGCGCGGTCTGCCGTCGGGCTGTACCAGTTGCCCGCGAACTATGCCGTGGAAATCGAGATGATCTTCGAGGTGCGCGACTAGGCGCGATGGCGGGCGACTACCGCATCTTTGTGGGCGCGTTTCCGACCGGCGACCTGGCAGAGCGCATCCAGGCGCTGCGCCAGCGCCTCGACCCGGTGACGGCGCGCATCACGCCGCCGCACGTCACCCTTGCTGGGACGTACTGGCGGCGCGGCCCGGCGACACCCGAGAATGAAGCGGTGGCGATGGCCCGGCTGCCCGTCGCAGCGGCGCAAGTCGCCCCGTTCGAGCTTGAGCTGGGCGGCGTCGAGTCGTTCCTGCCCCAGACGCGGGTCATCTACCTCCGTGTGGCTGTGACGCCAGGCCTGCTGGCGGCGCGGCAAGCCATGCTCGGCGTCCTGGGGCGCGACAAGCACCGCGACTTCCACCCGCACCTGACGCTGACGATGCGGCTGGACGAGCGACGCACGGCCCACGCGCTCGACGAGCTGCGCCACACGACCTGGCACACGGAGCGCTTGCCCGCTCCCATCGACCATCTGTGGTTGATGCAACGCGGCCTGGACGATAGGGCGTGGCGCTTCATTCACCGCATCGATCTCCAGGGTGAATTGCGCAAGGAGTCCGTATGAGCGAGGTATACGACGTCATCGTCATCGGCCTGGGTGGGATGGGCAGCGCCACGGCCTACCAACTCGCGCGGCGCGGGAAGCACGTCCTCGGCCTGGAGCGCCACACGCCGGCCCACGATCAAGGCTCGAGCCACGGCGAGTCGCGCATCATCCGCCAGGCGTACTTTGAGGACCCCGCCTACGTCCCGCTCCTCCTGCGCGCCTACGAGCTTTGGGAGCAGATCGAGCGCGAGACCGGCGAGGACTTATTGACTATCACCGGCGGGCTGATGATGGGCCGGCCGGACAGCCGCGTCGTCAGCGGTAGCTTGCGCAGCGCCCGCGAGCACGGGCTGGCTCACGAGATGCTGGACGCCGCCGAGATTCGCCGCCGCTACCCGCCGTTCCACCCCGCGCCCGATGACGTCGCCTTGTTCGAGAGCAAGGCGGGCTACGTCCGGCCGGAGATGAGCGTCGCGGCCCATCTGAAGCAGGCGCTCGTCCTGGGCGCGGACCTGCGCTTCGAGGAGCCTGTCACACGCTGGGAAGCGTCGCCGTCGGGCGAGGGCGTGACGGTCACGACGGAGAGGGGGACGTACCAGGCAGGACGCCTCGTCGTGTCGCCGGGGCCGTGGGCGCCGGACATTCTGGCCGATGTCGGCGTGCCCCTAGAGGTCGAGCGCCAGGTGCTCTACTGGTTCGCGCCGGTCGGCGGCATCGACCCGTACCGCCCCGAGCGTTTCCCCATCTACATCTGGGACACGGGCGACAACATCCAGTTCTATGGCTTTCCGGCCTACGACGGGCCGGCGGACGGCGTCAAAGTCGCTTTCTTCCGCGTCCCTGGCCCACATCATGTCTGCACGCCACAGACCATCGACCGCACCGTGCAGCCAGAGGAGGTTGAGGGCATGCGGGCCGCCATCGCCGAGCGCCTGCCGACGCTTAACGGCGACTTCCTCTACGCCAAGACGTGCATGTACACCAACACGCCGGACGAGCATTTCGTGATTGCCCTGCACCCGGCCTACCCCCAGGTCGCCATCGCCGCTGGCTTCTCCGGCCACGGCTTCAAATTCGCCAGCGTTGTCGGCGAGATCATGGCCGACCTGGCGACCGAGGGCGCGACCCGCTACCCCATCGCCCTGTTCAAGCCTGAGCGCTTCGCCAGGGCCTAACCCCCACCCGGAGGCTCCATGTACACCGTTCGCCGTGAGACCCCCCGCCCACCAACCCAAGCCGTCGAGGCGCTGCGCCCCTTCCCGACGACAGTCCTCTCCGACGCCCTCGGCCGCTACGGCGCGATGGACGCCGGCATCAAGCCCCTCGCCGACGGCATGGCGTTCTGCGGCATCGCCACGACGGTCAAGACCTTTGCCGCCGACAACCTGATGGTCCACCTCGGCGTCAAGCTCGCCAAGCCCGGTGACGTGCTGGTCATCGACGCCGACGGCGTCACCGATACGGCGGTGATGGGTGAGCTTGTCGCGGCATCGGCCAAGCGCCAGGGACTTGTCGGCACCGTGATAGACGGCGCGATCCGCGACAAGGTGGGCATGCGCGAGTTGGCGTGGCCGGTGTTCGCCCGCGCCGCCGTTCCCAACGGCCCGTTCAAGGCGGACCCCGGCGCGGTGAACGTGCCTATCGCCTGTGGTGGCGTCGTGGTCAATCCGGGCGACATTGTCGTCGGCGACGACGACGGCGTGGTGGTCGTGCCCCAGGTCGACTGGCAGGCGGTCGCCCAGGCCGCACAAGCCATCGTGGACCGCGAAGGGACGACACGGGCGCGCATTCTGGCCGGTGAATACATGTGGGACATGCAGAACATGGACAAGGCCCTGGCCGGGTTCAAAGTACGCTGGGAGTAGAGATGCGCTTCTCCTTCGTCCACATCACCGACCACCACATCCTGCCCGCGGAGACCGACCTGGCGCGCGGGTTCAACACGGCGTATAGCTTTCGCAAGACGCTCCGCCACATCGCTGACACCCTGAGCGGGCGCTTCGATTTCATCATTAGCACGGGGGACCTGGTCAACACCGGCGAGGACGCGCAATATGTGAACTTCGCCCGCATGGTGGGGCTAGCGCACGGGTCGCCCCCACCGGGGCCGCAACGCATCACCATCGAGGGCTTGCACGGCTGCCCAATCTACTTCCTGGGCGGCAACCACGACCCGCGCGCCGCCTTCTACCGCCACATCTTTGGCGTCGAGCGCGACGGCCTCCTCAACGCGACGTTCCTCCATCGCGGCGTGCAGTTCGTGTGCTTCGACTGGGGGCCGGACGTGAAGGCCGTCGCCAGCCCGGCGATGCTGACGTTCCTGGACAACGCCCTGCGCGCGCCGCAGCCGTCGATCCTGCTGTGCCACCACGCCGTCACACCTGTGGGCGCGGCCTGGCTGGACAACTTCCTGGCCGACGACCTGGACGCCTTCTGGGACACAATTCGCGGGCGCAATGTACTCGGCATCTTCACCGGCCACGTCCACATGACATATGAGCAAATCGTCGAGGGCATTCCGGTGTTCGGCCTGCGCTCGACGATGTTCCAGTTCGCGCCGACGCCCCAGCCCACGCTCGTGCTGGACGCGCCGCACTACCGCCTCGTCAGCGTGGACGACGGTGTACTGACGACGCGGGTGTTCGAGGTCCCGATTTGACGCGGCTGCGACATCTCCGCGTCCCATTGCCGTGGATTGTAACGGGCATTGTGTTTGTGGCGTTCGCCCTGCGGGTCACGCGCCTTGCCCAGTACCCGCTGTGGAGTGACGAGTTCATCACGCTGGACCGGGCCGACATGACCCTGCCGGACCTGCTCGCCCAGCTCCCCACCGATCAGGTGCCGCTCTACTTCGCGCTTGTCCATGCCTGGTCCCTGGTCGCGGGCAGTAACGACTTCGCCCTGCGCTTCCCCTCCGTTCTCTGGGGCTGCCTGGGCATCCCCTTTATCTATCAATTGGGACGCCAGTTGTTCGGGACGCGAGTCGGCATAGCGGCGGCGCTGCTGCTGGCCGTCAACCCCTTCAATATCTGGTACAGCCAGGACGCGCGCATGTACAGCCAGCTCACGACGCTGAGCCTCGCCACGCTGGTCATGCTCCACCGCGCCCTGGTGACGCGCCGCCCCATCGCGTGGCTCGGCTACGGCGTCAGCGCCCTCCTGGCGCTGTACACGCACCTGTATGCGGCGCTGCCTTTGGCCGTCGCGTTGGTCTATGCCGTCACGTGGCTGCGGGCGCCCTCTGACGATAAGCAGCGCCCCTGGCGGGCATTTCTTTTAACCCAAGCGGCCGTCGGGCTACTGCTCCTTCCCTGGCTCGCGCGCCTGCTAACCGCAGCCCAGGAAGCGCCCCAGGCCGGCTATCCTGACCTGACGCCCAACCTCGCCGAGTTCGCCCGCCTGTATACGTTCGGCGAGACGCTACCCGAGGGCGTAACGTTCTGGCTCGGCGTCGCGGCTCTCATTTTGTTCGCCGTGGGTCTCGGCGGCATCACGCGCCAGTGGGTCAATCAAGCGGTGCGGCCGAACGTGGTTCTGGCTTGGGCCTCTATCCTATTGCCCAGCGCCACTATGCTCGTGATCCAGGTCTCCGATATTGGCTTTCACCCGCGTTACTTCAGTGGCGTCACCGGGCTGTACGTCCTGATCCTGGCAGTGGGGCTTGTCGCCCTCGCCCGGCAACGGCGCGCCCTCGGTGTCGCCGCCCTGACCCTGGTCCTGGCCGTGACGGTCTTTAGCCTGACCCTGTTCTACACTGACCCGACCTATGCCAAGGCGACCTATACCGATTACCTCAGTCACATCCTCGTCAATGCCGGACCGAATGACGCGCTGCTCATCAAGGGCACGAGCCAGACGAAGGCGGCGCGCTACGGCGGCGACCGCCTGGATCGCATCGTCAACCTTTCGGGCCGCGTCGCCGACCGGCCGCAGGAAGAGGTCGAGACGATGGTCGCCGAGATTGCGGACGAGCATGATGTGGTCTGGCTGGCGATTCAGAATCCGGCGGGGCCGGGCTTTGTGAAGGACTGGCTCGACGCGCACGGCTACCAGGTGCAGCGCGACCAGGTGGACGAGGTCCAGGTGTACGCTTATACGTTCCCGACTGCCATGCCAGCCCCCCGGCCGCCGACGAACGTCATGGGACCAGCGCCGATAACCCTGACGTGGTCCGCGCCAGATGGAGCCAAAGCAGGCGGCATCGTCCCCATCGAGCTGCGCTGGGAACCGCGTGGACCCGTGATCAAGGATGGGCGCGTTTCGTTGCGGGTGTACGACGCCAAGGACGGTATCGTCTGGCAGCGCGACCGCGTCCCTGGCGACGGGGCATACCCGACCAGCGAGTGGCAGGTAGGGCAAGTCGTCGCCGACCGCTACGGCATCCGCCTACCCCACGACCTGCCGCCAGGCATCTACACTCTGCGCGTCATCTTTTACAACTACGCCAACATGGACCAGCGGTTCGAGGCGACGCTGGGCACGCTGACAGTCACATAGGCAGCACTCCAGGCGCTCAACTTTTCCGAACCGTGAAGTTGCCGAGCAAGAGGGCTATGATAAGCGCACTTGGCATCAGTCGTGTCCGTCTCGCAACTGATTGACGAGTTCAAGCGTTACAATGCCCGCGCCTTGTTGAACCGGAAACAGCGGAATGCCGTTTCTGGTCTCGGTCACGATTTCGCGGGTCAATGCCCGACGGGCCAGTTCTGATAGCACTTTGCCGATTGGCATCTTGCGCTGCCGAGCGAGTTCCTTCACGGCCAGCAGTACATCATCATCAAGATTCACGGTAGTCCGCATACGGTGCTCCCGTATCGCTATAGCGCGACGCGGCCCGGTGGCAGTCCCACCGGCAGTGCCGCTGGGCGCTCGACACTGCTGCTGACGTTGAGCCATGTCCCCGCCTCGGTAGCATCCAGTATCGTCTGCATCGTGTCGAGGACGTGATAGGTGAGAGCGCCGCCCGCGCGGGCTGGACGGCCGCTGCGGATTGCATCCGCCATGTCGGCGACACCTAGCCCTCGGCTGTTGACCGTGTAGCCATAGGTCAGCGGTAGCTCACTAAACGTCTTTTCGCCCGCCTTGCGCAGCAGTACCGGCCCGCCAAACGTGTTGGGGTCCGGCACGCCAAGCGTCGCCTCCGAGCCGTAGACCTCGATGCGCGGGACCTGGCTGCCCCACACGTCGAATGACGTAATCATCGTCGCCAGCGCGCCACCCGCCAGGTCCATGTTCGCTACGACGTGCGTCGGCGTCTTGACGTGGATGACCTCGCCCGCGTGCGGGTCACTGCTGATAACGCGCTCAGGGAAGGAGATGCGCGCCGCCGCCGAGACCCGCTGCACGCCGCCCAGGAGATTCACGAGCGCCGTAATGTAGTACGGCCCCATGTCGAACAGCGGCCCCGCGCCGACCTCGTAGAAGAACGCCGGGTCGGGGTGCCAGGTCTCCGGACCGTGGCCCATCATGAATGCCGTCGCGGCAACAGGCTGCCCAATGACGCCGTCGTCGATGAGTTTGCGACACGTCTGCAACCCACCGCCCAGGAACGTGTCCGGTGCGCCGCCGATGCGCAGCCCGCGCGCCTCGGCCAGCGCCAACAGCGCCCGGCCGTCGTCGCGGTGGATTGCCAGGGGCTTCTCCGAGTAGACGTGCTTGCCCGCTTCGAGGGCCAGGCGGCTGACGGCCGCGTGGACGGCGGGAACCGTGAGGTTGACCACCAGATCCACGTCCGCCCGCGCCAGCAAGTCCTCGACCGAACCGGCCCAAGGGACATTGAACGCGACGGCCTGGGCCTGGGCCCGCTCAGGCGCAAGGTCGGCGCACCCGACGACCGTCAGCCCCTCGAACGTGGGCAGGTTCTTGAGGTAAATGGTGCTGATATTGCCACAGCCAATGATTCCGATTCGCATGCTACATCCTCGTTACAGGGATCCGGTAAAGAACGAAGGTCATTGCGAGCGTCAGCGAAGCGATCCCCCGTCGTGAGATTGCTTCGCTGACGCTCGCAATGACCCTTACGTTGTGAGATTGCTTCGCTGACGCTCGCAATGACCCTTACGCCGTAAGATCGTTTCGCTGACGCTCGCAATGACCCTTAACTCATTAGGCAGCCCCTTCTGGGGTCAGAAGGGGCTGCTGAGATGTCGGGGATCAGCCGCCGGTCGGTACGGCGACCGGCAATGGCGGTTGCGACGGCTGACTGCTCGTCTGCTGGCCGACGTTGGGCACGACATCAGCGCGGAAGTTGCGCTCGATGGTCGCCTTGGCCTGGAGCGTCCCCAGGTAGGCGTCCACTGCCGCCTGTTCCTTCTTCTGGCGGTCCGTGTCGCTGATGGGGCGGTCCTGCGGCGCGTCGGTCACGACAATCACGTACCACTTGCCGCCGCTCTGGATCGGGTCGCTAATCTGCCCGACTGGCTGCGTGAATGCCGCCTTCTCGATCACGGCGTCATACGTCCCCTGGGCGAACCAGCCCATGTCGCCGCCGTTGGTCTTGGTCTGGGTGTCCGTGGACATGTCCTTCGCCACCGCCGCGAAGTCCTCACCCGCCTTGAGCCGCTGTACCGCCCGCTTCGCGTCGTCCTCGCTCGCGACAACGATCTCCTTGGCGCGCACCTGCTGCGTCGTCTGGGGAATCTTGGCATCGGCGATGGCCTGCTGGCGGAAGTGGTCGTAGATGAGCTGGGTGCGCGTGTAGTCCTGCACGTAGCTCTCGGTCAACCCCGTCTGCGTCTTGAGATCGCTGAGGTACTGGTTGTAGTCCTGCTTGAACTTGTCCTCGGTGACGATGCCAGGCGTTTCCGTGGGGCCAACGGTGGGAACCGCCGTCCCAGGCGCGGCGGTCGGCGTCGGCTGCGGCGTCGAGGTGGGCGCGCCGACGGTGGGCGTCGGCGTGCCGTTGGGGTAGTAGTCGAACTGCGCCTGGATCGCCTTCGTGACGTCGGCGTCGGTCGGCGCGTAGTTCTGCTTCGCCGCTTCCTGCTTCAGCATCTCCTCGGTAATCATGCTCTCGAAGATCTGGTTCGGGAGCTGCTGCTGAACGTATTGAGCGATCTGCTGGGCAATCTGCGGGCTGGATGCGAGCGGCCCAAAGCGCTGCTGGATGCGGAAGTTCTCGTAGCGGAAGCGGTCCTGATAGGCCGCCGTCGTAATGGCGGCGCCGTTCACGGTGGCGATGGGGGCGCGGGGCTTCAGCCAGTACTGCTGGAAAAGGGCAGCGGCAAGTACAACTCCGACAACGGCAAGGATGCTGCCGAAGACGATCCAGAGCTGCCGCGTGCGCTGCTGCGCGCGGCGCGAAATATGTATCTGTTTCTGAGTCGGCGCAGCAGGCTGCGCTGCCGCCTTGCGGCTTCGCTTGCTCATGACAAACTCCACCAGCCACGAAGGATTCTAAGAAACCAGGCACAGGACTCGTGGCATCCTGTGCCTGGGGGATCCTTGATCGTCGTAATCTCTGGCACGTTATGTAGAGACGCGCCATGGCGCGTCTCTACCAGGGCGCATCTCTACTACTGGCCGCGAATGTGCTGGCCCGTGTACGGCAGCAACGCGAGCTGCCGGGCGCGCTTGATAGCCTTGGACAGAATGCGCTGCTGCTTCGCCGTCGCCCCCGTCTTGCGGCGGGGCTTGATCTTCCCCGACTCCGTCAGGTAGCGGCTCAGCAGGTCCACGTTCTTGTAGTCCAGCGGCGAGATGGTCTTGGGGAAAGGCTGACGCCGCCCCCGCCCTCGCCCACCAGGGCCACCCGGTCCACGCCGGCCACCGCCTGGACGCGGGCCGCCACCCGTGCGCGGCGGGCGCGCTGGCGCGGCCTCGCTCGGCGCTTCCGCCGT
>JBDHWG010000003.1:0-282581 GCA_039810085.1 Anaerolineae bacterium
CCGTGCCGACCTCAAGCATAATCGCAACCCGTCTGGCTGTCCATCGCGCGGGCGGTCGCGCCAGCCATTTTCATACTTGCGGGTGACCCTAGGGTCATATAGACTCCGCTCGCAATGACACAACCGCCTGTCATTGCGAGGAGGACGATAGGACGACGAAGCAATCTCACGACGAGTGAAAAGTCACGTCATTCCCGGACTAGACCGTCTGTTGCAAGGGCGGGGATTGCTTCACTCCGCTCGCAATGACAAGAACGGCTGTCATTGCAATGACGGGTGACGAGCGTGTGGTTGGTCGAGCGAGGCGGCGTAGCGCCGTAAAGAGGAGTAGAGCCTATGTTCGCGTTTATTCTTCGACGTCTGCTCTGGATGATTCCGGTCCTCCTGTTCATCACCTTCATCACCTTTCTCCTGATGCACATGGCGCCGGGTGGGCCGTGGGATACCGACCCGTCGCGCCGCCAGTTGAGCGCCGCCCAGGTCAAGGCGATGAACGCGCGCTTCGGCCTGGACAAGCCGGTGTTCTTCAACACGGAGGGCAACCCGGCTCAGCCCTGGACGTACCTCGACAGCCAGTTCTTCAACTACATCTGGAATGTGGTGACGAAGTTCGACTTCGGCCCGTCCTACCGCCAACGTGGACGGGACGTCGGCGAGATTATGATGGCCGGCCTGCCTACTTCGTTCAAGCTAGGAGCCATAGCCTTCGCCTGGGCCACCATTGTGGGAGTCGCCCTCGGATTATTCGCCGCTCTCCGGCAAAACACCCTGGGTGACTATATTGCCCTGTTCCTCGCCACAGTCTTGCGCTCGATACCCAGCTTCGTCTTAGCCATCTTCCTGATTGTGATCTTTGCCGGTATGCTGCACATGGTCAAAATCATCCAGGAGGATTGGAGCGGCATCCAGCCGTTCCTGTTGCCGGCCCTCGTCCTTGGGGCGCCGACGATGGCGTTTATTGCCCGCCTGACGCGCTCCTCGATGCTGGAGGTCGTGCGCCAGGACTATATCCGCACGGCGCGCGCCAAGGGCCTGAGCGAGAACACCGTCGTTCTCGGTCACATGCTCAAGAACGCCCTGATCCCGGTCATCACCATCCTCGGTCCAGCCTTTGCTGCCCTGGTGACCGGTTCGTTCATCATCGAGACCCTGTTCGGCATGCCCGGCATCGGCCAGCTTTTCGTCACGTCCATCAACTCACGCGACTACTCGCTCATCATGGCGACGACCTTGTTCTACGCCTTCCTGGTCGCCATCGCCAACATGCTGGTGGATGTGACGTACGCGTTCATCGACCCGCGCATTCGGCTCAGCTAGGGGAGGGACTATGGCTTCGACAGCGACAACGCAACCTCGTGGCGGAGCGCCTGGCGCTAGCACCTTGTCGGCGGAGGCGCAAGCAATTCTGACCCGGCCGCCGCGCAGCCTGTGGCACGATGCCTGGCTGCGTCTTCGGCGCAACAAGGCGGCGATGCTTTCCATCAGCATCATCGCTGCCCTGGCGCTCATCGCCATATTTGCCCCCTTGATCTCCCCCCATGCCCCCCTGGAACAGAACCCGAACAACGCCTATCGCCAGGCGGCCTGGATGAGTGCAGACAACCCGGCGAGGACGGGTGACTGGCGCTGGCCTTTGGGCACTGACAGCCTCGGTCGCGACGTTCTCAGCCGCCTCATCTACGGTACGCGGGTGTCGCTCGCCGTCGGCGTGGTGCCGATGGCGATTGAAGTCATCCTGGGCATGACCATTGGTCTGATTGCTGGCTTCGCTGGCGGTCGAGCCGACAACTGGATCATGCGCGGCATCGACATCCTGATGGCCTTCCCCGACCTGCTGCTGTTCATCATCATGACGGCAGCGCTGCGCGAGACGGCCTTCGGCCAACTCCTCGGTGGTCTGATCCTCTTATTCGTGGTGCTGTCTATCATAGGCTGGGGCGGCCTGGCGCGCCTCGTGCGCGGCCAGGTGCTCGGCCTCAAGGAGAAGGAGTTCATCGAGGCGTCGTACTCCGTCGGCGCGCCGCGCTGGCGCATTATGTTCCGCCACCTGATGCCCAACACTCTGTCGCCGGTCATCGTCTTCGCCGCGTTCGCCGTCCCGACGGCCATCATCGCCGAAGCGACGCTGGGCTACCTGGGCCTGGGCGTGCGGCCTGCCACGGACCCGACCTCGCCGTTCCCGACGAGCTGGGGCACGATGCTCTTGGACGGGCAGGTGTCGCTGAGCAGCCAGCCGTGGATGCTCCTCGCGCCCGCCATCGCCGTGTCCGTCACCCTACTCGCCTTCTCGTTCCTGGGCGACGGCCTGCGCGACGCCCTCGACCCGCGCATGAAGCAGTAGAGACGCGCCATGGCGCGTCTCTACCGATTTCAGGTAAGACGCATAGATGGTGTAAACTCTTAGACAGGGATGTGCGCCGCGCAACAGCCGCCGTCCCTGTCTCGTTGTTTGTATAAGTGACTATTGGCAACGGATGAAATAACGGATAAACGGATGAGGAAACTCAAGAACGTCATTTTACCCCTCTCCCTTGGGGAGAGGGCTGGAGTGAGAGTCCTGGCGCTCCTTCTGCTTCTCACCCTCGCGGCGTGCCAGGGCGCAAGTCAGTCGCAACCCCTTCCGCCAGCGGTTGCAACAGGTTCGAGCAGCGCGACAACCACAGGCGGCGGCCGTCCCCAGGTGACGGCGGTTCTGCCGGCAGCCGGCGCGGCTGCGCCGACCGCGGCCCCCTCGTCCACCCCGACGCCCGACCCGACGCAGGAAGCCGAAAACCGCATCGTGACCCTCGACTATCCCATGTCGGCCGACCCCGGCTCCCTGGACCCTGCCCTGGTTCTATCCGGGGACCGGCCGGGGCAGGACGCGGCGGGGGCGTTGTTCGCGCGGCTGACCCGCCTTGATCCGACGACCGGCGAGGTCAAGCCGTGGCTGGCGAAGTCGTGGACGATTGACGGGCAGACGGTGCGCTTCACCCTGCGCGACGACGTGCCCTGGGTGCGCTACAACTCAACGACGCGGCAGGTCGAGCCTGTGAAAGACGCCGATGGCAAGCCGCGCATGGTTCAGGCGTCCGATGTGGTGTTCGCCGTGCAACGCGCCCTGAACCCGCAGACGACCGTGGACAACGCCTGGCTGCTGTACATCATCGACGGCGCCCGGGAGTACAATACGGGAGCCGCGCCGGACACCCAGAATCTCGGCGTGCGCGCCGTGGATCCGACCACCGTCGAGTTCAAGACGACGGCGCCCGCCGCCTATCTTCCCGCCCTGGCGTCTCTTTCACTGATGGCGCCCGTGCCGCAGTTCGCCGTCGAGCCTGCGCCGGACAAGTGGACGGATCCCGCGAACATCGTGACCAGCGGCCCCTTCGCCCTTGCCGATTGGACGCGCGGCAAGAGCCTGACCGTCGTCCGCAATTCGGCCTACCCCGACAAGGACAAGGTCGCCATCGAGCGCCTGCGCTTCCCCATCGTGAGCGACGGCGTCCAGGCGTATACCCTGTTCACCAACAACAACCTTGATAGCGTGCCTGTGCCCGACAGCGAGATGAAGAACGCCCAGGCGGATACGGGCGGGGGCCGCAAGGTCGCGCCGGTGCCAGAGGCGTGTACGACCTTCGTCGGCTTCACGACAGACAAGCTGCCGGTGGATCAGCCGGGCGTGCGAAAGGCGCTCGCCGCTGCGACAGACCGTAAGGCGCTAGCCGCCAAAGCGAGCAACTCTGAGATCGCCACAACCCGCCTCATCCCGCCGGGCGTTCTAGGCGCATCGGCGTCTGACACCGTCGGCATCCCCTATGACCCGGTGGCTGCAAAGCGCTACCTAGCAGACGCAGGCTTTCCCGACGGCAAGGGCTTCCCGACTCTGACCTACGCCTACAACACCTGCGACTCGCCCGCGTGCCAGGCCAACAAGGCCATCGCCGAGGCGTTGCGCGACATGTGGCAATCCACCCTAGGCATCCAGGTGAAGTTGGAGAGCCTGGAGTGGCCGCAGTACCTCCAGCTCATCAGCCAGCGCACGCCCGTCGATCAAATGCCCCACGCCTGGCGGCTCGCCTGGTGCCAGGACTACCCCGACCCGGCCAACTGGCTGTATGACCCGTTCTATGTCAACTCATCCAGCAGTTACAGCCGCTCGCTACCCGGCCGCTTCGACGAGTTGGTGACGCAGGCGGCTGGCCTGGGCGACCGCGCCCAACGCACGGACCTCTATCGCCAGGCCGAGGGGCTGCTGCTCACTGACGAGGCGCGCATCATTCCCCTCTACAGCAGCGCCACGCCTTGGGCGACGCAGCCCTGGCTCAAGCGCACGTTTGCGCCAACGGGCGGGCAGTACTTCGACGACTGGCAGCTTGACTGGGCCGCGAAACGCAAAGCGTTAGGGCGCTAGACACTCTGGACGACAACACCGATGGGAGAGCAAGATCGTGCGTGATGCAGGAAGAGCAGTGCTGAGTGGCATAGGCGGTGTGTTTATCGTCGTGAGCGGCTTGTTCGCCGTGCTGTGGCTGGTTGCCCCCTTGGTGAACCGCGACCCGACTCTAATCCTGCCAACATTCTTCGCCGGGTTCGCCGCGCTCGGCTTGATCTACGGCGTCATCATGGTCACCCATGCGATGGTGCGCCGCCAGATGTCCAACCTGTGGCCGTCCACGGCGCTGCTGATCTTCATCTGGCTGATCGCTCTCGGCCTCGCCTCGGCCGCGTTCCTCGCTCCGCGCCTGTTGCAGGATTGGCTCTTCCCGCCCATGTATGTTCTGGGCGTCGCCCTGCCCATCGCCGCCATTCTGTCGTTCGCCGTGCGCCGCACAAGTGTCACCGGCGGCTACAGCCTGCTGCAAGTCGTTTACGGCGGCGTTGTCGCAACCCTGCTCGCGTTTGTTATTGAGATGATGCTGGTCATCGTCGTCATCGTCATTGGCTTCCTCATCGCGTCCGTGTCGCCGAACTGGCTCGGGCTAGACTCCCTCGCCCCCGCGCTGCAATCGAACGACCCCGGCGCCCTGGCTGAGGTGCTGCGCAACCCCATCATCCTTACCCTTGCCTTCCTGGGTCTCGGCGTCGCCGGGCCAATCATCGAGGAGGCCGCCAAGGCGGGCAGCATGATCTTTTGGTCGCGCTGGGAGCCGACACGCAACCGCGCCCTTGTCTGGGGCCTGGCGTCTGGCCTCGGCTTTGCCTTGACAGAGGGGATGCTCAACTCGCTGCTGTCTATCGGCGCGGACCCAGCCGGTGTCGTGCTCTTCGTCCGCGCGGGCGCTTCGTTGATGCACGGCATGACCACGGCCATCGTGGGCCTCGGCTGGTGGCGCAGTTATACCACGCGCCGCCCCTGGCCTGCGCTGGGCGCCTACGTCCTCGCCGTCGCCATTCACGGCTTCTGGAACGCGGTGGTCCTGGGGCGCGCGGCTATCGGCCCGGCGTCGACAGCCACCGGGGCTGATACCGGCCCCGCCCTGCCCACAATCACCTCGGACCTGCTCGCCGCGGCCAGTGTTGCCCTCGTCATTGTGATGGCCTTCGGCCTGGCCCGTCTCACGCGCCGACCCCAGTGGGCGACGTCCGGAAGCGAAAGCGCCGCCGACGTAAGGTAACCTCTATCAAGACCTTATCCTAATGCTTCTCATTGTAGCAGGTCTACTGCTGCTCATCCTCCTGGCCGTCGCCCTGGTCGTGTCGTATGGCGTTGACCAGGTCACGCGCCGTCCGCCGCCCGACCCGCCCGCGACCCCCGCCGAGTTCGGGCTTCCCTTCGAGGATGTCACCTTCACCAGCCGCGACAATGTAACGCTGCGCGGCTACTGGATGCCGCCGCGTGATGCGGCGCAGGATGCGGCGATTGTGATTTGTCCGGGCCGCGAGGGGAGCCTCGACTCCGACCTGGGCTATGCGTCCCCGCTGTGGGCGGCGGGCTACGGCGTCTTCATCTTCGACTGGCGCGCCCACGGCCGCAGCGAGGGGCAGGCCATTACTCTGGGCGTCCGCGAGCGCGGCGACCTCCTCGCGGCGGTAGACTGGCTCGCCGCCCACGGCATCACCCACATCGGGACGCTTGGCCTGAGCATGGGCGCGGCGACGGCCATCAGCGCGGCCGCCGAGGATGGGCGCATCATGGCTGTCGTCGCCGACAGCGCCTTCGCTGAGGCGAAGACCGTCATCCTGGGCGGCCTGCGCGAGCGATATCTGCGAAACCGTCTAGCTCGGCCACTAGCATGGCTCGTGCTGCAAGGGATTGGCTGGCAGGCGGGAGGGTCGATAGCGCGGGCGGACCCGCTCCGAAATATCGGGCGCGTTGCCCCGCGCGCGATTCTCCTCATCCACGGCGCGCGTGACCCGTATGTGCCCATGGACAGCATTCGCCGCCTCTACAGAGCGGCCGGCGGCCCCAAGGAATTGTGGGTCGTGCCAGAGGCAAGCCACCGCGAGGCGGCGACGCTGCGGCCTCACGAGTATTGGACGCGAGTACTGGCCTTTTTCGCCGAGTGGCTGTCCCTTGAGACGCAGAAAGCGCCGCGTGAGAGCGTCTGAGATGTGGAGGATTGTGCTGTGATCGACCGCGACTCGTTTGTGCTGGACGGTGGGCCGGTGGGCGTGCTGCTTATCCACGGCTTTACCGGCGACCCGTGGGAAGTGCGCGGCCTGGGCGACGCCTTGCACGCCAAAGGCTACACCGTCTACGCGCCCCTGCTGCCGGGTCACGGCGCGAAGCCGGAGGCGCTGGAGGGCGTGACGTGGCCGCAGTGGCTCGCCGCCGCGCTCCACGCCTACGACTACCTCGCCGGCCGCTGCGAGCGCGTCTACATCGGCGGCTTTAGCATGGGTGGCGCGCTGGCGATTCTCGTCACCCAGGAACGACAGCCCACAGCGCTCGTGCTGATGTCCACGCCCATGGGCATGGGAAGCTGGCTCCTGTCACTCCTTCCCCTCGCCAAGACTATCTTCCCCTGGTGGTATCCGATGATGGCCGCCGACCTGAACGACCCCCAGCTCCGCCAGCGCCTCGGCATCGTCCTGCCGGGCATCGACCTGGAGGATCCGGTGGCGCGCAAAGGCATGGTGCGCGAGATGCGCATGCCGACGGCAGCCATGGATGAGCTGTTCAAGGTCCTCAAGCGCGCCCGCGACCACACGCCCTACGTCATGGTTCCCACCCTGGTGATGCAGGGGCTACAGGATCGCGTCGTCCCGCCGCGCGACGCCAACGTTCTGTATGGCTTACTGGGCAGCCCAGACAAACGCCTGCTGACGTTCGAGCGCTCCGGCCACATCCTCGTCAACGACGTTGAGCGCGAAGCCGTCTGGGACGCCTTCGCCAACTTCCTAGGCGAGAAAGAAGGTGAAAGGAACGCAGAGACGCAGAGACGCAGAGAATAAGACCAGAAGTCTTTTTCTTCCTTCGCGCCTCTGCGCCTCTGCGTTGCCAATCTAATTTGGGCAATTGACAGATGTTGCTGCGCTGCCTATACTGCCGGTAAATGACCGCGAACAGGAGGCAGTGTGAGCAGCGACACAATGCAGGCGTTAGTTTTCACGGATATTCGAAAGATGGAATTGCAGAACGTCGCCCGGCCGCAGATAAGCGCGCCGGACGACGTTTTGATTCGGGTGCGCGCCGTGGGCGTGTGCGGCTCGGACCTGCACGGCTACACCGGCCAGACCGGGCGGCGCATCCCACCGATGATCATGGGCCACGAGGCATCCGGCGTGGTCGAGGAGGTCGGCCCGGCGGTGACGAACGTCAAGCCGGGCGACCGTGTGGCGGTCCTGCCCGTCGTCTTCTGCGGGCAGTGCGCGCCGTGCAAGGAGGGCAAGGCCAGCCTGTGTACCAACCGCCGCCTGCTCGGCGTGGGCAAGGGCCTGGGCGCATACGCCGAGTGGCTCGTCTGGTCAGCGCGCAGCACGTACCGCATCCCGGACAACGTCAGCTTCGAGCAAGCCGCCTTCGCCGAGCCGATGGGTGTGTGCCTGCACGCCCTGCGCCTGGCCAACATCAAGCCCTACGACAACGTGGCGCTCGTCGGCAGCGGCCCCATCGGCCTGCTGACCCTCGCCATCCTGCGCACCCTCGGCCCGCGCCACATCTTCGTCTCCGACGTCAGCGACGACCGGCTCGCCGTAGCGCGCAGCCTCGGCGCTAACGTCACCATCAACCCGTCCCGCGAGGACGCCCGCG
This sequence comes from Anaerolineae bacterium, assembly GCA_039810085.1. Taxonomy (GTDB): domain Bacteria; phylum Chloroflexota; class Anaerolineae; order Epilineales; family JAHCIE01; genus JBDHWG01. Next base: position 8,177 of record JBDHWG010000003.1, read on the forward strand.
CCGTCGTGGATGCGCACACCGACGGCCTAGGCGCCGACGTGAGCATCGAAGCAGTGGGCGTGAGCGTCACGGCCCAGGCCGCCATCGACCTGACCAAGAACGGCGGCACGGTCGTGTGGATCGGCAACAACCAGAAGCGCATCGAGATCGACATGCAGTCGGTCGTCACGCGCGAGCTACGCGTGCAAGGCTCCTACGCCATGAACGACGTGGACTTTACCCGCGCCCTTGCGATGATCGCCGATGGCGCCGTGGACGTGCAGCCGCTCATCTCGCGCCGCGCCGAGTTGGCCGAAGGCGAAAACCTCTTCGACGAGCTGCTCCAGGACCAGAGCGTCATCAAGTGCGTGTTCACGATGAAGGGGAGCGAATGAGCCTGCCAGAATTCGAGCTGAACGGGCTGATTGCTCTGGTCACCGGCGGCGGGCAGGGCATGGGGCGCGGCATGGCGCTGGCCCTGGCACGGGCAGGGGCGGACGTTGCCGTCGTCAGCCGCACGCCAGCCGACCTGGACGAGGTCGCGGGCGAGATCACGGCGCTGGGGCGGCGGGCGCTGGCCGTCCCAGCCGATGTCTCGGACGTGGACAGCATCCACCGCATGGTGGACGCGACGATGGGGCACTTCGGCCGCATCGACGTTCTCGTGACGGCCGCCGGCATCATCCTGCGCAACAGCGCCGTGGGCTACACGCCGGACGACTGGGACCGCCTGATGAGCATCAACCTCAAGGGGCGCTTCTTCACCTGCCAGGCTGTTGGCGAGCGGATGCTGGCCCAAGGCAGCGGCAGCATCATCAACCTCGGCTCCCTAACCGTCAGCGTCGGCATCCCCGGCGTCGCCATCTACGCCGTGGCCAATGGCGGCATCGCCCAGATGACGCGGACCCTTTCGGCCGAGTGGGCGCCGCAGGGCGTGCGCGTCAACTGTATCGCCCCCGGCACGTTCGCCACGCGCACCACGGCAGGTATCGTGAACGACCCCGAGCAAGCGGCGACGCGCCTGCGCCGCATCCCCCAGGGGCGCTTTGGCGATCCGATGACCGACCTCAACGGCGCGGTCGTGTTCCTGGCGTCGCCCGCGTCGGCCTACGTCACCGGCCACATTCTGTACGTGGACGGCGGCTCCATCTCGGCGTATTAAAAAAGACCTGACAGGTTTTGAAAACCTGTCAGGTCTGATGGCGCCAGCGATGAGTCCCCAGGGATTCGAACCCTGAACCAATGGCTTAAAAGGCCACTGCTCTACCGTTGAGCTAGGGACTCTTGAGGTACGGCGCATCCGCTGTATTAGATACCCGAACCTTGTGAACCTTACCCCAACAGAGCGAAACGCGACAGCCGAGACACCCCCCTTTGGTCTCGTCTGCCGCGTTCCACTTCGCATGATACAACGTAGTCCGGTGCGCCAGGATACGGCCAGCGCAATGAATTTGCGACGAATTTCTTGTGTTTGACAAACGCGCAATTCAGGGCTAAGATTAGTGACAAAGCGTTGACGAGGACGAGTAGGCAGGCACGATTGGCTACAGAGAGCCGCAAGGGCTGAGAACGCGGCGCCAGGATCCTGCCGAAAATGACCTCTGAGCTGCCCCTGAACGCCTTCGGGCCAGTAGGACCGGCCGGCCGCCCCCGTTAGCGGGCTAAGGTGTCGGGCGCAACGTCGCCCCGCACCCGACTGAGGTCGGCGTGTTCCGCCGGCGCATCAGGGTGGTACCGCGAGTTCCCCTCGCCCCTGCACGGGCGGGGTCTTTTTTATTTCTGTGAGGGTAGCATGGGCAAGTTCTATATCACCACGCCGATCTATTATGTCAATGACGTTCCCCACGGCGGCCACGCCTATACGACGTTGGCCGCGGACGCTATGGCGCGCTACCATCGGCTGAAGGGCGACGACGTCTGGTTCCTCACCGGTACCGACGAGCACGGCCAGAACGTGGCGCGCTGGGCGGATGAGAAGGGTCAGAGCTTCCAGGACTATACCGACCAGATCTCAGCGGCATTCCGCAACCTGTGGGCGCACTTGAACATCAGCAACGACGACTTCATCCGCACCACCGAGGATCGCCACGTCACGAGCGCCCTGAAGTTCTGGGACGCCCTGCTCCAGTCGGGCGACGTGTATCGCGGCACATACGCCGGGTGGTACTGCGCGTCGTGCGAGGCGTTCTACGAGGAGGGCGACTTGCTGGAAGGCAAGCTGTGCCCCATCCACAAGCGTCCGGTGGAGTGGCTGGAGGAGGCTAACTACTTCTTCCGCCTGTCGGCGTATTCCGACCGTCTGTACGACCTGGTCGCTAACACCGACTTCGTCTCACCGGAGACGCGGCGCAACGAGGTGCTGGGCGTCATCCGCCAGGGCCTGCGCGACTTCAGCATCTCGCGCCAGCACGTCCGCTGGGGCATCCAGGTGCCGGGATCAACCGACGAAGTGTTCTACGTCTGGGTGGATGCCCTGAGCAACTACATCACGGCGCTTGGCTACCCCGACGGCGACCTGTACAAGCGCTTCTGGCCCGCCGATGTTCACCTGATGGCGAAGGACATCATCCGCTTCCACTGTCTCTACTGGCCGGCGCTGCTGATGGCGGCCGGGATTCCCGTGCCGAAGCACGTCTACGCCCACGGCTACATCACCATCGAGGGCGAGAAGCTGAGCAAGACGCGCGGCATCATCATCGACCCGTGGAAGATCACCGGGCAGTTCGGCGTCGATCCGTTCCGCTACTACATGCTCAAGCAGCCCTTCGGCCCCGACTGGGACTACACCGAGGACAGCTTTATCCGCACGCTGAACGCGGACCTCGCCGACGGCATCGGGAACCTCCTGAACCGCGTCGTCAGCATGGTCGGGCGCTACTACCACGGCGTGGTGCCTGCCTCTGGCCCGCTCACCGAGACCGAGGCCATGCTGACCGACCTGGCGGCTGCCCTACCCGCCCGCGTCGATGCCGCCTTCGAGCGCTTCCGCCCCGACGAAGCCCTGGCGGCGACGTGGGAGTTGGTGTCCGCCGCGAACAAGTACGTCGTCGCCGTCGCGCCGTGGACGCTGGCGAAGGCGCGGCAGGGCGGTGGGGCCGAGGGCGAAGCGGCGGAGGCGCGGCTGGCGACGGCGCTGTACAGCCTGGTCGAGGCCCTCCGCCTGATCGCCCTCTACGCCGCGCCGTTCATCCCGGTCACAGCCGAGGCCCTGGCGGCGCAGCTCGGCATCTCGCTAAAGAATGTCGGGGACTGGCAGACGGCGACCTCGTGGGGGCAGTATCCGGCTGGGACGAAGGTGCAGCCGGGCGGCGTCCTGTTCCCGAAGGTCGAGCGCGAGGCGAAAGCCTGATTGGGAGCGCAACCTTCGGATAGAAGGCTGCGCTCTTTTGTCGTATCCTATGTCGCAGGAGGATACGAGCGATGCATGAAGACACGTACTGGCAAGCGGTTCTGAATCGAGACAGCGCCTTCGACGGGCAGTTTGTGTACGGGGTGCGCTCGACCGGCGTCTACTGCCGCCCCACCTGCCCGTCGCGGCGGCCTCGGCGCGAGAATGTCGCCTTCTTCGGCAGCCCGGCCGAGGCCGAGGGCCAGGGCTTCCGCGCGTGCCGCCGCTGCAACCCACGCGGCAACGACGTTCCCAACCCGCAGGCCGCGCTGGCCGAGGACATCTGCCGCTACATCGACGCGCACATGGACGAGGCGCTGACCCTGGAGGCGCTGGGCGCGCAGTTCCACCTCAGCCCGTTCCACCTCCAGCGTACATTCAAGGCGGCGATGGGCATCAGCCCACGCCAGTACGCCGAGGCGCGCCGCCTGGACCGCGTCAAGTCGGGCCTGCGCGCGGAGGAGACGGTGAGCATGGCGCTATACGAGGCCGGCTACGGCTCCAGCCGCGGCCTCTACGAGCGCGCGCCGGGGCAGCTCGGCATGACGCCGGGCGCGTACCGGCGCGGCGGGCAGGGCATGGTCATCCACACGACCATCGTCGACTCGCCACTCGGCCGCCTGCTGATCGGCGCGACGGAGCGCGGGGTGTGCGCCGTGTGCCTGGGCGACGAGGACAGCCAACTGACGGAGGCGCTGCGGGCAGAGTATCCGGCGGCCCAGATCGAGGAGAATGGCCTGGCCATGGATGAGATGGTCGCAGCGTTCCTGCGCTACCTGGCGGGCCAGACCCCGTCGCTGGACCTGCCGGTGGACGTGCAGGCCACGGCGTTCCAGTGGCGCGTGTGGCAGGCGCTGCGCGCCATTCCAGCCGGGGAGACGCGGTCGTACAGCGACGTCGCCGAAGCCATCGGCCAGCCGACAGCGGCCCGCGCTGTGGCCCACGCCTGCGCCACCAATCCCGTTGCGTTGGTGGTGCCGTGTCACCGCGTCGTGCGCGAGAACGGCGGGTTGGGCGGCTACCGCTGGGGCGTCGAGCGCAAGCGCGCGCTGCTGGCCCAGGAAGCCCACGCCCGCGCCGAATCCCAGCCGTAACCTCTCATGGAGATATTACACTGCGGGGATCTGGCGCTCTAGCAATGCCTTGAGGTTCGCCATCCCCACCGCCGACTGCGTCCGCATGATCTCTTCCATCTGAGGACCCAGGTCGGGATAGACAAGGTCGCGCCGAAAGCGGGTTCCCTCGGGCGTTGCTTCCGCCGTGTAGGTGATTGTCAGGTGGCCTAGCTCTACGTTCGCCTCTAGCGTCAGGCGATGGGGACGCTCATCCGCCACCACCGTCCACGCTCCCTCACCTGCCCGTGGACCGAGCTGGACGCGCTCGATGATGACATCGCCGAGCCGCGCCGGTCGGTCGATTTGCCCCTCGACGCCAAGCGTGGCCGGGTGCCACTGGGGCCAGTATTTCGCGGTCGTGGCCGCGTCGAAGACGGCCTCGAGGGGCCGCGCGACGACAATCTCGTTACTGACTAGCACGCGGCTAACTCCCTGCAGAGCTGACAGGCTCAGCGAGCTTGTCAGCTTTGCTTGTTGGCTGCCACGCGGCAAGCATCGCCCCGGCAAACACGAGCGCGCCGCCGACAACCTGTGTCCATTGCAGAGGCTCGTGCAGGACAGCCCAGCCCAACAGACTTGTGTACAGCGGCAAGGTATTGTAGAAGGCCATCGTTCGCGCCGGTCCCAGCTGACGAATGCTGGAATTCCAGAACAGGAGAGCGACGGCGGCCGGGAAGACGCCAATGTAAACGGCCAGCAGCAGCGCCGTGGGGTTCCAGACGGGCGGCAGGACCATCCACTCGATAAGCATCAATGGCAGCACTATGGGCACACCCAGCAGGAAGGCAGCGCCCGTCGCCCCCAGGGCATCTCGTGAGCGCATCACCATGCGCCCGATGACGGAATAGAACGCCCAGACGACGGCGTCGATGATCGAGAGGGTATCGCCCAGGTTGACGCCCAGGGTGATGGCGCTGAACCCGACGATGAACACGACACCCAGGAGCGACAGGAGCATTCCCAGGATCTCACGCGGCAGAATGCGATTGCGCAGCATGACCACGGCGAGGGGCAACGTTGCCAGGGGCGAGACGGCTGTGATGATCGCTGCATTTGCGGCGGTCGTGTAGTGCAGTGCGACGTAGAGCAGAATCTGATAGCCGACGACGCCAGTCAGCGCCATCAGGACGAGCAGTCGCAGATTACGGAACAACTGCCAGCTGAGTTGCCGCCGCAGAAGCCAGGTGAAGACAAGGGCGGCGACGATGACGCGAATCGCGGTCAGGGTAATCGGTCCAATGTCTGCTCGCAGCGCCCGACCCAGGGTGATGTTCGTCGCCCAGATGATGGTTGCGAGGTTGACCAGGAGGTAGGCCCGGCGGTCCGTCATCCCCCGCTCCTTCCGTTACCACTCGGTCAGGGATGGGAGAAAGGCGTCGTCTAGCTCACCGATGAAGAGGGCGAGGAGGCGCGCTGTGCGCTCGATGTCGCGGGTGGCGAGCGTCTCGACGGGCGTGTGCATGTAGCGCGTGGGCAGCGAGATGACGCCGGTGGCGACGCCGCTCTGCGCGACCTGCATCGCCATGGCATCCGTACCCGAGCTGCTCGGCATTGGCTCGAAGTGAACCGGTATCTCATACTGTCGCGCCGTCGCCATCAAACGGTCGTGGATGCGCGGGTGGATATTGGGGCCGAAGCCAATGCTCGGCCCCTGGCCGAGCGGAAACGTCTGCTCTTCGGGTGTGCCCGGCTGCTGGCCGAACCCCACGTCAATGGCGATGCCGATGTGGGGCATGATGTGGAACGTGCTGGTCATCGCGCCGCGCAGCCCGACCTCTTCCTGCACCGTGGCGACCGCATAGACATCCCAGGCGTGCGGGTAGCTTTGCAAGATTTCGAGGGTTGCCAGAAGGCAGGCAACACTGGCGCGGTTGTCCATCGCCTTGCCCGCCATGCGCCCGTTCTGTAGCTCGACCATGGGGCGTCGGAAGGTGATCGGGTCGCCGACAGAGACGCGAGCGCCCACTTCCGCGTCAGCCAGGCCGACATCGACGAACAGGTCTGCCAGGTCAATGACCTTGTCCTTCTGATCCTGGGGGAGACGGTGCGGCGGTCGCGTGGCAATGACACCGGGCAGGGCGCCCTCGGCGGCATGGATAGTCACCTCCTGGCCGGCGAGCGTACGTCCGTCGATGCCGCCGACCTGGACGACGCGTAGGAAGCCCCCGTCAGCGAAACCGCTAACCATAAGCCCGATCTGGTCCATGTGCCCTGCAAGCATGATGCGCGGCGCGGGCGAGTCGCCTGATAGTCGTCGCGTCGCGCGCTTCAGCCCGACCAGGTTACCCAGCGCGTCGGCCCGCATCTCGTCGACCAGCGGGCGCATCTCGTCCTCGATGGCGGCTCGCACCGGCGCTTCATGGCCGGGGATACCGGGTACGTCGGTGAGGCGGCGCAAAAGTGTAGTGATATCCACGAAACTTCCTCCTGTCCGCCAGGGTATGCCCGATGCTGCGCTAACTCTTAGGCGTCGGGGTCGGCGGCTGCGGCTGGCTCGGCTGCGGCTGGCCTGGTTGTTGCCCTGGTTGCTGTTGACCCGGCTGCGGCTGGCCTGGTTGCTGTTGTCCTGGCTGCGGCGTACCCGGCGTTGTCAGGATGGGCGGCCGCCGAAAGCCAGGGGTCCCACCCGGTAGCACGCCTGGCGTGCCGTCGAAGCCTGGCTCCAAGGTTGGGCGTGGGCGCGGCGTCCAGGTGGGCGGCGGTGGGATCGGCGTGTTGGTGGGCAGCGCCATCTGCGTCGGCGTCGGCTCTAGCGTCCGAGTCGCTGGGGGCTTGTCGGCCGACGTCGGTGTGAACGTCGGCGTGTCGGTCGGTCCGGGGGTGGGCGTATTCGTCTCGGTGGGCGTTGGCGTGGACGTTCGGGACAAAACCACGGGCGCGGTTGCGCCAGCCGGCTTGGCAGCCAGGAGGCGCGGCGCCATGATGAGTGAGGCGATGCCCAGGCAATACAGCAGAGCCGTCGCCATGCCGATGATCAGGAGCAGGCTGTAAATTATTCTCTGGCGTTGCGATAAGTTCTGGAAGCGATGCACGGTTCCTCTGCCGACCTTAGCGTTGGGCCGCGCTGGTGGTGGCGGTGGGCAGCGGCCGCGGCGTGTTCGTCGGCGGCCTGGGTGGCGGTGGCTGAGTCGGTGGCGGCGCGGTGGTCGCGGTGGGCGCCGGCCGCGGCGTGTTCGTCGGCGGCCTGGGCGGCGGCGCCGATGTCGCTGTCGGCGGCGGTGGCGGCGGCGCGGTTGTCGCTGTCGCCGGTGGCGGTGGTGGCGGAGGCGCGGTCGTCGCCGTCGGTCGAACAATTGGCGCGGAAGTTGCAGTTGGAGGCTGAGGTTGAACCACGGGCGGAACAACCACCGGCGGTCGCGGCTGCGGGGCTGTCGTCGCCGTCGCGGGACGCGGCGCGGCGGTCGGCGCTTCCGTCGTGGCTGTGCCGGGCGCAGCGGGGGCCCCCGGTGTGGCCGTCGCGGGCAGAGGTATGGACAGGGTCGGCACGCTGAAGAGGGCGGTTGGGCGCGGCAGACCGGGCACGGTGAAGGGCAGGGACGCAGGGACAGTGAGAAGTACTCCGCCGCAGCAGTAGAACGGAAGTGTCAGCATAATGATGAAGAGAAATACGGCGCGCCACCGACTCGTCTGCATGGGCTACTCATTCCCGCGCCGTCTACAGGCTGTCCATCGTCTCCAAGATCGCTTCGCGCATGGCGTGCAGGTAGTCTATCTCCAGCAGCCCGTCCCAGACGCCCTCAGTCGCTGGCGCGCCCCACGCCAGGCGGCCTGTCTCGCGCAGCCAGTCGCGCTCGCGAGCCAGCGACTGCAGCCGGGCTTCCACGACGCGGAGACGCAACCGCAGATAGCGGCGGAGACTCTCGCGGCTCATGCCCTCGATATCGACCGAGGTACCCGGAAAGGCGGGAAGCGGATAAATGAGGCCGGGATACGCGCGCGCCATACGTCACCTATCGGGCCACCCGTCAAGGCGGCAATTGGTTATGGTTAACATTCGTCACCGGCGAAAGCTTACCACGAAAGCGCCAGGGCAGCAAAAATGCAGTTGATGTGCCTGCAAAAGTATTGACCAGCATTTCATGTTTGTGCTATCCTTCAGAGCGTCAATCCACACGCTCGATTCACAGGAGAATCGCGCTATGTCCGACAACATGGTCGCCGTCATGAAGGTGGAACCCGGACCAGGCCTGAGCCTCGTCGAAGCCCCGATCCCGCAGGCCGGGCCAGAAGACGTTCTGATCCGCGTGACGGCGTCTTCTATTTGCGGCACCGATGTCCATATCTACGACTGGGATGCGTGGAGCCAGCACCGCATCAAGCCGCCGCTCATTCTCGGTCATGAGTTTGCCGGCGAGATCGTCGAGCGCGGGGCAGCTGTGCGCGACTTTCGCATCGGCGACTTCGTCTCCGCCGAGGGCCACATTCTCGGCCAGGGCAGCCACCACGTGCATCCCGGTCAGGAGCACCTGGCGCCCGGCGTCGAGGTCATCGGCATCGACCGGCCCGGCGCTTTCGCCCAGTACGTCGCTGTCCCGGCGCGCAACGTCTGGCACAACCCGCCCGACCTCGCCCCGGAGCTGGCGTCGCTGCAAGACCCCTTCGGGAACGCCGTACACACCGTCTTTGCCCAGGACGTGACGGGCAAGACCGTGCTCGTGACAGGGGCGGGGCCGATAGGTCTGATGACGATTCCCGTCGCTAAGGCGGTGGGCGCGCGCGCCGTCTACATCACCGACATCAACCCGCGCAAGCTGGAAATGGCGCGGCGGCTTGGCGCCGACGAGACGTTCGCGGCCAACCAGCCCGACGTGGTCGAGCGCATCCGTGACTTGACCGACGGCGAGGGTGTCGATGTGCTGCTGGAGATGTCCGGCCACGAGGCGGCCATCAACCAGGGTTTCACTGCCCTGCGGCCGGGCGGCGAGGTGGCCCTGCTGGGCTTGCCGAGCCGCGATATCCGCGTGAACTGGGGCGAGTTGATTGTGATGAAAGGCGCGACGGTGCGCGGCATCTATGGGCGGCGCATCTGGGACACGTGGTACCGCATGCGCGCCTTGCTGGGGACAGGCGCGGTGGACCTGTGGCCGCTCATCACGCACCGCTTCTCCCTGACCGACTTCGACCAGGGCTTCCAGGCGATGAAATCCACGACTGAGATGGTTGGCAAAGTTATTCTCTACCCGCCGAGTTCGAACTAAAGGGTGTTGATGGAGGTGAGATGAGCACACAGGTGGCTGACAAGCTGCGCTTCATGGCCGATGAGCTGGCCGATCTAGAGAGCAAGGGGCTGCGGGTTCACATTCGCACAATCGAGTCGCCGCAAGGCGCGTGGCTCGTCGTCGACGGCAAGCGCGTGCTGAACCTGGCGTCGAATAACTACCTTGGCCTGGCTGATCACCCGCACCTCGTTCAAAGCGCGAAAGACGCCATGGACCGCTACGGCATCGGCCCGGCGGCGGTGCGCACCATTGCTGGCACGATGGCGCTGCATGTCGAGCTAGAGGAACGCCTGGCGCGCTTCAAGGGCGCGGAGGCAACCATCGTCCTCCAATCCGGTTTCACCGCGAACCAGGCCGCCCTTGGCTCGCTGCTCGGCAAAGAGGACGCCATCTTCTCCGACGCCCTCAACCACGCCAGCATCATCGACGGCGCGCGCCTGTCGCGGGCGCAAATCCTCGTCTACCCCCACAACGACGCCGCCGCGCTCGACAAATTGCTCCAGGAACAGACGAGCTTCCGCCGCCGCTTGATTGTAACCGACGGCGTATTCTCCATGGACGGCGACATCGCGCCGCTGCCCAACATCGCCGACATCGCCGAGCGCCACGGCTGCCTGCTCATGGTGGACGACGCCCACGGCGAGGGCGTGCTGGGACGGGGCGGGCGCGGCATCGTGGACCACTTCGGCCTCCACGGCGGCGTCGATGTCGAGGTAGGGACGCTGTCCAAGGCGTTCGGCGTCGTCGGCGGCTTCATCGCCGGGCCGCGCCTGCTGGTGGACTACGTGCGCACCCGGGCTCGCCCCAACCTGTTCTCTAGCGCGCTCACCGTGCCGGATACGGCGGCGGCGCTGGCCTCGGTCGATCTGCTCGAGTCCTCGACGGAACTGGTCGAGCGCCTGTGGCAGAACGGCCGGACGTTCCAGGCGGAGATGCGCCGCCTCGGCTTCGACACGGGCCGCACCGAGACGCCTATCACGCCGGTTATTCTGGGCGACGCGCCCCTGGCGAAAGAGTTTGCGAAGCGGCTGTTCGAGCGCGGGGTGTTCGCCGTTGCCATCGGCTTCCCGACGGTTGCGCTGGGGCAGGCCCGCATCCGTGTCATGCTCTCCGCCGCCCATACCCAGGATGACCTAGACTTTGGCGTCGAGCAATTCGCCGCTGTCGGGCGCGAGCTTGGCGTCATTCACTAACACTTATATATATCACAACGGGGCTGGCGCGTATCGAAAACGCCGTCAGCCCCGTTGTTTATTCACGACGATGACACGCGGCGCTAGAAAATCCTTACGAATTCGTTGCCTTGACGTTTTAGGCGCGAAAATTGCTGTAGACAGGTAAGCCTGTAGTGGACTTATGCTTGACAGAGCAGGTATACTATAAGGGCGGCGCGTTGCGCTGTCGTGTCCGTCTGAGGAAACTGGTCGAATGATTCTGCGAAAGTCACTCCTATCCAAGTGCTGGCTGATGCTTGCCGTCGCAGGCGCTGTTGTTCTGCTGGCCGCCCTGCCGGCGTATGCTGACCCTGGCCCGAACCCTGGGTCGAATGTCAAGACGCCCAACGCGGCGGACTGGCCGGCCGAGTTCATAACCTGGGTGCGCGTCGTCAACCGCACGTACACCCAGAACGTGCCCAACGGCCAGCGTCTGCAATTGCTCGATAACTGGGATACCTGGTTGGGCGTGCGCGAGACGCGCGTCGTCGATGGCGAGACGTGGTACCGCGTCGGCGGCGACCGCTGGGTCTACGGCGATGATACCGAGAAGGCCGAGATCAGCCCGCTACGGGGGTATCACTTCAACGGCAACGAGACAGGCCAATTCGCCATCGTCGTGGCGGACCCGGCGACGATTTATGGCAGCCCGAGCCAATCGGCGGCGTCGCTGGGACAGCTCAAGCGGTACACCCCGGTCTTCGTCACAGCTCACAATAGTGGCTGGCTGCAGCTGAGGGGTCAGGGCTGGGTCGCCAACGAGGATGTGCGCCTGGTGCGGACAACGGCGCGGCCGGAGGGTGTCGGGCCGGAAGACAAGTGGATCGACGTGGACCTGACGAACCAGACGGTCGCCGCCTATGAGGGCGACAGGATTATCTTCGCCACCCTCGTCTCGACGGGCAAGGACCCCACGCCAACCAAGACGGGCGTATTCTATATCTACGAGAAGAAGATCGGTGAGTTCATGGCGGGCGGCTGGGCTGACCACGACCCGTACATTCTCGAAGAAGTCCCCTGGACCATGTACTTCACCGAGCGCTACGCATTGCACGGCGCTTACTGGCATGACGACTTTGGCGAAGTCCGCAGCCATGGTTGCGTGAACCTCACGCCGGAAGATGCCAAGTTCCTCTTTACCTGGACGGGGCCAGTGCTCCCCCCAGGCCAGCTCACGGTACGATCTTCGCCCAACAATCTTGGTACGTGGGTGTATGTCCACGAGACTCAGGAACAGTACGTCGGAACTCTGCTCCCCTGATGGAGGAACCATGTCGTTGTCTCGCGTTTCACGTTTTCTTCTGCCTGCCCTCGCCCTGTTCCTGCTCGTTGGGGCAGGAACGGCCTTCGCCGGGCCTAGCCCTGATGATGACTATCCCATGCTGCGCAAGCGCGTCAGCGACACTAATACCTCACCCCTGCCCATCAAGCCCATGCTGCCCAAGCAGTACCTCTGGGACGTCAAGCACCAATACCAGGGCTGGAACAACTGCGGCCCGACGACGACGGCCATGGCGATCAGCGACTATGGCATCAACATGAGCGGCTTCGACATTGCCGCCAAGCTGAAGCCGAACCCAAAGGACGTCAACGTCAGCCCCGACGAGATTGTCAGTTTCATCAAGTCCCAGGGGCTTGACGCCCAACTGCGTGTCAACGGGACGCGTGAAACGATCATGTGGTTCCTCAGCAACGACATCCCTGTGATTGTCGAGCAGTGGATGCTGGACGACGGCGGCATGGGCCACTATCGCCTGGCGACCGGTTTCAACCGCGAGCGCGGCACGGTGACGTTCGACGACTCGTTCTACGGCCCCGACCAGCGCTGGACGTGGGAGGACTTCGAGGCGCGCTGGGGCGAGTTCAACAACCTGCACAAGTTCATCCCCGTCTACCGCCCGGAGCAGGCCCCGCTGGTACGCGCCATCCTTGGCCCCGATGCGGACGACGCGCAGATGTGGGAGAGGGCGGAGGCAGCGGCGCGCTCGAACATCGCGGGCTTCCCGGACGATGGCCGCACCTGGTTTGCCCTCGGCGACGCGCTGATGGCGCAGAACCGCACGCAGGAAGCCCTGGACGCCTATGAGAAGGGCTACGCCCTCGGCCTGCCGAAGCGCTTCTACTGGTATCAGTTCGGGCACTTTGAGGCCCTCGCCAAGCTCGGCCGCTGGCAGCGTCTCCTCGACCTGACGCAGACAGTCCTCGTGCAAGCGCCCACTCACGAAGAGATGCACTACTACCAGGGTCTCGCGTACCAGGGCCTCGGCAACACGGCCGCCGCCCGCGACAGCTTCCAGAAGGCGCTGAGCGACCATCCGGGCATGGCGCGCGCGCAGAAAGCCCTCGACGCGCTCCAGTAACCCTGTCGTTTCCAACAGCAAGCCCCCGGCGAACGTATGTCGCCGGGGGCTTTTGTTTTTCTGCCTCTATCCGCTCGCGCAGGGGAGTTGACTCACTCTCCGACAACCGCCAGCGCCTCGTTCATGACACTTGTAGGTGGAGGATACTGATCAAAGCGAGTACACGGGAACCAACACCTCCCGCTCGGCCTTGTGGCGACCATGCAAGTACTCCTCAATCGTCTTCAGGACGTTGGCTGCGTAGTAACGAGCGCCACACCGAGTACATACGCCTGCTGGGACATTCTCGATCAGTACGTAGCTTCCATCAACTCGGCGATGCAAAGTGACGAACTTCTCAACAATCGTACCACCACAGTATTCACACGTCTCACCCTGCCAAAAGCCCTTGACGACCTCTTCAGTTGTCATATCGCCTGAATTTGTTTAATTCTACTCAAAGCCGGTGGCTCTCTATGTCGAGGACTTATTCCTCGTCGTAGTCCCAGGCCAGGTCCAGGTCGTCCATGCCGGAGTCGTCTGACTCATCGAGGGCGGTGGCGTTGAACTCGTACTCCAGCCAATCTTCGCCCTCGTTGAACAGCAACTCGGACAGTGCGTCCTCGGCCTCCTCGGCGATCTCCTCGTCCTCGCTTTCCGCGACAAGCTCGAGCGCCTGGCGAGCGACCGGGCCGCCAATGCGGCCAAGGGACTGGATGACACCGATGAGCAAGTCGCGGTTTGGCTCTTCGAGCATGTCGACCAGGGTCGGGACGGCCTGCTTCAGCTCCAGCTCGCCACTCGCCCAGACGGCTTCCTGACGCACCTGGGGCGCAGAGTTCGACAGTTCCATCAGCACCAAGCCCGACCAGTAGGGATCGAGGCTGCGGCCCATGCCGCGCACGGCGCTCGCCTGCATCCTCTCGCTGGCCGAGTTGTACGCGTCTTCGATGACGCCGCGCACCTCGTCGTCGCCAAGGAACGCCAGCGACTCGACGGCATAGCGGCGCACGTCGGTGACTTCCTGCAGGTTGCGGAACGCGGTCAGGAGGGCCTGGCGGATGTCAACCGTTAGCTCAGGCGCAAGCTCCTCCATCTCGGCGAGATACATGTATTTGCCCAGGGCGTTCGCCGCCGCAGCGCGCACTGTCGGACTTGTGTCGTGGGCGAGCAAGTCGACATAGCGCGGGGCGAGGACCGGGTCATCATCTTCCCATAGGTTATGGATGGCCTGCGTCCGCACCTCGACGTCCGTGTCGTCCAGGGCGGCGCGGAATAGGGGCGTAAACTCAACTTCGAAGCTCTCATTGCTGAGAGCGCCAAGCTGAGCCATGATCTCACGCCGGCGCTCCACCGGGATAGTCGGCCAGCGCTCAGCGAATAGGGCAGCGTCGCCACGACGGGCGTTCGACAAGCCGTATAGGGCCGTCGGGTCCAACGCTCCGATCATATTCGATACCTGTCCCAGGGCCTTTTCAAACTCTGTTGTAGCCATAATCAATCTCCAGGCGCACGTCTCGCGCCGTTTGTGTTTGCAGTTTTGTTTGGCGCACACATAAATTATAGCATACGCGGCGCCAGATAGGGGTGTACTGATAGTTTGACGCAGACTAATGCGTGTGCTATACTTTTCTCTCCGAAAGGGGGTGAGAGTTCATGTCGGTTGATTTGCGATCGGGTGAGAGTTTCGAGAGCTTGCTGAAGCGCTTCCGCAAGGAAGTGACCAAGACGGGCGTGTTGAGCGCTTACCGCCGCCGCCAGTGGTTCGTGAGCAAGAGTGAGCAGCGGCGCCGCGAGCGGCAGAAGGCAGCGCGCAAGCTCCAGCGCAAGCTCTGGAAGCAGCAGTCTGGCTCCCGCGACTAAAGCCCCTCTAACAGCGAGGCTCCCGTGGCCGGGCGCATGCGCCCGGCCACGTTATTTTAAGACGTTGCAATTCCGCTGGACCTTACAGAATCCCGCTGCTCCCCGTAACTTTCACAAGACCTGTACGTATATATTAATCTAGGACTTGACTCGCTTCGCGGCGTCTGGTATACTCTGCGCCCATCAGCGGTGGTTTTTGCCGCTGAACACGCCGCCGCATATGAAAGCCATTGATACAAGCGTCCCGTTAGATAGTCAACTGCGTACCGCGCCTCGTGGATGACTGCCGACACGGCAGGGCTTCCGCCCTGTTGTCGTCGGCGTTTTTGTTCGAGGTGGCGATGCTGGCGGCTCACCTAAAGGGGGGTACTGATGCGTCCGTTAGTTCTTGTGCTGATTCTGCTTGTCTGTTTTGCCTCGACTTGCGCTGCCGCCAGTCCGAATGAGATTGTCCGCATGCGCGTCACCAACTACCACACGTGCGACTCCACCATCGGACCATACAAGCGCTGTGATGGGATTACCGCTAGCGGCAAGCTAGTGCAGGTGGGCATCGCCGCCTGCGGCCCGGCCTATCGCTTCGGCACCGTCTTCGAGATTCCGGACGTGGGTCTCGTCGCGTGCTACGACCGCGGCGGTGGCGTCGGCAACAATCTCATCGATGTCTGGATGCCCGACGGAACCTACCTGTTTCGGGAGGGTATCCGCTGGCTGGATGTAACGATTCGCTACGATATCGACCCGCGTGACGTGCTCAACGGAATGATTACGGTGGAAGGCAGCGCGAACAGGCTGGCCGCGCTTACCGGCGGTACGGGCATGGGCAAGGCGGCCCGGGCCGGGCAAGTCGCCGCGCCCGACAACACGTCTAACGATGATGTTGCCACAGCGCAGGTTGCGCCGCAGAGCGCCGCCGCCCCGGCGCAAGTGGCGGCAAACGCACAGCCAGCGGCATTCGCGGCAGCAGACAATTCGACCCCCGTGGGCATGCTGATGGCGCCGGCGACCCAGGTTGACTCTGCCGAGAGCGCGCTCGGGAACCTGGCGGCGGACATGCTGCGCTCGCAGTACAACGTTCAGATCGGCCTCATCAATGGCGGTGGGTTGAATGCAAGTCTGCCGGCAGGAGTGGTGCGGGCCAGTCAGCTCGTGGCTGCTTTCGGCCCGACTCAGAAGCCGATTACCCTCGACCTGCGCGGTGACGACTTGAAGGCCGTCGTCGAGTATAGCTTGAGCCAGCTCAACCAGGACGGCGGCGCGTGGCTCCACATGTCCGGCCTGCGCCTGGTGTACAATCCGGCGGCGCCGCCCGGTCAACGCATTGTGCACTTGACGCGCTCTGATACGGGCGAACCGGTGTGGGAGAATGCCTGGTATCACGTCGCCCTGACCGACAACCTTTACCTCTACCCCGGCTTCACACCACTTTTTGAGCGCGGCCGCGGCTTCCTGACTTACGAGCCTCTGGCGAACATGGCGGCGAAGTGGCTGACGAACCGAGGCGCAGCCAGCCCCCACGTCGATGGGCGCATCTCGGTCGGGCGCTAAACCGTCGCCCTCGGGCAGCGTGGGGAGCGTCTCGCAGGACCGAGCGACGGGCATCGAGAGTCAAACATAGAGGCGTGGAGGACACAAAGGATTAACAAATTAATCCTCCCTGTGTCCTCTGTGTCTTTGTAACGATATTCGGTTCTTGCTTGCATCTGTGCGCGAGATAGGCCAAACTTGAGCTGTGTCCATATCGTTACTTCCGACCGCGTAACCAAGGAGTAGGTATGCCCGGCGTGGGCCGTGTGATGCGCGTGACGGCGCGAACCCTCTGGGATGATTTGTTTGTCATCTTCATCATCAGTCTGCTATGGGCTGTCATCAGCATCATGCCGCCGCTGATCGTCTTCGCGATTTCTGGCTCGCGCATCCCGACTTTGATGATGTTCATCGCGGCCGCGTCGCCGGCGACGGCCGGTATCTACTATGTCACGAACCGCCTGGCCAACGGCTACGTGGCCCATACCACCCAGATGTTCGACGCGATGCGCCGTTTTGCCATGCCCGCGTGGGGCCTCGGTATCCTCAATGGGCTGGCCCTGGCTATCGCGATCATCGATATCCAATTCTACGTCAATCTCCCGGCGCCTCTCAATCTCATCATCTCGGCGATATGGGTTGTCATCCTCGCGTTCTGGCTGTGGTCCCAGTTCTATGCTTTCCCTATGCTCATGGAACAAGAGCGCCCGAATATCTGGCAGGCCATCCGCAACGGGGTCATCATGGCGCTCAGCATGCCGCTGCTCACCCTCACGATTTTCATCCTGCTCCTTGGGTTGCTTGTGCTGACCGGTGTCTTCGTAGAGACGGCGCTTGCGTTCCTCCCCGTCCTGATCATCGTGCCGGCCGTCTTCGCTCTGCTCACCAACGTCGCCGTCGTTCTCCGCCTGCGCTACCTGCGCGGGGAGCCAGAAGAGGGGGCGGAGTAGCCGACGCGTCGAAGTTCTTTGGTGTGCAGCCCTAAAATGGCTATACTAGGGTTACGCTCCCGCTCCATATAACTCTAGCGATCAGTATGTCTGGTTGCCAGGGCTTTGAAAGGAGATGTGGGACTGATGCCCTACAGCCCCGTTCAGTCGTCCGATAAATTCGAGAATGCGCGTCGCCGGGCGGCGACGCAAGACCTGGTGCGGCTCATCACACGCCAGTCGAACACACTGGTGCCGTTTGACGAAGTCCGCGCCCGGCTGCGCAGCGCCACGGAAGTGAAACGGGGAACGACGACGATCCCACTAACGGCCATTGTCGGCAGTGTTGGACGCTACCGCGACTTCACCCGCGAGTTTCTCCCTCGGGACGAGGCGCTCGAAGAGCGTTGGCGGCGTCTTGACGAAGCTGTCAACATGTTGCAGGATATTCCCCCCATCGACGTTTACAAGCTCGGCGACGTCTACTTTGTGCGCGACGGGAACCACCGCGTGTCGGTTGCCCGCGCCAATGGCGCAACGGAGATAGAGGCTAACGTCACCGAGATCCCGCTCTCTGTCCCCTTGACGCCCGACATGAATGTTGACCAGATTATCATCGCCGCTGAGAAGGCGGATTTCCTGGACCGCACGGGCCTGCATGACCGTTTCCCAGACGCCGACATCACCTTCACATCGCCGGGACGGTACAAGGAACTGCTACAGCATATCGACGCCCACCGCTGGTACATGGGTGTGGCAGAGAACCGCGAAATCCCGTACGAAGAGGCGGTGGCACGCTGGTACGAAAACGTCTACCTGCCTGCGGTGGCGGCTGTCCGTGAGTCCGGACTACTGAAGGACTTCCCGAAGCGCACGGAGGCCGACCTCTACCTATGGACGATGCACCACCTCGCCGACCTCAAGGGCGAGTACGGAGAGGGGGTAGACGCTGGAATTGCCGCGGCTGACCTGGCCCGCCAGCACACGGAACGGCCGGTCGAAAAGGTCGTTCGCGCGGTCAAGTCGGCGACCCACAAGGCGCAGCATATGGTCACGGGCGACGCGGACACCCCACCGATTGTCGAAGACCTGGTGAACAAACTGGAAGAGCAGGAACGTCTCCGGGGCGAAATACCATCCGAATAGCGAGAACGAGATAATCCAAAGGAGGATTGCATGATTTCGCGCACCGAGATTGAGCAGCTTGCCGGCTATCAAGATAGCGCCGCGCCGCTGGTGTCGTTTTATATGGATATAGACAAAGGCCGACCCGATGAAAACAAATGGAGCATTCGCCTGAAGAATCTGCTCGGTGGACTGGAGGCCGACCGCAGCGGCTGGTCCGACGCTGAGTGGGAGTCGGTGGCAAGCGACATGGAGCGTATCCGCGCCTTTGTCCGAGATCAGCGCGTGGCCGGTGGGCGGGGGGTTGCCGTATTTGCCTCGTCAGCCGCGAACATCTGGCAGACGTACACCTTCCCGAACCGAGTCGGCAACTATGCTCGCGTCGACCACTCGGCCTACGTTCGACCTCTGGTGCGCATGTTGGACCGCTACAAGCCGCAGTGCGTAGTGCTCGTCAGCCAGGACCAGGGCCGTGTCTTCTTCCTACAAGGCGACACCGGCGAGACGATTGAGGAGCGCGGGGACCTCGTCTCGGATGTGCCGCGCCGCCACGACCAGGGTGGCTGGTCCCAGGCGAACCTCCAGCGCCGCCGCAGCGACGCCGTCCACCAGCACCTCAAGGAGACGGCGGATATGGTGTTCACCATCTTCCAGCAGACGCCCTTCGAGCATCTGCTGGTCGGCGGCACGGAGCCGGTGGTGAATGAGTTCCAAACGTGCCTGCACCCCTACCTGCGCGCTCGCCTCGTCGCCACGTTCAGCGCGCCGATCTCGGCCAGTCCCAAGACAGTGCAGGAGCGGACGCGGCCCATCCTGCGCGCGCTGGACACGCAGCAGCAGGTCGGCCTGGTGGAGCGCGTCGAAGCCGAGGTTGGGCAGCGCGACATGGGTGTGGCGGGCCTGGCAGATACACTGGCGGCGCTACGTCAGGGTCAGGTACTCACGCTCATCCTGGCGGAAGACTTTGTCGCGCCCGGCCGGCGCTGCGTCGACTGCGGTGCTCTCGCTGTTAGTGTGGATGGGAGTGAGTGCGCTGACTGCGGTGGCCGGTTGACAGCCGTGGCCGACATCGTATCGGACATGGTCGAGCAAGCACTGGAACAAGATTCCGAGGTGCGCGTCATTGCGGCGCCGGCTGCCATGCCCAGGTTGCAGACGCTCGGCAACGTGGGCGCGCTGCTCCGCTTCGCCGTGCGGCCGACACCCGCCGTAGCGGAGGTATCCCAGTAGCGCCGATGGACGCCTTCACCTTCTGGAAGACGGTCACGATGGACGGGGCTGACCTGCTCGAACGCGTTATTGCGTTGCTGACGGACCACGGCATTCAGTTCTGCATCATCGGCGATCAGGCGGTGAATGCCTACGTCGAGCCGCTGGTCAGCCTCGATCTCGACATGGTCGTCGCCGTCGATCAGATCGCCCAGGCAGAGGCGCTCCTTGCCGACCAGTTCGTCGTCAAATCGTTTCCGCACAGTCTCAACGTGGCTCTGCCCGGCTCGGACCTGCGTATTCAGATTCAAACTGACCCGCGCTATGGCGATTTCGTGTATCACGCCACGCCTCGGCGTGTTCTTGGCCTCTTGTTTCCGGTCGCCGATGTCGAAGATGTCATGCGCGGGAAGGTCTGGGCGGCGCAGGATCCGAGGCGGCGGCCCAGCAAACGCCAGAAAGACCTGGCGGATATTGCCCGCTTGCTCGAAACATACCCAGAGCTTGAGCCTCTGGTTCCATCAGATATTCGTACTCGACTACTCTAATCGCCTGTCAGGAGAAAGCTTGTGGCTCCTACCGTTCGCATTTCCGATATCGGCCAGCACGTCGGCGAGACCGTCGCCCTCAAAGGCTGGGTCTACAACCGCACCGACAAGGGCCGGCTACAGTTCATCCAAATCCGCGATGGCAGCGGCTCGATCCAGGCCGTCGCGTTCAAGAAAAACATGTCTGAGACAGCGTTCGATGCCGCCCGCCACGTCACCCAGGAGTCGTCGGTCATCGCTGCAGGCAGCGTGCGCGAGGACCCGCGTTCGCCAACTGGCTTCGAGATGGACCTGAGCGATTTCGAAATTGTCCACATGGCCCAGGACTACCCGATTACGCCGAAGGAGCACGGCACAGGCTTCTTGATGGCGAACCGCCACCTGTGGCTGCGCTCGTCGCGCCAGCACGCCATCATTCGCATCCGCGCGACCATCATCCGCGCCATCCGCAACTGGCTCGACGACAACGGCTTCATTCTGGTGGATACCCCCATTCTGACACCAGCCGCGGTCGAGGGGACAACGACGCTGTTCGAGACGGACTACTTCGGCACGCCGGCCTATCTAGCGCAGAGCGGTCAGCTTTATAACGAGGCCAATATCATGGCCTTTGGCAAAGTCTACTGCTTTGGGCCGACTTTCCGGGCTGAGAAGTCGAAGACGCGCCGCCACCTGACCGAATTCTGGATGGTCGAGCCGGAGATGGCCTTCGCCACGCTCGAGGACTACATGGATGTTGCCGAGGCGATGGTCAGCTACGTGGTCAAGATGGTGTTAGAGAAGAACCGCATTGAATTGCAAACCATCGAGCGCGACGTCAGCAAGCTCGAGGCAATTGTCCCGCCCTTCCCGCGCCTGAGCTACGACGATGCGGTGACTTTCCTGCAGAACAACGGCTTCCCCGACTTCCCGTGGGGCGAGGACTTCGGCGCGCCCCACGAGACGGCCATCTCGGAACAGTACGACCGCCCGGTGTTCGTCTACCACTACCCGACCCAGGTCAAGGCGTTCTACATGGAGCCGGTCGAGGGCCGACCGGAGGTCTGCCGCTCAGCCGACTTGCTCGCGCCCGAAGGGTACGGTGAGATTATCGGCGGCGGCCAGCGCATGACCAGCCTGGAGCTGCTGGAGCAGCGCCTCGAAGAGCACCGCCTGCCGCGCGAGGCTTACGAGTGGTATTTGGACCTGCGCAAGTATGGCTCCGTACCCCACTCGGGCTTCGGTCTGGGCATCGAGCGCAGTGTGGCGTGGATCTGCGGCCTGGAGCACGTGCGCGAGACGATCCCCTATCCGCGCATGCTGGAGAAGATTTACCCGTAGGCGCTCGCCTCATGCGTGTTCTCGCCTTCGGTTCCTACGACAGGACTTACAGCCGCAACCGCACTCTCCTAGATGGGTTGCGGCTGAGTGGGGTGGACGTTGTCGAGTGTCAGACGACGCTGTGGCGCGACACAGAGGACAAGGTCGCCACGTTGAAGGGCGGCTGGCGCAGCCCGGCTTTCATCCGCCGCGTGCTCGCCACCTACGCGGCGCTGCTACGCCAGTATCGCGCCCTCGGCGACTACGACGTCATGCTCGTCCTGTATGGCAGCCTCGTCGATGTCTTCCTCGGCCGCGCCCTGAGCTGGCTGAGCCGCCGCCCGCTTCTCTTCGACGTGTTCATGTCGGCGTGGGTCATCAGCAAGGAGCGCGGCCTGTTCCAGCCGGGCGACGCCCGTGACCGAGCGATTCGCGCCGTCGAGGGTGCTGCCCTGCGTCTCGCCGACGCCCTGTGGATTGACACGCGCCAGTACGTGAGTGTTCACGGGCGGCTCTACGGCATTGCGCCCGACAAGTTCCGCCTCATCCCGACCGGCTCCGACTCGCGCTACTTCTACCCCGCCGACGACACTTTGGCCCACGCCGCGACGCGCCGCCCCACGTTCCGCGTCGTCTATCACGGCCTGTTCATCCCGCTCCACGGCACGCGCTGGATCGTGCAGGCCGCCGACCGCTTGCGCAACGTCCCCGACATCCACTTCACGTTCATCGGCGACGGCCACGCCCGCGCTGAGACAGAGCGGCTGGCGCAGGAGCTAGGGCTAGACAACGTCGAGTTCACTGGCCGCGTGCCGCGCGAGACGCTACGCGAGCACATTCTCGACGCCGACATTGCGCTGGGCGTGTTCGGGAGCCAGTTGCAGGGCCAGGTGACGATACCGAACAAAATCTTCGAAGGCATGGCGATGGGCAAGCCGGTTATCACCGGACGCACGCCGGCCGCCCTCGACGCGCTGCGCCACGGCGTCCACGTCTACTTCGTCCCGTCGTCCGACCCGGGTGCGCTGGCCGAGGCGATCCTGGCGCTGCGCGACAACCCGTCGCTGCGGGCGGCGCTTGCCTACGGCGGGCGGCGTCTGTTCGCCGAGCGCTATGATCTGCCGTGTCTCGGCGCACTCGCACGCCAGCACCTTGAAGAACTGCTCAATGACAGCATTCATCCCCGGCCTTGAATTAAGCCGCCGCTTCTATCATGAGGCTGTCCGCCCTATCCTGGACGCCCACTACCCGGCGCTGTCCTATGCTGCTGCCCTCGTCGGCTACGGGAGTGACGTGCTCGGCTTCGATACCGAAATGTCCCGCGACCACGAGTGGGGGCCGCGTGGCTACATCTTTCTGCGCGATGAAGACGCCGATCTCGCCTCATCCATTCACGCGACCCTACGCGAACGCCTACCCCATGAGTTCCTGGGCTATCCGGTCGACTTTGCGGCGACTGACGTCGAGCCACACGTCCAGCGGATGCAGTCAGCCTCAGCGGGGCCTGTAAATCATCGCATCTACGTCGAGCCGTTATCGGCCTGGGCGAAACGAGTCCTGGCCTACGAGCCAGACGACCCGCTCACGCCGGCCGACTGGCTGACCTTTGCCTCGCAGAGACTCCTGGAAGTAACGGCCGGCGCGGTGTTTCATGACAACGTTGGCGACCTGACCGCCTTCCGCGCCCGGCTTGCCTGGTATCCCCATGACGTCTGGCTGTACCTGCTGGCCTGCGGCTGGCAGCGCATCGGGCAGGAGGAACACCTCATGCCCCGCGCGGGCTATGTCGGCGATGAGCTTGGCTCAGCCCTAATTGGCTCGCGCCTGGTGCATGATGTCATGAGCCTGTGTTTCCTGATGGAAAAGCAATACGCACCCTATCCAAAGTGGTTTGGCACGGCATTCAGCCGTCTAGCCTGTGCTCCCGACCTGACGCCAGCTCTGTGGCGGGCGCAGCGGGCCGAGACGTGGCACGAACGCCAAGCGGCGCTGGTGGAAGCCTTTGCGCTTCTAGCCCAGCGCCACACCGCGCTGAGCCTGACGCCTCCTCTCCCGACGGACGTGACATTCTTCTTCGGGCGTCCTTTCAAGGTCATCTGGGGCAGCGCCTTCGCTGATGCCCTCCGCGCGCAGATTTCGGATCCCAAGATGCGGCGCATCGCTGAACGGGGCTTGATCGGTAGCATCGACCAGTTCAGCGATAGCACGGACCTCCGCTCCAGTCCGCAGTG
This sequence comes from Anaerolineae bacterium, assembly GCA_039810085.1. GTDB lineage: Bacteria > Chloroflexota > Anaerolineae > Epilineales > JAHCIE01 > JBDHWG01. The sequence goes on from JBDHWG010000003.1 coordinate 32,162, forward strand.
GCGCGCAGCACTCAGGAGTCTCTACGTACTGTGAGATTCTCTATTGTTATTCCCAACCTCAACTCGCCTGTCCTCGGACAAACCCTTGCGGCCCTCGACGCGCAAACCTGGCCCAAGGACGACATGGAGGTGGTTGTCGTCGGGCAGGACCGCTACGGCTACGTGGCGCGCTTCCCCTTCGCCCACCTCATCGACACAGGCCGACCGACAAGCTCGGCGCGCAACCGCAATCTGGGCATCCGCGCCACATCCGGTGACGTGGTCGTCTTCCTCGACGCGGACGGCCTCCCCAATCCGAATTGGCTTGCGCGCATTGCGCAGTGGTTTGCCAACCCGCAGGTCGCGGCGCTGGGCGGCGGCATTGTCTGGCCGTGGGACGACCCCTACCTGACCGTGTGCGACAACGTCAGCAACTTCTACACCGTCGCCGTCTCGACGCCGCCGGGCGAGCGTGCGGCGCTGCCGACGCTCAACTTCGCTGTGCGGCGGTCGGCCCTGTATCGCTCGGGACTGTTCGACGAGAGCTTTGGCAAAGCGGCCGGGGAAGATACTGACCTATGCCTGCGCCTGCGCCGTGCGGGCTACGCGCTCCACTTCGATCCCGAGCTGGTGGTCGAGCACCACCATCTGCGCTCGACCTTGCGCTCTATCCTCGCCAAAGCCTGGAACATCGGGTATTGCTCGCAGAAGCTCGACCCAAAGTGGGTTGACTACGCGCTGCCGTCTATCCTCCTTCATCCCGTCGTTCTCGCTGCCGCGTCACCGTTCATGGCTGCGTCGGTCACGTGGCGGATTGCGCGCAATCCGGCGCTGCGGCAGCGCTTCGTCTGGCCGGGGGTTTACCTAGCCAAGGTGACGTGGTGCTGGGGCGCGGCCTATCGCCTGCTGCGCGATCCCCCCGCGCGACGCCGGTAACTAATCTTGCCGCAGCGCGTTAATCATATAGTAGGCAGAAGTTAGACCGCGCTCATAAGCGTGGTATACTTCACTCGACGAGCGAGGCGTCGCGACGGAGAAGGATACGTGAGCTTGAGCTTCATCGATTACATGTACATCGGGCGCGAGCAGCGTCATGCCCAGCGCAACCCGGCCTTCAAGGCGTTCTATACCGCGCTCGGCCCGCTGAGCACCCACGCCCGCATCCGCATCGGCCACGTTTTGCGCGCGGTCGAAGAGTTGTCGCTGCCCGCCTCGGCTTCGGTCCTGGAAGCTGGCTCCGGGCGCGGCTACGCGATTCTCAACCTCGCCCGGCATCACCCGGCCTGGCGCTGCGTCGGCGTCGAACTCAATCCGGCTTTTGTGGCCGACAGCCGCCGTATTGCTGAGGCCGAGGGCCTGCCCAACGTGCGCTTCTGCATCGACGACCTTGTGACCCACGCGGAGCAGCCCGGCTCATTCGACCTTATTCTCAGTGGCGACGTCCTGGAGCACATCGTCGAGGACGAGACCGTGATGGCGAACATGTACCGCTGGCTCAAGCCCGGCGGCTGGCTCGTGCTGCACCTGCCCAAGCGGCATCAGATCGCGCAGCGCTTCTTCCCCCGGTTTCGCCGCTTCGAGATACACGACCACGTGCGTGACGAGTACACCGAGGCCGAGATACGCGAGAAGCTGCCGCGCGCCGGGTTCGAAATCACATCAATGACCGGGACGTTCGGTCCGCCTGGCGAACTGGCCTTCGAGTTGAACATGCTGTACTGGGACCGACCGGCGCTGCGCTACGCGATGGCGCTGGCAACGTTTCCCATTTCCCTGCCGCTGGCTTATCTCGACTACGCCCGCCCGCCACGAGAAGGCAATTGCTTTTTGATCAAGGCGCGAAAGCCACTTTGACCGCGCCGCTCTGTTGACCGATGCCGCGCTTGACGGCTTGAAACCCGATAAGAAGGTCTCATATGTCCCGCGCAGTTCTCCAATGCATCTCTTGCGGCAACCGCATTCCGTCCAACAGCGGCGCTGTCTACGCCTGCCCGGCCTGCGGGGATATCCTCGATGTCGTCTACGACTTCGAGGGCCTCGACCCCGACGAAGCGCGCCGCCGCTTCCGCGAGCGCCGCCTCTCCGATGCCCCCATCGACGTTAGCGGTGTGTGGCGCTACCGCGAGCTGATCCCCTTCTACGACGACGAGCGCCAGATCGTAACCTACCCCGAGGGCAACACACCCATCCTGGATGCGCCGCGCTCAGCGCGCTACGCCGGCTTGAGCCAGCTAAGCTTCAAGCACCAGGGTTACAACCCGACCGGCTCGTTCAAGGACAACGGCATGACGACCGGCGTCACCCAGGCGCGGGTGTTGGGGGCGCGCGTCGTCGCCTGCGCCAGCACGGGCAACACGTCGGCGAGCATGGCGGCGTACGCGGCGCGGGCGGGGGTGTTGGGCGTCGTGTTCATTCCAGAGGGGCAGGTGGCGTTCGGCAAGCTCTCCCAGTCCCTCGACTACGGCGCGCTGACGCTCCAGGTGCGCGGTGACTTCGACGCGGCGATGCAGCTTGTCCGTGACGTGGCCCCACGCGTCGGCATGTACATCCTCAACTCGGTCAATGCCTACCGCCTGGAGGGGCAGAAGACCATCGCCATCGAGCTTCTGGACCAGCGCAACTGGCGCGTGCCGGACCGCATTGTCGTGCCGGGCGGTAACCTGGGCAACTCGTCGGCGCTGGGCAAGGGCTTCAAGGAGCTGTACGACCTGGGCTTCATTGACCGCATGCCGCGCATCACCATCGTCCAGGCGGCGGGCGCCGACCCGCTTTACCAGACCATCACCAGCCCCGACCCCGACCGTCTCGTCACGGTCTACGCCCGCACCCTGGCGACGGCTATCAAGATCGGCCGGCCGGTCTCGTGGAAGAAGGCCAAGCGGGCCATGGACTGGACGGACGGCTGGGTGACCGAGGTCACGGAGCAGGAGATTGCCGACGCGAAGGCCATCATTGGCCTGGACGGGATCGGCTGCGAGCCGGCGTCGGCGACAACGCTCGCCGGGCTGCGCCGCTTGCTGAACGAGGGCACCGACGCGCCTATCGACAAGGACGAGGATGTGGTCGCTCTCCTCACCGGCCACGTCCTGAAAGACCCCGACTACACTGTACGCTACCATCTCGGTGAGCTGCACGAGGACTACGTCACCGAGACTACGGTCATTAAAAAGAGCGGACGCCTCCAGTCCCACTATGCCAACCACCCTATCGAAGTCGAGGCCGATGCCGACGCCATCGCCGCGGTCATCGAAGGCCACCTGGCGGCACAGGTCAGCTGAACGCGCGAGCACAATCATTCAACAACAACATTCATCAAGTAGGAGCTACCGTGTTCAATCTACAATCGAAAGTGCGCGTCGCCGTGATTGGCGCTGGCTTCGTCGCCACCAAGGGCCATCTGCCGGCCCTGGCGCGCAACCCCGACACTGAAGTCGTGGCCCTGGTCGATGTGAACGCCACCCGCGCTGCAGATGTAGCGCGGGCATTTGGCATTCCGGCCGCCTACACCGACTACGTTGAGATGCTGCGCCAGGTCGCGCCGGATCTCGTCATCGTCGGTACGCCCAACCTGTACCACGCGCCGGTCAGCGTCGATGCGCTTAACGCCGGCGCTCACGTGCTGTGCGAGAAACCCATGGCGCTGACCGTAGCCGATGCCCAGGTGATGGCGGATGCGGCGCGCCGCAACAACCGCCTGCTGACCATCGGCGTCCACAACCGCTTCCGTCCCGAAGCCGAGTTTCTCAAGCGCATCATCGACAACGGTCAGCTTGGCCGCGTCTACTACGCCAAAGTCTCCCTCTTTCGCCGTCGAGGCATTCCGGGTTTTGGCTCGTGGTTCACCAACAAGGACCTGGCGGGCGCGGGGGCGCTGTTTGATATCGGGGTCCATATGGTGGACCTGGCAGTATGGCTGATGGGCAACCCGCGCCCTGTGAGCGTGATGGGCGCGACGTACAGCGAGTTTGGACCGCGTGGCCTGGGGCTGGGCGACTGGGGCGCGGACGCGCCGACCGGCGGCCAGGTTCCGCAGGGGGCGCGCTTCGACGTGGACGACCTGGCGGTGGGCATGGTGCGTTTCGAGAACGGCGCAACGCTCATGGTGGACGTTAGTTGGGCCGGTCACGTACCATCAGAGGAGCGGCTGCAAATTCTGGGGACAGAGGCGGGGGGTGAGTTGCACATTCCCGACCGCTTTGGCTCCAACGCGCCGCCCCTAAAGCTCTACCACGACTTCGCCGGCCAGCCGATGGAGTCGTTCCCGTCCATTCCAGGCTTGCCCTCGGGCGAGACGTCACAGTCGCGCCAGTTGGCGAACGTTGTCGCCGCCATCCAGGGTAAGACGGCGCTGCGAACGACAGCGGCGCAGGGTGTCCAGGTCACGGCGATCCTGGCGGCGCTCCAAGAGTCAGCCGCGCAGGTTTGCTCCGCCGACGTTCACCTGTCAGGCTTGTACGCCTCGATGAAGTAGCGGTGGTCGCGGCCGACGAGCGCTTCGGCTGACTGGATGTGGGCGCGAATCGCGCGTAGCTGCGGCTCGAAGCGCTGGGGAGTGAAGCCAGGCACTTGCCAGGCGACGGCCTTCAGGAAGTAGACGAGCGCGCCGACGTCATAGAAGGCGCGCTCAGGGAATGCCTCGTCGCGATCGACAATCTCCAGCCCTGACGTTGCGAGAAAGCGTTGCGCCCGCTCGTAGGAAGACGGGCGGAGGGTGAGTGGCGCGCCGAGCCAGTCGTTGATCTCGGCCAGGTTGCGCTCGCCGACCTGCTGGGTGATGAAGCGACCGCCCGGCTTCAGGATGCGCGCCACTTCCTCGGCAATGAACTTCTCCTGGCGGTTGATGACCAGGTCAAAGAAGCTGTCCGGCAACGGCAAGTGTGCGTCGTCTTCGATAGCCCGGACGTGGACGCCCAGTGGCGCAAGGCGCGCTGTGGCGACAGGCACGTTTGGCGGGTAGCCCTCGGTCGCGTACACCACTGGCGGGAGCGGCTGGAGCGAGGCCAGAAGCTCTCCACCCCCGGTGCCCATGTCCAGCAGGGCTGTCGCCTGGCGCAGCGCCTCGCGCACGCGCCCAATGTAATCCCAGGGCAAATCCGGCTCGCGCCATCGCCCGACAAGATAGGAAAAGTCCCAGCCGACAATCGGCTGAGACCAGGCTTCCTCAATAAGACGCTCGAACGTCGGCGCTGTCTCGCTCACACGGCTACCGATGAGCAAGCATCTGCTGGTGGATTTGCGTTGCGATCTCGTGGACAGTCTCCGCGCCGTACTCGACGCTGGGCTGCTGGTTGGTGAGGATCGCCAGGGCGTAGGGGGGCTTGTCGTGGTCAGGCAGAACGAAGCCGGCGCTGTTCACCCACCAGCCTTCATCGGCCGGGTACCAGCCGTCCTTCGCCCCTTTATAGACTTTGACCGACGGGTCGTCCGGAATGCCCGAGACCGCGCCCCAACCGCCACTCCAATCCACCGCCTGGAGCATCAAGTCGACGGCAACCGAACGATATTGTTCGTCAACCCCCTCGTTCTCAATGAGGGTACTTAGGAGCTGCGCGATGTCGTGGGGTGACGCCAGACTCTCACCCCAGTAGCCGTCTTCATCCGGGTGTATCTCGTGGAGCGACTGCTCGGAGAGATAGTCGTTGACGGCTTTGGCGCCGCCCACCGACGACCACAGGGCGTCGGCATCCTCGTTGGAGCTTAACACGATCATCGGCTCCAGGTGCGCCATCTCTTCGGGTGTAAGTGTCCGCCCCTCCGCCGCCGCCTGATTCAGCAGCGTCAGCATGATCATGACCTTTGCCACGCTGGCGAGGTGGAACAGGCTGTGACCGTTGGCCGTATAGACGGCGTGGTACTCCGGCACAAACACGGCGACCCCAACACTGCCTTCGCGCTCGTTGAGGTACTGCACGGCGTCCGGCGCTAACTTCTCCAAGGGGAATTCCTGCCACAGTATGCGAGATGTGTCGGCCGATTGAGGGGCCACCGGGGTCGAGGCGCCGCCATCCTGCGCCGTATCTGGGGAGATAGTATCCACAGCAGCTCCCGCCTCATCCGTATGAGAAGTGGATGTCTCAAGGCGCGACCACGCAATAGGGGCAAGGGGTGAACTACTCAGACTTGCTAGATTAAATCCCCCACCGGCCCCACTGCTAGAGGACGCGAGCGGCGCAGCCGTTGTCAGAGGCGGCGTGGCCGCTGGCATCGCGGGATCATCGTTTATCGGCGGCAAAGCAGGGTTATGGGACAGGGCGAGGATGATGGCGAAGATGCTCAGGAGAAGAGGTGGCAAGCGGCGCATGCGGCAATTTCCTAATAATGATCTGAAAACAACGGCAACCCGAACATATCCAACACCGTTTGCGAGTTACATAGTAACACGATGAGGCGTCGGCCAAGTTTCAGCCAAACGCCTCGGAAATATCACCGAGAGAGAAAGTCGACGTATCACGTTACAAATTCACGCCTATCGACGCGGCACGTGTCACACAGCGCGACGTGGGCTGAGCGTGGCGACGCGCACGCGGTAGAACAACATGACCAGCACACTGACACCTGTCACAGCATACATCCCCAGCATCAGCGGGTTCTGCGTGTCTGTGCCCGACATCAGGCTGTGAATCGTCACCAGGGCGTACATGACGAACGTCCCGTAGTGGATCGCCCGCCACACGCCGTAGCCGATGGTCTTCCGAATGTAGAACGTGACCGACACCGGGATCGCCAGGTACGCAGCGAACTGCCCCAGGCCGACCCAGAACGGCCGATACTCGGCGCTGGCGAACGGGATGAGAAGCTGCGCCAGATTATAACCGATGTACTGGTCGCCCAGCAATACCGCGATATGCACCGCCACGAACGACAGCGCCAGCAGGCTCGTATACTGGTGCAGATCGACGACCGCCGGGCCGCCAGGCCACAGCCGCCCCAGCTTGTTGGTCACCGACAGGCCGAGCATGACGGACAGCCACACCAAGAAGTATGCCACCAGGCCCGACATCCGCGAGATGTACCAGAACACCTTGGGCGTGGGGCCGAAAAGGTTGGTCAGCCACGCCATCACGAAGGCCGGCGCCGCGATCAGCCCCAGTAGGGCCGCCGCCAGCGCACCGAGCAGGAAAAACAACACGACAATGATAACGATGATAATGGCAAAAATATCTCGCTCGTTCATGACACCTAACCCCTACTCCTGCACTGTGCTATACACGTAGCGCCCAAAGCCCCGCGTCGTCCGCTGGTCGCCCGCCTCGTCTACCAGCAGCCCTTCTATGTCCGGTGTCTCTTCCAGCCAGCGCATCCCGTCTTTCGAGCCAAGGATCAGGGCAACCTTGGCGTACAGGTCTGCGCGAGCGGCGCTCGGCGCGATGACTGTCACAGACAGCAAATCGGTGCGAGCAGGCTGCCGCGTGCGCGGGTCGATGATGTGGTGCTGGAGCGTCTGACCGCGCCGCCAGCGTCGATAGTCCGTCCCCGATGTAGCGATGCCGCGATCCGAGACCATCAGCAGCGCCAGGTCTGCGTCAGGCACGCGGGGGTCAGCGAGGCCGACCGGCCACGCGGCATACTCCAGCGGCTGCCCACGCGCTACGATGTCGCCACCCGCGTCCACCAGGCACGGCCCCACGTCGCTCAGCATCCGCGCCGCCTGGTCCGCTGCCCACCCCTTGGCGATGCCGCCCAGGTCGATGCGAACACCGGCCGGGAGCTTCACGCGGCGAGCGGCCACGTCCAATTCGATATCTTGCCAGCCAACCTGACGCGGCGCGACAGGCGCAACGGGTCGCGCGTCGTCGCTCACCTGCTCGAAGGAGCGGTCGTAGCCTGCCGCTTCCAGCGCGTCCAGGATCGTCGGGTCATATACGCCGCCGCTCTCGTGTGCGCTTGCCAGCGCCAGCGCCAGGACGTTGGCGAGGGTCGCGCTGACGGCGACCGTCTCGCCGGCGCGGGCGTTCAGGCGGCTTAGCTCGCTCTCCGGCCGAAAGCGGCTCAGGGACGCCTCCGTCGCGTGCATGAACACCTCCACCGCCGCGAGGCGCTGCTCGGCCAGTTCCGCGTCGGCTGTGACAACCCACGCGCCCATCTGGCAGTTCATCGCGCGAAACGCAATGCTGTGCGTCTGAACTGTCATTAGCGCGAGGACCGCGAGCGGGTGAACGGGCGCGGCGAGGTTTGCTGAGGCGTGGTGAAGCGCTGCTGCGGCTGCGCCGGTGTGACCTGTTGCTGCGGTTGAACCGGCGTCACTGGCTGCTGCCGAGGCTGTGTGGGTGTCGTTATCTGCGGCTGTTGCTGCTGCGGCTGCACGGGGCTGACCTGCGTCGGCGTCCGCTGCGTCGGGGTCGTGCTGCGGAACGGCTGGCGCGGCTGCTCGGGCGCGGCCTGGGTGACGGCCGCGACGGGGGCGGCGGCAGCCTGGGCCAACAGCGCGTCTGCGCCGGCCAGGATTGCCGCGCCGGTGACAGTGACGCCGACCGAGAAGGCGGCAATGGACGCCTTGATCGCTGTAAGCTGCGCTCCAGATAGTCTGCGCTTCTTCGTCTGCTGAGCCATAAACCAATACTCTCCTCAAATCATCGGCCGGTGGCCCGACCGGAAAGTTATCACTGTACTAAAAACAGAATTCTTCGCCACAACTGTCGTCTGGCTGTATCATCTGCGTGGGGCTATGATACCATCTCCGCCTGAGAATCAGCCGAGAGGTCTCTGAGAAAAGCCTGAGAAATTAGTTTATGCTGGGCAGAGCCGGGGGTAGGGCGACGCGGGGCAGGGTGACAGTGAACGTGCTGCCGCGACCGGGCGCGCTCTGGACGGAGATCTCGCCGTGGTACGAGTCCACAATGGCTTTGGCAATGGCAAGTCCCAGGCCGGCGCTGGGGCCGGTGCGGGAGACGTCGGCGCGGTAGAAGCGCGTGAAGATGCGGGGCAGCGCCTCGGGCGCGATACCGACGCCTGTATCAGCCACGCTCATGGCGACCTGGCGCGCGTCAGCCGTTGCCGCAATGGTGATCGTGCCGCCGGCCGGCGTGAACTTGCGGGCGTTATCGAGCAGGACGAGCAGGACTTGCTTGAGGTTGTCCTGGTTGGCCTGCACCGCCACGTCGGGGAAAGTGTCGCACACAATCGTGTGGTTTGGCGCGAGAAGCTGCGCCTGGCGGCACAGCCCTTCCAGGAGCGGGCGCACGCAGACAGGCTCGGTCTTGACGACCTGTCCGGCGTCGGCGCGGGCGAGCACGAGGAGGTCATTGACGAGGCGGCTGAGGCGGTCGGTCTCGTCCACCAGGTCGGTGACGACGGCCTTCTCGTCGTCCGGGCTGATGGGCGGCTGCCGCTCGAGCAGGCCGAGGTTGCCGCGAATCGTTGTCAACGGCGTGCGCATCTCGTGGGAGGCGTCGGCGACGAAACGGCGCTGGGCGTCGAGCGCCTGGGCCATGCCGTGGTAGGCGTCTTGCAGCCCGGCCAGCATCGAGTTGAACGTCGTCGCCAGGCGGCCCAGCTCGTCGTTGGGGCCGCTGTACTCGACGCGACGGCCGAAGTCGCGTTCGGCGCCGATAGCGGCAGCGGTCTGGGTGATGCGGTTGATGGGGCGGAGAGCAGTGCCCGCCAGCAGCCAGCCGATGCCAAAAGCCAGCAGCGTGGCGATGAGCGTGCCGACGATCAGCAATCGGCGCAAGCCCGTCTGGAGGGCTTCAGTCTCGGCCAGGCTGCGCGCGACCTGCAAAACGCCGACCTGTCGCCCCGGCCCGACCGCTGGCGCCGTGTAGATTGCCAGCCCTTGCCCTTCAACGGTCGATGTTTCGAACCAGGCGCGACCATGACGAACGGCATCGAGCGCAGTCGGGCTGAGCGGGAGCGTCACCGAGCCGAGATTGTTGCTGCGGCTGATGATGCTACCGTCGAGGGTTGCCGTCTGCACGTAGTTCTGACCGCCCATAAATCGGTCGCGGGGGCCTGGCCCAAAGCGGCCCCCACGCGGGTCGTTGCTCGACGGCGGGTTGACGTCGTGCATGTCGAAAGGATCAACCATGCGGCGGGCGTCCTCGGCCAGCGAGTTCTGGAGGGTGTTGAGGGCCAGCCGTTGCTGGATGACGTAGAGGCCGCCGCTGAACACGGCGAGGGTCAACGCCAGGATCAGGCTATACAGCAGGGTCAACCGGAGGCGGATAGACATGACTTCTAAGGTTCTTCTCGCAACACGTAGCCGACGCCGCGCACCGTCTGAATCAGCCGCGGCTCCTGCTCGGCTTCGGTCTTGGCGCGCAGGTAGCCGATGTACACTTCGAGCACGTTGCCATTCCCGCCGAAGTCGTACCCCCACACATCTTCCAGCAGAGTTTCTCGGTCAAGAACCTGGCGCGGGTGGCGCAGGAGGTAGTTCAGCAGGTCATATTCCTTGGGCGTGAGCGTGAACCGTCGATTGCCGCGCTGCGCCTCCCGCGTCACAGGGTCGAGGCGCAGGTCGGCGAACACCAGTGGCCTGTCCTTGCTCGGCCCGCTGTCCATGCGCCGCAGCAGCGCCCGGATGCGCGCCAACAGCTCGGCTGGGGCAAACGGCTTGACGAGATAGTCGTCCGCGCCCGCGTCCAAGCCCTCGACGCGGTCCTCGACGGCGTCTTTCGCCGTGAGCATGAGGATCGGAATGGCGTCGGCGGCGCGAATGCGCCGCGCCACTTCGATGCCCGGCAGGCCGGGCATGAGCCAGTCGAGCACGGCCAGGTCCGGCCGCAGCGCCTCGGCTTGGGCGAGCGCTTCAGCGCCGTCCCGCGCCGTCACCACGCGGTAGCCTTCATACGTGAGTGTCCGCCGCAGCATGTCGATAATCTTCGGGTCGTCGTCGGCAATCAGGATCGTTGGCAAGCGTACGGTCCTCCACTGTGGAGACGAGCGTGGGCCTAGGCGTCTTACGCAGACTCCATAGGCGTCGCCGTCCCTCGCTCCCGGAGGAGCGAGGGACGGCCAGGGAAGGTGGGGAGAACTGACGCCTTACAGTGACGTGCCCTGCGACTTGGGCTGGGCCGGCGTGGACGGCGTGGTCTGCGGGGTCGTGCCCGGCGCGCCACGTCCACCACGGCCACCCGGCATCCCCGGCATGCCCATGCCGCCGGGGCCGAAGCCGCGCCCGAAGAAGGGCTTGGTCAGGTCGAGATTGGCCGCTTCCTGGTCGATGCGGCTCTTCATCTGCGTCGCCTGGTCTGCCGTGATGCGGCCGGCCTGCTGTGCCTGGTCAACCTGCGCTTTCTGCGCGGCCACGATGGCTTGCTTGACCGTGTTCTGGTCGACGTTCTTGCTCTGGGCCAGGTCGGCCAGGGTCTTGCCGCTGCGGAGTTGGGTCTGCACATCGGCGGTCGTCATGCCAAGGGCCTTGGCGGCCGCGTCCAGCACCGCTGTTCCGCCCATCATGCCGGGGCCGCCGGGCATTTGGTCGTGCGGGCCGGGGCCAAAGCTGCCGGGGCCGAAGCCGCGCCCGAAGGGCTTGGTCAGGTCGAGATTGGCCGCTTCCTGGTCGATGCGGCTCTTCATCTGCGTCGCCTGGTCCGCCGTGATGCGACCGGCTTGTTGAAGCTGGTCAACCTGGGCCTTCTGCGCGGCCACGATGGCTTGCTTGACCGTGTTCTGGTCGACGCCCTTGCTCTGGGCCAGGTCGGCCAGGGTCTTGCCGCTGCGGAGTTGGGTCTGCACATCGGCGGTCGTCATGCCGAGGGCCTTGGCGACGGCGTCAAGGACGGCCTGCCCGCCCATCTCAAATCCGCCGCCCTTGCCGGGGCCGAAGCCGTGCTCACTGCCACGACCGCCGAACGGCAGGCCCTGGCCGGGCGTCCACTGGTCAACGCGCTGGTTGAGGGCGTCCGCCTGTGACTGGGTGAGGCGGTTGTTCGACACGGCGCCAGCGATGGCTTCCTTCGCTGCGTCCTTGACCGCCTGCTGCAAGCGGTCCAATGTGATGCCGAGCTTGTTCGCCAGCGCCTGCCAGAAGGTCTGGTCGATGGTGTTGGTGGGAGTCGTCGGCGCGGGCGTCGGCCCTTGGGCGAAAGCCGCGCCCGGAGCGGCTACTGCCGCGAACAGTGCGACCAGCAAGGCGACACTGGCCGCGAGGGTCAGGAGCTTGCTCTTGCTCATACGTTCATGGTTTCCTTTCCACGTGAAACTAACAATTGTGGGGTGAGATCGCGCGATCTCTACTTCCTAGTCTACTCCCGACGGCTGAGAACAGGCTCAGAACAGTCTAAGAAAATGGTAAGAAGCGGCCCCAGCGCATGGCTGGAGCCAGGTTTCACTGATGGCCGAGATACTTGTCAAGGAAGTCGCCAATCGCGCCGTAGGCAACGATGCGGTTGGCGAGTTTTACAATCCCGTGGCCCTCGTCCTCGAAGCGCAGGTACTCGACCGGGTGATTGCGCTCGCGCAAAACGGCGACGATCTGCTCGGCCTCGTAGACCGGCACGCGCGGGTCGTTCGCGCCGTGGATGACCATGAGCGGTGCAGTGATGTCGCCGACTTTGTGGATCGGCGAGATGCGCTCCAGGAACGCCCGGTCGCGCTCCAGGCTGCCATACTCGGTCTCGCGGTGCTTGCGGCGGTATACGCCAGTGCGCTCGAGGAACGTCACGAAGCTGGCGATGCCGACGATGTCCACCCCCGCCGCCCACAGGTCAGGATAGTTCGTGACCGCCGCCAACACCATGAAGCCGCCGTAGCTCGCGCCCATCACGGCGATGCGCTTCGGGTCCGCGCCGCCATCCTTCACCAGCCAATCCACAGCGTGGGCCAGGTCGGCGACCGAGTCCATGCGCTTCTCGACGTCGTCCAGGTGGGTGTACTTGCGGCCATAGCCGGTCGAGCCGCGCACGTTGGGCGCGAGGACGGCGTAGCCGCGATTGACGAAGTAGGCGATGACCGGGTTGAAGTTGGGACGCGACTGCCCCTCTGGCCCGCCGTGGACGAACACGACCACGGGCAGGGGGCCATCGGCGGCGCGCGGCCGATAGTACAGCGCGGGGACCTGGCGTCCGTCGAACGTCGCGTAGCGCACCGTCTCCGGCTCGACGAACACATCTTGCGGCAGCCCGGCCAAGCTGCTGCGCGTCAGCCGCGTGGTGGCGTTCTTCTGGAGGTCCACGAGCCACACGTCCGGCGCATTCGTCCCGCTGCTGAAGCTCACCGCGAGGCGTCGCCCGTCCGGCGACCACGCCAGCGGATTGCCGGCCATTGGGTCGCGGCAGATGGGGAGGACGCCGACGACGCCCGCCGGGAGTCCCGCTGGGGCCGCCGGCCGCTCGCCTGTCGTCACATCAAGCAGGCGCAGCTCGGACACGCCATCGACGTTGACGCTGTAGGCCAGACAGCGCCCGTCACGGCTGAGCGCGAGGGCTTCCACATCCCACTCAGGCGCGTCGATGAGGGTCATCTGGCGCGTGGTGAGGTCGAGGAAGACGAGCGCCGCCGTCTGCCGCCCCTGGTCCGTCGCCAGGTAGAGACCGCGGCCGTCGGAGCTCCAGCTTATGCCGTGATAGACGGCCTTGCCCTCGTGGGGCGTGATGGGGGTTGCCTGGCGCGTGCCTAGGTCCAGGAGCAGCAGGTCCTCGTCCAGCGACCCGTTCATCCGCGTCAAAAGCAGCCGCTGCCCATCCTGTGAGAAGCCCGCCGCGTAAGTCATCCCATCGCTCTGGTAGACAAGCTCAATCTCGCCCGTGTCCACGTGGCAGGTGTAGATGTCGAAAAAGTGCGGATCGCGCCGGTTGGACGCGAACGCGATTTGCCGCCCATCCGGTGACCAGCCGCCCCAGTAGTGCATCGCCGACGGGACGCCGGTCAGATCGCGCACGTGAGCGCCGTCGGCGGACAGCAGGTAGAGCTGCTGAAGCTCGTTGCCACCGATGTCTGCGCCGAACACGAGGTGGCCGCCCTGCGGGGCGAAGCGGGCGAAATTGACGCGCTCGCCGCCAAAAGTCAATTGTTCCGGCCACCCGCCCGCGACCGGCACGGCCCACACCTCCGGCACGCCAGTGATGTCACTCACGAAGGCCACGCGCTCGCCGTCCGGGGAAAACGTCCCGCCGCCCGCCGCGCGCACATTGAGGAAACGCTCAAAAGGAAACCAAGTGGAATCAGTCACGGTCATCTCCGCTTTTCGTCTGACTATAATTTCGATATGGCATCTTCACCGACGGAATTGGGTGTTTGCGAGTTGTGCGGCCGGTCCCCGATTCGGGTCACGCGCCACCACCTTGTGCCACTGAGCGAGGGCGGGAAGGGCGGGCCGCTGGCGCTGCTCTGCCCGGCCTGCCACCGCCAGATCCACGTTCTCTTTTCCAATGCCGAGCTGCTCCACCTGGCCTCCGTCGAGCGGCTGCGCGACCACCCCAAGGTCCAGAAATACCTGCGGTGGGTGCGCCGCCAGCCCCCGGAAACGGGAATCCGCGTCCGACGCCCGCAACGCTAGCCGTAGCCACAGAAGATTGCCACAGAGGCACAGGGGACACAGAGAATAGAATAAGTTCTTACCTCTGTGCCCTCTATGTCTCTGTGGCAGAGTTTTGTCTCGGCGCATGGTCAGCTTTGCGAGGGGGTCTCGTCGCCGTCGGCAGTGGGTGGGGCGTCAACTTGCGCGGCAGCGGTGGCAGCGGCGGCGTTGCGCGCCTTGATGGCCTTCTCCTCCTTGAGGAGATAGTAGAACATGATGAACACGCCGACGACGATGGCCGAGTCGGCGACGTTGAAGATAGGCCAGATGCGTAGGTCTACGAAGTCCACGACCGAGCCGCGCGTCAGGCGGTCGAGCAGGTTACCAATCGAGCCGCCCAGCAGCAATCCGAGGGCGACGCGCACCATCCAGTGATCCGTCGGCAGCTTGTCGTAGTAGAAGATGATGCCGAGGATGACGAACACAGCGATGACGACGAAAATCCAGCCGGCGTCCGGGGCCAGCCCGAACGCCGCGCCAGTGTTCGTGGTGTGCGTAATCACCAGGCTGTTTGCAAGCCACGGGATGGGCGCCCACTCCGCGCCGATGGGCAGGTTGCTGACGACCAGCCACTTGGTGAGCTGGTCGACAAGCAGCACGGCCAGGGCAACCAGGAAAGTCTGCCGCCGGCCGGTCCCGAAAACCGATACGGGATTATCGCTCACTCTGTACCTTTCGTGCGTCCTCGATGCAGGTCGTCGCCGAGGGGAAGGCATCCAGCCGCTCAGGGTCAATTGGCTTCCCGCAGATCTCGCACAGCCCGTAGCTCCCCTGCTCGATGCGCTGCATCGCGTGGTTGATCTTGGCGATCTGGCGCTCCATGCCTTCGCGCAGGGCGATGTTCTTTTCCTGCTCGAAGATGTCGGTCGCCTCGTCCCCCTGGTCGCCGAAGAAGCCCGACTTGGCGCTGTTGTCGGTGAGCTGCTCGAACTCCTCCGTGCGCCGGCGAAGCTCGGTCTCCATCTGCTCCTTTTCGGCGTTCAACAGATCGCGGTAGTGCTGCATCTGCTCAGGGGTCAATGGTGATTGCTGCATGTCAGGTATCACTCCTTACTTTGGAGGCTCCGATGGCGCGAGACAATGGGCAAAGTGGGAGGCCCAACGCCTTGCGCCATCGGCTGGGTTGGGCTCAATGGCGCACCAGGCCGAGCGTCAGCTTGTGGCCGTCCACGGCAAAGCTCTCGGTGTACGCGCCGGCCGGCGGCATGGCGGCGCGTAGGGTCATGCTCAAGGTCTCACCGGCGATGGCCGCGGCCTGCTCGTCGATGATGGACGCCATCTCCGGGTCGGCCTGGTAGTAGGTATCGATGGTATCGGCAATCTCGAAGCCCGCATCCTTGCGCATGGCGTTGATGCGGCGCACCAGCTCGCGGCCAAGGCCAAGGCGGCGCAGCTCGTCGGTGATGGTCGTGTCCAGGGCCACGACCAGGCCGCCCTCTTCGACGGCGGTGTAGCCGGGCCGCTCCATTACCTCGACGTTCATCTCTTCCGGCAGCAGCTCGATAGGCTCGCCGTCCACCTGCACCGTGACCGGCTCGCCGGCGCGTAGGCTGTGGGCCAGCGTCGCGGCGTCCGACGCCTCGACGGCCTGGCGGATGGCGGGCAACTTCTTGCCCCACTTGGGGCCGAGGCGGGCCGGGTTCACGCGCACGCGGTAGTTGACCAACTCGCTCTCGCCACTCGTGCTGACCTTCTGCACGTTCCACTCGTCGGCCAATAGCTCGGCCTGCGCTGCAACCGTCGCGGCCTCGCTCGGCGTGCGCACGGCGACGATGGCCTCGCCGAGCGGCTGGCGCACCTTGATGGCGGCCTTGTTGCGCGCCGCGTGGCCTACAGACGCGAGACGCTGCGTCAGGCGCATCCCTTCGACCAGGCTCGTGTTCTGCCAGGCGGCGGGCGGCGTCGGCCAGTCCGTCAGGTGGACGGACTCGGGCGCGTTCGCGTCGGCGGAGCGCGCGAGGTTCTGGTACAGCACCTCGGCCAGGAACGGCATGTACGGCGCGAGGACCTGCGTCACCGTGGTCAGGGCGGTGTACAGCGTGATGTACGCCGCGTTCTTGTCGGCGTCGGCCGCGCCGCTCTTCCAGAAGCGGCGGCGAGAGCGGCGGACATACCAGTTCGAGAGGCTGTCCACGAACTCAGCCAGGGCGCGCGCGCCGACGTGGATCTGGTAGGTGGAGATGCTTTCGTCCACCGTCGCCACAAGCTCGTACAGCTCGCCGAGCAGCCAGCGGTCCAGGTCGCTCAACTGGGCGTCGTCGGGCGTGCGGCCATCGGGCGTCCAGCCGTCGAGGTTGGCGTAGGTCACGAAGAAGCTGTACGTGTTCCACAGCGTCAGCATGAACTTACGGACGACCTCGCCAACCTGGTCTTTGTCGAAGCGGCCCGGCGCCCACGCTGGCTTGCTGAAGAAGTACCAGCGCACGGCGTCCGCGCCGAAATCGTTGATGATTTCGATGGGCGGGATGTAGTTGCCCTTCGACTTGCTCAGCTTGGTGCCGTCCTCGGCCAGGACGTGGCCGAGCACGAGGCAGTTCTTGAACGCCGGACTGTTGAAGAGCAGCGTTCCCTCGGCGTGCAGGGTGTAGAACCAGCCGCGCGTCTGGTCGATGGCCTCGCAGATGTAGTCGGCCGGGAACTGCTCCTCGAACAACTCCTTGTTCTCGAACGGGTAGTGCCACTGGGCGTAGGGCATCGCGCCCGAGTCGAACCAGACGTCGATGACCTGGGGCACGCGGCGCATCTTGCCGTGGCCGCACTTGGCGCAGTGCCAGGTCACCTCGTCCACGCTCGGCCGGTGCAGGTCCATTCGCACTAGATTCTGGCCGGATAGCTCGCTGAGTTGCTGCCGCGAGCCGACGAACACGCGCTCGTCGCACGCCGGGTCGTCGCACTCCCACAGCGGGAGCGGCGTGCCCCAGAAGCGGTCGCGGCTCAACGCCCAGTCGACGTTGTTCGCCAGCCACTCCCCGAACCGACCGCGACGGATGTGCTCCGGCACCCAGTTGACCTTGTCGTTGTTGGCGAGTAACTCATCTTTGAGCTGGGTCGTGCGGATATACCACGTGTCGCGGGCGTAGTAGAGCAGCGGTGTGCCGCAGCGCCAGCAGAACGGGTAGGTGTGGGTGAGCGTGCCACTCTTGTAGAGCAGACCGCGATCCTTTAGCTCGCGCTCGATGTGCGGGTCGGCATCCTTGACCCACAGCCCGGCCCACGGCTTCACGGCATCGATGAAGCGCCCCTCCGGGTTGATGGTCATCAGGACGGGCAGGTCGTGCGTCTTGCCCACCTCGAGGTCGTCGGCGCCGAACGCGGGCGCGATGTGGACGATGCCGGAGCCGTCCTCGGTGCTGACGAAATCGCCGGCGACGACGTAGGCGTAGTCCTTGTCCACGGGCAGGAAAGTGTACAGTGGCGTGTAGCGCTTGCCGACCAGGTCCTTACCTTTCATGCGCTCCAGCACGGTATACTCGCCGTCCAGGGCCTCGCCCAGGCGCGCTTCGGCCAGGATGAGCCGCTGGTCGCCCTGCTGCACCATCACGTAGTCCAGGTCTTCGCCGACAGCCAGCGCGACGTTGCCCGGTAGCGTCCAGGGCGTCGTCGTCCAGACGAGGAAATAGGTATTCGGCTCGTCCTTGACCGGGAACCGGACATAGACCGACGGGTCTTTGGCATCGGCGTAGCCTTGCGCGAGCTCATGGCTGGACAGCGCCGTACCGCAGCGCGCGCAGTAGGGGACGACCTTGAAGCCCTGGTAGATGAGGTCACGGTCCCAGAGGGTCTTCAGGATCCACCACACCGTCTCCATGTAGTCCGGGTCGAGGGTGATGTAGGCGTGCTCCAGGTCGAACCAGAAGCCGAGGCGGTCCGACATCTCGATCCACTCGCGGATGTAGTTGAAGACGCTCTCGCGGCACAGGGCGTTGAAGCGCGCGATACCGAACGCTTCCACGTCCTGCTTGTTGCGCAGCCCCAACTGCTTCTCGACCTGGATCTCGACCGGCAGCCCGTGGGTGTCCCAACCGCCTTTGCGCAGGACGTACTTGCCCTTCATGGTCTGGAAGCGGGGGATGATGTCTTTGAACACGCGGGTCAGGACGTGGCCGTAATGCGGCATGCCGTTGGCCGTTGGTGGGCCTTCGTATACCACGAAGCGGGGCGCGTCTTTGCGAATCTCCAGGCTGCGCTTGAAAGCGTCGTTTTTCTTCCAGAACTCCTGGATCTCGAACTCCAGTGTTCGAAAATCTACTTTAGGGCTAACCGGCTGAAACATGCCTCACTCCTCCGGCGAAGTTCGCCGTCTAGTAATGATAGCACAAAACTTACTGTAACGCTGAACCCGCGTCAACGACCCCGCGACCGGCGCTGGCGGTCGGCCTCGAACAGGATGATCGTTGCCGCCATTGCCGCGTTGAGCGACTCGACCTGGCCACGCATCGGGATCGACACGCCTTCGCGGGCCACACGCCACGCCTCGGCGCCGACGCCCTCGGCCTCGCCGCCGACGATGAGCGCCGCGCCGACCGTCCAGTCGACTCGGTCGTAGGGCTGCCTGGCCCGCGCCACCGCCACGCGCACGGCCAAGCCTGCCAGCCGCGCCGCGATGCTCTGCCAGTCCAGCGCCTCGGCCCTGACGACGAAATGCGCCCCCATGCCCGCCCGGACGGCTTTCGGATTGTACAGGTCCACCGTCCCCGGCGCGAGCAGCGCCTCGCTCACGCCGACCGCCGCCGCGCTGCGTAGCAGCGTCCCCAGGTTGCCCGGGTCGCGCACACCGTCCACCACCAGGACCAGCGGCACACTTCTGTCGTCGGTGGGGCGTAGAGCGGCGGGATCGAGGAACGGCAGGACGGCGACAACGCCCTGCGGCGTCTCCGTGTCACTCAGCGCGTCCATCACGCCGTCGCTGACCTCGATGGTCTCGGCGACGCTCCGTAAGCGTGCCACGAGCGCCCGCCCGCGCTCACTTTGCAGCAGGTCGGCGACGTAGAACGCGACGTCGGGTTGGACGCCGGCATCAAGGGCGGCCTCGATGAGGCGCACGCCCTCGGCGACGAAGCGGCGCTCCTCCTCGCGGTTCCGTCGGCGGTCGAGCAGGGCGCGCACGCCGCGCACCCGTGGGTTGTGGGTTGAGGTCAACATAATAAAAATGAAAAGGGGCGCCTTCTGGGGGCGCCCCATCGTCATACTGTCGCGTGATTACGCTTTCGCTGTCTGCACGGCGCCCTTGGCCGTCTCCACCAGACCCGCGAAGGTGGTGGGATCCTTGACCGCAAGGTCGGCCAATACCTTGCGGTCAAGGGTAATGCCCGAAATGCTGAGGCCGTGCATGAACTGGCTGTAGCTTAGGCCGCTGAGACGCGCGCCGGCATTGATGCGCTGGATCCATAGGCGGCGAAAGTCGCGCTTCTTGCGCTTGCGGTCGCGCGTGGCGTAATCCAGGGAGTGCAGCAGGGCTTCATTCGCCGTCTTGTAGAGGCGATGGCGGCCGCCGTACTGGCCCTTGGTCGCAGTAAGAACTTTGCGGTGTCGCGCGTGGGCGTGTGGCCCACCCTTCACTCGTGGCACTTTTACCTCCTGGCCGCCTTCTGCGGCATATGGCGTCGGCGGGTGTCCACGTACCCGCCTGACAGCCTGGCCCCTAACGATTTCGAAAGAGGCGCTGGGACGATGCCCAGACAATATCAATCCGACGAATTGCCTCGCTACAAGCCGATGGCCGCCTGCGGGCGGCCATCGCACGCTGAGAAACTCTCGCGCTTAGGCCTTGAGGTACGGAGCGAGGCGGCGAATGCGCTTCTTAGCGCCGGGCGACGTGACTTCCAGGTACGTGTCAAACAGGTTCTTGACACGGCCAGGCTTCTGTCGGCGCAGGTGGCTCTTGCCGATCTTGGTGCGCAAGATCTTGCCAGTGCCGGTGACTTTGAAGCGCTTCTGCGTACACTTATGGGTCTTAATCTTAGGCACACAATCCTCCGCTCACACGCATTCCCGACGCGCGGGAATAGAGATAACACCCAAGTGGGGTGATAATGGCTCGTCTATACCACAGTCAGATGCACCAGCGCGGGATGCTCTTACGCCGCTTTAGCGCGGAGCGGCCTCTTTCGGCTCACGGGCTTCCTTCGGCTCGCCGCGCGGCTCGCGCACTTCCTTGGCAGGCTTCTGGGCCGTGGGTGTCAGAAGCATGTGCATCGTCTTGCCTTCGATGTCCGGCATCTGCTCGATGGTGGCGATGTCGCTGAGCGCCTGGGCCACCTCGGCGAGCTGCTTGCGGGCCGGCTCGGCGGAAACGACCAGCTCGCGGCCGCGGAACTGGATCATCACTTTGACTTTTGCGCCATCCAGGAGCCACTGCCGGGCCTGCTTGACCTTGAAACCCTCGTGGTAGTCCGACGTCTTGGGCCGCAGCCGCAGCGTCTTGACTTCGATGACCTTCTGCTTCTTGCGGGCGTCTCGGTCGCGCTTGGCCTGCTCGAAGGCGTACTTCCCGTAATCGAGGATTTTGCACACCGGCGGGACGGCGTTGGGCGCGACTTCGACAAGGTCGAGGCCCTTGTCCCGCGCCATCTGGATAGCCTCTCGGACGGGGAAGATACCCAGCTGCTTGCCGGTGTCATCGATCAAACGAACTTCTTTGACACGGATTTCCTCGTTGATCCGCTGACTTGTGGTGCTGATAGACCTTCACCTTTCATAGAAAATCGGGCCGCCGCGCGGCGGGGCGCGGCCAACAGAGCGTAATTTTACATGAACCTAGCCGCTACGTCAAGTTCACAGGCATTATGTTAGCGTGTGATGTGCATGGGCATGACGATGTGGGTGAACTCGCCGCCGCCGACCGGCTTGAACACGCCGGGGCTAGACGGCGTCCCCAGGTCGACGCTTACCTGCTGCGTGTCAATCACGCCCAGGGCGTCCTGGAGATACTTGGCGTTGAAGGCGATCTCGACCTGCTGCCCTTCGACCGAGGCGTCGAGCTGGGAGACGTTGTCGCCGTACTCCGTCGAGACGGCGCTGACGCTGATCTGACCCAACTCGCCCGCCGCACCTGGATCGACCTTGAGGCGCACGATGTTAGCGCCGTCGCGGGCGAACAGCGCGGCGCGCTTGGCGGCGGCCAGGAAGGCGCGCGTGTCGATGGTCACGCGCGTGTTCGACGACTTGGGGATGATGGTGTTGTAGTCGGGGAAGTTGCCGTCGATGAGCTGGCTGACGAGGTCCACGTTCTGTAGATGGAAAAGCACCTGGTTGCGATTGCGGGCGATGTGGACAGTAATCGGCTCGTTCTGGTCGCCGGCGATGCGCGCCAGCTCGGCCAGGGCACGGGCCGGGATGATGACGTTGAGCGCCTGGCTTGCCCCATCCTCCAGCGTCATGGAGCGGACGGAGAGGCGGAAGCCATCCGTCGCCGCGAGGGTGAGCTTGGTCGGCTCGAAGCGCGCCGCGACGCCCGTGAGAATGGGCCGCGACTCGTCGACGGCGGCCGCGAACGTGACCTGGTTGATCATCTGGCGTAGCGACTCTGGCGAGAACTCCATGCCCGCGTCGTCGTCCACCGTCGGCACCGTCGGGTAGTCGGCGGCGTCGATGCCCTTGATGTGAGCCTCATCGCGCAGGCACTTCAGGTTCAACGTTTTGTTGCGCTCGTTGTAGTCCATCGCAACCTGATCCGGCGGCAGCGACTTGACGAGATCCGTCAGGAGACGCGCCGGCACCGTCGTCGCCCCCTCTTCGTCCACCCGCGCCCCGATCCAGCAATTGATGCCGATCTCAAGGTTTGTCGCCGAGAGCTTGAGGCGTCCTTTGTCAGTGGCAATCAAAACGTTGGACAGGATAGGCAGAGTGCTGCGGGACGGCACAGCGCGGCTCACGATGTCGAGGCCGCGCGCCAGATGCTCTTGCTTGCAGGTTACGCGCATGGTCAACCTCCAGGGCCACCGGCGCGGCCCTGCTTTATACTACAACAATTAGTCTCTTGGTTGGCTAAGTATACACGAAGGGGGGGTGAGTATGCAAGACGATGGGGAGGTTTCTAGCCCTCGTCCTCATCGGTGTTTTCTTCGACGGCGGCAAGAATGTCGCGCGCCCGGTCGGCCAGCACAGCCGGAACGAGGATGTCCACGCGCGCCAGCGGGCCGATGATGAGGCCGTAGGCTGCGCCGAGGGTCTCGCGCCGCTTCCACGACGGGATGCCCTCGACCTCCAGCCGTCCCGACACGACGTCCGCCTCGAACTGATTGGCTGCGGTATACACGAGCACCGGCTCCGGGCTGGGGCCTTGACCGCCGCGCGCCAGGGAGATGCTCAGCGCGCCCAGGACATCACGCCACGGGAGGGGGAAAAATGCGCTATCCGTCATCTCAACACTCTCTAGAGTCCACGTCATTGATGGGATTATAGACTGACGCGCGCGAGATGTCAACGCTTACGCTGATTCGGTCAGCAATACCGCTAGCTCCCGACGGTGGGCGCGCATCCACGCCAGGTCGCGCAGCATGGCCTCACCGTGGCCCTCGCGCCACAACTTCTCGAACACCGGCACGCCGGCCATCGCCCACGCCGCCAGTGTGCCGTAATGCACCGCCTGCCGCCACTCGATGACCGCCGTCAACCCGCGTCGGTCGTCCAGTCCATAAGCGTCACAGAAAAGGTTGATCCGGCGGGCACGCTCGTCGAGCGGGCCGTAGCTGTCGTCCGGGTACAGAGGGACAAAGCGCCATAGCGCGTAAGCTACGTCCCAGATGCGGCGGCCCGGCGCGGCGAAGTCCCAGTCGATAAACGCGACAGGCTTCCCGTCGGCGACAACCGTATTCCACGGCGCAATGTCGTTGTGGCAGATGACTTCGACGGCGGCCGGCGCGCCCACGCCAGCGCGCCACGTCGCAGCGGGCGCGGAGCGGAAGCTGGCCGTGGCGTCATGGCAGCGATGCAGGAGGACGGCGACCGCGGCAAGGGTGTCGTCACAGCGGTAGCCCGTCAGCGACGGCGGGATGGTTTCGCCCTGGACGAAGGTGAGCATCTCGCGCCCCCGCCCGTCGAAGCCTAGCACACGCGGCGCACCGTCGAAGCCTACAGATTCCAGGTGGCGCAGCAGCGCGTGTACGGCCGGTGTCCAGTAGCCCGGCATGCGCCGCACCGTGTCCCCGACGCGCACGACAACGGACGTGTTGGCTTCGGTCAGCGGGACTTCCTCGTCCTCCAGCGGAACAGACATGGTAGCTCAGATTACGCTTGGGGCAGCTCGGCCAGGAAGTGCCGCACAGCACGCATAAACTCGGCCGGACACTCTTCCTGGGGCAGATGGCCGCAGTTGGGCAGCATGACCAGGCGCGCGTTGGGCATCTCATTGGCGACGCGCACGCTCTGCTCCGGGCGGATGATGCGGTCGTCGTCGCCCGTGATGACAAGGGTCGGCGTGGTCACCTGGTTGAGATGCAGCTTGCCAAGGGACTGGTTGGCCACCGTAATTTCCCACAGTGCGCGGTCCCAGTTCTCCGCCTGGAGCGGCAGCGTATAGCCCGTCCAAACATGCTCGGCGATCTGCTGGGGGTCGTGCCAGGCGGCGCGGGCAAAGTCGAGGCCGCTGCGCTCGATAGGGCGCACAAGCAGCGGCCCGAGGTGGCGCATCTGGGGTGTCGTGAACAGCCAGCGCAGGGGCGTCGGGACGCGGAACATGCCGTAGACGGCGGGCGCGACGAGGACGAGCGCCTGGACGCGGTTGGGGTACATCGCCGCCGCGAGGACGGCCAGCGCGCCGCCGGCCGAGTTGCCGACGAGAACGGCCTTCTCGACGCCCAGGGTGTCCATGAGGCGGACGAGCAGCTTCGCCTGCTGCCGCACGCCGTAGGGGCTAGCGCCGCGCCACTCGCCGGGCATTGGGCGGCTGGTGAGGCCGAAGCCAGGGCGGTCGTAGGCGATGACCGTGCCTAGCTCTGCCAGCGGCGACATCACATCGCGCCACGAGAAGCCGCTGGCGGCGAAGCCGTGCAGTAGCATGAACACCGGCTCGCCTTTGCCCTGCTGCTTGATGTAGACGCGGATGCCGTCCACATCGACGAAGTGACCGTCGGGGTCGGCGAGGCTGTCGGCGACTGAAACGCCTTCAAGTGGCGGAACCGGCACGAGAAACGGCCCCGCCAGCGCCGCTGCCGCCACAACCCCCGCCCCAATCCACGCCGCCTTGCGAATTCGTCCCATGACGTATGCCTCTCCCCGTTGTAACACTCAATGAAGACTCAGCCCGCGCGGCTCTCCTGTCATTGCGAGGAGGACGACAGGACGACGAAGCAATCTCTCGGCAGGCGAAAGGTGCGCTCAATGCGTCCTAGAGCGTCCCTTACAAGGGCGGGGATTGCTTCGCTCCACTCGCAATGACGGGTTGGCCGTGTTCTACTAATATTACCCAACCAGCCCCTGCACCGTATGGGTCAATGCTCGGCACGTGGCGGGGAACGCCTCGGGGGACGCCCCCAGGTCTATGCCTAGCGCGTGCAGCGCCACGCCCGTCTGCCTCACAATTAAGGGCGCCACCGATGTGGCTGTGGGAAAGACCAGGCCGCCGACCGGCGCGCCCAGGGCGTGGCAGTAGGTGGAAAGCTGGTACAGGTCGTCCGGCTGCGGCGGGCCGGGTAGCTTATACTTGGTATCCAGCACGAGGCGCACCTTGCCCTCGCGCCACACAACCAGGTCGGGCCGCAGCGGCACATCGCCCGCCTCGTCCAGCGGCAATAGCGGCTGAACCGTCACGCGCAGATCAGCGCGGGTCAAGTCCTCTTGCACGAGCGCCGCTACGAACTCCTCGAACAGCCGCGCCAGGTCCAGACGGAACGCCGGGAACGGGTGCGGCCCGGCCTCAAACGAAGGGGCGCAGCCCATCACGACCCAGCGCGCTAGGACGAATGCCGGACGAGCGTCAGCAGTCTGCCGCGTGAAATGCACGCGCTCGAAAGCAGCTATCGGATGCGTCCTATCAGCCACCTCGCCCATCTCGGCGACCACGCGCTCCAGACGCGCCCGTGCATGCAACGGGACGTTGAGGCCAAGCAGCAACCGCGCCGCCTGTTTGAGAAGCTGATTCAGCGGCGTATCCATGCTCCACGCGCTTCGTCGGGTAATCGGCAGGTGGCGGCGCGCGAGCGACTGGCGCAGCGTTGGCGCGAGCAGGAGCTTGCCCCGCACGAAAGGCGACTCCTCGGTCACGTCCACCGGCTCGCGGACGCCGCCCTGTGCCAGCAATTCGTCCAGTGCGCGGGCATACAGGTCGGCCACACCGTTCAGAATCGGCTCGCCCTCGGCAAAGGTCGCCGCCTCTGCCGTCGTCCGCAGTTCTCCAGCGACGCGAGCCAGCATGGCGAAGACATTCGCCAGGGGAACCTTCGGGCGCACCACTACCTGTCGCGTGGGCAGAACGATGTGGCCGACGAGGGTGCGGGCAGTGAGGGTATATTGCCCCGCCACCCAACCCGGTGTAACGTCGGCCAGGTCCGAGGCGCTCAGCACAGCCACCTCATCCGGTGTCAGGACCACAGCCTCACGCCGCTCGCCCTCGACGAGAACGATGTCAGCCATGGCTGTCCTCTAGTGGAGCGCCCCCGGCAAGGAACCGCGCGGCGATGCGGTCGTAGGCGTCGAGCGCGGCGGGGCGGACGTAGAACAGCTCGACCAACGTCGGGCGGATGGCATAGCGCCAGGCGCGCTCGACGGCGTCGGCGTCCAGGTCAGGGCGCAGGAAGTACGAGTGGCCGATGTGGAAGTCGGGCGAGATGCCGTCGTCGCTGAGGCGGCGGTTGAGCGCCGCCAGGAAGTCGGCCGCCCAGACCGGAGCGGGCGGGTGCGCCGCCAGATAGCGCCGCAGCAACTCGACATCCGACGTGAACGGCACGAAGGCGAAGCGCCGCCGCAGCGCATGGTCCAGGACGGCGACGGCGCGGTCGGCGCTGTTCATCGTCCCAATGAGGAGCAGGTTGGGCGGGACGACAAGCTGCCCGCTGGAGTAGGGCAGCGCAATCGGCCGCCCGCGATACTCCAGGCCGTAGAGAAGCTCGCCGAAGACGTGGGGCAGGTTGGCGCGGTTGATCTCGTCCACGACGAGCACGGTGTAGCCATCGGAGCGCGCCGCCTCGCGGCACAGCCGCGTGAACAGGCCCGGCTGGACGGTGTACATCATGTCGCCGCCCGGCGAGACCTGCGGGCGGATCCCCTCGATGAACTCTTCGTAGCTGTAAGCCGGGTGAAACTGAACCAGGTGGACGCGGCCCTTCGGCGCCGCTAGCAGCCGCGCCAGAATCTGCGCGACGTGGGTCTTGCCGGCGCCGGGTGGGCCGTGGAAGATGACCTGCCGCCGTTCCAGAGTCAGGTCGCGCAGCGCGGCCAACCGCTCGACGGGCAGCCACGCCTCTTCGGCGGCGCTTTCCAGCGTCATCGGCGAGCTTTCGACAACAGGCAGGGCTTCTTCAACCGGCCACTCTGGAGTAGTTTCTACCGCCAGCGCCACGCTTTCACCGTAAGGGGCGCTTTCTTCGCTCAGGGTCAGCGGTGGTGGGAGCGAGTCGGTCTCGGTGGCGAGGTCCCACGCGCGGAGCGTGTCCGCGCCGACACCGACGACGACGAAGCGCATGAGGTGGTCAATCTGGAACAGGTCGAGATCAGGGTGGAGCCGCACCAGGTCCAGGTACGCCGATTGAATCGCCAGGTAGCGCGTGCTCGGCGAGTCCGAGCGCTGCCAGCGGTTCAGGCCTAGGGCGCGCAGCCCCGCTTCGGTGCGGTTGTTCCACAGCGGGTTGCGCTCAGGGTCGAGGGCCTGGAACAGCGGGCTGTAGAAGCTCTTGCCGAGACCTGGCTGGTGCAACGGCGAAGACGGCAGCAAGACGGCATCGACGCGGGCGGCAAGGTCAACGTCCCCGTCCAGCAGGGTTTGCAGCGCCAGGCGCAGGCGGCCCGGCGCCGTCTCTATAGCACGGTAAAGGAGGGGAACAGCAACGACCTGCTTGTAGTACGCCGTCAGGGCGCGGACAAGCTCAGCGTCTGATGCGCGTTCCAGGAAGTCGGTGTTGAAAAAGGCCGCTCGCACAGCCTCGACCCGCTCTCGCGCGCGCAGTGTCCAGCCGCTCAGATTCGCGCCCTGCTCGAAGTACTCTTCGACGAGGGCCAGCAGTTGGTCATCGGTCAAGCGGGTCGACAGGGCCATGCGAGAGTTCCTACTTGAGAACGTTTCCATGCCATGATTCTAGCACGCCTGTTTCGAAGACTCAAACCGCCGGTCGACTCAGGTTGTCGTTGACGACTTCAATAACCTGTGTCGCCGCCGATAGTTTCGGAGGGGGAAGGAGAACGCCAAGGCGCAAAGACGCAAAGTCGCCAACAGACTGAAGATTTATTTCTCCTTGCGTCCTTGCGCCATTGCGTTGCCAGGTTATTTTCAAAGGAGAGACTGGAAGTCACCACTACATTTCGTCACTTCGGAACGACGGTAAGGGGAACCAATGGGATCGTCGGCCAGCCGCCGTCCGGGCCATCGAGTTGGAGCGTGTAGCGGCCCGGCGCCAGGTCGGGCGGCAGTTGCAGGATGTGGACGCTACGGACGATCTCACCCGCGCGCCACTGGTCAACGGGGTAAGTCGGCGTCCCTGGTGTGGCGTCAGCAGCGGCGACAGGGGCTGCGCCATCCAGGACGGCCACGCGGTAACCGCTCTGGGCTGGATCGGTGGGAAGGTGGGGGGCCTCCTTTATGGCCTGCCAGTAGAGCGTGACTTGCACCTCGTCGCCGGCGTGGATCGCCGTGTCCGGCGCGTAATCGAAACCGCGCTTGTAGACGGCGTAGCCCGCTAGAGTCAGGTCGCCGACACTCGCGCCGGAGCGATAGGGGAGATTGAACACCTCGATGGGCGGCGGGGCAGCCGGGCGCTTGATGGTCACCTGGCCGAGGCTCAGGCTGTCGCTGCCGTCAGGCAAGACCAGGCGCTTGCCCGTGGCCGGATCGTACAGGCCGACGCGCACCTCGGCCGTCTCCGGCGGCGTCCCGAACGGCACGAGGATACCGTGATTGTCCTCGCGTGTCGTTCCCGCCTGCCAACCCCGTGTCGATGTTCCAGCTGGGGGCGCGTCGTGCTGGCCGATGACGACCCCTGAAGGATCGACAAGGTGGACGAACACACTGTAATCCGCTGGGATGCCCGTGTCGGCGCGCCAGCGCAGGGCCACGGGCAAAACATCGCCTGCTTCGACGCTATCACCCAGACGCGCGCTCTGGAGCGTGAAATCCTGCCCGAAGTGCGCATCGAGCGTTCGCTCGGCTCCGGTGGCCTTGGGCAGCGCGTACTCGGTCAGGCGCAGGTTGCCGACCCAGCTATCCATCGCCTTGTAGCCGTTACGCCCCAGCCACCCCTCGACGATGCCGTCCGGGTCGCTCTCGTTCGTCGCCCAGAACAGGCCGAAGATGCGCTGATGAGTCGCGGCGAGTTGCGCCAGGGCCGCCTCGGTCTCGGCGCGGTCCGGCGGGCGGCGTTGTGGCAGTGGAACGACGGGGATTGTTCCTGTGTAGTACAGGCCAAAAACCTCGACCTGGCTTGGCGCGTTCAGGACGATGGCATCGCCAGGCCGGCCGGCCGCCATCAGGTAGCGGGCAATGCCGCGATAGTCGTCGCGGGCCTGGCGCGGGTCGAAATAGTAGCCGAGCAAACCGCTCACGGAAATCGCCACCAGCAGGGCCAGCAGCGCGGTCGAGACGAGCATGCCTGCCCGCCGCCAGACTTGTAGCAGCAGCAGCGCGCCCTGGGCGACCAGGAGGCTAAACGGCGGCGCGATGAGCAGCAGGAACTTCGGGTTATACATCGGCTTGCGCAGCGACAGGACGTACATCATCAGCAGCGGCACGACCAGGTACAGCACCGCCGCCAGCGTCGCCTCCCCCATCCCCCATCCCCTATCCCCTTCCCCCCGTGTGAGGGAAGGGGTGTCGTCCTCTTCTCCCCTCTTCCATCTTGGGAGAGGGCCAGGGTGAGGGACGAATCGAGCGGCAAGGGGCGTTAGTGCTGCGCCGACGACGAGGGCAGCGGCGAATACCCACGCCCACGCCGACCACGGCGTGCCGCGTCCCAGGCTGAACACACGCAAGCTATCCGACAGGAGGAACGCTAGGGTGAAAGGCGCGCTGACGGCGGGCCAGCGGCGGATGGCGTCCAGCGTGTATAGGAGCCAGGGCAGGAACAGGGCAGCGACGACAAGCTGCGCGGCGATCCACGCGACGGCGGCGCGCCAGCGACGATAACGCAGGGTCCACACGGCCACGATGAGGTTTGCGACCAGTGGGACGGTGAAGGCGAAGTAGTGCGAGTACAGGGCAGCGAGGGCGGCAATGGTGTAGAAAATAAGTGGGAGGTAGGTCCGTCTGGCAGCAACAACTTCAGTGGTTCGTCTCGGCTGCCAGGTTTGTATAAAGGCGAGCATCGCCAGGAAGGCCGCCGCGCCAAAGACCGCCGCCTGGGTGTACATGCGCGTCTCTTGCGAGTAGTACACGGCGACGGGCGAGACGGCGACCAGGAACGCGCCCGCCAGGGCCGCGAGCGGGCCGAACAGGCGCCGTCCGATAGCCCACGTCAGCAGCACCAGGGCGCAGCCCATGAGTACGCTGAGGCTGCGCACGGCGGCCTCGCTCTGCCCAAACAGGTTCTCCCAGTAGTGCAGGATGAAGTAGTACAGCGGGGGGTGGATGTCGGCGGCGGCGCCCTGGGCAATGGTGGGCAGGTCCCGCGTTGCGAGGACGACGGACGTGCCCTCGTCGTACCAGAAGCTCTGGGCGTCGATGCGGTAGACGCGCAGCGCGAGCGCCAGCAGCAAAATGCCGGCCAGCGCCAGGCCCGGCAGGAGCCGCGACGCGCGCACGGCGGTAGTCGATTGGGGGATTGAGATATCTGTCACGCTGAAATTCTAGCATAGACGTAGCCAACGGGTAAATGTCGGCGTAGCTTTGTGGTCCAGGGGCGCGGGCGCTATAATGAGCGTCGGTTGCCATGTCTTCTCAACGCGCGCGCGTCCCGCTGCTTCCCATTCTTCTGCTGGCCGGGCTGACCCTGCTCGGCCTGGCTTTGCGCCTCTACCGGCTGGATACCGTACCCCTCGGCCTGCACCACGACGAGGGCTACAACGCCCTCGACGCGATGGCTATCGTCGATGGCTGGCGGCCGGTCTTTTTGCCGGGTAACTTCGGGCGCGAGCCGCTGTTCATCTACGGCATGGCCGTTGCCATCGCTCTCTTTGGTCCGATGGCCTGGGCGATCCGCCTGCCCGGCGCGCTCTCCGGCGCCCTCGCCATTCCGTCCCAGTACCTCTTCGCCGCGTCGCTGCCCCTTCCCCGTCCCCGCGTGACGGCGCTGCTGAGCGCGGCGCTGGTCGCCGTCTCCTTCTGGCCGCTCACGAAGGCGCACCAGGGGTTGCGGGCAGGCTTGCTGCCGGTGTGGGTGGCTCTCGCACTATGGGCGTGGTGGAAGGCCATTGAGGGTGATGCGGGAAGACGGCACGGGGGACGAGAAAACCTTGCGTGGGCGGCGCTGGCCGGCGTGTTCGTCGCGGCGGGCAACTACACCCACCTGAACGCGCGCCTGCTGCCAATCATCCTGCTTGGCTCGGCGCTGTGGGTCGTCGTCCGCGAGCGGCGAGTGCGCCCCGCGCTTCTGTGGGCCATCGCGTCCGCCGTCGCCGTCGTCCTGTGTCTGCCCCTGATCCTCTACTTTGCCGCCAACCCCGATCTGCTCGGCCTGCGTTCCAGCCAAGTGTCCATCTTCAGCCCCGACGTGAATGGCGGCAATCTGCCTGCGGCCCTCGCCCACAACACCGTCAACATCCTGCTCATGTTCACCGTCCGAGGCACGTCGTCGTGGTGGGAGAACATCGCCGGCCGACCCATCTTCGACCCCGTCAGCGGCCTGGCGTTTGTCGTCGGGGTCGGGTTCCTGCTACGCGACCTGATGGGTCGGCGAGGGCGCGCGCCGCAGGCGGCGGCAGTATTGCTGGTCCTGGCCTTCGTGGCGATGCTAATTCCGTCGTGGCTGAGCGAGGAAGCGCCAAACTATGGGCGGCTGACCGGCATCTGGCCGGTGCTCTACCTGCTGCCCGCGTGGGCCATCGAGCGCGGCGCGGCCTGGCTCGACACGCGGCGGGCGTCCCTCGGTGTCGTCGGAATGGTGTTGGCGGTTGTGGTCATCGGCACATGGTCAAGCTGGGACTTTTTTGGGCGCTACGCCAGCGCGCCCGAGGTCCACGATGTCTATCGCGGCGCGGCCTTCGACCGGGGCTATGCTGTCGCCGCCGAGGTGGCCCAGGGGCCGACCTACGTCTCGCCCGGCGTGTGGGACCAGCCGGTGATTCGCCTGGTCAACCGCGCCCACCCGCCGCGCTCCTTCGACCCACGCAACGGCATTGTGCTGCCCCCACAGGGCGACGCGCGCTACATCATGGAAGGCTGGGAGGCGAAGGACGGCGAGACCTTCCGCCAGCGATGGTCCCTGAGCCGCACCGACATCCCCGACGCCAACGGCGCGCCCGCCTTGCTCGTCTATCACCTCGACGCGGCTCACGCGCCGACGGTCAACCCGGTGTCGCCCGTAACCTTTGGTGAGAACATGCGCCTGGTTGGAGCACAGGTCGAGCCGCGCGTGACGCAGCCGAGAGGCAGCGTCGGCGTGACGCTGGAGTGGGAGGCGCTCAAGCCCACCTCGACCGACCTCAACGTCTTCGTCCACCTTGTCGCGCCGGATGGCCGTCTCGTCGGGCAGTTCGACGGGCCGCCCCTCGGCGGTAGCTATGCAACGACGGATTGGGCGCCCGGCGAGCGCATCATCGCGCGCGTCGAGGCGAAGGTCGCTGAGGACGCAGGGGCGGGGTCGCTGAGCGTTCAGATCGGTTGGTACAACTGGCGGACGGGCGAGCGTCTCGCGGCAAACCCAGGACGTGACGGCGCGGCGGAAATCGGGACGGTGGCAGTGCAATCCAGATAGCGGGAAGAATGAGACTGCCACAGAGGCACAGAGGACACAGAGAAAGAACTGTATAATCCTGTTAGCTCTGTGCTCTCTGTGTCTCTGTGGCCATCTTTGTCTGATGCGGTAGGTGAAGATCGCCAGGCCCGCGTAAGCGGCGGCGCTCAGGCCGGAGATGAGGAGGCCGAGACGCCAGGATGTTGGCTCGAAACGCATGGCGACACGGTGTTCGCCCGATGGCACACGCACAGCACGGAAGGCGAAGTTGGCCCGCTCGATGGGCGCGGGTTTGTCGTCCACCGTGGCGGTCCAGCCGGGGTAGGCGACCTCGCTGAACACGACATAGGCATCGGCGGTGGTCGTCACATCCACGACGATGGACTGCGGCTCATACTCGGCGATGGACAGATTCGTCTCGCCGTTCGGCGCACTGTTCAGCGTGTCGCCCGCCGACAGGATGGTCTCCTGCGATGGGTCGAAGCCGGGCGCGCGCAGGGCAGCGAAGGCGGCGGCAGAGTCGGGGATGACGCGGCTGCGGTAGACGACTTGGGCGCGGGGCAGGGCGCGGGTGTTGAGGTAGATGTTGACCGAGGGGTCGCCGTCGAAGACGGGCGTGAACTTATCCCACGGCAGGGCAAAGTCCTTGGGCGCGACGATGTACTTGGCGTTGAGAAAGTCGTACAGCGGCGTGGCGCGGTCCGTCAGCCCCTCCCAGTAGAGCTGGTAATCCGCGACTTCCAACGGGTTGTAGATGCCCGCCACGTCATACAGGCGCTCGGCCAAGCTCAGGTTCGGTGCCCACGCGCTCCAGCTTTCGCCGCGCACTTCCAAGCGGTATAGGGAGGCGTCTTGGTTGAGGAAGTCTACCGCCGCCGGGTGGTCGTAGTTCGCCGTTGGGTCGCTGCGGCCCACGTCCACGCCGATGCCCTGCCCTACCAGGTCCACCGCCAGCAGGCCCAAAATGAGCGCAACCAGGAGTGTTCCGCGCAGCTTGCCATACACGCCTAGCAAGATGACTACGGCATCGATGCCAAGTAGCGCCAGCCCGGCCCACAGTGCGTTGCGCGCGACGACGAGCTGCGCCGCCGTCGGCTTGCCAACGGCGGCCAGGTGGCTGTAGGCGAAAAGCAGTGCAGTCGCTAGGACGGCAGCGGCGCCAACGGCGAGCCAGCCGAGCCAGGGCCGCGGCCGCTGCACCAGCGTATCAAGGCCCAGGGCAGCCAGCCCGGCGAGGCCGAAATCGGCCAGCAGCATCAGACGGGCGGGGGCGCGAAGCTGCGCCATGCCGGGAACCCATTGGTAGAACAGCCCGTGCAGCGGCGTCGCCGGGCCGAGGGCCAGGGCGATGGCGAGGATAGTCAGCGCGGCCCAGAAGACGGCGCGGCGGCTGCGGGTCAGGCCGACCGCGGCGAGCAGCAGCGGGAACACGCCGAGATAGCCGACCTCGACGCGCGGCCAGCTTCCCCAGAAGCCGGCAGGTCCGCGTCCGTGCAGATGCGGCGCAACGATGCCGATAAGCGCTTGCACGGGTAGGGAGAAGGCAGCGGCCTCAGCATAGGTGAGGCCCGCGCGGCGCGTAAGCTGGGTCAGCTCGAAGGCGGGCAGCAGGACGAGCGCGGCCATGCCCAGCCCGAGCAGTGGGATGCCAATGAGGGCGAACAGCGCAGGTTTGAGGTTGTGACTAGCGTCGTTGCTCTTGCTTTGACGAATCCGTCGGATGAGC
Source organism: Anaerolineae bacterium (assembly GCA_039810085.1). Taxonomy (GTDB): domain Bacteria; phylum Chloroflexota; class Anaerolineae; order Epilineales; family JAHCIE01; genus JBDHWG01. The sequence goes on from JBDHWG010000003.1 coordinate 66,297, forward strand.
CATCCGCCAAGGGCGACCGCGCCGTAAACTATGATAGCCAGCAGGATCATCACCAGCGGCTGTGTGTGCCCCGCCAGCGCGCTCAGCGCCAGCGCCGCTGCGCCCAGCAAAACGCCGCCCACGCCGCCGAGCCGCACGCCGAGGAGCACGAGCGGCAGCCAACTCGCGCCCGCGATGAGGTTGAGATTGCCGAAGTGGGTAAAGAAGACGTCGGAGAGGGCGAAGGCCGCCGCGCCAAACAGGGCGGCCGCCCGTATCAGGGCGGGCCGATACCAGCCGCGCAGCGTGATGTACATGGCCGCGCCCGCCCACCAGAAGTGAAAGACGCTGACAAGTTCAAGCTCGCGGTACGTGACCTGGATGGGCAGGAGCGCCAGGAGGAGTGTAGCCGGGTAGAACACCGACGATTGAATGTCGGCCAGGAACGGCGCGCCGCTGTAAAGATACGGGTTCCACAGGGGGACGTGCAGCGTGCGCAGAGTCTCCGTGGCATAGCGTATGTAGGGATACATGAAGCCGGACAAATCGCCTCCGCCTTCAGGCATCCAGCGGTCGGGCAGGAAGAGGATCGGGGCGAAGAAGACGGCGACCAGGGCGGCGAGCGCCGCCAGCGCCAGCAGGTCTGGCAGGAGCGACCGAACGCGGCTGACGCCTTGACCTTTATGTTCTTCGACCTGGACCTTAACCAACACCATCTCCTTCCTGGACACGCTGCTCATTGTACGCGCCGGGGAGAAGCGGAGTCAAGCAGCTTTGCAAACACACCGTGACACCAGTCAACGGCCTTCTTGCGCCTTATGTTGTGCGGGTGTACAATCTCAATCGACGTAATTCTTTAGGAGACGCGCTGTATGCCGACTTTTCAGGATAGCGACCAACTTTATCGCGTCTTCGCGGCGCTCGTTCGCCGCCTGAACACTAAACCCGACCAAGCCGAGCAAATCGCGGGCCTGGGATCTGTTCTGCGGTTCTCTGTGACAGAGCCGGAAGCATCCGTTACATTGAATTGGACGAAGCGGCCCTTGAAGGGTGACATGGGGCCGTCCAAGCTCACACCGACGATTGAGGTCTGGACCACCGCCGACGCCCTGCACAACCTCTTTGCGGGCCAGCTAGCTGTCGCGGATTTTCTTGCCCAGAGCCGCGTGGAGGGCGACACGAGCCGCTGGCTCGACTTCGGCGCGTGGCCCACGGTCGTCGATGCTTACACCCAGACGGCAACACGTCTGGGTGTTATTTCGCCACCGCCGCGCCAGCGCGCTAAACGCGGCAGCCGGGTCGTCCCTCACCCCCCAGCCCCCTCTCCCACAGGGGGAGAGGGGGAGGCTGGCCCTCATCCTCCGGCCGCCTCTCCTGCGGAAGGAGAGGATGGGACACAGGAGGGTCCGGCTGAGGCGGAGTTGCCGCCGCAAGCCGTCGAGGCGCAAGCGGCTGAGGCTGCCGAGGTAGCAGCGCCGCCTGTCGCAGAGACGCCTCCTGCGGCAGCGACACCGGTCGAAGAGATTGCCGCGCCGAAGCCAAAGACAGGCGGCCGCGGGCGGCGGGGGCGTGCCCCTCACCCCCCGACCCCCTCTCCCACAGGGGGAGAGGGGGAGAAAGAAACAGAGACGGCCGCTGTTGAACTCCCGCCGCAGGTGGTAGAAGCGCAGGCGAGCGGAGCTGAGGTGGAGACGAGCGCCGCTGAGTTGCCGCCACGGGTGGTAGAGGCTCAGGTAGGGGAGGAAGCGGCGGCGCCGGAGAGCGCTGCACCGGAAGCGCTGCTTCCATCACAGGTTATCGAGGCCGAGGCATCTCAGCCCGAGCCGGCAGAGGTGGCGGAGGCTGAGACGGCTGGGCAAGGGCTGGAAGTGGCAGCGCCAGAAGCGCCTGCACCACAGCAAGCTGTGGAGGCGAAGGCCGAGGCGGCTGGGCGGGGGCCGGAAGCAGGAGCGCCAGAGGCGGAGGCCGAGGTCGCCAGGCCAGAGCCGGAAGCCGTGGCTCCAGATGCGCCACTACCGCCGCAGATGGCGAAGGCTCAGGCAGCGGAGATTGCGCCGGAAGCGCCGGTACCCCCCGCGCCTGCTCCCGCCGCGAAGCCGGACGGGCGGCAAAAGAAGCAGGGACGGGGGGGCAAGGAAGGTAAGGGGCGGCCCACCGAACAGCATCCCGCCAGTGCTTCCACGCCGGCGCCACCCGCGCCCGCCGCTCCCGCGCCGCCCAAACCTGTGAAGGCGCGAGAGCCTGAGCGCGGCCAGCCCAAGCCAGGCAAAGCATCCGGTGCTCCAAAGGTACAAGAAGCGCCCCCGTCCACCACGCAGGGGAACGGCCGTCCCGCGCCGGTCGCGCCGCCACCCGCGCGGCCCTACCATCCAGAGGCGCTGCCGCATACGGCCATTCCACTTGTTGAAGGTGAGGCGCACCCGCGCCGATTCGAGCGGCATGACCAGGCGCTGCCGGTCGAAGACACGCCGCTGCGGCTAGAGATGCTGCGGCGCATGACGCTGATTCGCGCCGTCGAGACGCGCCTGGCGGAGGAGTTGACGGCCGGGGCGCTCCCGCTCAGCGAGCTGGATTTCTCGCAAGGGCAGGAAGGCGTCGCCGTCGGGGCGTGCTTCGCCCTGCGGCCTGACGACTATGTGGTCACGACGCACCGCAGTCTCGGCGTCTTCATGGCGCGGGGCAGCGACGTCAACGCGGTCGTCGCGGAAGTCTACGGTAAGAGCACCGGCCTGGATGGCGGTAAGGCGGGGCCGGCGAGTCTGGTGGACCGCCGCGTCGGCGCGCTGGCGAGCAGCGTTGTCGGCGCATCGACCATCCTCGCCGCTGGCTGGGGGCTGTCGGCCAAGCTCCAGGGCACGGACCGGGTGACACTGTGCTTCCTGGGCGAGGGCGCGTCGAACCAGGGCATGTTCCACGAGAGCCTGAACTTTGCGGCGGTGCGCGACCTGCCGGTGGTGTTCATCCTCATCAACAATGGCGTGGCGGGCGGAACGCCGTCCGGCGAGACGAGCCGACTGGAGAACGTCGCACAGCGGGCCGTGGCCTATGGCATTGGCAACATCACCATCGACGGCGCGGATGTGTGGGCGGTGTACCGGTCGGTGCGGGCGGCGGTTCGGCTGGCGCGCAGTGGCGGTGGCCCAACCCTCATCGAAGCGCGCGTAAGCCGCCTCGTCGCCGACGAGCCGGAGCGCTATGACCCGGTCGTGCGCCTGTACAACGGCCTCGTGGAAGGGCGGCTCCTGACACCAGCGGATGCGCGCGAGCTGGCGGCGGCGGCGCAGCTCCAGGCGGACCGCGCCATCGACCGCGCGCAGGCAGCGCCGGGGCCGTCGGCCGAGGCGCTGATGAGCTATGTCTACAGCCCGGACTCGGCGGCGCTCTACCGACGCGGGGGAACGCCGCCCGGCCACCGCACGACGTATGCGACGGCGGTCAACGAGGCGCTGGCAGCCGCTCTCACCGCCGACCCGACGACCTACGTCATCGGTTCCGGGCTGGCTGGCGGCGGGCGCTTCGGCACCGTGCATGGCCTGCCGGAGCGATTCGGTCCCACCCGCGTCATCGACGCGCCCATCAGCCCGAACGTGATTGTGGGCAGCGCCGTGACGGCGGCTGCGGCTGGGCAGCGCCCGATCATCGAGATGGGCATTGCCGAGTTCCTCACGTTGGCGGCTGACCCGATTGTGAACGACGCGGCCAAGCTGCGCTACGCTTCCAGTGGCCAGTATCGCGTCCCGCTGGTGATTCGCGTCGCCAATGGGCCGGGGCAGGGCTGGGGGCCGCAGCAGTCGCAAAGCCTGGAGGCGTGGTTCAGCAGTATTCCCGGCCTGCTGGTCGCCGTGCCGACCACGCCCTACGACGCCAAAGGGCTGCTGACGGCGGCAATTCGCTCCAACAACCCTGTGCTGGTGTTCGAGTCGAAGGCGCTCTACCCAATGCTCGGCCAGGTGCCGCCGGACGGCGTGATCGTCCCGCTCGGCGTGGCGGACGTGAAGCGGCGCGGCGAGGACTGCACCATTGTCGGCATTGGGGCGGCGGTGCACGAGGCGCTTGCCGCAGCGGGGATGCTCGCGGCGGAGGGCGTCAGCGTCGAGGTGATCGACCCGCGCACGCTGGTCCCCTTCGACTGGACGACCGTCCTGGACTCGGTCGCTCGGACAGGGCGGCTGGTCGTGGCTGAAGAGACAGCGCCCATCCTGGGCTGGAGCGCCGAGATCGCGGCCCAGGTGTCGCGTCACCTGCATAGCGTTTTACGGGCGCCGGTGGAGCGCGTCAGCGCCGCTGCCGTGCCGCTGCCCTATAGCCCGCACCTGGTGCGCCTTGCCCTGGCCGGCGCGGATGGCATCGCGGACGCCGTGCGCCGCACGATGCAGGGAAGCTAAGACGAGACAAGACAGGAACCCGTTCTCGTGAGAGAACGGGTTCCTGGAATTTACACTGTGGGCCAGTTGCCGGATCAGGCGGGGGCGGCGGTCTCTTCCGAGGTCTCGGAGCGTTTCTCGCCCTTGACATCGCGCAGGACGACCTGGCCCTCTTCGGCATCCACGACGATGGTGTCGCCCGACTCGAACTTACCGCTGAGCAGCGCTTCGGACAGGCGGTCCTCGATCTGGTTCTGGATCGCCCGGCGGAGAGGCCGCGCGCCGAACTCAGGCTGGTAGCCCTCCTTGCCGATGACTTCCTTCGCCGCGTCGGTGAACTCGATCTCCATCCCCTGCTCCTGGACACGCGGGACCAGGCGCTTGAGCTGGATGTCGATGATCTGGGTCAACTGCTCCTTGGTGAGCGACTTGAAGACGATGATCTTGTCGATGCGGTTGAGGAACTCGGGGCGGAAGGCGCGCCGCAGCTGCTCCATCACCCGGTCCTTCATCCGGTCGTACTCGGCCTTCGTCTCTTCCTCGTTCTTGCCTGTGGCGAAGCCGAGGGACATGCTCTTGTTGAGCTGCTCGACGCCCACGTTCGACGTCATGATGATGATGGTGTTGCGGAAGTCGACCTTGCGGCCCTTGGCGTCCGACAGCTGGCCATCCTCCATGATCTGGAGGAGCATGTTAAACGCTTCGGGGTGGGCCTTCTCGATTTCGTCCAGCAGAACGACCTGATACGGACGGCGGCGGATAGCCTCGGTAAGCTGGCCGCCCTCGTAGTAGCCGACGTAGCCTGGCGGTGCGCCAACCAGGCGCGCGACCGTGTGCCGTTCCATGAACTCGCTCATGTCCAGGCGCACCATGGCGTCCTCTGACCCGAACATGAACTCGGCCAGGGTCTTCGCCAGCTCCGTCTTGCCCACGCCCGTCGGCCCGAGGAACATGAACGAGCCAATCGGACGGCGCGGGTCTTTCATGCCCGCGCGGGCGCGGCGCACGGCCTTGGCAATCGTCTCGATGGCCTCTTCCTGGCCGACGATGCGCTCGCGCAGCACGCCTTCCATCTGCATCAGGCGCTCGGACTCTTCGCCCGCGATGCGCATGACGGGCACGCCCGTCCACATCGAGACGACCTCTGCGATGTCGGCCTCCGTGACCTGGAGGGCACGCTCGCCCTGGTTGTCCGTCGCGCCGACGCGCAGCTGCTCGATGCGCTCGCGGACACGGACTTCCTGGTCGCGCAGGGCGACGGCTTCCTCGTAGCGCTGGTTGTTGAAAGCCTCTTCCTTCTGGCGCTGAATTTCCTTCAGCTCGTCGAGGCTCTCGCGCAGCGACGGCGTGTCCGGCATCTTGTACATGCGGACGCGGGACGCTGCCTCGTCGATCAGGTCAATCGCCTTGTCGGGCAGGAAGCGGTCGGTCACGTAGCGCGAGCCGAGCTGCACGGCAGCGACAATGGCGGTGTCGGTAATCTTGAGATTGTGATGCTCTTCGTAGCGCGGCCGGATGCCCTTGAGGATGTCGATGGCATCCTCGATGGACGGCTCCTCCACGAAGACCGGCTGGAAGCGGCGTTCGAGCGCCGCGTCGGACTCAATGTGGCGTCGGTACTCGTCGAGGGTCGTCGCGCCGATGCACTGCATCTCCCCTCGCGCGAGGGCCGGCTTGAGGATGTTGGCGGCGTCCACGGAGGAGCCAGCCGCACCCGCGCCGACCAGCATGTGTACTTCGTCGATGAAAAGGATCGCTTCGGTGTTCTTAATCTCGTCAATGACGCGCTTCATGCGCTCTTCAAACTGACCGCGGTAGATCGTACCGGCGACCAGCGAGCCAACATCGAGCATGAGCAGCCGCTTATTGGCGAGCTGCTGCGGAACCTCTCCATTGACGATGCGTTGAGCCAGTCCCTCAACGATCGCCGTTTTACCTACGCCCGGTTCCCCAATGAGGGCCGGGTTGTTCTTGGTGCGGCGCGAAAGGATCTGGATGACGCGCTCGATCTCCTTCTGGCGCCCCACAACGGGGTCCAGCTTGCCCTCCTGGGCCTGGGCGGTGAGATCCACGGCCAGTTGATCTAGGACCGGCGTTTGCACGTTCTTCTTGCGCTCCTGTCGCGGCCCACTGGGGTTCTGCATGATCGCGCGGGTGGTCTGGGTGCGGACAGCGTCGAGGTTGATGCCGAGGTCCTTGAGGACGTTGACGGCCAGGCCGTCACCTTCGCGAATAAGTCCCAGCAGGAGGTGCTCTGTACCGATATAATGATGCCCCATACGGCGGGCCTCATCGACGGCCAACTCGATGACGCGCTTGGTACGTGGGGTCAGGCCCGTGGCGTTGCCGACACTGCTGCGCTGGCCCCGGCCGACGGTATCTTCGACGATCCGCCGTACCTGATACGGATTCACTCCGAGATCACGCAACACCCGTGCCGCGACGCCGGTCTGTTCCTGAACCAGGCCGAGCAGCAGGTGTTCCGTGCCAATGTAGTTGTGGTTGAGGCGCTTGGCCTCCTCTTGCGCAAGCATGAGGACGCGGCGCGCTCGTTCAGTAAATCGATCGTCCAACTTATTGGCCATCGCAGCTTCCTTTCTGTCCACACGCGCCCCATGAGCGCCGTGTCCGATGGCCCAGACTAGCGCAGAGGCTAACCCATGTGGAAGGCCGACGGCGGGGTCGGACGCGAACTCTCAGGCGACGGGTGTCGCGCTGCCTGCCCGCCTACTGGGTGGCAGTGTCGCTTTCGGCCTCTGGCGCCGCCGGCTCAATGGACGGCTCATCGCTAGTGAAGTTGGGGTCGTTCACGCGACGCAGGCTCAACCCCATTCGCTTCCGAGCCGGGTCGATACGGATGATCCGCAAATCCAGCGTATCGCCTTCCTTGACCACCTCACGCGGGTGCTGGACGGGCTTGTCGGACAGCTCCGACAGGTGAATCAGCCCCTCGATCTCGCCGCGTGTGTCCCCCTCGAGGCGGGCAAACGCTCCGAAGTTAGCAAGCTTGGTAATGGTGCCTTTGACCACCTGCCCCATCTGATACTGGCTCTCGACCTGCGACCAAGGCTCTGGCTGAAGCCGCTTGAGGCTCAGCCCGATACGCCGCCGCTCCCGGTCGACGTTCAGCACCTGGACTTCGACTTCATCGCCCACCTTCAGCACTTCGCTGGGGTGGTTGACGCGCCGCCACGACAGTTCCGAGAGGTGAATCAGACCATCAGCGCCGCCCAGGTTGACGAACGCGCCGAAGTCGGCCAGGCTGATCACCTCGCCCGTCACCACGTCGCCTTCCTTAAGCTCGCTGAGCAGCCGCTCCTTGAGCGCCTTGTTCCGCTGGCGCATGGCGGCCTGTTCCGACAGGATCAAGCGGTTGTTGGCGCGGTCGACCTCGATCACCTTGAGCCAGAGCTTCTGCCCGACCAGCCCAGCGAGGTTCTGGGCGTTCGCATCGTCGCCGCGACGATGGGCGCGCGCCAGTTGAGACGCGGGAACGAAGCCGCGCAGACGGCCGACCGGAACGATCACGCCGCCCTTGTTGTGGTTCGTCACGCTGGCCTCAAAGATATCGCCCGACTGAAGGTTTCGCTCGGCGTCCTCCCAGTCTCGGTCGACCTCAGCCTGAGTCAGCGACAGCACGATGTTGCCGTCCTTGTCCTCAGGGTTCACGATGACGGTTCTCACAGCCATCCCCACGCGCAGATCGGCCAGGTCTTCGGCCGTCATACGCTCGAGCTCACGACCGCTGACAACACCCTCTGATTTCGCCCCGATGTCGACAAGGATCTCATCGGGACTCACCTGAACGATGGTGCCGTCAACAACATCGCCCCTCTTGAATGTGCGATACGCGAAATCGCCATTCATCCACTCTTCCATGGGGTTCGCCGCGATCCCTGTCTCCGTGGCCTGAGTTTCCGGTGCACTGATAGTGCCACGCTGCTCCATTGATTCATTCCATCCTTGGGGTGGTATTACTCTTATTATAACGCGGTGGAGGTCAAAACGCAAGCACCCACAAAGAAGGCCCGGCGGCCGCGAATGACCATGCCGGGACCTTTAGCGTACTGTGACGGAGTGACGGGGTGACGAAGTGACGGAGCAACCCGGTGCTGTTATTCGACCTCGGCGATGACCTCGATCTCGACCACTGCGCCGCCGGGCAGCGCTGCGACGCCGACGGTGGAGCGCGCCGGGGGCGGGTCGCCCACCGCCTCGCCATAGATCTTGTTGACCGTCGCGAAGTCGCCGACGTTAGTCAGGAAGATCGTTGTCTTGACCACGCGGTCGAACGAGGAGCCGGCCGCCGCAAGCACGGCATGCAGGTTGGCAATCACCTGGTGCGCCTGGGCTTCGACGCCGCCCTCGACCACCTGGCCGGTGGCTGGATTGATGCCGACCTGGCCGGCGCAGAAGACGAGATTGCCGAGGATGATGGCCTGGGAGTAGGGGCCAAGGGGTTTGGGCGCCTTGTCAGTGTAAACGGCGCGCCTGGACGTTGCCATAGATGCCCTCCGAACATGAGTTTTGGATATGGAAACTATTCTAGGCAGGGACAGCGGCCTGTCAAAACATCTGGCGCGCGGCGCTAACTGTGGCTATAATGCTAACATGCAACAACTATGATGGGGCCAGGCAGCAGGGTATCTTCCTGCATTCATCTTGCCCAAAAGGTAAATATGCTTAACCACAATTCTCCCCTTGTCTCGACCCATTGGCTGGCGTCCCACCTCCAGGACCCCACTGTGCGCATCGTGGATGTGCGCTGGTATCTGCCGAACGTTGATCGTCTTGGCTCAGCGGAATACGCCGCCGGGCACATTCCCGGCGCCGTATTCGTCGACCTGGAGACCGAGCTGGCAGCCGAAGCGTACATCGACGGTCCGGGCCGCCACCCGCTGCCGACGCCCGACGCGTTCGAGGCCGTCATGCGGCGGCTGGGCGTCAGTTCCGACACGCTTGTTGTCGCCTACGACGACAATGGCGGCACGGCGGCGCGCCTCTGGTGGCTGCTGCGCTACTTCGGCCACGAGCGCGCTGCCGTCCTGGATGGCGGCATCGTCGCCTGGACGAGCGAGCGCCGTCCGCTAGAGACCGGCGCGGGGTCGAGTGTGCCAGCAGGCGACTTCCACGCGCATCCCAATCCGTCGATGGTCGTGGACAAGGCGCAGGTGCTCAGCATTTCTGGCGACTCGAAAGCGCTGCTCATCGACGCGCGGCCCGCCGAGCGGTACGAGGGCCGGCTGGAGCCAATCGACGCGCGGCCGGGGCACATTCCCGGCGCGAAGAACATGCCCTGGGCGCAGAACCTCAGCCCCGACGGCCACTTCCTGGACGGCGAGACCCTGCGCACGATGTACCTGGGTCTCGGCGTAGACGACGCAGACAAAGTTGTCTGCTACTGCGGCAGTGGCGTCTCGGCGTGCTACGATATCCTCGCCATGCAGCTCGCCGGCTGGCGCGATGTCCAGCTCTACGTTGGCTCGTGGAGCGACTGGTCCTCGACGCCGAAGCTCCCCGTGGCGACCGGGCGCGAGTAGGACCGAAGAAAGGCTGTCATTGCGAGCGAAGCGAAGCAATCTCCCGTTCTTGCATCAGACGAGCTAGTCGGGGTATAGTGCCGCTTTCGCCGACCGCGAGATTGCTTCGTCGTCCCATCGTCCTCCTCGCAATGACGCCCGACCAAGGCTATCATGGCTTTGCGCCCACGGCGAGTCAGGCGTATAATTGCGTCCCGCATAAGATGTAGACCAGTGGCTTACCGTTAGAATGGGGCAAGAAGAGACGTGCTGCCTCGCTACTACGACCTGCTAAGCGTCAGTCCCGACGCGTCACCAGAAGAGATCGCGGCCGCCCGGGATGAGCTGCTTGCCAAGTACGGCCCGCACGCCGCCCTGGCAGACCGCGATGCGGTGCGGCTAGTCCGCGCCATCGAGGAAGCCTACGCCACGCTCGCGGACCCGGCGCGGCGCGTGGCCTACGATGCCGCCCTCGTCGCCGTCAAGACCTTACCCCCGCCAGTAGCCCCGCCCCCATCACCGGCCGAGCCATCTCCACCACCATTGCCACCGGCACCACCTGAAGTACCCCGCCGAGCGCTCGCCGCGCCAGCGCCCGAACCTGTCGCGCTCACCCCAGCATTAGAGGACAATACGGCGCTAGCGCCATCAGCCTCTCCCGCGCCTGCTAACGAGCGCCCGGGCAATGGCGCGAGCATGGCGTCGCCTTTCGCGCTGCTGTTTTTCATCCTGGATTGGATGGCGCGACAGACGCTTGGTCTGCGCGAAAAGCGCGCGCAAATGGGCGATATCGTGCCAGGCGATACTATGGCCCTTGCGCCGGCGCTGCCGAACGGCGTTGCGGTCGGCGCGGCGGGGTGGCGCTTCCAGATTCACGATGCCTTCCCAGCCCCGTCCCTCATCATGAACGGCGCGCGCCTGGCGCCGACCGGCCGCTGGCTGCTGGTCCGCGTAGCCGTGCGCAACGACTGGCCGGGCCACCGCGCCTTGCGCGCCGAGGATTTCGCCTTGCTTGGCCCATCCCTCTCCCACGAGATCGCACTGCACCCTGACGCGACGCACGCCGCCCGCCTGTCCCTCGGCATGCGCGGGACTCCGGCTGGCCGCTATGGTCTCGGCTTCGCAGCCCTGGAAGAGAAGGAGACCGTTCTGGCGTTCGATCTCCCCGACGACCTGGACAATGCTCTGCTGCGCATCAAGCCGGCGGCGGCGATTGTTGATCTCGCGCCCGTCGCGCCGCTGCTCCAGTCGGGCGTGCCGGCGTCAGAGCCGCCGGTGCTCAACGGCGTTGCGAGGGATATCCATGCGCTGACTCCCGGTGCGCCCAGGTTGGAGATTCTCAGCGTGAACGTGTTGCCGGGGCCGGGCCGCTACCACTCAGCGACCGTTACCGCCCGCGCCACACCCGGCATGACGTGCGGGATTCGCGTTCAATATGCGCGAGGCCATAGCAGCTCGCGCGCCCTTGCGCCCACCGTCGTCGGCGACGACGGCGTTGTGCGGTGGAGTTGGCGCGTCTCGCCGCGCACCCGGCCGGGCGAGTGGCCCATCATCGTCACCTGCGGCCACAACCACGCCATGGCGACGCTGCCCATCGGGCACGCCGCGAATTAGGCGCGTCATGGCGACACCTCCCGCTTCACCATCCACGACCGGCCCTTCCGCGCCAAGCCCGGCCCAGGTTGTGGCCCAGGATACCTTCTGCCTCTCCCTCGTGCAATCCAGTGAGCGCCCGGACATCGAGCGGCTGCTCACCCGCGCGGCAGCCGATCTGCTGGGCAGCCAGCGCTGCGCCCTCTTCAGCTACGACCCCGCGCTGATTCTACTGAACGACCTGAGCGGCCAGAGCGTGCCTGAAAACGCCCTGACCAGCGCGCGCTGGCCCGCGAGTCTCCCGCCGTTCATGGAGGAGGCGGTGCGCCAGCGCCGGCCCACGATGTGGAGCGGCGTGGACCGCCCGCTGGATACGGCCTCGCGGGCGTTCGCCCAGCGCGCCAAAATCCCGACGCCGCCCGTCTCGCCGATAACCCGCGCTGTGCGCGAGCGCCTCAACGACCGGGAAGCCCTGTCGGCGCTGTGCGTGCCAATCATTAGTGGTGGCGAGCTATACGGCCTGGCCGTTTACCACGACCCCTACCCGCGCACCTGGGAGGCGCACGACACCGCCCTGGCCCAACGCATCGGGCAGACGGCGGCGGTCGCCTTGCGCATGGCACGGCGGCTGGAGCGCGAGAAGCGCCGCCGCAAGGTCGCCGAGGGCCTGGCCGAGGTGGCGACAGCCATCAGCGCCAGCCTCGACCTGGAGGAGATTCTAGGCCGCACGGCGCGATACGCGGCCGAGCTGCTGTCGGCGCCGCTAGCCGGCCTTGTGGTGGTGGACCAGGCGATGGCGACCGCGCCGAGCGCCCACTACGGTCCGCCGGCCTACGCGAGCTTGTGGTCCGAGTGCCAGCGCATACTCCAACAGGCGGGCTGGCTGGACGACCTGGCTGCCGGTCAGGTCATCGCCAAGGTGAACACGGCGAGCGAGCGCATCGCGGGAGAGTGGTTCCGCGAGCATGGCGTCGTCTCGCTCCTGCTTGCGCCGCTGCGCGACGGGGAGCGCCTCATCGCCATGCTGGGCGTGGCCTACACCGACAGCCCACACCGCTTCACCCGCGCCGAGGTCGAGCTGGTCGAGCGCTTCGCGCAGCAGACGTGCGTCGCCGTCGCCAACGCCGACCAGTATCGCCGCCAGCGCCGCCGCGCCGAGCAGATGCGCTCGCTGGCGGAGGTGTCCGCGGCCCTGTCCTCGACCCTCGACCTGGACCGCGTGCTCAAACTTATCCTGGAGCAGCTTGGCCGTGTCATTGAGTTCGACAACGCCGCCATCGAGCAACTCGACGGGGACACGCTCTCAGTTATCGCGGAGTATGGCAAGGAGCCGACCTCGGCCGTCCCGATGCGCATCAACATCCGCGACAACTATCTGGCGCGGCAGGTGCTGGAGGAGCGCAAGCCCATCGTTCTCGGCGACGCGCCCCGCCACCCGGACTTCATCCGCATGGACCGCCGCGTGCGGTCGTGGATCGGCGCGCCGCTCCTCGTCGCGGACCAGCCCATCGGCATGCTCGTCGTGGACGCCTACCACCCCGACCGCTACAACGAGGATGATGCCCAGGTCGTCGCCCAGTTCGCGCGCCAGGCGGCCCTCGCCATCGACCGCGCTCGCCTCTTTGCCGCCGAGCGGGCCGGCCGACGCCAGGCGGCGCTGCTGCTGGAAATGACGCGGGCGGTGAGCGCGTCCCTGGACCTGGACGAGGTCCTGACGCGGGCGGCGCGCGACATTGCAGCGGCGGCGGGCGTCGTCCACTGCGGTGTCTATCTGGTCGATGCGCATCGGCCACGGCTGCACCTTCGCGCCAGTGCGGGCCGCGCGCCGAAGGCCGTCATCGCCCGCCCGGCCCTGGTGCAACACTTGCGGGCGTCGGGTGAGCCGGTCGTACTGGACCCGGCGACGGATGGCCGCGTAGACCGCAATACGGCGCGGCTGATGGGTGTGGCGTCGCTGCTGGCTGTGCCGTTCATCCACCGCGACCGGCTCGTCGGCGTGGCCCTGGCGACGGCCTACGACCGCCCGACAACGTTCGACCGCGAGCAGCTTCAGCTTGCCCAGGGCATCGCCCGCTCGGCCGCTGTCGCCATCGACAACGCGGCTCTCTACCAGGAGCAGGAGCGCCGCGTCAACCAGCTCTCGGCCTTGAACCAGATTGGTCAGGCGGCGGCGGCGCTGCTGCGTCAGGACGAGATTGTCGAGCTGGTCTATCAGCAGACGAGCCGCGTCCTCAACACGCGCAACTTCTACATTGCGCTGCTGGACGACGATGGCGAGTTGGTCATCGCTACTGAGGCGAACGCCGAGGGTGACGAGCGCGATGCGCCGCGCATCGAGCGGGGCAAGGGCCTGACGTGGTATGTCGTCGATACCGGGCAACCGCTCTACGTGCGCGACGGCTATGCCGAGGCGTGCGAGCGCCTGGGCGTGACGCCGGTCGGTCGGTCGTCGCGCTCGTGGCTGGGCGTGCCGCTGCTGGCGGGCGGGCACTGCCTCGGGGCCATCGTGCTCCAGGACTACGAGCACGACGAGGCTTACGACGAAGACGACGTCGCCGTCCTCTCCACCATCGCCAACCAGACGGCCATCGCCCTGGAAAACGCGCGCCTATTTGGTGAAGTTCAGCAGCGCGTGCAACAGCTCATCGGCATCGCCTCGGTGGGCGCAGCGATTGTGCAGCAGCGCGATGTCGAGCGCGTGCTTGCAACGGTCGCCAACCACGTGCGCGGCCTGACAAGCTCCGAGCATGTCCTCATCTCTCTGGTGCGCGAGGACGCGCCGGGGCTGGACGTGGTGATGGCCGTCGGGCCGCGCGCCCAGGAGATGTACGATCTGCGCGTGCCCGTGGAAGGCTCTCTCGCCAGCGTCGCCATCGAGACGCGCGAGGCCCAGTTCAGCGCCGACGCGCCGAACGACCCGCGCGTCTACGCGCCCAACATCGCCCGAGCCAACGTCCACAATCTCCTCATCGTTCCGTTGGTGACACAGGACCGCGTGCTCGGCGTCATCACCGCCATCAACAAGCGCGCCGGCGCGTTCGACACAGGCGACCTGGAAACGGTCAGCGTGATGGCGAATCTGGCGGCGGTCGCGTTCGAGAACGCCCACCTCTACGGCCTCTCGGAGCAGCACGCGCTGGAACTCAAGGCGCTCAACGAGATTGGGCAGCGTATCTCGCGCTCCCTGGCGCTCGATACCGTGCTGCGCGTCATCGTGACGGCGTCCGCGCAACTCTTGCGCGCCGAGCATAGCGTGCTGTTTCTCGTGGAGGACAATCGCCTCCTGGCGCGCGCGAGTTATGGGCGCGACAGCATGCCTGCCCGGCTGCGCTACGAGCCGAAGGACAGCGTCTCGGGCTATGTCGTGCGCAGGGGCTTCCCTGTCATCATCCACGACGTGGCCCAGGACGGCCGCATCGTGCGCGACATGCCCGACGCCGAGGGTATCCGCTCCTTGCTGGAGGTTCCGGTTCATATCGGCGGCGCGATTGCCGGTGTTCTGGTGGTCGGCTCGAACCGTCCCCACGCCTTCGACGACAGCCAGCAGGAACTATTGAGCGCCCTGGCGAGCCAGGCGGCCATTGCCATCGACAACGCGCGCCTCTACGAGCAGGCGGGCGAGCTGGCGGTGCTGGAAGAGCGCAACCGCATGGCCCAGGAGCTTCACGACACCCTGGCCCAGGGCTTTACCGGCATTGTGCTACAGCTCGAAGCGGCGGAGCAGGTGCTCGCGGAGCAGCCGGAGGAGGCGCTAACGCACCTCACGCGAGCGCGGAGCCTGGCGCGGGCCAGCCTCGCCGAGGCCCGCTGGTCGGTGTGGAACTTGCGCCCGCCGAGCCTGGAGAACGGGCTGCCCGATGCCATCCAGCAGGCCCTTGTCGTCTGCACCGCCGACAACCGCGTCACGGGGCATTTCGTGGTCGACGGGGAGCCGTACGAAATTCCGGTCGAGGCGCAGAAAGCCCTGCTGCGCATCGCCCAGGAGTCGTTCACCAATCTCCGCAAGCATGCCCAGGCGTCTAACGTCTGGGCGACGCTGGTTTACGCGCCCGATGAGGTAACGATCACCGTGCGCGACGACGGCGTCGGCTTCGACCCGACGACGCGACCGCCGTCGCGGGCGCAGGGCGGTGGGATGGGATTGAGCGGCATGCGCGAGCGGGCGCAGAAGGTCCGCGCGTCGTTTACGTTGCAAACAGCGCCGGGGCAGGGTACAATCATCGAGGTGAGATTGCCGGTCAGCGCGGAGTAGAAGCTCGGGAGACAGCGGCATGTCGAAGATCAGAATCATGATTGTGGACGACCACCCTATCGTGCGCGAGGGCCTGGCGGCCATCCTGCGCCGCGACGACTTCGAGATTATCGGCGAGGCTGCCGATGGCCGCACCGCCGTGAAGCGTGCGCTGAACCTGAAGCCAGACCTGATTCTCATGGACCTACGCATGCCGGAGATGGGCGGCGTCGAGGCCATGGAGAAGATTCGCGCGGCTGACCCCAACATCAAGTTCCTGGTGCTGACCACCTATGATACGGATGAGATGATCGTCGGCGCGTTGGAGGCGGGGGCGAGCGGCTATCTGCTCAAGGATGCGCCGCGTGAGGAGTTGTTCACCGCTATCCGCACCGTGGCGCGGGGCGAGGCGCTGCTCCAGCCCAGCGTCGCCGCCCGCCTGCTTCAGCGCATGACGAGTGCCAAGGGCAAACCTGCAACGACACCGCCAGAGGAAGAGTTGTCGGCGCGCGAGGTCGAGGTGCTGCAACTCGTGGCGCGCGGGCAGGCGAACAAGGAAATTGCGGCTCGGCTCAACATCACCGAGGCGACTGTCAAGACGCACCTGGCGCACATCTTCCAGAAGCTGGCCGTCAACGACCGCACCGAGGCCGTGACCGTTGCCCTTCAGCGCGGCATCATCCGTCTGTAGGCGCGGCTATCCACCGTACCCCTGATGCGGCTCTCGCGCGAGTATGGTAGAGTGATGCGAGCGGGGTGTGACTAGGAAGGCGCAGTTCATGGCGGCAATTCGTGTTCTCGTGGTGGATGACAACTCGGTGGTGCGGGATGCGCTGGTCCACATCATTCAGCGCAGCCGGGGGCTGGAGCTGGTGGGGGAGGCGGCCGACGGCGTGGAGGCGGTTGCGAAGGCGACGGCGCTCACGCCGGATGTCATCGTCATGGATGTGAACATGCCGCGCCTGGACGGCCTGGGGGCGACACGACAGATCGCCCAGCAGGGGCTGCCGAGCCACGTCCTCATGCTAACAATGTACCCAGAGATGGCGAAGGCGGCGCGGGAAGCGGGCGCATCGGCAACCATTCTCAAGGACTGCTCTGCCGCCGAGCTTATCGACGCCATCCGTGAACTCGGCAAGAGCAAGAGCACGGTGTAGCTGCGCCGGAGGAAGCGATGGGGATTGCGTCCATTCTTCGTGTGGCAGTCGGTGAGGACCGCTTTGGCGAGCATCGGCCCTTGGGCATCAGCCGCATTGACTTCAAAGTGACGCCCCAGGACGAAAACGGCCCTCTCATTCTGGAGAACACGTTCCACGCGAAAGGCGGTCCGGCGCGTCACCTGCACTATGACCAGGACGAATGGTTCTACGCTGCCGAGGGCGAGTTTGTCCTGGAGGTCGGGCAGGAGCGGTTCACGCTCAAACCCGGCGATTCGGTGCTTGCGCCACGCCGCGTACCGCACGTTTGGGCGCACGTCGGCGAGGGGACGGGGCGCATCCTCATCGCGTTCATGCCGGCGGGCCGGATGGAAGCCTTCTTCCGCGAGGTGACTAAGGCCAACGCGATGCCGCCGCAAGACCCCGCGCTCTGGAAAGCCCACGGCATGGAGCTGCTGGGGCCGCCACTCAAGGTGGAGTAGGATGATGCACAGTCTGTTGAATAATCAGGCTCAGCCGCCGGACCTTGGGTCTGGTTAGAGCCGTTTGTGTCACGACAGAGACGCTCGACCGCCGGACCCACACGGGCCTGGCGGTTTTTTATTCCAGAAAGGACCTCATCATGGATCTTGCGCTGCTCACTCGCGGGGTCATCCTGGGCTTCTCCATCGCTGCACCGGTTGGTCCCATCGGCGTCCTGTGCATCCGCCGGACGCTGGCCGGTGGCCGGACGCTTGGCTTCGTCTCTGGCCTGGGCGCGGCCAGCGCCGACACCATCTACGGCGCCCTGGCTGCCTTTGGCCTGACCTTCGTCTCCGTCTTTCTCATCAACCAGGCGATATGGCTGAAGGTCGTCGGCGGCCTGTTCCTGCTCTACCTCGGCGTGCGCACCTTTCTGGCGCCGCCCGCTGAGCGTGAGGCCAACGCTGAGGGCCAGGGGCTTCTGAGGGCGTATGCCTCGACTTTCTTCCTCACGCTGACCAACCCGCCCACCATCCTCTCGTTTGTCGCCGTGTTCGGCGCGCTGGGCCTGGGCAATCTGCCCGGCGGATACGGCGCGGCCGCTAGCCTCGTGCTTGGCGTGTTCTTCGGCTCGGCGCTGTGGTGGCTCACGCTCAGCAGCGGCGTCGGGCTATTTCGCGGCGCGATGACGCCCGGCGTGTTGCGCTGGGTCAACCGCCTGGCGGGCGTCGCCATCATCGCCTTCGGCGTCGCCGCCTTGGTGAGTGTGCGTCTTTAGCCAGTGTTGTCATGCTTCACTCCGTTCAGCATCCCGACTGGCATAGGGTTTGCTGATACGGGCGGTGGGGACATCGCTGCTGACGACCCTCGTGGCCGTGCATCACCTTCGGTGAGAATGGCAGACGAGGGTTTGTTGTCTCCGTCAGCCGTCGTACGCAGACTTAACAGATGGAGAGGATGCATGAGTGAGACGACTGTGAGCCAGGACCGCCTGGCCGACTTCACACGCGACGTGCGCCTGCTGATGCTGAGCGGCATGGCGCTGGTTATCGGGAGCATCAGCGCCGTTGTTGCCTGGGTGCTGGTGGCGCTTATCAATCTCATCACCAACCTGGCCTACTATGGGCGTCTCTCCCTCGCGTCGGCGTCGCCCGCCGACAACCACCTGGGCTACTGGGCCGTTCTTATTCCGGTCATCGGCGGCCTCATCATCGGCGTCATGGCGCGCTTTGGGTCCGCCAAGATTCGCGGCCACGGCATTCCCGAGGCCCTGGAAGCCATCCTCATCGGCCGCAGCCGCATTGAGCCGAAGGTGGCCGTCCTCAAACCGGTCTCGTCCGCTATCTCGATTGGCACCGGCGGGCCATTTGGCGCGGAAGGCCCCATCATCATGACCGGCGGCGCATTCGGTTCGCTGTTCGCGCAGTTGTTCCACCTCTCATCGGCCGAGCGCAAGACCCTCCTGGTCGCGGGTGCGGCAGGCGGCATGGCGGCCATCTTCGCCGCGCCGGTCGCCGCTGTGCTCCTCGCCGTCGAGCTGCTTCTCTTCGAGTGGAAGCCGCGCAGCTTCATCCCGGTGACTATTGCGGCGGCGACGGCGGCGGCGATGCGCGTGCCGCTACTCGGCGCTGGCCCGATTTTCCCTGTCATTCCCCACGATCCTGTCAGCGCGACGATGCTAGGTATCGCGGTGCTCGTCGGCGTTATCGCGGGCTTGGCGTCGGGCGGGTTGACGGCGCTCGTCTACGGCTTCGAGGACTTGTTCGGCAAGCTGCCCATCCACTGGATGTGGTGGCCCGCCATTGGCGGCCTGTTCGTCGGCATCGGCGGTCTGGTGGATCCACGCGCGCTGGGCGTCGGCTACGACGTCATCCACGGCCTGCTGCGGGGTGAGTTGATCGGCGCGGCGCTGATCGGGCTGTTGCTGGTGAAAGGGCTTATCTGGGCGGTGGCGCTTGGGTCGGGCACGTCGGGTGGTGTGCTCGCGCCGCTGCTCATCATGGGTGGCGCGCTAGGCGCAATCGAGGCGCACTGGATTCCGGTTGGTGACGCCAGCCTGTGGGCGATGGTCGGCATGGCGGCGATGATGGCGGGCACGATGCGCTCGCCGCTGACGGCGATTGTCTTTACCCTGGAGCTGACTCACGACCTGAACGTCCTGCCCGCCCTCATGGTCGGCGCGATTGCGGCGGAGGCGGTCACGGTGCTACTGCTGCGGCGGTCGATCCTGACCGAGAAGGTGGCGCGGCGAGGCCACCACATCTCCCGCGAGTACAGCGTGGACCCCTACCAGCTCCTACGTGTCGGCGAAGTGATGGACGACAAAGTGCCGACTGTGCCGGGAACGATGTCGGTCACTGAGCTGGCGGACCGTATCGCCCGCCACGACCCCGAGCTGACGCGCCACCAGGCGACGATGGTCGTGGATGAGAACGGTAAGCTCGCTGGCGTCATCACACGCAGCGCGCTGCACCGCTCCCTCAACGCCGACAACGCTGCCAAGACGACGGTGCTCGAGGCCGCCAACTGCAACTTGATTGTGACCTATCCTGACGAACTGTTGAGTGATGCCCTCGCCAAGATGGTGCGCAACGACGTGGGCCGCCTCCCGGTCGTCAGCCGCGACGACCCACACCATCTCGTCGGCTACCTGGGGCGCTCGCAAGTCATCGCCGCGCGGCTGCGCCAGATCGAGGAAGAAAACGTGCGTGAGCCTGGCTGGTTGACAGGAACGGCGTAAACAAAGCTTTCTGGAGGAGTTGACGAAGCGAGGCCACGGGCCGCATACGGCCAAGCCCGTGGCCTCAGTTGTTGCCTACCCGCTCGCCCTACGGTCGAGGCTTGATGTTCTGGTTCAGGCGGAAGAGATTGGTCGGGTCATACTTGGCCTTGATCTGCGCCAGCCTGGCGTACTGCGCCCCGAAGACGATGAACGGCCGGCCGTGGATCTCGGCCGGAAAGTGCTCGCTCGCTGGGATATGGCCGCAGAACACCAGGGAGTTGACCTCATCCGGCGCGGTTGCAACATAGTCGCGGTAGAAGCGCAACGCCTCCGCTGCGCGTCTACTCGGAGCCGGCGCAGCGCGAGATCCGCTCAAGTCCCTTCAATGGCACGTGATGCGTTTCGGGCACGAGCGATGGCTTCAGGTCACACATGAGGCGTTGGGGGAAGACGTATTTGCCACGCTTGAGCAAGGGGGACGCGGGATGACGGCGGAGCAGGCCGTCACATATGCCTTGCGCACAATGTGCGGCGATAGGTAAAGGCATCGTTCGTCGTGCGAAGGCGCACCTCCATCTAAGCGAGCTGCGCGGCAATTTCCGCCCGATAGGGAAACGACGCCTGGGTCCCGCGCCGCGTCACTGACATCCCCGCCACGATATTCGCCCACTCGACCGCCTGGATGAGACTCTGCCCTTCACCCAGGAACACCGCCAGCGCGCCGATGAACGCATCACCCGCGCCGGTCGTATCCACCGCCTGCACCGGCGTCGGCGGCACGTGGTGAACGGCGTCACGCTGCACCAGCAAAGCGCCCCGCTTGCCCAGCGTAACCACAACCGTCTGCGCGCCGCGCGTCAGCAAAGACCTGGCCGCTTCGGCCACGTCGTCGAGGCTGTCCACCGGCTGCCCGGTCAGCAACTCGGTTTCGGTCTCGTTCGGGCTAAGAATGTCGCTCAACGCGATAAGCTCGTCTGGAATAGGCGCGGCTGGCGCGGTATTGAGGATGGTGCGGACGCCGGCGGCGCGGGCAATGCGGAAAGCCTCCGTGACTGTCGCGATGGGAATCTCGAGCTGGCACACGACGACCGCCGCCGACTGGATGGCGTCCGCTGCCCGCTGCGCGTCCTCCGGCGTCAGAGCCATGTTCGCGCCCGGGCTGATGATGATGACGTTCTGTCCGCCGTCGTCCACCCAGATATCGGCGACGCCCGAGGCGCGCATCTCGTCCACGAACACGTAGCGCGTGTTGATGCCCTGCTCTGTGTAGTTCTCCAGCATGCGCTGGCCGAAGACATCCCGACCGATGCGCGTGACCATCGTCACCTGCGCGCCGAGGCGCGCGGCCGTCACCGCCTGGTTCGCGCCCTTGCCCCCGAAATCGGTGCGGAACTCACCACCCATCAGGGTCTCGCCGGGTTTCGGGAAACGCGGCGGACGAGAGAACAGGTCGAAGTTGGAGCTGCCAACAACGGTGATACGGGGCGGCGTCATGGCTCACCTCTCAGAAGACGACACCGGAACACAGGATGATGTTTGCGTACGGGGTGAACTCGCCGGTGCGAATGATGGCCCGCGCCGACTGGGTCTCCGCCTTGAACGTTTCGTGGGGGACTTCGTGAACGGGCACGCCGGGCAACAGGTTCTCGATGGCGCGATAGAGACTGGGGCTGACCTGCCGCATCTCAGTGGCGACCATGATGCGCTCGACCTTCAACTCCGAGAGGACAGCAGCCAGTGTCTCCACAAAGCTGGGTACGCCCTGCGTGAGCGCCAGGTCGATGCGCTCGACCGAGGGGGGAATGGGCAGGCCGGCATCTGCCACGACCAGGCGGTCGGTATGGCCCATGCTGGCGACAACACGAGAGATATCAGGATGGAGTATGGTTGTTTTCTTCATGGGCCTACCGTCATGGGTTGTTGGGCAGCCTCCACGCTGAGACTGCACGCCTATCAAGCCGACTCGCGAATGACCAGGCGCGTCGGCAGCAAATGCCTTTCGGCGGCACGATTGGGATTCTCGATGCGAGCGATGAGAAGCTGGGCGGCCAGTTCGCCCATCTTCTGGGAGGGCTGGGCCACCGTCGTCAGACGGGGGATAGAGTACGACGCGAGCGCAATATCGTCGAAGCCGACGACCGCCATGTTGCGCGGGATGCGTAGACCGGCTTCCTGCACCGCCGCCATGACGCCAATCGCCATTAGGTCGTTACAGGCGAAGATGGCGGTCGGGCGGTCCGGCAGTTCGAGCAATTCGGCCACCGCGAGGTAGCCCGAGTCGGTGTGGAAGTCACCATGCACAATCAGACCGGGATCGTGGCGGATGCCCGCGTCGTCGAGCGCCCGGCAGTAACCCCGGTAGCGCTCGGCGCTGGGCGTGAGATCGTGGGGGCCGGTGATGCAGGCAATGCGGCGGTGGCCGTGGTAGATGAGGTGGGCCGCTGCCTGGCGCCCACCGTCAAAGTTGTCCACCAACACGCGGTCCACCTCCAGGCCAGCCATTTCGCGGTCGGTCACCACGACCTGGATCTCGCGCTCCACGAGCGTCTGGATGTGCTCGTGGCTCTCGCCCGCCGCTACAAACACGATACCATCGACGCGCTTCTCCATCAGGACGTCGAGGTAAGCCTGCTCTTTGAGCAGATCACCATCGGAGTTGCACAGGATGACCGTGTAGCCGAGCGCGAAGGCGGAGGTCTCGACCCCGCGTGCAACCTCGGCGAAGAACGGGTTGGCGGCATCTGGGACGACCATGCCCAGGCTGTGGGTACGGCGGCGGCGCAGGCTGCGCGCCACTCCGTGGGGTTGGTAACGCAGGTCGGTCATGGCCTGGCGCACCCGCTCGGCCACCGGGGGACTAACGTAACGCGTCTGATTGATTACATGCGACACCGTCGTCGGCGAGACACCGGCACGGCGGGCAACGTCGACGATTGTCGGCATAACCCAACCTTCTTTTAACGATTGCGCAATCGTTTTAGCTGCCTTCTATAATATACCCAATCCCCGCAACTGTCAATAGAATTTATGACGCAGTGGGTCAAAAAAGGGCGGCCTCTCGCAAATCGAGAAGCCGCCCGACTGGATGTCGCCCCAACTTTCGTTGGCTCTTCGAGAGGGCCGACAGAAACCAGCGCGACGGTGTGGCGGTCTACTCCTCCAGAGTCGAGACGTCGCCTTCCGACATGCCCAGCGCGCGCGCCTTGAGCACGCGGCGCATGATCTTGCCGCTGCGCGTCTTGGGCAGCACCGGTGGGAAGTAAATCTTGTCGGGGCTGGCGATGGGGCTGATCTCGCGGCGCACGTGCTGGCGCAGCTCCTCGGCGAGGGTGTCTGACGACTGGAAGCCCTGACGCAGCAACACCCAGCAGTGGATGCCCTGGCCCTTGACCTCGTCCGGCAGACCAATGGCGGCGGCTTCGGCGACGGCCGGATGGCTCACCAGGGCGCTCTCAATTTCGGCTGTGCCAAGACGGTGGCCGGACACGTTGATGACATCGTCGATGCGGCCGATAATCCAGAAGTAGCCGTCGGGGTCACGCCGCGCGGCGTCGCCCGCGAGGTAGATGCCGGGGAACTTGCCCCAATACGTATTGATGTAACGCTCAGGATCGCCGTAGATGCCGGCGAGCATCGACGGCCAGGGGTGCTTGATGACCAGGAAGCCTTCTTCGTCGGGCTTGGTCGATTCGCCGTTCTCGTCCACCACGTCGGCGACGATGCCGGGGAAGGGCCGCGTGGCCGAGCCGGGCTTCAGCGTGCGCGCGGGCGTCGGGGTAATCATGAACGCGCCCGTTTCCGTCTGCCACCACGTGTCGATAATGGGGCAGTTGCCGTTGCCGATGTACTTGTGATACCAGCGCCAGGCCTCGGGGTTGATGGGTTCGCCCACCGTTCCCAGCACCTTGAGGCTGGACAGGTCGTGGCGCTTGGGCCAGGCCGGGCCGAAGCGCATCAGGCCACGGATAGCCGTCGGAGCCGTGTAGAAGTGGGTGATGCTGTATTTCTCGACAAGCTGCCACCATCGGTCCGGGTAGGGATAGTTGGGCGCTCCCTCGAAGATGAACGACGTCAGCCCCAGGATGAGTGGCGCGTAGACGATGTAGCTGTGGCCCGTCACCCAACCAGGATCCGCGCTACACCACCAGCGGTCCTCGTCGCTGATGTCGAAGGCGTACTTGAGCGTAGACGCTATCCCGACCTGGTAGCCGCCGTGCAGGTGGACCAGACCCTTGGGCTTGCCCGTCGAGCCGGATGTGTACAGCATGTACAGCGGGTCGGTCGCGTCCATCACCTCGGTCTCGGCGTAGTGCGAGGCAATGGGCAGGCTCATCAGGTCGTGATACCAGAAGTCGCGGCCCGCTTCCATCGTCACCGGGTTCTCGGTGCGCTTGACGACGATGACCTTCTCGACCACGGGGCTGCGGCGAATGGCGGCATCGACGATGCTCTTGAGATCGACGACCTTGCCGCGCAGCCAGTTGCCGTCCTGGGTGATGAGCACGCGGCTCTGCGCGTCCTCGATGCGGTCGCCCAGGGCGTTTTCGGAGAAGCCGCCGAACACGACGCTATGGATTGCGCCGATTTTAGCGCAGGCGAGCATGGCGACGACGATCTCAGGGATGCGCCCCATGTAGATCGTGACGCGGTCGCCCTTTTTCACGCCCATGCCCCGCAGGACATTTGCGAACTTGTTGGTCTCGCGCCACAAAGCGTAATAGGACATCGTCCGCGTGTCACCCGGCTCACCTTCCCAGATAATGGCGAGCTTGTTCTTGCGCCAGGTGTTCACGTGGCGATCCAGCGCATTCTGGACGATATTCGTTTTGCCGCCGACAAACCAGCGGTAGAAGGGGGCGCGGCTGTCGTCCAGCACCTTGTCCCACTTCTTGTACCACTCAAGGCTCTCGGCCTCCTTAGCCCAAAACGCCGGAATATCTTTGATCGACTCGTTGTAGAATGCGTCGGGGTCCTTGATGTACGAGTGCTCGATCACCTCCGGCGACGGGGCATAGACTTCGTGCTCGGCCTCCTCGATGTCCAGGGCGCGTCGTGGCTCTAGAACCAGATCAGTCATATGGTGCTCCCTCCTTCGTCAAACCTGATGGGGTGGGAAATCGCGCGCTGCAAGTCATACGGTGGACGCATGGATAATCGCTTAGCCCTGAATCTCCATCTTCATCTCGTGCCAGGCATGGCGCGCTTCCTCCACCGACGTCTCGTCTTCGATGGTGCTGATGTCGCCAGGGTCCTTGTCGAGCACAACCGCCTTGAGCACGCGGCGCATGATCTTGCCGCTGCGCGTCTTCGGCAGCATGTGGACGAATTCCAGGTCGCCGATGACCGCCACCGCGCCTAGCTCCTGGCGCACCGTGTCGATCAGCTCCTTGCGCAGATCCTCGGATGGCTGGTAGCCCTGCTTGAGCGCGACGAACGCCGAGATAACTTCGCCGCGCAGCTCGTCCGGGCGGCCTGTCACGCCGGCTTCAGCCGCCGCCGGGTGCTTGAGGAGCGCCGTCTCGACCTCGATCGTGCCCAGGCGGTGCGCCGCAATCTTGATAATCTCGTCGGCGCGGCCCGCGAACCAGACGTAGCCGTCCTCGTCGATGTGGGCAGCGTCGCCGACGTAGTACCAACCCTCCATGCGGCTCCAATAGTCGCGGCCATAGCGCTCCGGCTCGCCCCACAGCGTGGGGATCAGTCCAGGGAAGGGACGGCGAATCGCCATGATGCCCTTCTCGCCGGGCGGCAAGATCTCACCGTCGGCGTTCAGCACCGCCGCCTCGATGCCGGGTAGGGGCACGCCGGCCGAGCCGGGCTTGATGGGCAGCAGGCCAAGGCCATAGGGATTGCCGAAGATAGGGCCGCCGGTCTCCGTCTGCCACATATGGTCGATGACCGGCACCTCGTCGTTGAAGATGTGCTTCTGGAGCCACTCCCACGCCGGCGGGTTGAGCACCTCGCCCGCGCAGAAGACGCGCTCCAGCGACGACAGGTCATGGCCCTTGGCCGGCTCGTCGCCATATTTCATCAAGAGGCGCACAGCGGTGGGCGAGGTAAAGATGCCGGTGACGCCCAGTTCCTCGACGTACTTCCACAGGAGATCGGGGCCTGGATAGTCCAGCGCACCCTCGAACACAACCGTCGTCGCGCCGATGAGCAGCGGCGCGTAGACGATGTAGCTGTGACCGACGATCCAGCCGATGTCCGACGTCGACCACCAAACGTCGGTGGGCTTCAGGTCGAAGACCCATTTGGCCTGGCTGACGATCCACACGGCGTAGCCGCCGTGGGTATGGACGGCGAGCTTGGGCTTGGCGGTCGTGCCGGAGGTCGCCAGGATGAACGCTGGCTCGTTGGCCTCCATGGGAACGTACTCGCCGCTCTGCCCCGCGCCCTTCGCCAGGAATTCCTCCCAGGTTAGGTCGCGGCCTGCTGTCATCGGCACGTTGCCGCTGCCGCGCTTCAGGACGATGACATGCTCCAGCCCTTCACCGACCATCGCCGCAGCTGTGTCGACGATGCCCTTCAACGGCACATCCTTGCCCTTGCGGTAGGTGATGTCCGACGTCAGGAGGAGCTTCGACCCGCTCGCCTTGGTACGGTCGGCCAGGGCGCCCGCCCCGAAACCAGCAAATACGACGACGTGGATCGCGCCGATGCGCGTAGCCGCCAGCATCACCATGATAGCCTCGGGCGACGTGGGCATGTAGATGGTGATGCGGTCGCCCTTTTCCACGCCCATGCCCCGCAGCGCCGCCGCCACCCGCTCGACCTCTTGAAGGAGCTGCGAGTAGGTATAGCTGCGGTGCTCACCGCGCTCAGTCACGTAGATGAGCGCCGTCTGATCGCCGTGCCCATTCTTCACGTGGTGGTCGAGCGCGGCATAGGCGATGTTCGTCTCGCCGCCCGCGAACCATTTGAAGGTCGGGTAGTCGGCCTCGTACACCGTGTCCCAGAGGCGGGACCAGGGCAACGCCTCGGCTGCCCGCGCCCAGAACACATCCGGAGTCTCCAGAGCCTCGCGCTGCCACCGTCGGACCACGGGATTGATCACTTCCATGTGTCTTGCCTCCTCCGCTTTGTGGTCGGATCGATTGTTGGGACCCTCGCTGGCTGATGAGTCGTGCGTACCCGAAGCACTGTGCCGCCGTGATTCACGCGCCCTTGATTCAAAGAGAAATAGAGGATTTGTCAAGTCTTCGTTGTGGCACAACAGGTCTGGTGTGAGCGTGGAGTATACACTAACTTGGTCAAGTCGGCAACCACCAGTTGACACGCGAAACGATTCTCGTATACTACCCGCCACGCTCGCCTTACGGCGGCGGTAGGCAACGGCATCGAAGTGGCTCCACGAATGCGCTCGAGGTACGTATGGAAGATATTGCGCGCTTCCTGCACGAGCACCCGCCTTTCAGCCAATTGCCCTTCGAGCAGGTGCGCCGTGTCACGGACCTGATCCAAATCGAATACTTCCCCGCCGAATACAATATTCTCATCCAAGATGGACCGCGCGCCGAGTTCCTCTACGTCCTTCGGCGCGGCAGCGTTGACACGCAACGCCAGGGTGAGGCGGGCATCGAAACAGTGGACACGCTCGGGGAGGGCGAGACGTTCGGCGCTAACTCCTTGATCAAGGAGATGCCCCCGGCCCTCACCGTGCGAACGCGCGAGGAAACCCTCGCCTATCTCATTCCCGCCGCAACGTTCAAGAAATTGCTTGCCGACTATCCGGCATTTGCGCGTTTCTTTGCCTCCTCGGCCGTCGAGCGGCTGGGGTCCACCCTTCAGGCGCACCAAAGCACGTCCCCCGAGCTTTTCCAGACTACCCTAGGTGATCTGATTGGCCGAACCGTTGTCAGCATCGCGCCGGAGGCGACTGTGCGGGAAGCGGCACAGATGATGCGGGCGCAGAATATCTCGTGCCTTGTCGTCGAAGGGACGCCGCCCGGCATCCTGACCGACCGAGACCTGCGCAACCGCGTCGTCGCCGCCGGGCTGAGCGATACCACACCTGTTCGCCAGGTCATGACCAGTCCGGCGCGAACCATGCCCGCCGAGAGCCTGGTATTCGAAGGGCTGCTGGTCATGCTAGAGCGTGGCTACCACCACCTGCCGGTCACTGACAACGGACACATCATCGGCCTCGTGACCCACACCGACATCCTGCGTCACCAGAGCCGTAGCCCGGTGTTCCTGGCGCGGCAGCTTCAGCGCGCCCGCAGTCTCACCGAGCTACAAGCGTACGCCGACCAGGTGACGGCCACCGTTGGCTCGCTGCTCCATGCCGGCGCTCACGTCAGCGACATCGGCCGCGTCGTCGCCGTCGCCCACGACTCGCTCGTCATTCGGCTGCTGCGCGATGCCGAGAAGGAGCTTGGCCCGCCGCCCGTTCCCTACGCGTGGCTCGTGCTCGGCAGCGAGGGGCGCTACGAGCAAACGCTGCGCACGGACCAGGATAACGCCCTCGTCTACGCCGACGACGCGCCGCGCGACGCCGAAACTTACTTCGCCGCCCTGTCCGAGCGGGTTGTCGAGGGACTGGTCGCCTGCGGCTTCCCGCGCTGCCCCGGCGACGTGATGGCGACGAACCCACGCTGGCGGCAGCCGCTGCATGTCTGGCAGCGCCAGTTCCGCGATTGGATTCTGTCGCCGGACGAGCAGGCTTTGCTCCACGTCGCGATTTTCTTCGACTACCGCCAGGTCTGCGGGACGCTCGACGCCGAGGGCGCACTGCGGCCCATCATCGACCTGGCCCGCGATCAACACCTGTTCCTGGGCCGGCTTGCCAGCGCCGCCCTGAGCCACCAGGCGCCGCTGGGCTTCTTCCGGCAATTCGTCACCGAACGCCAAGGCTCGCGCCGCGACCTCCTCGATCTCAAGCTGCGCGGGACGGCGCTCGTCGTGGACCTGGCGCGTCTCTTCGCCCTGGAAGCCGGGTGTGCGGCGACCAACACACTGACGCGCATCCAGCGCGCGGCGGCCAGTGGCCTTCTCAGCGAGACCGGCGCGGAAGACCTGGCAGCGGCATTCGAGCTGCTGAGTCTTCAGCGCCTGCGCCACCAGGTGACGCAAATTGCGCGCGGCGAGACGCCCAACAACATCGTCTCCATCGCGGAGATGACGCCGCTAGAACGGCGACAGGTCAAGGATGCGCTGCGCGTCGTCGAGACCGTCCAGCGCAGTGTGGCCCTGAAGTTCCGCACCGTGCTTATTGCTTGAGGAGGAGCAGCGTGGCAAACGGCAACGTCGCCCACTGGCCGACATTCTTCCGGCGTCCGCCGCCGCGCCCCGACTTCGTCCAGGTCTACCTGGACGCGCCGCGTCCAGACCCGGAGCAACCGTGGCGGCGAGCGCCATACACGGTTCTCGATCTCGAAACCAGCGGCCTTGATTCGCGCCGCGATGCCATTCTCGCCATCGGGTTGGTCGACATCGCGCATGGCCGCATCGCGCTCGACACCGCCTGGCAGACACTCGTCCAGCCACCGCCAGGCATGACCGTGACGTCACAATCTATCCGCGTGCATGGGCTGCTCCGCAACGATCTGGCGAAAGCGCCACCCCTGAGCCAGGTGCTGCCGATGCTGCTAGAGCGGCTACGCGGGCGCGTGCTCGTCGTGCATGTCGCCGCCGTGGACATCGCATTCCTACACCGAGCCATGCGCCAGGCGTATCGCGTCGGGCTGCGCGGCCCGGCGGTCGACACGGCGCGGCTGGCGGCGACGCTCCACTACTACCGCCGCTTCAGTCGCGGCTCGGCTGAGCAGCCGCCGACTGTGGCGCTGCGTAGCCTGGCGCAAGAAGTGAACCTGCCCGTCTACCCGGAGCACAACGCGCTCAACGACGCCGTCACCACGGCGCAGGTCTTCCTTGCCCTCGGCACGCGTCTCGAGCGCCACGGGATCGCGTCGCTGCAAAGTCTCGTTCGCGCAGGCGAGTGCGTGCGCTGACGCCGCGCTTGACAGCCGGCAGACGATTTGGTATACTCCGCCCCTACATCGGACGCGGGGTCAGCCTGGGCTTCTGGGCGCGTCGCGGCTGCAATTTCGACAACTGAACAGAAAGGAGGCCCTATCGAGAGGACTAGACTGGACCAGGGACGGTTTCGGACTCGGGGTTGCTAAGTGGACGCATCGTGTTGCCCTCACCAGCGCTCTGACTCACAAGGAGCAGAGCAACCGTTGTATCCCGTAAGGAGGGACCCTTATGGCTCAGTCAGCAGGCACCCTCAAAGGGGCCGCCAAGCAAGAAGCGCCGCCTGTCGCACAGACCAGACCAGAATGGGCGGCTATTGAAGCAGACCCAGACTTCCAGGCGCTTGTCGCCGCGAAGCGACGCTTCATCGTACCTGCCACCATTTTCTTCGTCGTCTACTACTTTGCCCTCCTGATCCTCGTCGGCTACTTCCCTAACTTCGTCGATATTCGCGTCATCGGCAACATCAACCTGGCCTACCTGTTCGCGCTCTCAGAGTTCATCATGGCCTGGGTTATCGCGTGGCTCTATGTGCGCCAGGCGAATAGGTGGGACATGATGGCTGCCAAGCTCGTCGCCAAAGTGAAGGGAGGTAAGTCATGAACCTCACCCTCGTCATGTTCCTGGTGATTGTTGCTATCACCCTCGTCATCACCTACTGGGCGTCGCGCCGCACCCATACCGCCAAGGAGTTCTACGCGGCCGGTCGCTCCATCAGCGCCTTCCAGAACGGCATCGCCGTTGGGGGCGACTACATGTCGGCGGCCTCGTTCCTGGGCATCGCGGGCCTGATCGCGTTCAACGGCTACGATGGCTTCATGTACTCCGTCGGTTGGCTCGTCGCTTATCTGACGGTGCTGCTGATCGTCGCCGAGCCGCTGCGCAACGTCGGCAAGTACACGATGGCCGACGTGCTGGCTTACCGCCTCGGCCACCCCTCGGTACGCTCGATAGCCGCTATCTCCACTCTCACCGTTAGCCTTTTCTACATGATTGCCCAGATGGTCGGCGCTGGCTCGCTCATCAAGCTCCTCATCCCGCAGATCAGCACTGAGGCAGCGATTATCGGCGTCGGCGTCCTGATGATTGTCTACGTCGTCTTCGGCGGTATGCTGGCGACGACCTGGGTGCAGATTATCAAAGCCGTGCTGCTCATGCTGGGCACGATTTTCCTGTCCATCATGGTCCTGGCGCAATTCGGTTTCTCGTTCACCACGTTTTTCGACGCCATCGCCAAGGTCACCGGCTCCTATTGCTTGACCGGGGCTGTCACGAATGGCGCGTGTGCGGATGGAACGGCGCCTATCGTCAAGAACTTTACGCAGCCCGGCATCCTGTACCACGGCCTCTGGGGACCGCTAGACCTGATCTCCCTCGGTCTGGCGCTCATCCTCGGCACGGCCGGCCTGCCCCACATCCTGATGCGCTTCTACACCGTGCCGACGGCCAAGGCTGCGCGCACGTCCGTCGTGTGGGCGATGATCATCATTGGCAGCTTCTACATCATGACCACCTTCCTCGGCTTCGGCGCCGCAACACTGGTTGGCAAGGCCAACATCCCCAACACCAACCTGGCCGCGCCGCTCCTGGCGCAGCGCCTCGGTGGTGACCTGTTCCTCGCCTTCATCGCCGCCGTCGCCTTCGCCACGATCCTCGCCGTCGTCGCCGGCCTCACCATCGCGGCCTCATCCGCCTTCGCCCATGACCTGTGGCTCATGGTCATCAAGAAGGGTCGGGAAGACGAGCGCGAGCAGGTGCAGGTCGCTCGCATCACGTCCCTCGTCGTCGGCGCGCTGGCGATCATCCTGGGCATCGTGCTCAAGAACGCCAACGTGGCCTTCCTCGTTGGCCTCGCGTTCGCCGTGGCGGCCAGCGCCAACCTGCCCGCGATTGTGCTCTCCATCTTCTGGCGCCGCTTCAACACCCAGGGCGTGATCACGGGCATGATCACTGGCCTCGTCGCCTCTGTCGGCCTGATCCTCATCAGCCCGACGTTCATGGGCGCGTCGGCGCCGTTCCCGCTCACCAACCCAGGCATCGTTTCTATCCCCCTGGGCTTCCTGGGCGCGTACCTCGGCACCGTCCTGACTCCTGCCGACCAGAAGGCCGAGGCGCTCTTCGGCGAAATGGACGTTCGCGCTAACACGGGTCTTGGGGCGGAAGTTTAAGGTCTCGCGCAGCACCCGCCTGACCTCGTCAGACGGATGAAGCGCCCTACGGGCAATCGGTTCGCAGCGATGGCGACGCAAACCCCCGCGATCCGGGGCGCACCATCACTGCGAACCGACGCCATTTGAGGCCCCGATTAGCCATGACGACGACTCCCGTCCACGACGCAGACGCCTCAGATGAGTCGGCCCATCCCCGCCACTTGCGCCCGGTCATCTTCGCCACCGTCGCCGGCACTCTGATTGTGTGGTACGACTTCTACGTCTTTGGGAGTCTCGGCCCCATCCTCGCCAGCAAGTTCTACGCGACGGGCACCCCCATCGGCGACATCATCGTCTGGCTCGGCGCTTTCGCCGCCGGCTTCATCGTGCGCCCGGTTGGCGCTGTCGTGTTCGGCCGGGTCGGCGACGTCATCGGCCGCAAGTACACCCTCGTCGTCACCATGACCCTGATGGGCCTGTGTACCTTCGCCGTCGGTCTTTTGCCCACGCGGGATGTCCTTGGCCCGGCCGCAGGTCTCCTCCTGATCGCCTTGCGCATCGTCCAGGGTCTCGCCCTGGGTGGCGAATACGGCGCCGCCGCCACATACGTCGCCGAGAACTCTCCGAATGGGCGCCGCGGCCTTCACACGGGCTGGCTCCAGACGACGGCGACGCTGGGCCTGCTTGCGTCGCTGGGCGTTGTCCTCGTCAGCCGGCTGAAGGTCGGCGAAGCCGCCTTTGCCGACTGGGCCTGGCGCATTCCGTTCCTTGCGTCCGTCTTCCTCATAATCATAGCGGCCTACATTCGTCTGCGTCTCCGCGAGTCCGCCATGTTCGTCAAGCTCAAAGGCTCAGGGGGCTTGTCGAGGAGGCCGGTCAGGGAGATGCTTACCACAAATACCATCCGCTTCGCCGCCTTGGCTCTCTTGGGCGCGACGATGGGCCAGGGCGTCGTGTGGTACACCGGCCAGCTCTATTCGCTCTACTACCTGGAAGCGGTGTATAAGACGCCCCTGGTCGACGCAAACCTCATTGTCGGCGCGGCCCTGCTCGCTGGCGCGCCGCTCTTCGTCGTCGCCGGGTGGCTGTCCGACAAGATTGGGCGTAAGTGGATCATGCTGACCGGCATGGCGCTGGCCGTGCTGACTTACTACCCCATCTATGAAAGCATGGGCAACTTTGCGCCCCGTAGCGGCAACTACAACCCCTATATGTTGAGCCTCTTGGTCTTCGCCCAGGTTGTGTATGCCGCCCTGGTCTACGGCCCGATGGCAGCGTTCCTGGCCGAGCTTTTCCCCACCCGCCTCCGCTACACGTCGCTATCGCTCCCCTATAACATCGGCAACGGCCTCTTTGGCGGCCTGGTGCCGCTCATCGGCCTGTCTCTCATCCAGGCTGCGGGGAACGAACTCGCGGGCCTCTGGTTCCCCATGATCGTCGGCTTCATCTGCTTTGTCATCGGCGCGCTCTTCTTGCCCGAGACTTTCAAGGTTAACCTGGAAACGGTCCAAACCGGCGGCCTGGACATGCCCGTGCTCGCTTCGAGTGACGCCTGACGAAGCGCCTCGCGCTTGACTACCATCTTAGCAACTTTGACCGCTGAGCCACGCCTGTGTATGATTCGCGTGGGGGTGGTTTCGGCCCGGTGGCCGGCCCGGTCTTCAAAATCGGTGGCGCGGCGTGAAGCGGCGCGGTGAGTTCGACTCCCACCCATCCCCGCCTTCCCCCTTCTGAAAACAATTGGCAACGCAGAGGCGCAGAGGCGCAGAGAAGAAAGATGAGGTCTTCTTTCTTTGCGTCTTTGCGTTCATTTTTGCTCTTGACTTCTCGCACATTTGTGCTATACTTTACTTCGAAACGAGTGTTCGGGACAGCATACGACCTAAGGAGGTGCTGAGATGACACGAGAAGAATTGCTGGAGCTGGCCCGGCGGACGCCCGATGTGGGCATGGCAAAGCACGTTGACTTCGTCGATTACCTGGTGCCGGTCCAGGCGACGCGCCAGGTCAACGGCGAGTGGACGACCACCGAAAGCGCGTACATGACGGTCGTCGGCAAGATTGCGATGGCGAACCAGGACCACCGCGCCCAGGGCAAGCGGCTGAACTTCGAGGATCCCGTCGTTCTTGTCGACAACGACGAGCAGCTCACACTGATGGTGGTGATTGACAGCGACATTTATGGGCGGCGCCACGGCATCGCCACCTCGCGCCGCATGGACGGCAGCAACGTCGAGCGCGAGTTCCCGTGGGAGGTGGCGGAGACGTCGGCCCTTGGTCGCGCCCTGACCTCGATGGGCTATGGCGCGCTGGCCGGCGCGGGACTGGCGTCAGCTGAGGACATGCAGCGGGCGACAGAAGCGGAGACACCGCTGGCGTCCGAGCGGCAGATTAGCGAGCCGGCCGCGCCCACGCTAGTCCGCAACGGCGCGACACGCGCCGCCGCTCCGCAGGCCGCCAACCGCCGTGTCTCCCGCGTCTCCCGCTACCAGCACGACAAGCTCATCGAGCTGTACCGGGATGTCTATGGCGCGGATGGGGAGACGGCCGAGGTCGGTGTGGACGCCATGTTCCAGCAGGCGTTCGGCCACGGCGTGGATGAGGCTTCTTACAATGAAGGCGCGCAGATTACAGCCCGCCTCCTGGCCCAGCAGCGCCAGATTCGCAACAATGGCGCAGCGGCGGCCGGCTAAAGTTACCCTTTTGCCCACGCAAGAACAGGGGCCTCCCACGGCGGTAGGCCCCTGTTCCTTTACTGCAACGTTTCCAGGTGCGACGTGTCGTTGATGCAGACAACCGTTGGCCCGGCGGGGCCATACTCGATGACGTTGAGCGCGGCGTTGTTCACAGCGAAGCGCGTCACGTGGTCGTCCGGCAAACTAAGGGCGTGGGCGATGGCGACGCGCACGATTACGTCGTGTGTCACGACGGCGACCATCTGCCCCGGATGGGCCGCGACGATGCGTGCGATGGCCCGCAGGCCCCGCTCGCGCACGTCGGCGTAGTGCTCGCCCTCCGGCATCTGCACCTGGGCCGGGCGCGTCAGCCACATCTCTAGCAGCTCGCCATAGCTTCGGGCGACATCCGCCTCGGTCATGCCCTCCCACTCGCCGTGGTGGATCTCGGCCAGGTCGGCGTCGGTTTGTACCGATAGCCCATGCGGCGCGGCAATAGCGGCGGCTGTTTGGAGCGCGCGGCACAGCGGACTGGCGTACACTGCCCCAATGGGCGCGGAGCGCAGCCGCGCGCCGATGGCCGCCGCCTGCCGCTGGCCTAGCTCACTCAGGGCAATGTCCTGCTGCCCCTGGATGATGCCGGCCTGGTTCCAGAGGCTCTGCCCGTGGCGAATGACGAGCAATCGCGTTGTGGGCGTTGTGTCTGTCGCGAATCCCAGCATATCGCCCCCTTGTTTGTGCTAGACCTGCACCAAGCGCACGTTATAAACCAGGCCTGAATTCTCCAAGTCCACCAGCGCGCCGTTCGGCAGCGGGTCGTCCAGGCCCAGGATCATGATGGCCTCGCCGCGTGGGTGGTCACGGCCCACCTGCATGAACGCGATGTTGACGTTGGCCTTGCCCAGCATGGAGCCAACCGTGCCGATGACGCCGGGCTTGTCGCGGTTGTGGCTCACCAGCAGGCTGCCTGCGAGCACGATGTCTACCCAGAAGTCGTTGATGCGCACCAGATGCGGCTCGCCGCGTGCGACCGTCCCCGCCACGCTCTGCACGCCCTCGCTGGTCGTCGCCTCGATGGTCACGAGGGACGTGAACTGTTTGACGTTAGGCGTCTTCTCCTCGATGACCTCGATGCCGCGCCGTCGCGCGATGAGCGCTGCGTTCACCAGGTTGATGCGCTCCTCCGATAATCCACCCAGCAGACCACGCACCACCGCCGCTTTCAACGGCGTCGTGTCGTAGTCGGCCAGCTCGCCGCTGTACGTCAGGCGCACGCGCGACAGCCGCCCCCCCGCGACCTGCGTGTAGAAGCGCGCGAGCCGCTCGGCCAGGTCCAGGTAGGGAACGAGGAAGTCGAGGGTCTCGGGCGAGACGAGGGGGGCATTGACGGCGTGCTCGGCCGGCCGCCCCGCCAGAACGGCGACAATCTGCTCGGCCACATCCCGCGCCACGCCCGCCTGGGCCTCGACCGTGGATGCGCCAAGGTGCGGCGTCGTAACGATCTTCGGGTGGCTGCGGAACGGGTGGTCGGCGGGCAGCGGCTCCTGGGCGAACACATCCAGCGCCGCGCCGGCCAGGTGGTCCGAGTCGAGCGCCGCGAGTAGCGCCTTCTCGTCCACCAGGCCGCCCCGCGCCACGTTGATGAGCCGCGCGCCGGGCTTCATCTGCTGGATTGCCTGCACCCCAATCAAGCCGCGTGTCTTCTCATTGAGAATGGTGTGCAGCGTCACAAAGTCGGCGCGCCGCAGCAGGTCCGGCAGGTTGACCAGCGTGACGCCCAGGCGCTCGGCCACGTCCTCGGCGACAAACGGGTCGTAGGCGATGACGTGCATCGCCAAGCCGTCGGCACGGCGGGCCACCTCCTGGCCGATGCGCCCCAGCCCGATGATGCCGAGCGTTTTGTCGCGCACCTCGGTGCCGATGAACTTGCTACGGTCCCAGCCACCGTTGTGGAGCGTGGTCGCGGCCTGGGGAATGTGGCGCGCGAGAGCCATCATCAGGGCGATGGTGTGCTCGGCGGCGGCGATGGTGTTGCCAGTCGGGGCATTGACGACGACGATGCCCCGCCGCGTGGCGGCCTCGACGTCGATGTTGTCGATGCCGACACCGGCGCGGCCGACGACCTTCAGCCGCTCACCCGCTTCCAGAATCGCCGCCGTCACCTTTGTCTCGCTGCGCACGACAAGAGCGTCGTACGCCGGAATGATGCTCATCAGCTCGGCCTCAGGCAGCTTCAGGCGGACATCCACCTCGGCGTGCTCCTGGAGCAGAGCCACGCCCTCGGCGTCGATTGGGTCGGCGACCAGGATACGGTTCATCGTCGCCTCGCTGACATCCGATACAAGAAAGTTATCGTTAAGCATACTCCCCCTGAAACATGGTTACGCTGTCGTCGGCTGGGCCATCTCAGCCTTGAGCGCGGTCAGGACGCCGTCGATGTCCTCGTCGGTGACGTAGCCCAGGTGGCCGATGCGGAACACGTGCCCGGCCAGCTTGCCCTGCGCGCCCGCCAGGACGACGTTGTGGGCCTTCTTGACGCGCTTGCGCAAGGCGTCGGCGTCTGTACCTTCCGGCGCTCGAACCGAGGTCACGGTGTTGGAGGCATAGCGCGGGTCCGCGAACAGCGTGAAGCCGAGCGCCTGCACGCCAGTGCGCGTCTTGTCCGCAACGCGCTGATGCCGGGCGAGAACGTTCTCCCGCCCCTCGTCCAGCAGCAGGCGCAGGCCCTCCTGGAGTGCAAAGTACGTCGTCACCGCTGGCGTCCACGGCGTCGCGCCTTCCTGGGCCGATTTCTTCGCCTTCTTCAAGTCGAAGTAGAAGCGCGGCATGCGGGCGTTGTCATACGCCTGCCACGCAGCCTGGCTCATGGTAATGAACGCCAACCCTGGCGGCGCCATCCAGCCCTTCTGCGAGCCGGTCACCAGCACATCGACACCCCAGGCGTCCGTCTCCAGCTCGATGCAGCCGGCCGAGCTGATGGCGTCCACGATGAGCAGCTTGCCCGCGTCCTTCGCCGGCGCGGCCAGATCCTTGAGCGGGTTCGTCACGCCGGTCGAGGTCTCGTTGTGAGTGATGAACACGGCCTTGACATCCGGGTTTGCGCGCAGCGCCTCGGCGACCGCAGTCGGGTCGGCGGCCTGGCCCCACTCGAAGTCGAGGGGAACGATGCTCGCGCCGTAGGCGGCGGCAATGTCGCGCAGGCGCTGGCCGAAGTAGCCGATGGATACCGACAGCGCCTTGTCGCCCGGCGACAGGGTGTTGACGACCGCTGCTTCCAGGCCCCCGGTGCCGGATGCTGTCAGCAGCAGCACATCGTTCTGGGTGCGCAGGAACAGTTTCAGCCCGCCGACAATCTCGGCCTGCATCGCCGCGAACTCGGGGCCACGGTGGTTGATCATCTGTCGGCTCATCGCCGCGCACACGCTGGGCGGCAGCGGGGTTGGGCCGGGAATGCGCAGGTTCGGGTCGCTCATGAGGGTCTCCTTAGTAGAATGCTTACACGACAAACGGGGCGACATCTGTGATGCCGCCCCGTTGCGTTTCACTGGGTAAGGTGTGGATTAGTGGTCGTCTCGCCGGGGCGGGCGTCCACCGCCGAAGCCGCCAGACGAGCCACGGCGCTCGCCGCCACGGTCACCGCTCCGGTCGCCACCGCCGCGATCGCCACGCTCTCCACCGCGGTCACCGCCGCGGTCACCACCCCGGTCACCGCGCGGCGGGCCACCGCCACCTGGGCGCGGCGTGCGGGAGCGCTGGTCACGCTCGCGGGCTTCCTCGGCCGTCAGGCCCTCGAGCACCGCAGTGCGTGACAGGCGAATCTTGCCGTCGCCGTCGATGTCGATAATCATCACCATGATTTCGTCGCCCAGCTTGACCACGTCCTCGACCTTGTTGACGCGGGTTGGGGCGAGCTGGGAGACGTGGACCAGCCCGTCCTTCTTGGGTAGGATTTCCACAAACGCGCCGAAATCGGTGATGCGCACGACCTTGCCGGTGTAAATCTTGCCGATCTCCGGCTCCTCGACCAGGGCGTTGATGCGCGCGATGGCCGCCTTCGCCGAGTCGCCGTCGGCGGACGCCACGAACACCGTGCCATCGTCCTCAACGTCGATCTTCGCGCCGGTCTCCTCGATGATGGCGCGGATGGTCTTGCCGCCCGGGCCAATCAGCATGCCGATCTTCTCAGGGTCGATCTGGATGGTCGTGATGCGCGGGGCGTAGGCCGACAGGTCGGGGCGCGCGTCGGCAATCGTCTGGTGCATGATGTCCAGGATGTGCAGTCGCGCCTCGCGCGCCTGGGCCAGGCCGTTGCGCAGAATCTCGTACGTCAGCCCCTTGATCTTGATGTCGAGCTGGAGCGCCGTGATGCCGGCCGCGGTTCCGGCCACCTTGAAGTCCATGTCGCCGAGGTGGTCTTCCATGCCCAGGATGTCGGTCAGGATGGTGTAGCGGCCGCTCGCCTGGTCCAGCACGAGGCCCATGGCGATTCCCGCGACGGGCGCTTTGATGGGCACGCCCGCGTCCAGCAGCGCCAGAGTGCTGCCGCACACGCTCGCCATCGAGGTCGAGCCGTTGGACGACAGAATCTCGGACACGAGGCGGATGGTGTACGGGAACTTGTCCTCCGGCGGGATGACGGCGCGCAGCGCACCCTCGGCCAGAGCGCCGTGACCGATCTCGCGGCGCTTGGGACCGCGCATCGGCAGCGCCTCGCCGGTGCTAAACGGCGGCATGTTGTAGTGGTGCATGTAGCGCTTGCTCTCGTCGGCGCCCAGGCCGTCGAGGGTTTGCTCCTCACGCGGCGTCCCCAGCGTTGCCAGCGTCAGCGCCTGCGTCTCACCACGCGTGAACAGGCCGGAGCCGTGGGCACGCGGCGATAGGCCCACCTCGCACCAGATGGGGCGGATGTCCTTCGGGCCGCGGCCATCCGGACGCACGCCAGCGAGGATACGCTCGCGCACCTGCTGCTTGAGCTGCTCGTCGAAGACGGCCAGGGTCTCCTTGCGCTCGCCAGGGTCTTCCGTGTCCACGATAAGCTCATCGCGGATGAGATCGATGGCCTCGTTGCGCTGCTCCTTGGTCTCCGACTCGCTCAGAGCACGCTCCAGGCGGTTCTCAAGCCGCTCGGCCACGCGCTTGCGCGTCTCATCGCTCAGGTCGAACGTGCGATACTCGCGCTTCGGCTTGCCGACCGCCGCCTGCATGTCCTTCTGGAGCTGGATCACCGGCTGCATCGCCTGGTGGCCGGCCTCGATGGCCTGCACCATCAGCGCCTCGTCGATCTCGTCCGAGTTCGCCTCGATCATCAGGACGGCGTCTTCCGTCCCGGCCATGCGCAGGTCGAGTGTGCTCTGCTCCAGCTCGCTGGTCGTCGGGTTGAAGACGAACTCGTCGTTGATGCGCCCGACGCGGATGCCCGCAATCGGCCCCTGGAAGGGAATGTCGGAGATGGTCAGCGCGGTGCTCGCGCCGATAATCGAGGGGATGTCCAGCAGGTTCTCGCGGTCTGCCGATAGCGACGTAATCACAATCTGAACGTCGTTGCGGTAGCCCTTCGGGAACAGCGGCCGCAGCGGTCGGTCCACCAAGCGGCTCAGCAGGATCGCGCCCTCGGTCGGACGGCCCTCGCGGCGGAAGAAGCTGCCGGGGATTTTGCCCGCCGCGTACAGCCGCTCTTCATAGTCCACGGTCAGCGGGAAGAAGTCGATGCCCTCGC
Organism: Anaerolineae bacterium; assembly: GCA_039810085.1. Taxonomy (GTDB): domain Bacteria; phylum Chloroflexota; class Anaerolineae; order Epilineales; family JAHCIE01; genus JBDHWG01. The sequence goes on from JBDHWG010000003.1 coordinate 106,843, forward strand.
GCGGCTCGCGGGACGAGGTTGCCGTTACCAGAACGACCGTCTCGCCGACCTGCACCGTCACTGCGCCGCCCGCCTGGCCGGCGAGCTTGCCCGTGCTGATGCGGAGTTCTTTGCCGCCAATCTCAGCCGTGAACGTGCGCTCGCCGTGTGTTCCTTTGTCGAGGTGAATGAAGTTCCCCTCGCCGGCAGCGCCGTTCGTTGTTGTCGTCTCTTGCATTGCTCCCTTTCCTCCAATAATCACGCTATGCCACGTTCCGGCACACGTCGCTTCTCGATACGGTTGGTCATGTTCCGGTGCGGACCTATGCTTGAGTGGAGGTCAGGAGCTGGAGACTGAAGCGAACCTGTGGGTTCGACCCACTCTCCAATTCCTGTACCTCCGATGCCTTGCCAGCAGGACTCATGCCTTCAGCATTGGCCCACCGCCGGAGCGGTCAAAGCTATGTTTGCACTTCCCTGACGCTGCGATTCGGCCTGTAAACAAAAACGAGTAGTCCGGGCCTTCAGGCCACGCTACTCGTTTTGTCAACATCTATCCGACCCGCGTTACTTCCTCAGGCCGAGCCGCTGCAGCACCTCGCGATAGCGATTGTTGTCCTTCTTGCTCAGATAAGCAAGGTGGCGGCGACGCTGGCCGACAAGCTTGAGCAGGCCACGGCGTGAAGCATTATCGTGTTTGTGCGTCTTGAGATGCTCGACGAGCTGATTGATACGAGTGGTGAGCAGGGCTACCTGGACCTCAGGCGAGCCGGTATCGCCGTCGTGGAGATGGTACTCCTGGATGATAGTCTCCTTCTCAGTCTTGCTAAGCGACACCTGGAAGCCTCCTTCAGGGCAGAACTGGGCAGTGCAAACGCGCCTTTTCCATCTGGGGCAGAAGTATACACCCAAAGGTCCTGAAGTGCAAACTTTCCGAGTCCCAACGGACACGCAGTCACAAGTTACGCCTCAATCGGCGCAGCCAGCAGTGATTTCAGCGTTGCCACCGTCGCCGTCACATCCCCCAGGTCGACCATCTGCGCCGGCGTATGAATGTAGCGCGCCGGTATGCTGAGCACGCCGGATGGCACACCTGCTCGTGTCGTGTGGATCGCATGGGCGTCTGTCGTTCCGAGGTAGCCAACGTCAAGCTGATACGCCACACCTGCCCGCTCCGCCGCTCCCTGCAGCACGCGCCGCACAGATGGATGGACGATGAGGCCCATGTCCTTGACCGAGATCGCCGTACCGCCGCCAAGCCGCACCGTCTCCGGCTTGCCCTTCGGCGTGTCGGCGACCGGCGTCACGTCGACGGCGATGGCGATGTCCGGCTCCAGGCCAAACGCCGCCGGCCCCGCCCCCATCGCCCCGAACTCCTCCTGCACGCTGAAGACTGCCATAACCGTATGCGGGCTGTCGCCCAGGTCACGCAGGAGTTGGATGAGCACGGCGACCCCAACGCGGTCGTCGAAGTTCGACGCCACCACGCGCTGGCCCATGCGGCTGAACCGCTGGCGGAAGACCGCCACGTCGCCGACGCCGACCGGGCAATCATCGCGGCTCGTCGCTCCCAGGTCGAGGAACATCTGCGCAGCATCCGGCTTCTCCGTCGGTAAGGGCCGTCCCTCTGCGCCGAAGATTCCCTCGCAGCCGTTGGCAAAGACGGCGTGCGCGCCGAGCAGCGTGTTAGGGTTGACGAAGCCGACGTTCGTGAAGCGGGCAAAGCCGCGCTCGTCGATCTGCGTCACCATGACGCCGATCTCGTCCATGTGCGCTGCGATGAGCACCCGCTGCCCACCTTCGCCGCCGCGTGGGCGCCGAATTGCAATCAGGCTGCCCAGCGCATCGACGCGCACCTCATCGGCCAGGCCCGCGATTTCCTGCTGTACGACCTCGCGGATGGCGCTCTCGCTGCCAGACGGCCCGTAAGGAGCGCTGACTCGCTCTAGTAGCTCAATCATCGTGTCACCTTATTAAGGGTCATTGCGAGGCGGCGGGGTGCGGGGACGGTACTCCGCCCCCGCCGCCGAAGCAATCTCGCGGGGCAAGAGCGTCCTCTGTGCCAGCGCGAGGTTGCTTCGCTCCGCTCGCAACGACACATTGCTACACACCCATAGACTTCAGCGTCTCAGCCAGCAAAGCGGCAGCGCCGTCCAGGTCCGCCGGATGCATGAGCGATGCCGCTGTGTGGGAATAACGCACCGGCAGCCCGACGAGCGCCGTCGGAACGCCTGCGCCTGCCACATGAACGGCACGCGCCTCCCCCGCTCCCGCTCCTCGCGCCGCCAGCTGCGCTGGTACGTTCGCCGTCTTAGCCGCCGCGACGAGGCGCGCCGTCAGACCGTGGTGCGCGAGAACGCCGTTCTCACTCAGGGTAATCACCGGCCCCAGCCCGAGGCGCACGGTCGGTTCGTCGCCATCCTCCAGCGGCAGCTCGTCCACCGCGTGTCCGTCCACGATGATGGCGACATCCGGCTCCACGGCATAGGCGGCGATGCGCGCCCCGCGCGCGCCCGCGCCCTCCTGCACGGTAAACACGGCGTGGACATCGCACCCATAGTCACCTGACAGCACAGCCGCCAGGACCGCGACACCGGCGCGGTTGTCCAGCGCCTTGCCCTTCAGCAGGCCGCCCAACGGCTCGAACAACGTGTCGAATACCGCGTAGCTGCCGCGCTTCACAAGTCCCTCGGCGGCCTCCCGATTATCCACACCGATATCGATGCCCAGGTTGTCGATGTCGGGGATGCTCCTACGCGCATCGGCCGAGGTCAGATGCACCGGCGTTGCGCCGATGACGCCCCGTAGGCCCTTGTTGATGAGGACGACCTGCCCGACCAGGGCGCGCGGCTCGATCCGGCCGACCCCTGCGACGCGCAGCAGGCCGTTGCCCTCGACAAGGACAACCATCAGCGCCGGCTCGTCCATGTGCGCAGTGAGCAAGACCCGTCGCGGTCTTGTAGCGCCCTCTGCCGCAGCCGCCCGCTTCACGGCAAACAGGTTGCCCATCGTGTCCGTGCGCAGCTCGTCCACTCGCTGGCGCAGGACCTCGCGCAGAATCTCCCGCACCGGCCCCTCGTCGCCCAGCGGCCCAAAGGCATTCGACAGGCGCTCCAGCAGCGCCATGTCCACTTGGTGTGTCACCGTCATCGCTCAGCCGCTCCACTCCACCCGAATGGGGGAATTGTACATCACCTGCGGCCCTAAGATAAAGGAAACGCAGAGGCGCAGAACAGAGGAAGCAGCTTTCAAACCTCCTCCTCTGCGCCTCTGCGTCTCTGCGTTACAATCTCTTTGCTCCCCCGTCCTGTATTGGCCTCGTTAACGCGGGATGCGCGAGGCAATCAGGCTAGCGTAGGCGCGGATGCCAGCCGCACTCGGGTGGATGCCGTCGCCGGCGAAGTAGTCCGGGCGGTTGACGCTGGCGCTGTACCAATCGACGAGGGACGCATTGGGATACTGCTGCACCTTGCTCCACAGCAGGCCGTTGTTGCCGTCCTGCCAACTCCGCCCGGCCTTGATGTTCACGAACACGACGCGCCGCCCGCTCGCCAGCCGCATGATGGTGTCGAACTGGTCCGCGGTGAACGTGCCGTTCGTGCCGATGTGGATGAGGATGACATTGCCCAGCGCGCCGGCCGCCGCCTTCGCCTGCAAAACGGCAACCGCCTGCGACACCTGGCGGCCGATCACCGCGTCAATGCTCACGTTCCCCAGGTCACGCCGTAGCTCATCCGATGCCCCAAGCATGATCGAGTCGCCAATCGCCGTGATGCCGCCGGACGACGAGACGGGCGCGGCGACCGGCGCGACCTGAGCCGGGGCCGGCGCGGGCGCTTGCTGGACGGGCGCCTGAGCCGGCGCGGCAACACTGCCCGACGCCCTCGACAGCGTTAGGTAGGCGGCGAGCACCCAGCCTTCCAGACCATCCGACGTGCGGACGTAGAACCAGTCGCCCGCCGGGTTCTGCCCCAGTACCGTCAGCCGCTCGCGCACGGCCAGCGCCCGCCGTAGCGCGTAGTCGGCGCCAGGTCCCGCGCGCAGGTTGAGCACCGTCTGCGGGACGGCGACAATGATGGAGGACTGGTCGGCCAGGGGCGCGCGATCTGGTGCGTCGCTCATGTCGGCCGATGCCAGCCAGCTCTCGCCGACGAGAACGCATACGATAGCGGTCATAGCGGCAAGGGCTAACAGGATAAGAGGTGGGACAGGGGAGTCGAGCCACCGGCCCCCAAAGTAGGAGAGGATGTGCCGCATACCGACCTCCAAGATAAGTGCATTAAGGAACTTAGTAGACCATAATTGTAGTATATCATACCGAGCAACAAATAGCAAGAGGTAGCAAAGATAGAGGGCGGTAGGCGAAGTAAGCCGCTGTGCGTAGAATTCAGAAATGACCCGCGACGCAAAGGAGACGTGCATGACCAAGTACATCTGTGTTCAGTGTGGCACGCAGTTCAGCGACAGCCCCACGCCGCCCGACGGCTGCCCCATCTGTCTGGACTATCGCCAGTACGTGAACTGGCAGGGGCAGCAGTGGACGACGCTGGAGGAGATCCGCGCCAAGCATACGAATGCCATCCGTTCGGAGGGGCCGCGCATCTACGGCATCGGCAGTGAGCCGTCCTTCGCCATCGGGCAGCGCGCTTTGCTGGTGCAGGCCCAGGGCGGCAACATCCTATGGGACTGCATCTCCCTTATCGACGACGCGACCGTCGCCGCCATCCGCGACCTCGGCGGCCTCACCGCCATCGCCATCTCCCACCCGCACTTCTACTCATGCATGAGCGAGTGGAGCCGCGCCTTCGGCGGTGTGCCCATCTACCTGCACGCCGCCAACCGCGAGTGGGTGATGCAGCCGGATCCGGCGATTCGCTTCTGGGAGGGGGATACGTGCGCCATCGCCGACGGCCTGACTCTCGTCCGCGTCGGCATCCACTTCGAGGGCGGGACCCTATTGCACTGGGCGGACGGCGCCGAGAGGCGCGGCGCGCTGTGCGTCGGCGACATGTTCCAGGTGGCGGCCGACCGGCGCTACGTGAGCTTCATGCGCAGCTACCCCAACATGATCCCCGAGTCGCCACAGATCATTCGCGACGCCCTGCGCCGCGTCGAGCCGTTCGCATTTGACACGATCTATGGCATGAACTGGCAGAAGAACGTCGCCACCGACGCCAAGGCCGCCGTCTGGCGATCGGCGCAGCGCTACCTCACGATGGTCGGGGCAGGGGATCTGTGAGCAGGGTATGGCCGCGCTGTCGCGTGGGCGCCAGGCTAAATCGCTGGCGCTGAGAGGGCGAAGTCCTGCGGACTGATTGAGTGGTGAAGGCACTTCGTTCGCTTAGGGTTCCGGCTTTGGCGCGTTGGCCTCCGACGGTTGATCGGGTGTTTCGTCATCTCTCATCTGCCTGCGTCTCACAACAGCCCTCGCAAACATCTCAGGAGTCACCTCAGGCAGATCAGAAAAGTCAATGTCGTCATCTGACATCGCATCGAGGCGCGAGAAGTCAGTACCTGATTCGTTCATATCGCCTACTCCTTTGCCGCATCCGGCCCCAGGATGGCAGCGCGCATGCGGTGTTTGAGGTACGCGCCGTCACGGGGCGGCAGCACCATGGGGTCGTCGGTCATGGCGACCTTGACCACGGCGAGCATCAGGTCATCCCGCGCGTGGATGTCGTCCCGCAGCGCGGCGACCTCCGCCATCTCGCGCACCGCATAGGCGTGGGGGAAGCCGCAGGCGCGGGCCACGGCGGCCAGGTCCGTGTCCAGCGACGTGTGCGTCGGCTGGCGGCCGGTCTCGCCGTAGCGCTCGTTGTCGATGACGACGATGCGCAGGTTGCGCGGGCGCTGCGCCGCAACCGTAGACAGGCTGCCCATGCCCATCAGCATCTCGCCATCGCCGGTCAGCACGAGCACCGTGCGCGTCGGCTGCGCCAGCGCCAAGCCCAGCCCCATCATCGCCGCGCCGCCCATCGCACCCCACAGCGGAAAGTCTAGCGGGTCATCCCCGACGCTCGCCACATCCCACGCCGTCGCGCCCAGGCCCGCGATGACCAGCAAATCCCCGCGCTCCCGCAGCAGCGCCTGCACCACCTCGCGCCGGTTGAGTGTTCCCTGGGGCATTATTTCTTCTCCGCGAATGACTTGGCGCCGATGAGGCGCTGCGACAGGAGGACAGCCACGGCGCACGAGCTATTGAACGCCAGGCGCGCCGCCCCATCCACGACCTCGCCCACCTCGCTCGGCTCGCTGGCGCGGTGGAAAATTACCCCCATCGCCTCCAGGACCGCCGGCGTCGCCTGGCCCATGGGCACCTGCCACGGGTTGAACTCGCCGTACTCGCCACGCATCGTGACCAGCGTCAGGAACGGGAAGCCGCACGTCCGCAACAGCGAGAGCATATTCGTGGTGTTCCCCACCCCGCTCGACTGCATAAGCAGGGCCGCGCGAACCCCGCCGAGGTACGCGCCCGCCGCCAGGGGAATGCCCTCCTCCTCCGTTGTGAGCGACACGAGGCGAATGTCGGGGTCAGCCTGCAAGAGATTCAACAGGGGAACGTGTCCCGCGTCAGGAACATAAGACACCAGCGCGATGCGCTGGCGCTTGAACACATCATAGATGTCATTCGCCCAGTGGCGAGGGGTATCCATCGAGGAGCCTCCGGGTGGGGGAGCAAGTTGCTGCCTAGTCTAGCGCATCCCGACGAAGATAGCAAGACCTTTCTATTACGACTCCGTGTAGAACACCTACAAGTCATTTTGAACAAAACTGCGAAGCATTGTGGAATCTCTCATCAAATTGCGCATACGCAACACACGTGAAGAAATCGCTACGTCAGATTAAGAAAGTTCGACTTGCCAAACAAAAAAGACGTGTACAATAGGTATACTGACCCGTTGCTATCCTGGTAAAGGAGCCATTCCATGACACGCTGGTCGCTTCTTACTCTACCCCTAATCGCCATCGTTGTGCTCATCCTCACGATTACCTCTGCTCCAACGTCTGCACAGCCAATGTTGCAAACGACTGAGACGCCGGCCGCGCTCATCTTTCTGCCGTGGATTGCGAAAGCCCCTCCTCCAACACCTACGAGCAGTCCGACGGCCACCGATACGACAACGCCGACGGAGACGGCTACACTGACAAGCACAGCAACGCTGACGAATACGACAACGCCAACCAGTACAGCCACACCGACGGAGACGGCTACATCGACGGCCACACCAATTGTTCCTACGAGCACGACACGCCCAACGGCGCTTCCGAGGGCCACAGCGACAGCAGATGTGCCGCTACCGCAGCCTGGTTCCTGGAGTGGTTCACCTTCTCTATCCTTCGAGGTGACCAACGACTACAAAGTCCGGAACTTCGCCATGACAGTCAATGTGATTGGTGAGACGTGTCAGCTTACCTCAGCCCAGGATGTTCCACTGGGCACTGTTGGATCAGATCAATCTCTCGCCGTTGATGCGCTTGGTCAGGCCCATATCAGCTACTACGACAGGACGCACATGGACCTAAAATACGCTCGCTGGGACGGCCACCGATGGCTGGTCGAAACCGTCGATGCCACCGGGAACGTAGGCGGCTGGAGTTCTCTCAAACTTGATGCGGCAGGCCACCCGCACATTGCCTATTATGACAGCACCAATGCAGACTTGAAGTATGCAAGATGGGATGGAACGGGCTGGATCATACAGACAGTCGCCGCGCAGGGTTCCGTCGGTAGTTGGCCGTCCCTTGCGTTGGACAGTGATGGTCATCCACACATTGCCTACTTTTACTGGTACAACGTTAGCGCGACAGGCGAGCTAGAGTATGCTCACTTTGACGGCGCAAGTTGGCACTTTGAGACGGTAGGCGCCGCAAATTCCATCGGCTCGTGGACCTCCTTGCAGCTAGACTCGACGAACCAGCCCCACATCAGCTTCTACTCATACATCGATAGTAGCTCTGATCGGGTCAAGTACGCCCACAAGGTTGCTGACCATTGGACGATTGAAACCCTCGAGTGGGGCTACGATAGTAGCCTTGTACTGGATGCCACCGATGCGCCCCATATCGTCTTCAACAGCTTCCAGGTTAACAGTAGCCCGGCGACCCTAAGGTATGCGACACGAGGCCCGTCAGGATGGCAGTATCAAACGATTGGCTCAGGGGAGCATCCATCACTAGCTATCGACGCAACAGGCAAACTGCACGTAAGCTATTATGACTCCGTCAATCGAGATCTCAAGTATGCAACTCAAGACCAGGGACAGTGGAAAGTCGAGACGGTTGTATCTCAAGGTGATCTAGGCGTATCAAACAGTCTAGCCCTTGATCCGGCTGGCTCACCGCAGATCGCCTACTTCGACGCGACCGATGGAGTCCTGAGATTTGCTGTTCAGTTGCCCTCGGGATGGGTGACAGAGCAAGTCGATTCGGCAATTAGCAACACCTTCTCAATCTACTCGTTCCAACAGTCTTCTCGGTCCGCCAGTATCTCCGGTCACTTCGACTCACCGACAACGGCGTCAGGGTCGTACTCGGTGTTGTTGTGCGACCAATATTACTTCCCGCAACAACCAGGCGGTAGCTTCAGCGCAACCAGGCAATCCTCTAACAGCGTGCTAACGAGGGAGGTTGTCGCGCCCAATCACCACGCCGAGGTTAACTCTAGCACCTCCAGCAATAGTCGGGCCTACCTGTTGGAAGAACTCCGAAGACACGGAGATGAAGATATGTCAAGCAACGGATATTCTGGCACTCTCTTGCCATCGCTGAGCCAGCGTTGACTCCGCCATAAACTTCGCCTGAGAAGCTCGACCCCGGAGTGTCGAACGCTCCGGCGTCACTTGTGGCGTCGCTATTCCGACAAGTTTTGCAGAATCACCGAGCAGCGAAGCGCGCGAGACGACGCCAAGAATCTCTGGACCGCGAAGGTGTTGGACTACGAAACCTACGAAAGGACACGAAAGACACGAAAGGGTTATGCGCCTGCGAAGTAGACATCGTCTGGCCACGTCTTTTTTCGCGCCTTTCCCTCCTTTCGTGCCCTTCGTGGTCCAACATTCCGCGCCCGACATAGACCACTAGACCGTGAAAGACACGAAAGGCTTACACGCCAGCGAGATTGTCCCGCTTGGCCGCGTCTTTTTTCGCGTCTTTCCTCCCTTTCGTGCCTATCGTGGTCCAAAGGCTCTCTTGGTCCAACACCGCTCCTACCGCAGCCGCGTGTGCATCAACCGCCGAATGCCAAGGGGCTTCTGTCCGAAGTTCACCAGCAGACACACTTCGTAGCCGCCCTGGTGTAAGTAGAGCAGACACTGCTCCACATCCTCGTCAAGGATGAGGCTGCGCGCCTTCGTCTCCACGATCAATTCATGCGTCATGTCGCGGACCACGAAATCCACGCGCCGTGTTGTCACCACGATCCCGTTGTACGCAATAGGAACATCGACCTCACGCTCGTAGTCCAGATCGCGCTCTTTCAGCGCCAATGCCAGCGCTCGTTGGTAGTCCACCTCCATGCAGTGGACACCGAGCTGCCGCTGAACGTCAATGCACGCCCCTAGCACAACTCGCGACAGCGGCTCGAAGTCGTGTGCCGACGAGGCAGAAGAGTTGGTCATTGCCCCTCCCTTTTCGCGCCCTTCGGTCGTTCCGTGACGTTCGTGGTTCAAGATTCCACCCACCAATCCATAGTGATACCGAGGATACCACAGAGAGTGGAACCTGGCGAGTTAAGGATTCGGCGTGGCAACTTTCTGGACCACGAAACCTACGAAAGGACGCGAAAAGCACGAAAGGGTTACGCGCCAACGAGGTCGACTCCAATACGCCATATCTTTTTTCGCGCCTTTCCTCTCTTTCGTGTCCTTCGTGGTCCAACCGCCTGCACCATCGTCTAGTCTCCCCGCTACCGACCGGCGAGTGTCCTCTCCCATCGGGTAGCTGCTGCCCGCTAAGGTGCGGTCCGATTCCCTACCTTTGGCCCTTCCCTTTCGGCGCGTCTCATGGTATGCTAAGGGCGTGGGCCGCATTGCTAGTGGCCCAGGATTTGCAGCGCGACTCGGCACGCCGCCGCAACCGTTCACCGCCTCCGCAAAGCCCTCCGGCTTTGCTTCAATCTCCAAAGGGCAGGGAATGTGCCTATGTTGACAAATCAAGATGTCTCGCAAGAAGTGTCCACCTCGCCCCTCCGCATGTTCGCCAATGCCATCCGCGTCCTGGCGATGGATGGCGTCCAGAAGGCGAACTCCGGCCACCCCGGCATGCCGCTGGGCATGGCGGACGCCGCGGCCGTGCTGTGGTCGCAATTCCTCAAATTCAACCCCAAGAACCCCGACTGGCCCGACCGCGACCGCTTCATTCTCTCGGCCGGCCACGGCAGCATGCTCCTCTACTCGCTGCTCTACCTGACCGGCTACGACATGCCCCTGGAAGAGTTGAAACACTTCCGCCAGTGGGGCAGTAGGACGCCGGGCCACCCGGAGCACGGTGTGTCTCCTGGCACTGAGACGACCACCGGCCCCCTCGGCCAGGGCATCAGCAACGCCGTCGGGTTTGCCCTGGCGGAGCGCTGGCTGGCCGCACAGTTCAACCAGGGCGATTTCGAGGTCGTCAACCACCGGACATTCGTCATCTGTGGCGACGGCGATCTGGAGGAGGGCGTCTCCCACGAGGCGTGCTCCCTGGCGGGCCACCTGGGCCTGGGCAAGCTCATCGTCCTCTACGACGACAACCACATCAGCATCGACGGCCCGACGTCCCTGTCGTTCAGCGAGGACGTTCTGAAGCGCTTCGAGGCGTACGGCTGGCACACCCAACGTGTGGACGGGCAGGACAGCGCGGCGGTCGCGGCGGCGATCCAGGTGGCCGAGGCCGAGACGCACCGACCGTCCATCATTGCCTGCCGCACGACGATTGCTTACGGCAGCCCGAACAAAGCGGGCAGCGAGAAGGCGCATGGTGAGCCGCTGGGGGCGGAAGAGGTCAAGCTCACTAAGGAGAACCTGGGCTGGCCGTCGCAGGAGCCGTTCTACGTGCCCGATGCCGTCCTGCAATACACGCGGCAGCTTGGCGCGAAAGGCGCGGAGCGCGAAGCCGAGTGGAACAAGATGATGGAAGCCTACGCCCAGGCGCACCCCGACCTGGCGGCGCAATTCCACCAGTGGATGCGAGGGGAGCTGCCGGCCGGGTGGAGCGATAACCTTCCGACGTTCCCCACCGACAAGCCGATGGCGACCCGCGCTGCGTCGGGCGCTGTCCTCAACGAGCTATGGCAGCGCATCCCCAACCTCATCGGCGGCTCGGCCGACCTGACGCCGTCAAACAACACGCTGGCGAAGGGCGGACAGTCCATCACCGCCGACGACTACTCCGGCCGCTACATCCGCTTCGGCGTGCGCGAGCACGGCATGGGCAGCATCCTCAACGGCCTGAACTTGCACGGCGGCATCCGCGCCTACGGCGGCACGTTCCTGGTCTTCTCCGACTACATGCGCCCGCCGATTCGCCTGGCAGCCCTCATGGACGCGCCGTCCATCTTCGTCTTCACCCACGACAGCATCGGCCTGGGCGAGGACGGTCCAACGCACCAGCCGGTCGAGCAACTGGCGGCGCTGCGCGCCATCCCGACCCTGTACGTGATTCGCCCGTCGGACGCCAACGAGACAGCCTACGCGTGGCAGGCGGCGTTGCAGAACAACAAGCAGCCGACGGCGCTCATTCTCACCCGCCAGGCCCTGCCCGTCATCGACCGGCAGCAGTACGCGCCGGCCAGCGGGCTGCTGAAGGGCGGCTACGTCCTGGCCGACGTCGAGAACCCGCAAGTTATCCTCATCGGCACCGGCTCCGAGGTGCAGCTGGCCCTGGCGGCGCAGCAGCAGCTTGGCGAGGCGGGCATCCGCGCCCGCGTTGTGGCGATGCCCTGCACCGAGCTGTTCGATCAGCAGCCAGCCGAGTACAAGGAGAGTGTGCTGCCGAAGAGCATCCGCGCCCGCGTCGCCGTCGAAGCCGGCATCACCCGCGATTGGTGGCCCTACGTCGGGCTAGACGGCGCAGTCGTCGGCCTGGACCACTTCGGCGCGTCGGCTCCGTACCAGATTATCTTCAAGGAGTTCGGCATCACGGCTGAGGCTGTGGCCGCCGCTGCCAAGAAGGTTCTCGGCCAGGGATAACACATTTCACTACCGACAGAAGGGCGCGGATAGCCGCGCCCTTCGCCTTGCCCCCGAGATTGCCATGCCCCTCAACGCCCTCATCTTCGACGTCGACGGCACCATCGCCGACACCGAACGCGACGGCCACCTGGCCGCGTGCAACGACGCCTTCGCCGCCCTGGGCTACCCCATCCACTGGTCGTGGGACGAGTTCAAGGCGATGCTCCACGTTCCCGGCAACGCCCAGCGCATGCGCCTCGCCCTATCGCGGCTCACGCCGCCGATGAGCGACGCCGAGCTAGATGACGCCGTGAGCCGCCTCGTCGCCCTCAAGCAGCGCCTCTATAATGAACAGTACGCGCCGCAGCTTCCCCTGCGACCTGGCGTCCGCGAGCTTATCGAGGCGGCGGTGGCGCGCAAAGTCCGCCTCGCCATCGTCTCCACGTCGGACGAGAACCAGATTGTCGCCCTGCTGCGACACCACCTGGCCGAGGTCGCCAACTGCTTCAACCCCATCCTGGGCAAGAACGCGGGCGTGAAGACCGCGCCGGACTCGCCGGTCTACCGCCGCTGCGTCGCCGAGTTGGGCCTGCCGACCGACGAGTGCCTGGTCATCGAGGACTCGGAGGTGGGCCTGCGGGCGGCGCGTGTTGCTGGGCTACCAACAGCCATATTCTACAACGACTACACCTTCGGGCAGAGCTTCGCCGGTGCAGCGCTTGTCGCCCGCAGCGCCGAGTTCTTCACCCTCGACGGGCTCGCCGCCCTCTGCCTCCCGTAAAGCCATAGAGTGCTACAGAGGCACAGAGGACACAGAGAGCAGGATGACCGAGACAACTGAGCGACCAATGTGGGAGTGGTACACGCGCTACTACGCGGCCGTCGCCAATAGCTACGCGAATGCCGTCTACTGCGAGCGCCTGGCTGGCCGCAACCTGTGCCAGCACGACTTCACCGAGATGCCGCACCTGGACCGGCTCATCGAAGTCACCGGCATGCGCAGCGGCCAGCGCGTCCTTGACATGGGCTGCGGCAACGGGTTCATCGCGGAGTATTTGTCCGACGCGACGGGCGCTCACGTTACCGGCATCGACTTCATCCCCGAAGCCATTCAGCAGGCGCAGGAGCGCACGCGGGACAAAGCCGACCGCCTCGACTTCCAGGTCGGCGACATGGCGCGCCTGGACTTCCCGCCAGCGAGCTTCGACATCATTGTCTCCATCGACACGCTGTACTTCACGCCGCTTGACGAGACTGTGCAGCAGATGAAGGCGCTTTTGAAGCCCGGCGGCCAGATGGCGATCTTCTACTCGCATGGCCGCGAGCCGTGGGTTCCCCGCGAGACGTTTCCCACCGAAAGCACCTTCCCCGACGCCACACCCCTCGCCCTTGCTCTCCAGGCCAACGGCCTCCCCTACGAGACCTGGGACTACACCGCCGACGACTACCAGCACGCCCTGCGCAAGCGGGCCATCGCCGAGGAGCTACGCGCGGAGTTCGAAGCTGAGGGCAACCTCTTCCTCTACGAGAACCACCACGGCGAAGCGGTCGGCGTCGCTGCCGCCATCGAAGAGGGCAATCACCGCCGCTACCTCTACCACGTCCACCCCGGCTGATACCAAGGGTACACGGAAAGGCCGTCATTGCGAGCGAAGGCGAAGCAATCTCCCGCCGGTGCGAAAGACGGTCTATCGCACGGATAGCGCGCCTATCCACCCACCGAGAGATCGCTTCGTCGTCCTATTGTCCTCCTCGCGACGACATGCGTGCTGGATTTCTTCTTGCTCTGCGCCTCTGCGTCGCCAATTCTTCCCCAGGAACGACAAACGGGGTGGCGGCAGGGACACCTGCGCCACCCCGCAATGCTGCGCGTCTCCCGTTACTCAGCCAGCGCCGCCGGGTTTTCCAGGCGCTTCGCAATGCTTTGCAGGAACATTGCCGCCGGCGCGCCGTCCACCGCACGGTGGTCGAACGTCAGGCTGAGCGTCATGGTCTGCCGCCATGCCACGCCGTCGCCCTGCCGCGTGGCCCGCTCCACGATGCGGCCCACGCCCAGGATCGCCACCTCCGGCGGGTTGACGATGGGCGTGAAGCTATCGATGCGATACATCCCCAGGTTCGTGACACTGAACGTCCCGCCACTCATCTCGTCCTGCGTCAACTTGCCCGCCCGCGCCGCCTCGGCCAGCCGCCGCGTCTCCTGCGCCAGGTCGAGTAGCGACTTGCTGCCCGCGTTGCGCACGACGGGCACGACTAGCCCCGCCTCGACAGCCACCGCCACGCCGATGTGAATGCCGCTCTGCACGCGGATCTCGTTGTCCTGGAGCCAGGCGTTCATGTGCGGGTACTCCTGGAGGGCGAGAACCACGGCGCGCATGATGAGATCGGTATATGTGACGTCGCCCTGTGCTTTGAGGCGCTCGCGCAGCGCCACCAGCTCTGTCACGTCCGCGTCGCCGAACAGCGTGAGCTGCGCCATCGTGTGCAGGCTGTCCGCCATGCGCTTGGCAATCGCGCCACGCATCCCCGCGAGGGGAATCACGCGTGCCGCTTCTCCCATGCTGGGAGGAGGTGACGAGGTGACGGGGTGACGAAGTGAGGTCCTGCCCTCCGTCTTCTCCCCCTCTTCCCCAACGGGAGAGGGGGTAGGGGGGTGAGGGCCTGCGGCGATGAACGCCTGCACGTCTTCCTCGGTGATGCGGCCGCGCGCGCCTGTCCCCTTCACCCGCGCCAGGTCAATGCCGTGCTCCCGCGCCAGCCGCTTCGCCAGCGGCGACGCCATGACTTCGCCGCCGGCGGGAGGAGGTGACGGGGTGGCGGAGTGACGTGGTGACGCGCCCTCTTCCGCAGTGGGAGAGGGGCCGGGGGTGAGGGACGGCTTTCCCCCCTCTCCACCAGTGGGAGAGGGGGCAGGGGGGTGAGGGACGGCTGCCGCCTGCGGAACAGGGGCAGCCGGGGCTTCCTCCCCCGGCAACAGAATCTGCGCCAGGAGGGTGCCGATGTTCACGACGGCGTCGCGGGGCGCGAGGATTTTGTAGAGACGGCCCGTGACGGGCGCCGGAACGTCGAAGCTCACCTTCGCCATCTGCACTTCCAGCAGCGTCTCCCCTGCCGTTATGGTCGCGCCCTCGCGCTTGAACCAGGCGACGACCACCGCGTCCTCCTGGTTGTCGGACAGTTTCGGCAAGTTGAATTCGTAGGGCATGCGTGATGTCCGGCTACGCGGCGGTCAGCTCGCGCACGGCTTGGGCGATGGCGTCGGCGCTGGGCAGCACGAAGTTCTCCAGCGGCCGGCTGTAGGGAATCGGGACGTCGGGGACGGCCAGGCGCCGCACCGGCGCGTCCAGGTAGTCGAGGGCGTTCTCGGCGACGATGGCCGCGATCTCGCCGCTCATCCCGAAGCTCAAGTAGTCCTCGTCGACGATCAGCAGGCGGTGCGTCTTCTTGACGGAGTTGATGACCGTCTGCTTGTCGAGCGGAACCAGGGTGCGCAGGTCGATAACCTCGGCCTCGATGCCTTCGGCGGCGAGGGTGTCGGCGGCGTCCAGGGCGCGGTTGACCATCATCGCCAGGGACACGATGGTCACGTCCTTGCCCTCCCGCTTGACGTCGGCGACGCCGAACGGGACGGTGTATGCCTCTCCTGGCACCTCGTTGACGCTGCGCGGGTGGTAACGCATCCAGCCCAGGCCCATCAAGCCCTTGTGGAAGAAGTACATGACCGGGTTGTCGTCGCGGATGGCGGAGGTCATCAGGCCCTTGGCGTCGTAGGCGTTGGAGGGCACGACGATCTTGAGGCCAGGGACGTGGGCAAACAGGCCGTAGAGGCACTGGGAATGCTGCGCCGCGTCGTTGTAGCCGCCGCCCATGCCCGTGAGCAGCACCACGGGCAGGCGAATGTTACCGCCCGCCATGTAGGTGTTCTTCGCCAGATGGTTGTAAATCTGGTCCATGCAGACGCCGAAGAAGTCCACGAACATTAGCTCGACGATGGGGCGCATGCCCTCGGCCGCTGCGCCGGTCGCTGCGCCGATAAACGCCGTCTCGGAGATGGGCGTGTCCATCACGCGCTCCTCGCCGTAGCGGTCGAGCAAACCGCCGGTGGCGCTGAAGATACCGCCATACACCCCGACATCCTCGCCCATCACGAACACCTTGGGATCGCGCTCCATCTCCTGGGCGATGGCCTCGGCGATGGCCTTAGACATTGTCAGCTCACGCGTTGCTACCATGGTCATGGTCAGGTCTCCTTTGACTAGACAAAGACGTGCTCGAGGGCTTCTTCAGGGGCCGGGTAGGGACTTTGGCGGGCGTAGGCGATGGCGTCGTCCACGTCTTTCGCCGCCGCGTCGCGCGCGGCATCCAGCTCCACCTGCGTCGCGACGCCCTGGCTGAGCATCTGGTCGCCCAGGCGCTTGATGGGGTCGCCCCCTTTGAGAGTCGAGACTTCGTTCTCAGGGCGGTATAGCTCCGGATCACCCTGGAAGTGGCCGAAGTAGCGGTCGGTCTTGACCTCGATGAGACTGGGGCCTTCGCCGCGCCGCGCGCGCGCCACAGCCTCACCGACCACCTCGTAGACCGCCAGAACGTCGTTCTCGTTGACACGCACGCCGGGGATGCCGTAAGCGATGGCGCGCTGGCTGTTGTCGGCCACCGCCGTTGACTTGGAGCGCGGCACTGAGATAGCCCAGGAGTTGTCCTCGATGACGAAGATGACGGGCAGGTTCCAGATAGCGGCAAGGTTGAGGGCCTCGTGGAAGGAGCCTTGATTGGCGGCGCCGTCGCCGGCGAACGCCACGGCGACCCAGTCCTTGCCCATCTTCTTGGCGGCCAGGGCCGCGCCGCAGGCAGGCGGGAAGCTCGCCCCGATGATGCCGCTACAGCTAAACTTGTGGGCCGGGTCGAACAGGTGCATGTGGCCGCCCTTGCCCTTGCCCAGACCGGTCTCCTTGCCGAAGATTTCGGCGGCGAGCGCGTTCAGCGGCACCTTCTTGGCGATGGCAAAGTGATGGGGGCGGTGAGTGCCGACGACGGTGTCGTTCTCGGTGAGGTGCATGCACGTGCCGACGGCGACGGGCTCCTGGCCGGCGGCCAGGTGCATCTCGCCGGGGACGGGACCCGAGCCGATGTCGAAAGCGGGCGTCTTGCCTTCCATGTAGGCCGCCGCCAGCGCCTCCTCGAAGAGCCGGATGGTCCACATCTCGCGGTACATCTCAAGCAGCTTTTCTTTGCTCAGCTCCATTGCTTCGCTCCTTCGATGCTCGTGGAACGGGGTCACGCCAGCCCGAGGCCCCGCCCTTGCAGACACGTTGTGGTGGTCTGGACCAAGGCAGATGGGTGGTTATTTTGTTGTTTAGGGGCGTGGGTTTCCCATCCGTCGCGACGGATGGGGTCTCCGAACGGACAGTACTCCACCATTATATGGAAGTCGAGGCAGAGACTCAAACGCGCCCCAGCTGTACTTCGTGGCGCAGTGCGTTACATGGCACGCTTCGTGCTTTAGGGGAAATCGAGCGTCCCTAGCGGACCCAAGCAGTTGTTCGAGTGGCCCAGTACTACACCCCCAGTATTGCGGGTCTTTTGTCGTGGGTTACGGAGGAAACATGCCCACCTGGATTGACCGCCTGGGTACTAGATACCCAGACCTTGCCCCATGCCTGCCGGACGTGGAGCAGGCGTATGCCGTGCTCCATCAAGCGTTCACGACGGGCCGGAAGCTGCTCGTCTGCGGCAACGGCGGGAGCGCTGCCGACAGCGAGCACATCGTTGGCGAGCTGATGAAGGGCTTCTACAGTAAGCGGCCCCTGCCGCCCCACATGCGCGAGGCGCTCCAGGCGTCCGACCCGAACATGGGCCGTGTCCTGGCCGAGCGGCTCCAGGGCGCATTGCCCGCCATCTCCCTGGTCAGCCAGACGGCGCTCATCACGGCCTTCGCCAACGACGTAGACCCCGACCTCATCTTCGCGCAGCAGGTCTACGGCTACGGGCAGCCGGGCGACGCGCTCATGGGCATCAGCACCTCCGGCGCCTCGCGCAACGTGCTGTATGCCCTGCACACGGCGCGGGCATTGGGCATGCGCACAATTGGCGTGACGGGGCTGACCGGCGGCCAGATGCCGAAGGTCGCCGACGTGACCATCCGCGTGCCTGAGACACGGACGGCGGATATCCAGGAGCGGCACCTGGCCATCTACCACGCCCTATGTGCGCAGCTTGAAGAAGACCTCTTTCCAGAGGGCGTTATTGTGCAGATGCACAACCAGGGCAGTTGAGCGCGAACTGTTTTTCTGGCAGATGTCCGATGCAAGTCGTTTTCATGTCCTGTATCCTATAGACAGGGAAGTAAACGTTAGTGCGGTTTGAGATGTAGAAGGAAGTGACCGTGAGCCGAAATAGAGCCGTATTCCTGGACAGGGATGGAACCCTGGTTCATCCTCGCCACTACCCCACGCGTCCGGAAGAGCTTGTCCTATACGACGGGATTGTTCCCTACCTGTGGCGGCTGCAACGCGCGGGCTTCAAGCTCGTCATCGTCACCAACCAGTCGGGACTGGCGCGCGGCCTGTTCACCGAGGCCGACCTGCACCGCATGCACGACCACCTCGCCCGCGAGCTGGAGCGTCAGGCCGTCCGCATCGACGCCATCTACGCCTGCCCCCACCATCCAGAGGGCATCATCCGCGAGCTGGCGATCCACTGCACGTGCCGCAAGCCGGCGCCGGGCATGCTCATGCACGCCGCGGCCGACCACAACATCGACCTCGCGCGCTCGTGGTTCGTCGGCGACATCCTGGACGACGTTGAGGCGGGCAACCGCGCCGGTACGCGAACGATCCTGGTGGACCTGGGCACGGAGAGCACGCCGACAAACGCCCTGCGCGAACCCCAGTTCGTCGCCCGCGACACGCGCCACGCTCTGCAAATCATTGCGACGCAGGAAGGGCTGGGCCAGCACACGACCGACATGAGCTATCTGCCCGCAACCTGGACGCCCAAACTTGCAAGGGTCGCGCAATGATGTCGCTCACTGGTGTCACCCCAGCTAACCATGCCGCGCCGGGTGTGGCTGAAGCCTGGCGCGGCGTCCGCAAAGTTCTGGCCGTGCGCCTCGACAACCTGGGCGACGTGCTGGTCACATCGCCGGCGCTGCACGCCATCAAGCAGTCGCTGCCCGACGCCAGCTTGACGCTGCTCGCCAGCCCGGTCGGCGCGCAGGTCGGCCGCATGCACCCCGACGTTGACGACATCATCGTCTATCAAGCGCCGTGGATGGACCCGTGGCAGACGCTGCCGCAGGATAGCGCCCGCGAGCAGGCGATGATCGCCACGCTCAAGGCGCGGCAATTCGACGCCGCCATCATCTTCACGTCGTTCCGCCAAAGCCCGCTGCCGTCCGCCTACCTTGCCTACCTGGCTGACATCCCGCTGCGCCTGGCCGCCTCCATCGACGGCCCCGGCTCGCTACTGACGACGCGCCACAAGCACCCAGAGCGCATGATGCACGAGGTCGAGCGCGGCCTGGACCTCGTCGGCGCGGTGGGCATCACGACGAACGACCTTGACCTGGCGCTGCGCGTGCCGGACGAGGCGCGCGCCAACCTGGCCGAGCGCCTGCCGCTGGCTGACTTGCCACGTCCCCTGGTGGTCGTCCACCCCGGCTGTAGCATGCCCGCGCGCACCTATCCCTGGGAGATGTTCGCCGAGAGCGCCGACATGCTGGCCGAGCGCCAGGGCGCGACCATCGTCCTCACCGGCGCGGCGAGCGAGCGGCCGCTGGTCGAGCGCATCGGGGCGCGCATGAAGCGCCCGGCGCTGGCGATGGCCGGCAAGTTGTCGTTCCCGGAGTTTGCCGCGCTCATCGAGGCCGCCGACCTGACGGTCACCAACAACACCGGGCCGATGCACATCGCCGCCGCGGTCAAGACGCCCGTCGTCGCCCTGTTCGCCCTGACCAACCCGCCGCAGCAGTGGGGGCCGTGGCGCGTACCGCACCGCCAGCTCTACCACGAGGTCTCGTGCCGCCTGTGCTACAGCCGCGTCTGTCCGACGGACCACGCCTGCCTGCGATTGGTGACGCCAGAGATGGTGGCCCAGGCGAGCGCCGAGCTGCTGGCCGCGACGACGCCGAAAGGCTACAGCCTGGCCGATGCGGGGATGAGTGTGCTTGCCCGACGCGCCGAGCGAGCGCGGTTGAATGAGGATGAGGTGGTGGCATGAATCCTTGGTTCAAAGCGCGCAACATCGTGGCGATGCGCATGGACAATCTCGGCGACGTGGTCATGACCGGCCCGGCCCTGCGCGCTGTCAAGGAGACCTCGCCCGACGCGAAGATTACGCTCCTGGGCAGCACCGGCGGCATCGCCGCGGCCCCCCTCCTGCCGTGGATCGACGACGTCATCGGCTGGCGCTCCATCTGGCAGGATCTCGGCCACTTGCCGTTTGACCCGGCCCGCGAGCGCGAGCTGATTGACCTGCTCGCCGCGCGCAAGTTCGACGCCGCCCTCATCTTCACGTCGTTCAGCCAAACGCCCCACGCGCCGGGTTATGTCGCCTATCTCGCGGGTATTCCGCTGCGGGCGGGCGAATCGAAGGAGTTCGGCGGGCGCGTGCTGACGACCGAGCTGCGGGGCGCGCCGGACGACATGCATCAGGTCGAGCGCAACCTGCGCCTCATCGAAGCCCTTGGCTTCCCGGTGCGTGACCGCTCGCTGAGCATCACGATCCCGGACGAGGCGCGCGAGTCGGCGCTGGCGCTGCTGGCGAAGGCTGGCGTTGACCCTCGCAAGCCGACCATCCTCCTCCACCCGGGCGCGAGCGCCAAGGCGCGCCGCTACCCGCCGGAGCGCTCCGGCCAGGTCGCTGAGCGGCTCGCCCAGCGCGGCTGGCAAACCGTTGTCACGGGCGTCGAGCGCGAGAAGCCCATTCTGGACATCGTTGCCGCCCACGCGCCCCACGCGAAGTTCCTTATCGCCGAAACGACGCTGCCCGAATACGCGGCGCTCGTCGAGCAGGCGCAGCTCGTCATCTGCGGCAACACCCTGCCGCTGCATCTGGCCGACGCGACGGGCACGCCGGTGCTGAGTCTTTACTCTGGCACCGATTACGAAACCCAGTGGGCGCCGCGCCGCGTGCCGCACCGTCTGCTGCGCCGCCCGACGCCGTGCCATCCGTGCTACCTGTTCGAGTGCCCCATCGGGCTGCCGTGCCTGGATTTCGACCCCTCCGAAGTGGTGGCCGTGGCGGAAGAGCTGTTGGCCCAGGAGAGCCTGGCCTATGCGAGCTAACCGCGTTGACCTCGGCCCGGTGCGGCGCATCGCCGTGTTCCGCGCCCTGGCCCTCGGCGACCTGATACTGGCTGTGCCGGCGTTGCGCGCCCTGCGGCGACGCTTCCCGGAGGCCGAGATTACCTACATCGGCTTGAAGTGGTCGCCGGCTTTGATACGCCGCTTCACCCAGTACGTTGACCGCGTCGTCGAGTTCGCGGGCTATCCAGGCATCAACGAGGTCCCGTACGACCCGCAGCGCACCGAGGCGTTCCTGGCTGAGCAGCGCGCCTACGGCTACGACGTCGTCATCCAAATGCACGGCAGCGGCCAGACGAGCAACCCGTTTGCCCTGGCCCTCGGCGGCCGCGTGACCGTCGGCCACTACGTGGGCACAGCGCCGGCCGGCCTTATCCTGGGCCGCGAGTGGCGCGAGGAGCACGAGAGCGTGCGCGCCCTGGCGCTGGTCGGACTGCTGGGCGGCGACGTGAGCGACGTCAGCCTGGAGTTTCCCATCCTGCCGGACGAGCGCCTGGAAGCGACACGGCTGCTGAAGTCGCTGAGCGCGCATGGCGGAATGTGGCTGGGGATGCATCCGGGGGCGAGCGTCAGCGTGCGCCGCTGGCCGCCGCACGACTTCGCCCGCGTCGCCGACTATTTCGCGCACCACTACGGCGCGCAGATCGTCCTGACCGGCGGCCCGGCCGAGCGCGATATCGTGCAACAGGTCATGGCGCACATGACGACCCGCCCGCTGGACCTGAGCGGGCAGACATCCCTCGGCGGGCTGGCGGCCGTCATCGACAGCCTCGACCTGTTCCTGACCAACGACACCGGCCCGTCCCACATCGGCTACGCTCTAGGGACGCCTAGCGTGACGCTATTCGGCCCGGTGCATCCCGCGCGCTGGGAGCCGCTGGAATCAGGCAACCACGTCATCCTGTATCAACCCGTCGGCTGCAACCCATGTGGCCTCACCGAGTGTCCTATCGACCACCGCTGCCTTCGCTGGATCCGCCCGGAAACGGTCATCGACGCCCTCGAAGGCTTACTCGCAAGAAAACAAGTTGCATGAAACGCTTGAAGATTCTCATCTGGCACATTCACGGAAGCTATCTGAATACGATGGCGCGCATCGACCACGACTGGTATCTGCCGGTCAAGCCGGGCAAGCCCGAAGGCTACGGCGGCCGCGGCCCGACGTTTGACCTGCCAGACTACGTCCGCGAGGCGCCGGCCGAGGCCGTGCGCGACCTGGACCTGGACCTCATCATCTACCAGACGCCGAAGAACTACTTCGAGGACGGGCCGGAGATTCTGAGCGAGGCGCAGCAGCGCCTGCCCAGGATTTACCTGGAGCACAACACGCCGAAGCCGAACGCCGTGGACACTAAGCACCCCATCGACGACCCGAACGTCCTGCTAGTCCACGTCACCCACTTCAACCATCTGATGTGGGACAACGGGCGCACGCCGACGATGGTCATCGAGCACAGCGTCGCCATCGACCCGAACGCGGTCTATACCGGCGCGCTGGAGCGCGGCATCACCGTCGTCAACGGCCCACACCGCCGCCCGCGCATCGCTGGCTGGGACATCTTCCAGCAGGCGCAGGCGACGATCCCGCTGGACCTGGCGGGGATGCAGACGGAGCAGTTCGGCGGCCTGGGTGACATCCCCTACCGCGACCTGCACCGCCGCGTCGCCGAGTACCGCTTCCTGTTCAGCCCGATGCGCTACACCAGCCTGCCGCTGGCCGTCATCGAGGGGCTGACGATTGGGATGCCGGTCGTGGCGCTGGCAACGACGGAGCTGCCCACGGTCATCGAGAACGGCGTCACGGGCTACGTCTCGTGTAACGTGGACACCTTGATCGAAGGGATGAAGCACCTGCTGGCCGACCCGGCCGACGCCCAGCGCATGGGCCGCAACGCCCGCGCCCTCGCCCACGAGCGCTTCAGCGTGGAGCGTTTCGCCCACGACTGGAACGCTGCCTTCAGCCTGGTGACCGGGGAGCGCCTGGACTCTGTGGTCATTGCGAGCGGCGCGAAGCAATCCCGCGCTGTAGTGAAGGACGGTGTAGCTTCAGTATAGCCTCTTTCTCGCCTGTCGTGAGATTGCTTCGTCGTCCTACCGTCCTCCTCGCAATGACAGGCTGTTTGCTGAAGTAATAGTAGTTGTCCGCTTGTTGGATGTGAGAGAGTAGAAGGATAGAGAGATGCCTGCACGAATCGCCTTTTTAAGTGAGCACGCCAGTCCGATGGCCCTCCTCGGCAGCGAGGACGCCGGGGGGCAGAATGTCTACGTGGATGAAGTGAGTCGCAACCTGGGTCGGCTCGGCCACACCGTCGACGTCTTCACACGCCGCGACAACCCGACTGTGCCCGAAGTCGTGGAGTGGGCGCCCGGCGTCCGCATCGTCAACCTGGCGGTCGGCCCGGCGGAGTTTGTGCTCAAGGACAAGCTGTGGCCGCTCATGCCGGCTTTCCGCGACGCCCTTCTCCAGTTCATGCTGCGGGATAGCGCGCGCTACGACATCGTGCACGGCAACTTCTGGATGTCGGGATGGGTGGCGGCCCGCCTGCGCAGACGCCTGGGCATCCCGGCGGTGCAGATTTTCCACGCCATGGGCAAGACCAAGCAGCGCCACCAGGGCGCGGCCGATACCAGCCCCGACGACCGTATCGCCGTCGAGATGGGCATCATCCGCGACGTGGACCGCCTCATCGCCCAGTGTCCCAGCGAGGAATCCGAGCTGATCGACGACTACGGCGCAAGCCCCAGCAAGGTCGCCGTCATCCCCTCGGCGGTCAACATCGAGCGATTCCGGCCGGTGCCGCGCGACGAGGCCCGCCGCCACATCGGCCTCGACACGGATGAGCTGGTGGTCGTCTACGTCGGGCGCATGCTCCCGCGCAAGGATGTGCGCAACCTCGTCCGGGCGATGGGCCTGCTCATGCACCGCTCGTCACTGCCGGTGTCGCTGCTGCTCGTCGGCGGCGAGACGGCCGATGGCGACCCGGAAAGGACGCCAGAGATCGGCGTGTTGCAGCGCATGGTGGACGAGCTAGGCATTCGCAACCGCGTGCGCTTCATCGGCAAGCGCCAGCCGGACGAGTTGCGCTACTACTACAGCGCCGGCGACATAGCGGTCACAACGCCCTGGTACGAGCCGTTCGGCCTGACGCCGCTGGAGGCGCAGGCGTGCGGGCGGCCGGTCATCGGCTCGGCCGTCGGCGGCATCACCTTTACCATCCGCGATGGCCGCACCGGCTTCCTGGTTCCCCCGCGCTCCCCTGAAGCCCTGGCCGACCGCCTGGAGTTCCTGCTGTCGCAGCCAGAGCTAATGGTGCAAATGGGCAAGGCGGCGCGGCAGCGGGTCGAGCGCGAGTTCACCTGGGCCACGGTTGCCCAACGCACAGCCGCCCTGTATCAGTCGCTGCTGGCGATCCCGCGCCCGCGCGTTCGGCCCGTGGCCCATCAGACGCCGGCCGCCCGACCGCATCTCGCGCCCTGATATTTACTGGGAGGAAGTAGAGTATGGCTCTCGTAGATGTTCTTATCCCGACATGCCGCCGCAAGACCGGCCTCGCCGTCGTCCTGACGAGCCTGTTCGGGCAGACCTTCACCGATTTCGACGTGATTATCTCGGACCAGACCCCGGCGGATGAGGACTACATGGATAGCATCGAGATCCAGACCCTCATTCGCGGGCTGCGCTGGCGCGGCCACCGCGTCACGGTCCACAAGCACCTGCCGCGTCGGGGCATGGCGGAGCAGCGCAACTTCCTGCTAGAGCAGAGCCGCGCCAAGTACGTCCACTTCATGGACGACGATGTGCTGCTCGACCCAGAGACGATGCAACGCATGCTCGACACGCTGCGGCAGGAGGACATCGCCTTCGTCGGCTGCCCGGCGACCGGCCTCGACTACCTGCACGACGTGCGCCCCCACCAGCAGACCATTGAGCTATGGGATGGGCCGGTGCGACCGGAGCCGTTCACGCCGGAGACCCTGCCCTGGCAGCGCCACGTCGTCAACAACGCGGCCAACCCGCTGCACCTGGAGCAGCAGCTCACGCCCGATGGTGAGCCGCTACGCTATAAGATCGCCTGGGTCGGCGGCGCTAACGTCCTGTTCGACCGCGAGAAGCTCCTGAGCGTTGGCGGCTTCTCCTGGTGGCGGCGGCTGCCGCCCGAACACGCTGGCGAGGAAGTCGTCGTCCAGTTCCTTCTCATTCGCAAGTATGGCGGCTGCGGCTTGCTGCCGGCCGGCACGTACCACCTCGGTTTGCCGACGAACGTCCCGGACCGCCAGCGGAACGCGACGGAGCTGTTTGGCGAGCTGGTGCGCGAGTATAACGTCCACCCGGTGCGTGAAGTCGAGCCGCTGGGCGATGAGGACGAGCGCCGCGTCGCTTAACCCGTCATTGCGAGCGTGAGCGAAGCAATCTCGCGCCCTTGCATTAGACAGGCTCGTCCAAGATTAGCGTTGCTGTCGCCCCCGCACCCCGTCGTCCTCCTCGCAATGACAGCAAGTAGTACAAGTAACACTAGACATCGACACAAGGAAACACAGTATGTTCAACCTCAACAACTCTCTCGAAGGTAAAGTCGTTCTCGTGACCGGCGGCGGCAGCGGCCTCGGCGAGGCCACCGCCCGGGCGTTCGCCTGCGCCGGCGCCAAGGTCGCCGTCGTTGACCTCAACGGCGCAAATGCCGAGCGCGTCGCCAACGATCTGGCGGGCGAAGGCCACGTCTTCTACGCGTGCGACGTGAGCAACGCCGACGCCGTCTTCAGCACCGTTCAGTCCGTCGTGGACAAGTTCGGCCGCCTGGATGTGGTCGTCAACAGCGCCGCCGTGGATTACGTCAAGCCCGTCGTCGAGATGACCGTGGAGCAGTGGGACCGCGTCATCGGCGTGAACTTGCGCGGCCCGTTCCTCATGGCGAAGGCCGCCCTGCCGACGATGCAGAAGCAGAAGTCCGGCCACATCATCAATGTTGCCTCCACCGCCGCTGTGCGCGCCTGGGGCAGCGCCTCGGCCTACCACGCGACGAAGTGGGGCCTGCGCGGCTTCAGCCGCGGCCTGGGCGTCGAGGGCCGGCCGGATAACATCCGCGTGACGACCATCATTCCCGGCGGCATGGCGACCCACTTCTTCGACCGCTTCCCGGAGCAGGGCATCCCCATGCCGGACGAGCGCAACCTGCAAGACCCGGCCAACGTGGCGTCGGCCATCGTGTTCGCTGTGCTGATGCCCCAGGAGTCGGTGGTGCAGGAAGTCATGGTGACGCCGCTGACGGAGACGAGCTGGCCCTAAATTGAGTTCGCGTTGGAATAGCTGTTGTCGTTCCAGCAACGCCTGGCACTCAAGTGCCAGGCTAAGGGAGGGAAGCCCACTGAAGTGGGCTACAAAGCCTGCTGAAGCAGGCTTCGTCCTCTCAGCCGCCGACTTGAGTCGGTGGCGTCGCCGAGTGACAACACAGCTACAAGCGCAAGAACTCAGGTTAGGAATTCGCCAACTGTGTTTAACTCGGGAGGAAATGAGCATGGTCATCACACGCGCGCCGGTTCGCATCAGCTTTGGCGGTGGCGGCACCGACCTCGCGCCCTACTACACCCGCTACGGCGGCTTTGTCGTCAGCGCAGCCGTCACGCGCTACGCCTACGTCGCGGCCCAGCGGCCGGCCACGCCGCGCATCCGCATCACGTCGGCCGACTATCGGCTGATGGAGACGTTCGGCGCGGGCGAGACACCGCCGGTGCAAGAGCCGCTGAGCCTGCCCAAGGCCGCCATCGAGCGCTTCATGGACCACGGTCTGGGGCGCATCGGCGTTGACCTGTTCCTGTCGTCGGATGTGCCGCCCGGCACCGGGCTTGGCTCGTCCAGCGCCATGTCGGTCAGCCTGCTGCGCACCCTCGCCACCTACCTGGACCAAGACCTAGGCCGGGAGGAGGCTGCCGACCTGGCGTGCTGGCTGGAAATCGAGCGCCTGGCCCGGCCCATCGGCAAGCAGGACCAATACGCCAGCGCCTACGGCGGGCTGAACGCCATTGAGTTCACGGCGGAGGGCGTACACGTGACCCCCCTCAGCCTCTCGCGCGACGGCGTCGCCGCCCTCAAGTCACGGCTGCTCCTGTTCTCGACCGGGCAGTCCCGCAACTCTGCCGACATCCTCGGCGAACAGCGCGAGAACACCAAGGCCAAGCCGATGGTGGTCGAGACGCTGCACCAGATCAAGGGCCTGGCGCGGGAGATGCACGACGCCCTACGCCAACAGGCGATTGACGACTTCGGGCGGCTGCTGGACGCGACGTGGAACTTGAAGAAGCGCCTGTCGAACAAGGTGTCCTCGTCGGCTATCGACGAGTGGTATGGCGCGGCCCGCGAGGCCGGCGCGCTGGGTGGCAAGATTACCGGCGCGGGCGGCGGCGGCTTCCTGCTGCTCTACGTTCCGCCAACTCGCCAGTCGGCTGTCCGCCGCGCCCTGGCCGCCTTCGGCCTGCGCGAGATGACCTTCGACTTCGATTTCATGGGCGCGCAGCTCATGACCAGCGCCGAGACCCGGCGCGTGAAGCATCCCGCCATCCGGCGACTAGCCCAGCCGCGCGTCGCCCCCGTGGCGGCTGTCGCCGCCGGACGCATGGTGTCGTAAGGAGGAACGCATGAAGATGGATTTGCCCGACATCATCGACCGCTTCGCCGGCCTGCGGGTGCTGGTCATCGGCGACGCCATCCTGGATAGCTACTCCGACGGGACGGCCGACCGGCTGTGCCGCGAAGCGCCCGTGCCCGTCGTCAGCGTCGACAGCCGGGTGGACGCGCCGGGTGGCGCCGCCAATACTGCCGCGAACTTGAAGCGCCTCGGCGCGCAGGTCGATTTCCTGTCCGTCGTCGGCATCGACTACGAAGCGGCGCTGCTACGCCAGGCGCTCGCAACTGAGGGCGTCAACAGCGAGCACGTGTTGAGCCAGGCAGACCGCCGCACCCTCGCCAAGCATCGCGTGCTATCCGGCGGCCACCTGCTGGTACGCTTCGACCAGGGGAGCACGGGCAACGTGGATCGCCGCACGGAGGCGGCGCTTATCGAGCGTCTGTCGGCGCTGTTTCTGGCGAGCGACGCCGTCATCGTCTCCGACTACGGCTACGGCATCCTCACGCCGCGCGTCATCCGCGTCCTGGGGCAGTTGCAGCGGCGAGCGCCCCGCGTGCTCGTCACCGACGCCAAGAACCTGCCTGCATATCGCACCGTCGGCGTCACCGCCGTCAAGCCGAACTACCAGGAAGCGCTGCGGCTGCTTGGCGAAAGCGGGCGCGGCCCTATCCGCGACCGAGCGGAGCAGATCCTAGGGGCCAAGGGGCGCATCTTCGACCTGACCGGCGCGCAGATCGCCGCTGTGACGCTCGACACCGAGGGCGCGATCATCCTGGAGCGCGGCGCGCCCCACTACCGTACCTACGCTCAGCCGACCAGCCACTCGCGGGCGGCTGGCGCAGGCGATACGTACCTCAGCGCCCTGACGCTCGCTCTGGCTGCCGGCGCGGACACCCAGGCCGCGGCCGAGCTGGCCGCTGCAGCGGCGGCTGTTGTTGTCGCACGGGATGGCACGACCGTTTGCACGGCCGACGAGTTGCTTGCCGCCGTCTCGACCGACTTCAAGCCCACGGACGTGACGCACCTGACGCCGCTGCTGGACATGTACCGTCAGCAGGGCCGCCGCATCGTCTTCACCAACGGCTGCTTCGACATCCTGCACAGCGGCCACATCTCGTATCTCAGCCAGGCGAAGGCGCTCGGCGACGTGCTCGTCGTCGGCATCAACACCGATGATAGCGTGCGCCGCCTCAAGGGGCCGACGCGGCCGGTCAACAGCGTTGGCGACCGCATAAAAGTGCTCTCGGCGCTGAGCTGCGTCGATCACATCGTCGCGTTCGACGAGGACACGCCCATTGAGCTGATCCGCGCCATCCGCCCGCACATCTTCGTCAAGGGCGGCGACTACACGCGGGACCGCCTGCCGGAAGCGGATGTCGTGGAGCAGCTTGGCGGCGTTATCAAGATCCTGCCCTACGTGCGCGAGCGCTCGACGACACGCATGATCGAGCGGATTCGCGCCCATGCGGAGCCGGAGAGCCACGCCGCGTAGGGGAAGCGTAGCGTTCGATTCGAACACTTGGGCTATCTTGGCCCCCAACTTGCTATAGGGGTGTGTGAGCCGCCATACCGGGCGGCTGCACACAATGGCAAGGAAGGCCTATGATAGCGCCGAGCATTCACGAGGCTGCCCTCCACGTCGAGCGTCTCACACACGCACGCTTGACCTGGGGGGGAAAGTCTCATGAGTTAGGGGGGCCGCTCCACCAGGTTGCCGACACAATCGCCGAGCGCCTGGCAGAGCTTCTGTGCGCCCCTATCAGCGTGCGAGCGCAGGGCATGACGCTCGCCTTTCATACGCCGCCGCAGTCAACTGGTCTCTACAACCTCGACGAGGAGGGAGCCGCGGCGACCCTGACCGTGCCCTGCCAGATTCGCGGGGACACGGGCGAGGTTGTCGTTGGGCGTCCCCTTCACGGCGAGGTTGTCTCGTTGCGGCTGGCGCAGGCGCTGGTGGACCTTGTGATTAGCCAAACCATGCTTCTCGAGCAACACCCTGACCGCAACGAGCTGAAGAACAGGTTCATCCACGATCTGCTCCACGGCCACCTCCGCGACGAGGACGAGATTCTCCGCCAGGCCAAAATCTTGCAGATGGACCTGTCCCAACCGCGCGCCGTCATCCTCATCGACGCCGCCGACTACATCCTTGCGACGCCCAACGACCGCGAGCCGGACGAAACCATGATTCGCCGCCGCGCCGAGATGGTCATCAGCAGTGTCGTGGGCTTCTTCCACCTGCCCAACGACACAATTTGCGCCTACATTGGGAATGGCGAGGTGGCCGTGCTCAAGGCGAGCAACACGCGCAACCTCATCGGCTGGGCGAAGCCGGAGACAACCCCCGACCAGTGGAACTCGTCCTGGGCGAACCTGGCGGCGCTGAAGCGGGCCAGCCGCGCCCTGCTCGTCCGCCTTCAGAGCGACACCAACGCCTCGGTCAGCATCGGCATCGGGCGCTATCACCCTGGCATCCGCGGTCTGACCTACTCGTACCAGGATGCCTGCGCGGCGCGCTCCCTCGGCCGCCGCTTCCACGGCGGCAACGGCGTGTACTGCCTCGACGAGCTGGGCATTCCGGCGTTCGTCGGCGTCTCTGACGAGGAGACGAAGGTCGATCTGGCTCAGTATCTCCTCAGCCCGCTGGACCACGAGCCGGACCTGCTGGAAACGCTGCAAGCGTTCTTTGCCGAGGACTGCATCCCGTCGCTGACAGCGCGCCGCCTGGTGGTACACCGCAACACCCTGGCCTACCGGCTGGAGAAAATTGCGTCCTTGACCGGGCTTGATCCGCGCAAGTTTGATGAGGCGGTGCAGATTCGCCTGGCGCTGCTCCTGCGCTCCCTGGCCGCGCAGCCGTCCGCCGATACCCTGCCCCCCGCCCGCGCTGTCTCCGGCTGAGCGCTGCGCTTCCAAAGAATATAAGATCGCCACAGAGCCGCAGAGGACACAGAGGAGATGATGGATTGATCCTCTGTGTCCTCTGCGGCTTTGTGCCTGGCAGTCTGTCGTCGGGCGATTTTGTTGCGCGACGGCAACTTATTTCTGTAGTATAATATACTTAGCGAGCTTACGTAATTGGGAGAGAGGCATGATTTCCGTGGAGAGCGCGCTTCGCTCGGAGGCGCAAAAGCGAGTGCGGACGCTGGGGCAGGCGGATGTGGTTGTCGGCCTGCCAACTTACAAGAATGCCAAAACAATCGCCAACGTGATGCAGATCGCGGCCGAAGGCGCCCTCCAGAGCGTGCCGGATGGCAAAGTGGTGCTCGTCGTCGCCGATGGCATGTCCACCGACGACACCCTTCAAGTCGCCTCCCACGCGCGGCTGCCGCGCAACGCCCAGAAAATCGTCACAACGTACCAGGGGATCATGGGCAAGGGCAGCGCGATGCGCGCCATCTTCGAAGTCGCCGAGCACGTCAAGGCCACGGCGTGCGTCGTGATTGACGCTGACCTGCGCAGCATCACGCCCGATTGGATCGTGCGCCTCAGCAAGCCCATCCTCGACGGCCACGCCGACTACGTGACGCCGTACTACAGCCGCCACAGCCACGAGGTCACCATCAACGACAACCTCGCCTATCCCCTCACCCGGGCGTTGTATGGGTTGGACGTGCGTCAGCCCCTCGGCGGCGAAGTCGCGCTCTCCGCGCCCATCATGGCGTCGTTCCTCAACCACGACGTCTGGGAGACCGACGTGGCGCGCTTCGGCATCCACGTCTGGATGACGACCCTGGCGATCAACGAGGGCTGGAAGCTAGGGCAAGCGCCGCTCGGCACGAAGACGCACGACTTCCGCGACCCGACGGTCGGCTTCGAGCCGAAGTTCCTCCAGGTGGTCAGCACACTGTTCCGCCTCATCAGCATCTACCGCCGCAAGTGGCCGAACATCGACCATACCATGCCGATCCCGGTCTACGGTGACTTTGTGCGCATGGAGCCGGAGCCAGTGCCGGCGATGCGCCAGGCGATCCGCGAGGCCATCCGCAAAGGCACGCGACGCTTCCGGTCGAGCTGGGAAGTGATACTTCATGAAGATAACCTGACGGAGGTGCTGGAGGTCCTGAACGGCGAGGGCAACTTGATGTTCCCCGCCGACTTGTGGGCGCGCATCGTCTACGACTTCGCCGTGCTCTACAACAAGGGCGAGGGGGACCCCGACAAGGTCGTCATGGCGCTGCTCCCGCTTTACTACGCCCGTAAAGTGAGCATGATCCAGGAAGTGGACGGCTTCAACTACGCCCAGATCGAGGACCATATCCGACGGCAGGCCGAGATTTTCCTAAGCCTCAAGCCCTACCTGGTCCAGCGCTGGAACAACTACATGCCCTGGGATAGCGACTTCTAGCCACGCTTTAGTCTTCGTAGAGCGCGTGGGCGTAGATGTAGCCTTCGACCGCGTCGGGGACCTGATAGCGGATGGAGCGCCCGGTTCGCACGCGCTCGCGGAGGTCCGTCGCCGAGATGGCGATGAGGGGGATGGGGACAAATTGCACGCGCTGCGAAACGCCCGGCACCTGCTGTTCCAGCGCCGCCATGTCCACCTCGAACGGCTCCCGGTCGACGACGGCGAGCCGCGCTAACTCGATGATCCGTCGCGGCTCGCGCCACGTGGGCAGATCCCGCAGCGAGTCGAGGCCCACGATAAAGACAATATCGACCTCTTCGCCCCATAGCGCGCGGAGCTGCGCGAGGGTATCGACCGTATAGGAAGGCCCGACGCGCTCCATCTCCATCGCTGAGCACGAAAACTTCGCGTGCGACGCAATCGCCAGCTCGGTCATGGTGAGGCGGTGCTCGGCGGGGGTGATGCGGCGGCCCTGCTTGTGGGGCGGCGACGCAGCGGGCAGGAAGAGCACCCGCGACAGGCTGCACGCCACGCGGGCTTCCTCCGCCGCAATCAGATGGCCCATGTGAATCGGGTCGAACGTCCCCCCGAACACGCCGATGCGCTCGCTCATCACACGTCAATCCCACTCAAGCTCGACAATATCCGCGATATGCACGGTGTCGCCCTGCTCGACGCCGGCGTCTAGCAACGCCCGGTCGATGCCCATGGCGCGCACAATACGATAAAAGCGCTCGATGGCGTCGTCGTTGTCCCAATCGGTGCGCCGCGCGGCCCGCTCGACGCGCGGGCCGACGACGCGGAACACGCCGGGCGCTGTCTTCGTGACCTCGAAGTAGCGCTCATCCACTGGCGGCCGCAGAACCGGCGTCTCGGCCAGCGGCTCCGGCGCGGGCGCCGTCCTCAGAGCCTCGACCACGGCGCGCAAGAGGGTCTGCACTCCCTCGCCCGTCGCCGCCGAGATGGCGTACGCTTTGATGCCCTGCACGGCGAGCGCGTCGCGCACTGTCGGCCACTTCGTCTGCGTCTCGGGCAGGTCCATCTTGTTGAGCGCCACGATCTGGGGCTTGAGCGCCAGACCCGGATCGAACTCGGCCATCTCGTGGTTGACGACGGCGAAGTCGGCGAGCGGGTCGGCGGAGAGGCCGTCGAGGAGGTGGACGAGAAGCCGCGTCCGCTCGATGTGGCGCAAGAACTTGTGCCCCAGGCCCGCCCCCTGGCTCGCGCCCTCGATCAAGCCGGGAATATCGGCCACGACGAAAGCAAGGTTGTCCACCTCGGCGACGCCAAGGTTCGGCGCTAGGGTCGTGAAGGGATAATCGGCAATTTTCGGGCGGGCCGCGCTGATGGAGGCCAGCAGGGTTGACTTGCCAGCATTGGGCAGCCCGGCAATGCCCACGTCGGCGATAAGCCGCAGCTCGAGGACGATCCAGCGCTCCTCGCCCGGCTCGCCCTTTTCCGCGAAGCGCGGCGCCTGGTTGGAGGCATTGGCAAACGCCGCGTTGCCCCGGCCGCCCTTGCCGCCCTGGGCAACGACCACTTCCTGCCCCGGCTCGACCAGATCGGCCAAAAGGTTTCCCTCGTCGTCGCGGACGACAGTCCCAACAGGCACGCGAAGACGAAGCGGCTCGCCACTTCGTCCCTGCTTGTCGCTCCCGCCACCGTGCTCGCCGCGCTCAGCCTTGAAGTGGCTGCGGTGCTTGAAGTCGATCAGCGTGTTGAGCTGGTTGTCCGCGACGAGGACGACGTCGCCGCCCCGGCCACCGTTGCCGCCGTTCGGGCCGCCGCGTGGAACGAACTTTTCACGTCGAAAGGCGACGATGCCGTTACCACCGTCGCCTGCTTTCACGAATATGCGCGCTTCATCAAAGAACAAGTGTCACCCCAGAAACAACTATCCTGTAAACGACTACTTAGAAAAGCATAATCACCAGCGCCGTACCCGTCAACACAGTCAGCCGACGCGCTACCGACGCCGCGCCCCCTCGCGGGGTACGAAGCGGTAGCCCTGGCCGCGCTCCGTGATAACATACTGGGGCTTCGCCGGGTCATCCTCGATCTTCTGCCGCAGCCGCCAGATATAAAGTTTCACGTACTCGCTCTGGCCGTGGTATTCCCCCCCCCACACCCGGTCGAGAATGTGCTCCGCACTTTGCGCTACGGACATGTGCTCGACCAGGTACAGCAGGAGGAGACGTTCCGTCGCCGTCAAATCGACTGGCTGCCCATCCCGTGAGACCTCCCAGCCCGATACATCGATGAACAGATGGCCGTCGTCGTAGAGCGCGCGAGCGAGCGAACCGTGCGCCTGGCGCGTGCGCCGCAGGACGGCGTCCAGCCGCGCCTCTAGCTCACGCAGGCTAAAGGGCTTCGCCATGTAGTCGTCGGCGCCGAGTTGAAGGCCCATGATGCGGTCGCTTTCCTGACCGCGGGCGCTGAGCATGATGATCGGCACCTGCGAGATTTCGCGCAGCCGCCGGCACGTGTCCCAGCCATTGAGGGTCGGCATCATGATATCCAGGACAACGATGTCCGGCATGTAGCGGTTGAATACCTCCAAC
Source organism: Anaerolineae bacterium (assembly GCA_039810085.1). Classification (GTDB taxonomy): domain Bacteria; phylum Chloroflexota; class Anaerolineae; order Epilineales; family JAHCIE01; genus JBDHWG01. The sequence goes on from JBDHWG010000003.1 coordinate 141,802, forward strand.
GCCTGGGCGCCGTCCCCGGCTGTCTTCACCGTAAAACCTGCGCGCTCCAGGTAGAGCGTCAATGCATCCACCAGACGCCCGTCATCATCCACGACGAGCACCTTCCCGCGTGTCTCTTGTGTCGCGGCCCCTTCAGGCTTGCTATGCGTTTGAGTCATCCCCCCTCGATTCCGGCCTCTCTAGCGCGATGTTCTCCCCCCACTGTCTGGGGCGTCCGCTGCCCGGTTGGGCAATCTGACAGTAAACTCGGTACCTTTCCCCTCCCAGCTATCGACAGACACGCTGCCCTGGTGGGCGTCCACGGCAGCCTTTGTCAAGGCGAGACCCAAGCCCGTGCCCTGAATCCCCGACTCGGTCGTCGAAACAACGCGGTAGAACTTCTCGAAGAGTTGGGGAATGGCGTTGGCCGGAATCCCCACACCATCGTCGCGGACCCGCACCGTCACCTCGTCGGCGCTGTCCTCAATGGTGATGGTGACATGCCCGCCGATCCGATTGTACTTTACAGCGTTGCCCATCAGATTCTTGAGAATGATGATCATGAGCTGCCTATCCGCCCACAACAGCGGCCCCGCTGGCGGACCATCCACTTTGAACGTGATTTGCCGCGCCTGCGCCTGGACAAGCAGCATATTGATCACGTCGCCAATCAAATGGCGTAGGTCTAGCCAGGTATACACCAGCTGCAGATGGCCCGACTGGAGACGCGAGAGATCCAGCATGTTGGTGATGAGGTCGGTCAGATAGTCCGCCTCCTCGCCGATAATGCCCAGGAAACGCTGGCGCGTCTCGGCGTCGCTTCCTAAGCTCGGCTCGGACAGCAGCTCGGTGTACGCCTTGATGGAAGCTAATGGCGCGCGGAACTCGTGGGAGACGTTCGAGATGATCTCGCTCTTCAGACGGTCGACATCCTTAAGCGCCGTGATGTCGGACAGGCTGACAAGGTAGCCCGGCCCCAGGCGTGCGATACCCATGAGGACGTCGCAGCGCGTCTCATCCAGCCGCGCCTCGATCATCGGGCGGTGGGCCTCGACCTCGGCGACAGCCAGCGCTGCCAGGTTCTCCATCAGGCGCACATCCTTGACCACGTCGACGAACGGCTGTCCCAGCGCCACCTCGACCTCACAGTCGAGAAGGCGACACGCCGCCGGGTTCAGTCGCAGGATGCGCCACTCATCGTCCAGCACGACAAGACCAGCTGGCGCCTCGCGCACCACCGTCTCTAGCTCTGCCTCCGCATGAGCCGCCTTTTCTTGCAGCTGATTATAGAGATGAGCGCGCGGCCCTGTGTTTTCCATCGCGATGCTGACCGGCTCGGCCAGCATCGCCACAAAATGAGCATCCTCCCCACGCCACGCCCGTCCAGCGCCCTCCACCGCCAGCGCGCCCATCGCCAGCTCGTCGCGCAGGAGCGGCGCCGCCATCAGCAGGCCAGGAGCATTAACCTCAAGGCCGTCGCCTGGCGCTGTGGACGCTCGCTCGCACTGAGTTGACCGAGTCAGCACGGCCCGTCGCGCCACACTCTCCAGCCGCTCGAGATCCGTCTGCGCCCCATCCTCGCCGGAGGCTGTGTTCCACGCCTCGCAGATCAGGCGGCTTGCTTCGAAGCGGTAGATAACGGCTGCTAGGAAACCGCCGTCCGTGACAAGCCCGCGCACAAGCGATGGCAAGGTAGTGGCGCTGACGGCAGGTGGGTGGGCGAGGCGCATCATGTTGTAAAGCATCTCCGCCTGGCGCTGTGTACGTCGAAGGGCTTCTTCCATGCGCTGCGTCGCCAGGGCCGAGGCGAGCTGGTCAATGGCAACCTGGAGCGCTTCGCGCTTGGGAAAGGCGTCGGACGCGCGCAAGCTGAGAGCGAGCCAGCCGACAACACCACGTGCGCCCGAAAGGCTCAACCAGTGAACGTGGTCGTTGCGCGCCATCCGCGTCCAGGCAGGCGTAGTATCCGCCACGTCGTCAAGCGGCGGAAAATACGGCGAGAGACTTGTCAAACCACCGGATGATGCCAGACAGACAAGAGCGCCGTCGGCCTCCACCGTATACACGGCAGCGCCGTCGGCGCCCATAGCTTCGAGGACACGCCATGCCTCGTCGATAGCCATATCGACCGTGCCAGCACGGCCCGCCTGGGGCAGCGAGGGAGTCAGATTGGAGCGGGGCGCTTGTTCGGGCATGACTTCACCCAATCGTGAGCCAGCATCAATGGAATGGAGTAGGGGAGAAAGTGGCGGATTGACGCGGCCAAATTCATTTTACTCCTCTACGCCCAAGCGGTCAATCCGCGCTCTCATCAGCCTGGCTCTCGTTCTCGCTCGCAGCCGATGGCGCGGCAGCCTCAGTCGTGGGGGGCGCCGCCGCCTCACTCGGAGCTTCAGCCTCCGCCTTTGCCGCTTCGATGACCGCCCGCCCAATAGGAACGCGGCACGCCGGGCAGGGATACGCCTGCTGCGTCGGGGATAATTGGGCCGGGACATTGACCCGCTTCCCGCACTGGGGACACACCACCCGGACGTGCCCGCCGCCAGCGCGTGACTTACTCGCTTGATGCTTCCGTATCTTAGCCATTATTGTCTCCTTTGCCAATCCCATGTCGTCTTGAAGGTTCGTCATATATCGCCAACGAGCTTCAACGGCTGGCTCGTGCCGCGTCTAGCGCCTGGCGCAGACCGTCGAGGGTGACGTTTGCCCCGCTCTGGATTAGGGCAACGCGGCGGCCAGCCAGCCGGCCCTTGATCGCCAGCGCCCCGGCCAGCGACGCCGCCCCGGCCCCCTCGGCCAGCGTCCGCGTCTGCTCTATCATGAGCACCATCGCCTCGCGGAGAGCGTCATCGGACACGAGAATGAAATCGTCCAGGTACTGGCGGAGAATGCGCTGCGGTAGGCTGAAGCTCGTGCGCGTTGCCAGCCCCTCGGCAAATGTCGCGTTGGGCGCTGTCCGAGGCTCGCCCGCCTGCCAGGACTGGTACGCAGCGGGCGCCGCCGACGACTGGACGCCGATGACCTGGATCGCCGGGTCAACCGCTTTGGCGACGATACACGCGCCCGCCGCCCCGCTCCCGCCGCCAATCGGCACGATCACCACGTCGATGTCGGGCTGCTCCTCGATGATTTCGAGGGTGTGCGTCCCAACGCCCGCGATGAGCAGTGGCTCATCTCCCGAATGCACGTAGCGCAGCCCGCGCTCCGCCGCCAGGCGCTCGACATGCTCGCGCGCCGCGTCGAAGTCCGGCCCGTGGAAAACGACCTCAGCCCCGGCGTCCTGCATCGCCGCGACCTTGAGCGGGTTGGCCCCCTCCGGCACGCCGACGATGACCCCCACACCGAACAGGCGGCCGGCGTAGGCAATCGACTGGCCGTGGTTGCCCGTCGAGGCGCAAATCAGCCCCGCCGCCCGCTCGGCGTCGCTCAGCTGCGAGACCAGGTTGACGCCGCCGCGCACCTTGAAGGCGCTGGTGGGCAGCATCGTCTCGTGCTTGACCCACACCTCGGCGTCAAGTAGGCGGCTCAAGCCGGGCGAGTGCCGCAGCGGCGTAGGGGCGAGATACGGGCGGATCTGGCGCTGGGCGCGATAGACGTCGCGCAGTGTCGGTGTTGCGAGCATGTATCCTCCTGGGGGAATTGTAGGGTTCTCCACGACTGTAGGCAATTCCTGCCCGGCCAGGTTGCGAGTTTGCGCCACCTTGATTAGAATAGAGACAATGCCTTCGCGTCTTGGAACCCAACGTGACCGATATCCTCCGCTTCCCGACCAACTTCATGTGGGGCACGTCTGTCGCCGCCCACCAGGTCGAGGGTGGCAACACCCGCAACGACTGGTGGCTGTGGGAGCAGACGCCCGGCCACATCCAGAACGGCGACACATCGGCCGTCGCCGCCGACTGGTGGCGCCGCGCCGGGGACGACCTGGCGCTCGCCGAGCAGATGCACACGAACGCCCTCCGCTTCTCTGTCGAGTGGAGCCGCATCGAGCCGCGCGAAAACGTCTGGGACGACGCGGCGCTGGCCCACTACCGTAAGCTCATCGAAAGCATGCGGCGGCACGGCCTCGAGCCGGTGCTGTGCCTCCACCACTTCACCCTGCCCCAGTGGGTCGCCGGACGCGGCGGCTTCGAGACCGCCTGGGGCGTGGAGCGCTTCGCCCGCTTCGTCGAGCGCGTCGTGGACGAGTACGGCGACCTGGTGCGCTGGTGGCTGACCATCAACGAGCCTATGATCTTCACGGTGATGGGCTGGGTGCTTGGGCGCTGGCCGCCGGGCAAGAAGAACGTCCGCCTCGCGTTCAAGGTCGCGCGCAACCTCGTCCGCGCCCACGCCGCCGCTTACCACATCGTCCACAACCGCCGCCCCAACGCCCTGGTCAGCGCCGCCAACCACCTGGCCGTGTTCCCGGCCCACAGCCCAAGATGGGCGCCGGACCGTTGGGCCGCGAGCAGCCGCGACTGGATGCTCAACCAGGTCTGGGTGCGCGCCACCATGGATGGCGTCCTGCGGCCGCCGCTGGGCTTGCAGAAGCGCCTGCCCGAGGCCGTCGGCACCCACGACTACCTGGCGCTACAGCATTACTTCACGTTCCCCATCGCCTTCTCCTGGCGCGATCCGGGCAATCTCTTCGCACGCGACATGGGACAGCCAGGCCCGGACATTCCGCCGTTCATGGGCGAGTCGCGCCCCGAGGGCCTCCACGACCGGGTGATGTGGCTCAAACAGTTCGACCTGCCTATCGTCATCAGCGAGCACGGCCTCCTGGAGAACAATGAGAAGCGCCGCCCCGCCTACATCCTGGAGTCGCTGGCCGGGCTGCACCGCGCCATCCAGGAGGGCGCGAATGTGCGCGGCTACTTCCACTGGAGCCTGGTCGACAACTTCGAGTGGGCGGAGGGCTATACCGCGCGCTTCGGCCTCATCCACCTGGACCTGGCGACCCAGGCGCGTACAATCAAGCCGAGCGGCCAGCTCTACGCCGAGATCGCTGCGGCTGACGGCATTACGCCCGAGATAGTCGAGCGGTTTGCGCCCTCCAGCCTGACGAAGATATTCGGCGCGCCCTCATCGCCGCGACGATAACTTCCCCGGTTTTGCTCCGATTTCTCATTATGTTATAGTTGACAAAATCTAGATTTCTGATATAATGGTGTAAATTGCGCCAAACGTTGCACACGATACACTATGTCATCAGGGTGCAATCCCCACCGAGATAAGAACCCCGTGAACTAGCCCCGAAAGGGTCGCACACAAGCGTGATTGAAGACCGCTCCATAGTAGGAGCGGGAGAGTTGTTTGTGCATCACATAGAAGTGCGCTCCCACATCTATACATGAAGGACTATCCCCGATCGTGGACATCGCTCAGCTTGAAGTAAAGAGCATTGGTGAGTTGCAGGATGAAGCCCGGCGCCGTGATGTGCCCGGCTTCAGCCGAATGAAGAAGAATGACCTGATTATGCGCCTGCTGCGGCAGGCATCGGAAGAGCAGGGCTATATCTATGGCGGTGGCATCCTGGAGATTATCCAGGACGGCATCGGCTTCCTGCGTTCCGACAACCTACTGCCCGGCCCGGATGACGTCTATGTCTCGCAGTCACAAATCCGGCGCTTCGGCCTCCGCACCGGCGACATGGTTGTCGGGCAGATTCGCCCGCCCAAGGACACGGAGAAGTACTACGGATTGCTGCGGGTCGAGTCCGTCAACGCCCTTGACCCCGAGATTGCCAAGCAGCGCCCCGACTTCGACAAGCTCACGCCCATCTTCCCCGACGAGCAGTTGAAGTTAGAAATGGGCGGGCGCGTCCTCTCCAACCGCCTAATGGACGTTCTCAGCCCCATTGGCCGCGGCCAGCGCGGTCTCATCGTCTCCCCCGCTAAAGCTGGTAAGACCAGCATTCTCAAGAACATCGCCAACGGCCTCAGCGCCAACTACCAGGACTTACACCTGATGGTGGTGCTGATTGGCGAGCGCCCCGAGGAAGTCACCGATATGGACCGCTCGGTGAACGCCGAGGTCTACAGCTCGACGTTCGACGACCCGGTCACGGACCACGTCCGCATCGCCGAGCTGACGCTACAGCGCGCCAAGCGCCTCGTCGAAGGTGGCAAGGACGTTGTCATCCTCCTGGACAGCATCACACGCCTGGCGCGGGCCTATAACTTGACAGTTCCACCGAGTGGGCGTACACTATCGGGCGGTTTAGACCCAGCGGCCCTGTACCCGCCGAAGCACTTCTTCGGCGCAGCCCGCAATCTCGAAGAAGGCGGCAGCCTGACGATCCTGGCGACGTGTCTCGTCGACACGGGAAGTCGCATGGACGACGCCATCTACGAGGAGTTCAAGGGCACCGGCAACATGGAGCTGCACCTGAACCGCAAACTCGCCGAGCGCCGCATCTGGCCTGCCATCGACATAGAGCGCTCCGGAACACGCCGCGAGGACCTGCTGCTGGACGGCCCAACCCTGCAGCGCGTCTGGACGGTACGCCGCATGATCGACGCCATCGGCGGCGGATCGGAAGCGGCTGAGGCTGTCATCGCCCGCATGGCGAGGACGCAGACGAATCGTGAGTTCCTGGAAACATTGAGCAAGGGCGATCTGTAAACAACGTATTGTTAGTGAGTGTAAGCGAGACCATCGTTAGTGACGAGCGGCGAACCGCGAGGAGGAAAGTAGAACACCCAGCCGTCGGGCCGGAGTCGCTGCTAGAACGAGAGCGCCTCCAAGAAGGGACACCCTTCAGACGGCCAGCAACTTGACGCCGACGCATGGCGACCGCGTCTAGTACGCGGTCATCTCTCTTGCGTCTCCATGGTTTCCAATCTGCCCTACATCCCTCTCGACACTCATGGAACGCAAGGGAGCGCCCGCCCGCACTCGAGTTGTTGTCATTGCTCGAACGAGGGATACCGTGGACAAGCAAAACCGCCGTCGCAAGCGCGCTACCAAGGCGCCGGTTTCGGAACGTCCCGAGACCATTGATGAGCCTCCGTGTACGGAGGAGCCTGCTCGCTCCAATACCCCCAACGATACAACCGATCAGCGCCCATCTATATGGGACGTTCGTGTTCGCCAGATAGCGACTGCCGAACACCGTCTCGAAGCGTGGTTCGCGGGCGTCCAAGAGTGGGGCAAGACTAACCGCGAGACAACCTTGCGCTACGCGGCGCACGGCGCTGTGCTCGCCGCGATTGTCGCCGCCCTTGGTCTCAGCCAGTCGCATCTCGCCGACATGCAGCTACCTGCCCTGGCGCGCCGCGTCTCGGATAGTACGTTCGTGTCCATCGCAAATGCTGCGGACACGAACCCTGAAGCTGAGATGTACGCCCGGCGCGCGGTCGTCCCGCGTACCGTCAGCGCAGCCAAGCCTGCCAGCGCCCCGAGTGCAGCGCCCGTCCCCGTTCTCGCCACGTCAAGCGATATTCTCGAAGCTAAAGAGATGGCGCGGACTGTCGCCGCCGAGAAGGCGAAGGTGGCTGCGCCAGCGCCAGCCCCGTCCCTGGAGTCGCTCATCACAAGCTACACGATCCAGGACGGCGACACGCTCCTAGGCATCGCTACAACCCATAACCTGAGCCTGGACGCACTGGTCGTCGCAAACCCAAGCCTGGAGGGCCAGGTCAACCACCTGATTTTGCCGGGCGACGAACTGCGGATCCCGCCGTCGGGTGGCATCCTGCACATCGTCAAGGACGGGGACACCCTGGACAAGATCGCGGAGAAGTACGAGGTCGAGGTTGCGACCATCGTAGGCTACGCGTCGAACCACCTCAAGGCGGACAGCCAGCTCGCGCCAGACCAGGTCGTGTTCGTGCCGGGCGCCGAGGTTGCGCTGCCGGCGCCGACACCAGCGCCAGCGCCGCGCCAGAATACCTTGGCGAGTGTGCTACAGCCACGTGCCCCAGCGCCTCAGCCGCAGGCCCCGGCGAAGCCAGTCGCCCCCACCCCGCAGCCCCAGCAGCAGGCGCGCGTGACGACGCCACCGCCCGCCCCGCAGCCCCAGCAGCCAGCCCGCCCCGCGCCGCCCGCTGCGCCGGTCTACGGCAGCGGTAACTTCCGCTACCCCGTCCCCGGCGGCTACCTCATCACGACGTACTTCAGCGGCTGGCATCCTGGCGTCGACTTCGCCATCTCGTTCGGCACGCCCGTCTATGCCGCCGATGGTGGGCGCGTCGTGTTCTCCGGCTGGGACAACACGGGCTACGGCTACTGCATCATCGTCGACCACGGCAACGGCTTCCGCACGCGCTACGCCCACTTGAGCTGGATCTTCCCGAACTACGGCCAGTACGTCCAGAGGGGCGAGCAGATCGGCAAGGTCGGCAGCACCGGCCACTCCACTGGTCCGCACCTCCACTTCGAGATCATCCTCAACGGCGTGGCGCGCAACCCGTTCGCCTACCTCGGCTAGTCAACCTATAACACGCACAAGGCCCCGCGTCTGCGGGGCCTTGTTGTTTTTGCTCGCACTTGTTAGGGAACGAAGAGGTGCTCCCCCATGAGGTGCGCTGGACCGGCCGGTCCGTTCACGTACGTCGCCTGGACGCTCGCCAGTCCCTTCAGCCGCTCCACCACCGCGTCGGCCTGCGACGCTTCACAGATCAGGTGGACGTTCGGCCCGGCGTCCAGGGTAAAATAGACACCAACGCCCTGGCTGCGCCACTGCGGGCATAGCCGCATGATCTCCACCGTCGCCGGCTCCCAGTACATCAGGGGCGGGCGCGAGGTCATCGCTAGCACGTGCAGGGCAATCGCCTCCGCCTCTAGTTCCTCCCCCAGCGCCTCGATGTCTCGCGCCCACAGCGCCGCCCGCACCCGTCCAATCCGCCGTGGCAGGTCCGCCAGCCGCGCCGAGAGAAACGGCGACGTGTCGGCCAGGCGATGCCCCTGCGCCGACGACACCTCTTTATGTGCCGCGCTCACCACCGCCGTCACGTCGCGCAGGTCCCAGTGCTCCGGCGGCGCGACCGTCTCGGCGAACGACGACGCGTGGTCGTGCCCGGCGTGCCACAATGTGTAGCCAGCGGGGATGGACCGGCACGCCGAACCAGAGCCTAGCCGCGCCAAAGCCGACAGCTCCCGCTCCGTCAGGTCTGAACCCAGCGCTGCGCTGGCGGCGACCGTCAACGCGGCGAAACCTGCCGCCGACGATGCCATGCCCGTCCCCATCGGAAACGAGTTCCTGGACACCATCCGCGCCGGCATCTCGACACCCGCAAGCCGCCGGATGTGGTCCAGGTGACGGCTGGCGCGCGTGACCTGCGCCGGCCCCGCCGCCGCTCCGTCGATGATCAGCGTATCGGCGGGATAGTCGGCGAAGTGAACCGTCGTCACCGTGACGGCGTCGCTGAGATTCATGCTCAGCGAGTCGTTGTACGGAATATTCAGCGCCGCATCCCGTGCCCCCCAATACTTCACGAAGGCAATATTTGCATTTGACCTACTCGTTGCGATCCAATCAGGCATTTGAGATAGACCACTTTCTTGCCGTTCTCTGTGGCAAGTGTACCATGCAAGTTGAGCAGATCAAAGTACTTTCGTTTGTCCTCGAAGTGGGAGCTATTGCGGCGCGCATCTTGAAAACTGGGCAAAAGTAATCGAGCGCAGTGCGGGCGCGGCGGAGTTGCATCACCGGCCTTCATGTGTTGGCCGAGGCGTTTGACACAGGAGGCCAAGTGAGCCATAATCAGGAGGCAGTTGAAGAAGTTAGCGGACTTATAGAACCTGGAGGGCATGCGATGGGAACCCTGAGAGTCGGGGCGGAGCAGTTTCGCCGCGAGCTGACCGAGCTGCTCAACCGGGTCGGCTACGGCGGCGACGAGGTCATCGTCGAGCGCAATGGACGGCCAATCGCTGTGCTCAGGCCCTACGCGAGACGTGAGGAAGCGACCGCCGCGCCTCAAGAGGCTGTGGAGCAAGTGCCAGTGCTGGCGGCGCAGATCGAGGCAGGGCGAGAGGAGGCGGGCCTCGCCTACGAGGCGCTAGCCCGCCAGCTCCAGGCCGAGCGCCTGCGCACGCTGCGCGAGAAATACCCTGACTTCGCCGCCGAGTTCGCGCCCGATGCAGCCTCAAAACCTGCTTAGGGTCTACGTCGACGCGGACGTCCTGTTCCGCGCGGCGACCGCCTCGCACGAGTACACGGCGGCGCTTGTCCTGCTGCGCATGGCCGAGTTCACGCTGCTGGACGTCGTCTCGGCCGCCTACACCGTCGAGGAGGCGCTCCGCGCGCTACGGGCCTACCTGCCCGACCAGGCGCCTCTGCTGTTGCATCTCGTCGGGCGCTCGATCCGCGTCGTGGATGACCCGCCCCCATCGCTTCTGCAAGCCTACAAGACGCAGGCGCACTGGAAGGACGTCATCAACCTGGCGGCGGCCGTGGACGCCCAGGCGCACGTCCTCGTCACGTACAACGTCCGTGATTATCGGCCCCCACCGGGCGTTGTGCGCGTCATGACGCCAGGTGAGCTTGTGGCCGCCTCGCGGGAGGCTGTCTACCTGGCGATGCGAGTGTCGCCGGATTGACGGTCTGCGTCGGCACGTGCCGGGTCTAGCGCGGCGCGGCGGGTCTCTAAATCATTGCGTAAGGGCGCTGGCTTATGGTGTAATTGCCGACGTTGAGACGTGACCTAGAGAGACCGAGGATACAGCATGGCAGAGAGCTCGCAAGCCGGACATCGGCAGCGAATCAAGGACCGCTTTATGAGCGGCGACGTCTGGTCACGCACGGACGAGGCTATGCTCGAGCTCCTGCTCACCTACGCCATCCCTCAGCGCGATGTTCAGCCTCTCGCAGGTCACTTGTTGCGCCACTTTGGCAGTCTGCCGGCTGTCCTCGCTGCCGATCCGCATGTGCTGATGACCTTTGACGGCCTCAAAGACCACTCGGTGGCCCTGCTAAAGCTCGTGGATGCTATCCGAGTGCCGGGTGCGCCGGCGGCAGTGGCCGGGAATGGCACGGCGGCCCTACTTCAGCCCTCGCTATTTTCGCCGGCCCCAACCGAGGCGCCGGCTGACGAGGCAAGCACACCTGGGCCTGCGGCCGAACGTGTTGCTCCAACACGCGACGAGGCTTCTGAGGCTCTGGCTCCTGAGGTAAGGGGGACGAGGCAGCGCTACGTAGCGCCAAGGCGGGGCAGCGAGTTGGTGACGAACGCGGTGTTGAAAGAGGCGATTGAGCTTCTGCCGCGGCTGCCCGATACCGACAACCTCGATGAGGTCACTGCCTTCCTGCGCTCGGCGCTGCACTACAGCGCCGAGCAGACGCGGCAGCGCTACGCCCAGTACATTACGCGGCGCACGTTTCCCCTCGGCTACGCCGACCGCGCCCTGCGCGCCTTTGCCCGCCAGTATCAGGGCCGCCAGGAACTGCGCGACGTCTGCTTCTACCGCTTCGTCCAGGCCGAGCCGCTGATGCAGCGCGTGCTTGACGACCTCCTTCTGCCCGCCATCGGCCGCGGCGGGCTGGCCCGCGAGAGCCTGCGGGCGTATCTCGCCCAGCGCTTCCCCGAGTCTGGCGCTGTCAAGGACGCGGGGTGGGCTGTTGTTGAGGCGCTGACGGCAGGTGGCATCGTGCGGGCCGACCGCAAGGAACTGAGTTTCGGCTACCGCGAGCCTCTCCTGGCCTCGTTCGCTTTTGTTGTGGCGAGCGAGTTTCCCGAGCCGGGCATGTACGATGTACGCCTGGTGGAAACCAACCCGGCCATGCGGGCCCTGCTGTGGCAGCCCGAGCGCCTCATGCCCATGCTCTACGAGTTGCGCAACCACGGCCTGCTCGCCAAGGTCTCCGACATTGACTACGGCCGCCAGTTCACGACTCGCTACGATCTTGAGGCGACAGTCGCCCACCTGGTTGCGGAGGGCGCGGCGGCATGACCGAGGCGGAAATCATCACAGCGCTGAAGGCTAAGCTGTCTGTGCCCACCGGACGCCACCTGTACGGGGTGCTCGGTACCTACCTGGCCCTTGACGCCTTCGCGCGCAAGCTCCAACAGGCCCGTCTGTCCGACACGGGCCGCTTCCCCAAGCCTCTGTCGGTCAACAATGGCATCCTCGGTATCATTCCAGAGGACGAGTTCCGCCTGCTCGTGGAGGATGAAGCGAAGCGGCCTGAGCCAACCGCCAAACACGTCGAGCAAGCCTTCGGAACTTTCCTGCGGGACGCGCTCCAGGCGAAGGGGACGGTCGTACTGGCGGGGCTGGAGATGCTGTTTGCCTACGGCATCGATCTCAGCCCGCTGCGCATGCTCGCCACCGACGACCACCGGGTCATCCTGCTCTTGCCGGCCTGCCGCGAAGGGGGCCGCGTCCGCCTCTATCCACACCTGTCCGACGCCGAGGTCTACCTACCCGACAACTTGGTTGCCGATAACAACTTGTTTGAACTAGAATAAGTGTGTCCTCCCCTAGAAAGTCTGCCAATGCCGAAGTCCCAAACCGCTACGGCCCACGCGAGCCTCTTCCGCCGCGCCGTACCCCAGATGCCCGAGGGCTACTACGCCGGCGACCGCCCCAACCCCCACCTGCGCGCCTTCGTCGCGGCCCACCTGGCCCAGCGGCCCTATGACCCGCTGACCGACACCTACGCCGTCCCCGCCTTCACCACGCCCATCGAGACCACCAAGGCCACCGCCATCTACAACATGCACACCTACTGGTCGAAGAAGCCCCACGACGCCATTCGCCAGTACATCCAGCTGCCCGCGCTGCCTGGCCCGCGTGCCGCTGTTCGACTGTGTGCAGGTCGAGAGCCAGACCAAGGCGGGCAAGCCGAAGACGGTGATGGCGTGCCCGCACTGCCACGCGCGCGGCATCGTGGAGGAGATCAGCACACGGGGGGTGAAGTTCGGGGCGATACCGGTGTTGGTGAGCTACATCTGTGAGAACGGCTGCAAGCCGGCGCGGGGGGAACGGCGGCACAACGACGCCGACGCGACGAAGCGCGCGTATTTCGAGCAGTACGACCTGGGCAAGCTGCGGGAGATCGAGGCGCAGGACATCCCGTACTGGTATTCGCGCGACCGGATGATGCACGCGCCGGAGGAGCAGGAGGAGTGGGGGCTGCTCTGGCGTCCCTATCTCCGTGGAGTCACCCACGTTCACCATCTGTATACAAAACGTAGTCTTTGGGCAGTAGCTGCGTTTCGAGCCTTCCTTGCTGATTTAGTATCGCCTGAATCTGCTACGCCCGCCGCTGCTCTTTGGACGATTTTGACAACTGTGTCGCTTACAGGCACGAAGATGCTTCGTGAGGAGAAGCGAGCAATCCAGGCTGGAACTTACTATCTCCCGTCCACCTTCCGTGAGATAAGAATCAGTAACGGAATTGAATACAACCTATTTCAACTCATCAAAGGTATCGAGGAAATAGATAGGGTAATTACGAAACAGCCTTCTGTTCTCATATCCACTCAGTCAGCGACCGACCTATCAGCTATTTCGGCCAACTCGGTGGACTACATCTTCACCGACCCGCCCTACTCCTGGAAAGTACAATACGGCGAGACCAACTTCGTCTGGGAAGCCTGGCTCGGCTTCGACACCACCTGGCACAGGGACGAGATCATCGTCAATGAGGTGCGCGGCAAGTCCGAGGCCGACTGGGCCCGCATGATGTGCCTCGCCCTCGCCGAGTGCTTCCGCGTCCTCAAGCCCGGCCGCTGGCTCTCCCTCTGCTACCACGATACGAGCGAGGGCACCTGGTCCCTCGTCCAGGACCTCATGGCCGAGGTCGGCTTCCTCGTCGACCGCTCCGACGACGCCCTCTACATTGACGCTAGTCAGAAATCGCGTAATCAGCAAACCGCCGACAAGGTCACCAAACGCGACCTCGTCATCAACTTCCGCAAGCCCCGCCTCGGCGAGACCGCCGCCGCCCTCGCCCTCAGCGGCGACGAGGACGAACCCGCCTTCCTCCAGGGCGTCCGCGCCCTCGTCCACGACTTCCTCGCCGCCCAGCCCGGCGCCACCAAGGATCGCGTCTACGACCACGTCGTCAGCCGCCTCGTCCGAGCGGGCCGCATGCAGGCCCACGACTTCGAGAGCTTGCTGCGCCAGGTCGCCGACCCCATCGCCCTCGACGCCGCCCCCGCCCGCTGGTATCTCAAGGACGCCGCCCTCGTCGAGGACAGGGCCGAGACCCAGCGCGAGGACGCGGCCGCCGCCAGCCTGAGCCGCTTCATGCGCCAGTGGCTGACCCGTCATCCAGGGGAGGAGGGCGTCCACTACTCCGACCTGTTCGAGCACTACGTCTACGCCGTGCACGACAAGCCGCGGCGGACGCTGGCCGAGTGGCTGCCCGACTACTTCTACCAGACCGATGAGGGGACGTACCGCCTGCCCCAGACGGCGGAGGAGGCCGAGGCGAAGGCCCACGGGCGGACGGCGGGGACGAACCGACGGATCAAGCGGTATCTGGCGCTGGTGGAGAGCGGGCAGGGGGTGTCGGAGCGGGTGAGCGACGCGACGCTGGCGGAGTGGATCCGCCACGCGAAGCGAGCGGGGCTGTACGCGGCAGGGGTGGCGCTGTACGAGCGGGGAGGGCTGAACGTGGCGGGGCTGAGCGAGGAGGGGCAGGTGGGGGTGGAAGAGGACTACGCGACGTGTGTGCGGCTGCTGGCGCGAGGCCAGGCCGACAAGGCGGCGGGGAGCGGCGGCAAGAAGCGCGCCCGCAAGAGCGAGCAGCCAGAGTTGGGGCTGTGAAGCGCGAGGGGGTCACCCAGATGAACACCAAGCTCAAGCAAGTCTTTCGCGGCAAGGTCGTCAACAAGGCGCACACCGTCAACACAGGCGTAGACGAGTTCCCCCGCTACGTCCTTGAGTACCTCATCGACAACTACTGTGACGAGGACACCTTCGAACAAGATATGGAGAAGGTTGTTCGCCGCCTGAAGGAGTCGTTTGTCTACGGTGCGGAGGCGGAGAAGATTCGTCACTACATCCGCGAGAACCGCCGTCACACCGTCATCGCCAACCTGGAAGCGCGCCTGGTCGAGACGGAGGACAAGTACTGGGCAACGATCTCCGCGATCAACGAGAGTTTCGTCAATATCCCGGAAGGCATCATCCGCCAGTATCCGATGCTCCTGTCGGGCGGCATGTGGGGTACGATTGACCTGACGTACGACGAGACCGAAATCCACAACAAGAAGATCCGCCCGTTCAAGATTACGGCCTTCACCCCGTTCCAGGTCAGCGTCATCAATCTCGACGAGTACCTGGACAAGCGCCGCGAGTTCACGTCTGATGAGTGGGTCGATGTCCTGGTCAATTCATGCGGCCTCAGCCCGACCGAGATGACCCGGCGTCAGAAGCTGCTCTACCTCGCCCGCTGTATTCCGCTGGTCGAGACCAACGTGAACCAGGTCGAGCTCGGTCCCCGCGAGACGGGCAAGACCTACCTCTACCGCAATATCTCGTATTACGCGCAAGTTCTGTCGGGCGGCAAGGCCACGCCCGCCCAACTCTTCATCAACCTCGCCAACGGCCAAATCGGCGTTGTCGGCACCCGCGATGTCATTGTCTTCGACGAGATCGCCAACACCGACTTCACCGACCCCCGGGCCCTCGTGAGCATCATGCAGGGCTACATGCAGGATGCCAAGTTCAGCCGGGGCAAGAAGGAAATCCTGGCCTTCGCCAGCCTCGTCTTTGTGGGCAACCTCGATGTCCAGGGCGACCAGCCGCACGAGAAGTATTATCACCTCTTCGAGCCGCTCCCCGACTTCCTACAGGTCATCGCCTTCCTCGACCGCCTCCACGCCTATGTGCCGGGCTGGGAAATCCCCAAGCTCCGCCCCGACAGCACCGCGCGGGACTATGGCTTTATCACCGACTACTTCTGCGAGATTATGCATGAGCTACGTCGGACGGACGCGCTCGGCGCGGTGCGGTCACGCTTCGAGCTTATTGACGCGGGGGGAACGGAGAAGGGCCTGTCGGGCCGCGACCAGCGCGCCGTCACCAAGACGCTCAGCGGCCTGCTCAAACTGCTCTACCCTGACGGGCGCCTGACGGACGACGAACTGGCCGAAGTCCTGGAAGTGGCTTGTGAGCTACGCCAGCGCGTGCGGGACCAGCTTCACCTGATGGCGCCCGGCGAGTACGAGCGTGTGCGGCTCGGCGCCAGGCTGACGAAGTCAGGACGGCAGGTCGTCCCCTCCCTTCCCGATGCCGAGCGTGTCCAGAAGGTAGCGCTGCCCGCCCGACCAATGGTGGGTGAGGTGATTGGGCTGGCCGTCGCGGGCGAGCGGGGCGTTATCCTCCATTTCGAGCTCCAGGCGACCAAGGGGAGCGGTCGTATCGTTCCACTCGGGTCCATCCAGAGAGTGATGCGCGAGAGTGTCGAGGCAGCGGCGCAGTACATCCGCGCCAACCATGCCCAGCTCGGTATCTCGGCCGAGTGGCGGGAGAACCTGGACATAGCGGTCTTGGCGACCCACATGGGCGTCCCCAAAGAAGGGCCCTCAGCCGGCGTCACTATCGTCACCGGCATCGTGTCGGCTCTCAAGCGGCGCCCGGTTCGCAATGACCTGGCGATGACGGGTGAAATCACGATTATGGGCAAGGTCTTGCCGGTAGGGGGCATTCAGGCTAAGGTCCGGGCGGCTTGGGAGGCTGGCGTAGCCGAGGTCCTCCTGCCGACGGAGAACCTGCGAGACGCGGAGAGCCTCCCCGATTATATCCTCGACAAGCTCAAGCTAACGCCCATCGAGACTATCGAGGACGTCCTTAATCATGCGCTCGTCTAGTGGCGCGCCGCAGGGATTATGGCGGGTAGAAACTGCCAAGCGCCCGTCTACTGGCCTGCATGCCTAGAAGGTAGCTCTACAGACGCCGCCATGAGCCTGGCTTTGGCAAGTTCGCGCTTCGCAGGCAGTGCCTCAAAGATGGCAACAGCTTGCCGCAAGTGATCACACGCCTCGTCCAGGGTGAGGAAGCTTTCTGTGCCCTTTGGATGCGATGCCGCGACGAACAACTCCGCGAGGGACATATGGGCCAGGCCGGCTTCGTACTGATCCAGCCTTGTGGAGTCGGCCAGAGCCTGGGTTAGCAGAGCGTAGGCCGTTTCCCACTCGCCCGCCAACCTGTGAACCTCACCTGACACGCGTATCGTCATGAGCACCTCGCGCTGCAAACCCAGCTTCTGGCCGAGGCGCAGGCTGCGTTCCAACCACCGGCTGGCCGTGCCCATGTCACCCATTCGAGCGTGTAGTAGACCTGTCCAGCGGCAAATCTCAGGCAATAGGCTGACACCGCGGGCGTGGCGCCGATAAAGCTTCAGGCTGCGATTGAGATAGCGCCGGGCCGTGGCCAGATCCCCGTTGGTCAACGCCACAAGACCCATGTTCATGTAGCCTGCCCCTAGCAGGTAATGCGCTTGATTCTGCTGCCAGATGGCCATCGCCGTCTGGAGAAGTGACATGACATGCGCGTCGTCTTCACCTATCTTGTACAACAGAGACGCAAGATTGAAAAGAGTCAAAGCCCTGCCGTTCGTATCTCCGATATCCGCCTTGATCGTCAGGCAACGTTCCAGATAATCGCGGGCTTCCAGCCAACGCCCTTCAGCGATGTACACAAGGCTAAGATTCCCCAACGACATCGAGGCGTGGTAGGGTGACGTGTTCTGGCTCTTGGCGAGCGCCAACTCGTACTCGGTGGACGCTGCATCGAGCCGACCTCGACTGTAGAACACATTGCCACGCATATTGTGAACCTGGGCTTCCAGCACCGGATCGAGGCCGCGGGAGAAGGTCAGGGCGCGCTTGCACCACGTCATCGCCGTCTTGTACTTCCCGGATTGATACAGCACACCCGCACCATCGGCATACACGGCGCCAAGCAGTTGGGCCGCGTCAAGCGCTTCGGTCGCCACCGGCTCCAGCTGGGCAATGGCGCGTTCGTACCACTCGAGCGCGACCCCCTGGTTGGCCAGGCGGTAGCACCTGCCGAGGCCGTGGTATAGCCGACCCAGATGGACATGCCGCTCGCACGAGGGCGGCTCCTGCTCAACCAGGTTGCTTGCTTCGAGGTAGTTACGGACGCCCTCCTCCATCTCCCCCTGGGCCGACGCGACATCGCCCCGCGCCCGAAGCACCTCCGCCCACAAGACCGTGTCTAGCTGATCCGGGCCGAACCGCGCCAGCGTATCCACCACGCTCATCTGTCCGGAGCGTATCCATCCGCCGATGTAATCGAGCAGCACCTGGGCGGAGCGCGCATAGTCACCGCTTTCGTAAAAGTGATGCGCCGTCTCACCCTGTTCCGCGTCCAGGGCGCGGCGCCCGTAATACGCTGCGATAGCAGCGTGTACGCGCCGCCTGGTTATCGGATCAGCTCGCACTTGCGCATAGACATATTGACGCGTCAGCGGGTGAAGCGCAAGACTGCCATCCGCCAGCGGCGTCAGCACGTAGAGGGAGCGCAGCGTGTCCACGGCCTTTGCCACGTCCGATACGTCCGCGTGTTCTAACAGTTGGATGAAGTTCTCGTCAAGCTCATCGAAGGGACGGCGGAAAGCGCTGGCAATGGTGAGGAAATGCCGGCACTGAGGATCGAGGTTGTTGAAGATACGGCCCAGGAGACGCTCGATGGCGTCAATGCGATCCAGCGTCTGGAGCTGCTGTGCGAAAAGGCGCTGCCCCTCGACGCTACCCAAATCCAGCTTTCTCTGACGTACCCAGCCTGCCAGCGCCTCCAGGAACAGCGGCATACCCTGGGTCATCGTGTACACAACGGCGTATAGCTCGTCTGGCAGGCCGCGGACGTCCTTGGCTTCGATGAAACGCCGCGCGTCGTCTCGATTGAACCCATCCACGCGGATAGGGTTACGGACAAAATCGAGCGGTTCGTGTCCGATGAGCGCAAGACGCATCTGCCCCTGCTGCGCCCGTTCCCAAAGGGCCTCCAGAAGCGCGAGAGTCGTCGGTTCACTGGCGAGCCGCTCGACGTTGTCCACACACACAAAATAACGATTGTCCAGGGCCTTCAGAAGCTCGGCAACCTTGCCCGTGACGCTCAGCGGCTGACGGCTCGCCGCCAGACGAATAGCCTTGAGGCAGTCCTCCTGGCCGAGGGCAGCCAGTTGGAGAGCAAGCTCCTCCACAATCGCGTCGGCCGACGCCATGATCCCGAACCGCGCCGTCACCCAGAGTGTCAGACGTTGGGTCAACTGGGATGATGCCAATTCGGCCAGCAGGGCCGTCTTGCCTGTCCCCGGCGCGCCGACAACCATGACGGCGTTCTTCTCTTCGCCGCGTGCTTCAGCCTCCAGCAGCCTCAGCTCCTCCGTGCGCCCCACGAAGTTCCTCAGGCGCGGGATACCCCGTTGCGACGTTTCGCGGCGCTTAGCCTCCGCTTGCTCGCGAGCGCGCCAGTTCTCACATACCAATTCTATCCCGGCCTGCTGCCAGCGAAACATCGTGCGGTCGCTTGCGGCGAGATCCAGTGCGGCGGTTGTCGGGCTATGGTCTTGGATGAAGCGCTGGCGCATGGTCTCGTAGATCAGCCAGCTCCTATCGGTCTGTGGAACCGTGAGCGAGGGCTGCAACTCCTCGACGAGCGTGCGCAGCAAGTCCCGCAAAGCACGCGCGCGCATCGCCGGGGTATCAGCCAAGTGGTGCTGCTGCAGATACAAGGTGACCAGGGAGCGGTCGGCGAGGGGGTGGGTCTCGAGGCGACGCGGATTGTGGAGGGCCTTTAGCGCCGAGGCCATGAGTTTAGGATCGAAGTCGAGGTCCTGTTGAGCAACCATATCTCGACACCTACTGCGGGGAGGTGCGTGCTAAATATCAAGCTAGCAGAGAAGTGGCAGAAGACCTTTGGAGGGCGTGGTAAAGTGGAAGCAGGGTGAACGCCGCCATTAAGTTCAGATGATACCTCAACTGGGGGCAAACTCACAAGTTGGCGAACACACGCGACAGCGACCCAACGCCGGGTCATCTGCCTCATGCGTCGCCAACGCTTCGCCCCACGTCGTCGGCGACCTTTGTACACGGGTGGCCCGAACAGACACAGGGATGAGATGCGCAAAGCGGGCGAAGTCGGCCACGTTGTGCGACGGCCAGCCCTCCCACGCCTTTGACCTGCTCAGCCTGTTCCCCGACGACCACGACCCCGCGCGCCCACCGCAGCCGCTGAATGCCCCCGTCGCGTATGGCCGCGCCGTCTACGCTGCGCTCTTCCCGCCGGGCACGCCAGCGGTGCAGGCCCTTGCGCGGGAGACGGAGCGCATCGTTCTCGTCGCCACCGACACGTTAGTGCAGGCTGTGCCCTGGGAGTATGCCTACGGCCTGGACGGCTACCTCGTCCTCGATTATGCCTTCGTGCGCGGCGTCATTGCGAGACCCCCACGCCGTGTGACGGCGTGCGCCGACACGATGAATGCGTGGCTTTCGCCCTACTGTCAACGGATAGAAACGGATAAACGGATGCTGACGAATAGCCAGCGTTCTTCCATGAGGCGAGACAATCCGTTTATTCGTTTTTCCATCCGTTGACAGCGAGCGTGAAGTTCATGAGCGGCAACGCGAAGCAATCTCCCGCCCTTGCGAAAGTCCGTCCAAGCGGCGGCCTGCCTTCCTTTCACCGACAGTGAGGCTGCTTCGTCGTCCTATCGTCCTCCTCGCAGCGACAGCGCGGCGTCATTGCGAGCAACGCGAAGTCTCAGCCGCGAGATTGCTTCGCCGGCAGCTCAGCATGACAACCCGGGCTTATTTCCCCGCGATACACAAGGAGATGAGGCGAGATGAGCAAGTCCACCGGCCTTAACCACGAGGAAGAGCGCGACATCTTTGGGGCGCGGTGCAAGAACGGCCACGTGACCTACTACAACAAGCGCGTGGTGTGCGCCCAGTACTACGAGGTGATGCGCGAGGGGCGGTTCGGTGGGCAGACGTCGCGGCCGGGCGTGGGCGGCGACAAGCTCCGGCTGCCGTGCGGCGAGGAGGGCTGCAGCGAGGTCAACATCGTGACGGTGGACTGCACGGAGTATCTATGAGCGCGCCGCCCATCCTCGACAGCGAGACGCTGTCCGACGAGGACAAACACCTCATCGCCACCTTCGACGACATCGAGGCCAAGCAGCCGGAGCTGCTGGACCAGACGGGCAAGCGCATCATCGAGTTGGCGACCGACTTGCAGGCGGTCTTCCTCGCCATCGCCGCCTTTGGCGACAAGTTCCCGCCCACCTACGTCAAAGGCAACCCCCTGGTCCAAGGGCTGCTCATCACCGTCCTGGCGCTCTACTGGCTTGCCATCCTGATCGCCGCGTGGGCCATCCAGCCCCGGCGCTACAGGCGCTATGACTACAATCTGACGCGGATGCGGGCGGAGCTTGACAAGATCATCGCCCACAAGTCGCGCTGGGTGAACGTCGCGGGCGTCTTCTTCGTGCTGGCGTCCCTGGCCCTTGTCGCGCTATTGTCGCCATCGTGCGCAGCGCCGTGTGAAAACACCCGCGACGTTCTCTCCCAATCGTCAATATGATGGACTAGTTGGGCGGTGTTGGCAGAACGCCGCACAGAGCGCCCGCCGTCGTGTTGATTCGGTGTATAATTTGTCTCTTCATTCAGACAAGGGCATCCCAGAGGGTGAGACAAGGACGGCGCTATGCAGCGATCAGGGGTTACGCTGACCGACGAACACCCGCTCGATGTGAGCGATCCAGCCGCCATTCGCGCGCTCGACACCCTCCTGCGCCGCCACAACTACACCCCCAACGGATTACTGGAAGCGCTCGGAGAGAGCGACAGCGGCGCCTTCAAGCGCGTCGAGATCCCCATCTACCTGCGCCGCCTGGGCAACGCCCCCCTGCACACCCTCATTCGGCTCTTCCTGCTCGGTGTCCCCGTCGAACGGGATGATCTCGTCGCGGCCCTAGCCCCGTTGACGCCGGAGACCCTCGTCGCGTGGGGCCTGGCGCACGTCCAGCGCGGCCAGCTCGTTTTCCCCTACCGCCTCATGACCTTCCAGGATCTCTACCTGGTCTGCGACCGCTACCTGCCGGGCGGCGCCCTCCGTCCGGACCACGTCACCGGCGTCAACAGCAGCTCCATCACCCTGTCGGCGCTCACCGTCCGACGGCCTGGCCGAGCGCTCGACCTGGGCACGGGCTGCGGCGTACAGGCGCTCCTCGCCAGCCGCCACTGCGCCGAAGTCGTGGCGACGGACGTCAGCGCCCGCGCCCTCAACATGACCGCCTTCAACGCCGCCCTCAACGGCGCTGCGAACATCGAGTGCCGCCTGGGCAGCTTCTTCGAGCCCGTCGAAGGCGAGACCTTCGATCTCATCACCTGTAACCCGCCGTACGTCGTCTCGCCCCGCTCGGACTACATCTTCCGCGACGCAGGGCTGCGCGGCGACGCCGTCAGCCGACTCGTCGTGAGCCGGGCGGGCCACTATCTGCGGCCGGGTGGTTATGCGACGGTCCTGTGCGACTGGATTCACGCGCCCGGCGGCGATTGGTCTGCCCCGCTGCACGGCTGGGTCGCCGAGTCGGGCTGCGACGCCCTCCTATTGCGCCACCATACCGCCACACCCCTGGAGTACGCGGCGACATGGCTCAGGCAGCCCTACCCGGAGGATGAGGCCGCCATGGACCGCCTGCTGGACGAGTGGCTGGCGTATTACGCCCAGTTAGGGATTGAGGCCATCAGCGGCGGCGGAGTCGTCCTGAGACGCTCCGCCGGCCCGCATTGGGTACACGCCGAGGCCCTGCCTAAAGAAAGCGCCGGCTCGGCCAGTGACCACCTCCAGCGCATGTTTGCGGCGCAAGACTATCTCCGCCGCGTGCCCGATGCCCAAACGTTCCTCGATGCCGTGCTGGCCCCGACCGACGAGAAGATTCATCAAACCCTCGTCTACGAAGGCGGCGTGTGGCAGGTCGAAAGCATGTACGCTGAGATGACGCGCGGCCTTCGATTCGAGGGATCGCTGGACGAGCTGGCGCTGCGCCTGATGATGGCGTTCGACGGCGAGCGCGAGCTAGGCCCGCTCATCGTCCAGGCCGCGCGCGAGACCGGCGACGACCCCAACGCCATCGTCCAGGACGCCGTCAACGTTGTGCGCCGCTGGCTTGAGCTGGGCCTGGTCGTACCGGTGGTCGCCGCTGAAGAATCGCATCCTTTGGTCCAAGAAGCGTAACACTTCTTGGACCTTTTCGTTACATACAATTACAAGCCTTGCGCCCGCATGTCCCCCTGCGGCTGGCTGCTCCGTTCGGGGTGCGCGTCACACCGCACTGACTCTGTCTCATTGTTCGATAGACTCCGACCATTCACTCAGGAGGTTCTATGGCAGAGAGTTATGGAGAGGTCCGACGCACTCTACTGCGTCGGGGTCTGCTGCTGTTCGGCGCGCTCGTCGGCGGACGCGCGGCCATCACCAGCGTGGCAGACGCGGCGCATGTTAGCCCACCCGCCCAGCCAGGTTCAACAACCTTCACGTTTGGCGGACGCAACCTGACCGCGCGGATGGCGCAAGGCCAGGCGATGCGGCCGCGCGTCGGCGACCGGCTCGGCGTGTGGGGCGAGCTACTTGGCCCGGACGGGACCCAGCGCGGCGAGTTCTATGCTGCCTCGGTGTGCATGCGCACGCCGTTCGGCGACAGCCCCTTTGGCGCGACGACCCTCGACATGCAGACTTTCAACCTACCGGAAGGGTCAATTGTCGGGATGGGCACCGGCCAGCTCGTCGACGAAACGACGGCGGTATATGCCATCGTGGGCGGGACGGGACGGTATCTCGGGGCGCGGGGCAGCTACGTCGCCCGACAGCAGCCCTATGGCTTGGGTGGCGATGGAAGCGCTGAATTCACCTTCACTCTGCTGGCGTAACAAGGAGGCTTGCTATGGCCGTGGACATGTTCCTGAAGCTAGACGGCATCAAGGGCGAGAGTGTCGATGACAAGCACAAGGACGAAATCGAGGTTCTCTCGTGGAGCTGGGGCGCGACCAACTCCGGTAGCGCGGCAGCGGGCGGTAATACGAGCACGGGCAAGGTCAACGTCCAGGACCTCAGCATCACCAAGCGATTCGATAAGTCAAGCCCGCAACTTTTTCTGCGTTGCGCCACGGGCCAACACATTTCAACAGCCACTCTCTCCGTTCGTAAGGCAGGCAAACGAGATCAAGAGGACTATCTTAAGATTACGATGACAGACGTGATGGTCAGCAGCTATCAGACTGGCGTAGCGTCAGGTGGCGATGCCCCTGCGGATTCGGTGTCGTTCAACTTTGCTAAGGTTGAGATCCGCTATAGACCACAGACCCCAGACGGGTCTGTCGCTGGTCCCGTGACGGCCTGCTGGAATATCCGCGATAACACCGACTGTCAGTCACCCGCGCCGTGATGTGCAAGTGGACAAGGCGGGTTCCGCTCGATGAGCGGAACCCGCTGATTCTAGGGCCACGAATTGACACCATCGGCTCACGCTCAGGAGTCCCCTCCCTGTGCTGCCACATACTCGCCGACATACCGCACAAAGCTTTCCAGGTCACCAAGATTATGCTGGAGATAGCCGTAGACCTTCCGCGGGTCGACGTGGAGGTACAAATGCACCAGCACATTCCGGAACTGGGCCATGTAGCTGAGGCGCTTACCTAGGTCTTCGGGCAGCACGCCAATCTGCGCGAGGGCGGGAAAGACATCTCTATAAGCCGACGGAACATCAACTGACTCTTGTGCCAGAATGATTGTGCCAATGTCGAGCGCCGCCTGAATTGCCACCTGGAAGTCACGCTCCGCCGCAGCGTAGATGACGTGCTCCCCCACAAATTCCTCATACGTCAGCGTCTGCAACGCCTTTAAGGCGTTGACGGAGTTTCCGATAGCGCTCAAGCGCGCCACGATGGGGGTTAAATCCATTCAGCAGCTCCCCTCTGCGTGCTCGCTCCAGGATGGCCTGCTCATGCCGCTCGATCACCGGCTTGAAGTCCAGGTACATCGTCACCGTCCGCGCTGTGAACTGCACCCTGGCATCCTCGTTCGAGCTATACAGGCAGATACCGTCGCGGAGCACGCGATAGGCCAGCGCAAGAGGCGCCTGGTTGAGAATGACAAGGTCAACCGCTTTTCCGTCCAACACTCGGCTCAGTCTGTCCATAAGATCGAGGCGCTGCTCGAAGTACTGCTCCTCAGCCAGAGACGCATCGAATAGCACAGCAATATCGATGTCGGACAGGGGGCCTGCCTGACCCCGTGCCTGCGACCCGAAAAGGTAGGCGACCAGGACGTGGCCGAGCGACGCGAAGACCTGCTCGAGCTGCATCCGATGTGTTGCAAGGTCAGAAGGCAGAACCCGCGTTGCCATGTCACATCCTCCCGGCACCAAGTATAGCACAGGTCGGATCAGGCTCGTCCTTGCGAGCGGCCCAAAAGTTGCTGGATAAGAGAGTTCGATAGTTAGCTGGAGCAGGAAGGATAAGCGATGTCAGATGAGTTGGTTCACGACGAGCGATTCGACGTGGTCATTGTCGGCGGCGGGCCGGCTGGGCTAAGCGCCGCGCTGATCCTCGGCCGCTGCCGCCGCCGCGTCCTCGTGTGCAACAACGGGCAGTACCGCAATGCCCCCTCCCACGCCATGCACGCCTACCTCACGCGCGACGGCACGCCGCCGTCGGAGTTCCTGCGTATGGGCCGTGAGGAGCTGCGCCGCTACGACACCGTCGAGATCCGCTGTGTCACGGTCACGGATGCCAAGCCCGTGGATGGACGTTTTGAAATCACGCTAGAGAACGGCAAGGCTGTGATCGGGCGCAAGCTCTTGCTCGCCACAGGCATCGTGGACGAACTGCCGCCCATCGAGGGCATCGCGGAGTTCTACGGCCAGGGCGTGCACCACTGTCCTTACTGCGACGGCTGGGAGGTGCGCGATCAGCCGCTTGCCGTCTACGGCAAGGGCCGCCAGGGCTATGGCCTGGCCTTGGAGCTAACGGCATGGAGCCGCAACTTGACTCTATGCACTGATGGGCCAACGCCCTTGCCCAGACGCGACCTGGAGCGCCTGCGGCGCAACGGCATCACTGTGCGGCAGGAGCCGATCCTGCGCCTCGAAGGGACGGACGGACGCCTCGAAAGAGTCGTGTTTCAGAGCGGGGAGCCGCTGGCGTGTCGCGCCCTCTTCTTCAGCACCGGCTTCCACCAGCGCTCCGACCTGGCGAGCCGGTTGAGCTGCCAGTTCACGCGGAAGGGCGCGGTGAAAACATCCGACTACGAGGCGACAGATACGCCGGGCCTCTACGTCGCCGGCGATGCCTCGCGTCGCGTCCAGCTCGTCATCGTCGCCGCAGCCGAGGGCGCCGCGGCAGCCTTCGCCATCAACACCGACCTACTCAAAGAAGACCTGGCCTGAGTTTGCCTCGCGGCCTTTGAATGCTAAAATCCCCCAAGATGAAGGGGGATGTGATGGAAACACTTTGGGGATACGACCTGGGCATTGTCCACGCTATGCAGGGGCTGGGCGGCTGGCTCATTGGGCCGATGCAGCTCCTGACATTCCTGGGCCGCGAGGAATTCTACCTGCTCCTCCTGCCCATTCTCTACTGGTGCGTCAGTGCAACACTCGGCCTGCGTATTGGCGTGATTCTCCTGCTCAGCGCGGGCCTCAACGACCTGCTCAAAATGGCCTTCGCGCTGCCCCGCCCCTACTGGGTCGATCCGACCGTGCGCATCCTCAGTCCCGAGCCGACGTTCGGCATCCCCTCCGGCCACGCCCAGAACGCGGCCGCTGTCTGGGGCGTGATCGCGTCGGTTATCCGCACGGGGGTGGCGTGGGCGGCCGCCCTCGTTCTCATCATTCTCATCGGCCTGTCGCGCGTCTACCTCGGCGCGCACTTCGTGACGGATGTGGTTGCAGGGTGGCTCGTCGGTGTGCTGCTCCTCGCCGCGTTTCTGCGCTGGGAGAAACCAGCCGCGTTGTGGTTCAGGCAACAGGGGTTCGCCACGCAGGTTCTCGTTGCTCTCGCCGTGTCCCTCGCCCTCGTGGCTATGTCGGCCGCGCTCGTCGCGTGGCGTAGCGCCTCGCCGCTGCCCGAGGTCTGGCTGAGCAATGCCCGGTCGGCGGGAGGCGCCGACATCACGCCTATCAGCCGCCAGCCCATTGTGACCACGGCCGGGACGCTATTGGGGCTGCTCGTGGGCTGGGCGTGGCTCGACCGGCGCGGCGGCTTCTCAGCCGGGGGAACGTGGCAGCGGCGGGTGCTGCGCTATCTCGTCGGCCTCGTCGGGCTGGCGCTCCTGTGGCAAGGTCTGGGCATGGTTCTGCCCCGCAACGATAGTCTGCTGGCCGATAGTCTGCGCTATGCCCGCTATGCCCTCGTCGGCGGATGGGTTACGGGCGTCGGGCCGTACCTGTTCCGCCGCATGCGCCTGGTGGATACGTCAGCCGCCGATTTCGTAGAAACGTAGTTACGTTTCTACATTTCCGTGTCTTCAGTGTATTCCGTGGTAGAGACTCTTCAATCTGAGCGCATTGGCGCGTGTTGGGCCAACGCGGCCTCCCGCGCCAACCGCTCCCCGGCCGTCCATTCTGTCGGTGTAGGGACGACCCCGCCGCGCTCTTGCAGTGCCGCCTCGAACGCCGCCTGGAGCGCCGCCAGCGAGGGCGCGCCGTCGGGCCGCAGCTCGTCTAGCCCGGCGACACGCGCCGGCAGTTCGGCTGCCAGCGCCTGCTGCTCCACCTCGGTGACACCGACGAGCGCCGCCGTCTCCTCTGACGGCCAGTGCAGGTAGACGCCGCCCTGGAGAAGCGCGCCCTGGCGGCGGCGGCGCTGCGCCAACCCAACCACCTTCCGCTTCCCCACGGCCACCTCATACGGCGATAGGCCGGCGTAACAGACTCGCTTCAGCAGGGGCGAGAGGCTTTGCGCGTCGGCGCGCGCCTCGGCGACACCCACCAGACGGCCGGTGATGCCTAGGCTCGCCAGGGCCACGACCCACACCTCACCCAACCAGCGATACGACTCCGTGATGTCGCGGCTATCGAGGGGATCGTCCGGCGGCAGGGCCACGTCCAGGCTCAGCGAGACGCCGGTGAACACCGCGCCGCCCCCACTCGACCGCCGCACGACCGGCACACCCAGCGCCGCGCACGCCGCCATGTTCACGTCGGTCGGCCGCTGGCCGCTGCCGAGGACGAGGGCGGGCGGGGCCATCTCATACCAGCGCATGGCCGGCTGCCCGGTCTCCTCGACGCTGGCCAGAAGCGCCGCGCTGCTCGCCAACTCATAGTCGGCAGGCCCTGCGCTCCAGGGCAAGTGACGGATGGGGCGAGTCACACCAATTCCGTCGGCAACGCCACCGACTCAAGTCGGTGGCTGACACAACGAAGCCTGCTAAAGCAGGCTCCCCAGCCCACTTCAGTGGGCTTGCATTGAGTCGCCTGGCGCTTGAGCGCCAGGCGGTGGCAGGGCAGCGCCAACCCTTTCACCTCAATATCTCCCGCGCGCTTGGTGTGCAGCAGGGTTCGCCAACTCTTCCTCGCGCGCCGGAACGACGCGCACGGCGCATGCTTTGTACTCTGGAATCTTCGCCTGGGTATCAATGGCGTCGATGGTCAGAAGGTTGGCCGCCGCCTCAGCAAAGTGGAACGGCAGGAACACCACGCCAAGCGTCGCCCGCTCCGTGACCCACGCCCGCGCGACGACCGCGCCGCGCCGCGAGGTCACGCGCACTGCCTGCCCATCTTCGACCTTGATGCGCGCTGCGTCGGCCGGGTGAATCTCCACCCGCGCCTCCGGGTACAGGTCGTCGAGGTGGGAGTGGCGCGTCATCGTTCCGCCGTGCCAGTGCTCCAGCACGCGCCCTGTCGTGAGGATGAAGGGATACTCGTCGTTGGGCATCTCGACGGCAGGGTTGTACTCCAGCGGGAAGAACTTCCCCCGGCCGCGCGGGAACGTCTCGGCGAACAGGTACGGCGTGCCGGGGTGGTTGTCGTCGAGCACTGGCGTCTGCAAGCCCACCGGCTCGATGCGGTGATACTTGACCCCGGCGTAGTCCGGTACCAGGCGTCCCATCTCTTCCAGCACCTCGGATGGCCCCGCATAGCGCCAGCCCGCCGTCGCGCGCCCCAAGCGCGCCTCGATGCGCCCCGCCAGGTCACAGATGATGTCGACATCGGCGCGGCTCTGCCCACGTGGCGGGATCGCTTGGCGGACGCGCTGCACGCGGCGGTCGGTGTTGGTAAACGTGCCGTCCTTCTCCGCCCACGACGCCGCCGGCAAGAAGACGTCGGCGAACGCGCCCGACTCGTTGATGAACAGGTCCTGCGCCACCAGGAACTCCAGCCCCTCCAACTGGCGCCGCGTGTGGTTCAGGTCCGGCTCGGACATCATCGGGTTCTCGCCCATGATGTACAGCGCTCGCACACCGCCCGGCCGGATGGCCGAGACGATCTCCGTCGTGGTCAGCCCCAGCTCGCGGTTCAGGCCGCCCGACTCGATGTTCCAGGCCCGCTCGAACTTCTGCACGTTCTTTTCGTCGTCTACTCGCTGGTAGCCCGGATAGTGCCACGGCATCGCCCCGGCGTCCGACGCGCCCTGGACGTTGTTCTGCCCGCGCAACGGGTTCAAGCCGGCGCCGCGCCGCCCGATATGCCCGGTCAGCAAGGCCAGGTGGATCAGCGCCAGGGCGTTCTCCGTGCCGTGGGTGTGCTCCGGGATGCCGAGCGCCCAGTAGATGGCCCCGTTCCTGGCCGTGGCGTACATCCGCGCCGCCTGGACGATGAGGTTGCGGTCAACACCACTGACACCCTCTGCATACTCCGGCGTGAACTTCTGCATCGATGCGGCGAAAGCGTCGAAGTTATCAGTGCGCTCGCGGATGAACGCCTCGTTGTAGAGCTTCTCTTCCAGGATGACGTGGGCCATCGCCGAGAAAACCGGTACATCGGTGCCCGGCTTCTCCGGCAGCCATAGCGTCGCAAAGTTGCACATCTCGACGCGGCGCGGGTCCACGACGATGAGCTTCGCCCCGCGCTTCGTGACCGCCGCCTTCATCTGCAGCGCAATGATGGGGTGGGTCTCAGCGGTGTTGGAGCCGGTGACGATGAACACGTCGCTGTCCACCACCTCGGCAGCGGTGTTGCTCATCGCCGCCGAGCCGACCGCCATCTGCAAGGCGACGACCGACGCGGCATGGCACAGCCGCGTGCAGTGGTCCACGTTATTGGTGCGGAAGACGGCGCGGAACAGCTTCTGCAGCAGGTAGTTGTCCTCGTTCGTCGCCTTGGCGCAGCAGAAGACGGCCAGCGCGCGGCTCCCGTCCCGCCCGTAGATTTCCACCAGCCGATCCGCCGTGTAGTCCAGCGCCTCGTCCCACGACACCTCGCGCCACGCCGAGCGGTCGAACGCCTGCGCCCGCTGGCCGGGCGATTGGGGTGTCTTGCGGATGAGTGGCGTCGTGATGCGGTCCGGGTGATAGAGAAAGTCGTGGCCGAAGCGCCCCTTAACGCACAGGTTGCCGTGATTGACCACGCCGTCGAAGGGCGATGTGACCCGGTGGATAAAGTTGTCGGCGATGTGCAGGTGGAGGTTGCAGCCGACGCCGCAGTACGGGCAGGTGGTGGAGACGACTCTCTCGGACGCCAGCATATCAGTCTCCTTGCCGCCGCTTCTGGCGTCGGCGCTCCGAGCGCGTCATCTGCATAATCTCGTCCGGTGTCTTGCCCTGCTCCAACAGCCACTCGCGCCGCGGCTTGAGCGCGCCGGTCGGGCAGACGCCCACGCACTGGCCGCAGAACACGCACGTCGTCTCCGGCATCGGCTTATCGAAGAACGTCGCAATGCTCGTCTCGAAGCCGCGCCCGCTAAAGTTGATGGCGTAGGCATATTGGGCGTCGTCGGCGCACACCTGGACGCAGCGCCAGCACAGCACGCACTTGGCGTAGTCGCGGATGAACATCGGGTTGTCATCCAGGACGGGCAAGGCGCGCCGCTCGCCATCAAACCGCGCCGGGTCCGCGCCATACTCCGCGTTGTAACGCTGGATGTTCGCCGCTTCAGACACGTCCACCGCCGAGCCGAGCATCTCCAAGATGGTACGCCGGCTGCGCTCTACCCGCTCGCTCCGCGTGCGCACGACCATCCCCTCGCGCACCTGGGCGACACACGACGGCGACAGCAGGCGCGCGCCCTCGACCTCCACGACGCACATGCGGCATACGGCGTTCGGCGTACATGCCTCGTGGTAGCAGATGGTCGGGATGGTCTGCCCCAGGCTCCGCGCCGCCTGCAGAATGGTTGTCCCCTCCGGGACCGTCACCGTCTGCCCATCGATTATTAGCGTGACATCGGCCATCAGTTTCTCCCCAGGCCGAGCCGCCCCGGCCAGAGCCGCATCGCGCTCAGCACGGCGCTGCCCGCCGTCTGCCCCAGGCCGCACAGCGACGACTCGGTCATCGTCCAGCCGATGTCCTGGAGCGCCGCCACGTCGTCGGGCCGGACATCACCCGCCGCCACGCGCGTCAGAATCTCATGCTGGCGCTGCGTCCCCAATTGGCACGGGTAGCACTTGCCGCACGATTCATGGGCGAAGAAGCGCGCCAGGCGCACCAGGACATCGCGCATGTCCCGCGACGTGTTGAACACCATGACCGCGGCCGAGCCGAGCGGGAGATTGGCGGCACGTAGGTCCTCGAAGCTCAGCCGCACATCCAGCGCCTCCTCACCGGCAAATGCCCCTGCTGCCCCGCCAATCAGGATCGCCTGTAAGCCCCCACCCGTGACCCCGCCCGCCAGGTCCTCGATGAGATGGCGCAGCGTCACGCCGAAGGGCGCCTCGTACAAGCCGGGGCGGACGACATCGCCCGATACGCAGAACAGCTTCGGCCCCGTCGACTGCGGCGTGCCGAAGCGGCGGAAGGCGTCCGCGCCGTGGCTAAGGACATACACCGCCTTCGCCAGCGTCTCGACGTTGTTGACGACCGTCGGCTTGCCGAACAGGCCGTGGGTCACCGGGAACGGCGGCTTGACGCGGGGAAAGCCGCGCTTGCCCTCGATGGACTCGAACAGCGCCGTCTCCTCGCCGCAGATGTACGCCCCTGCCCCGGTGCGTACCTCGATATCCAGATCGAAGCCCGAGCCGAGGATGTTCTGGCCCAGGTAGCCCGCCGCGCGGCACTCCTCGATGGCATGGCGCACGCGCTCGATGGCGACAGGGTACTCACCGCGAATGTAGAAGTACGCCTTGTGCGCGCCGATGGCGTACGCGCCGAGAATGGCCCCTTCGAGAATGCGGTTGGGGTCGCCCTCCATCAGAACGCGATCCTTGAACGTCCCCGGCTCCGACTCGTCGGCGTTGATGACAAAATACTTGGGTCCGCCGGGCGCATTCGCCGCACTCTCCCACTTGATGCCCGTCGGGAACGCCGCGCCGCCGCGCCCCAACAGCCCGGAGCGCTTGATCTCCGCGATGACCTCACCCGGCGTCATCCGTCCCAACACCTTACGAATGCCCCCCATCCCGCCCGCCGACTCGTACTCGATGAGGCTTGCCGCGCGTCCCTTGCCGCACAACACCGTCACGATGCACAGGTCGCCGCCGACGTAGTCCTCGGCTGCGACGGTCTGGCCCGCGAACAGCGCGTCCAGGGACGACGGCGTGAGATGGGTGGCGACGGAATTGCGAAACGCGCCTGCCGCTGCATCCCAGCGCGTGATATTCGCCGCCACGCCGGTGTTGCACAGGCCCAGGCACGTCGAGCGCTCGACAGTGCAAGCGCGGTTCGCAGTGTCGTCAGCCTCGGCTCGTGCCCGCGCCGCCGCCAGTACGCCATCCGCCCCGCGCAGGGCGCACGCCGGGTCCGCGCAGACGCGAAGGATGGTCTGGCCCTGCGGCTCGCGGGTGAGCAGGCCGTAGAAGTCGATGACGCCGTGTACGTCGGCGAGGGGCACACCGAGAGCCACGGCGATCTGGGCACACACGGACTCCGATAGGTAGCCGGTGAGGGACTGCGCCGCCTGAAGCGCGGGCAGAAGGCCAGAGCGGCCCAGCGGCGCGACCTGGGCGAGGATCGGGGTCAAAGAGCTGACGGCAGGGTCAGACATGGCGCTCCCCTTCGGGCGAGGCAATGGTGTCCCAACTTATGGGAGGTCATAGTATAGCGCGAGTCCCGAGTCCGTCAAGCGGCTGGCCGATGGATTTACTTCAACACGAGCGCGTTGAGCGTGTCCGGGCGGTGCCACTGGCGGCCGGGGGAGGTGGACACCATGCTCTGCTGCACCGCCTGTGGGATGTCGTCGTCGCTGATGGACACGGACATGCGGAATGTCTGACCCGCCTTCGGCTGAACGTTCACCAGCGCCCACGGGATCGCCGCCTCGATGGTGTAGCCCTGGTACTTGCCGTTGTCCGTAAACGGCTGCGCCGCCATGCGCACCCCGGCGTCGACGCCCGTGCTCTCGCGCGCCGTCCAGACGTAGCTCTCCGGCGGGTGGCCCTGGAAATCACCGGGTGACAGACCGATGTGCCAGTCGTCGGCATCCCACGCTGCCGGGTTGTTGCCCGGTGGCCTCGTGTCCCACTGAATCTCGATGCTGTCGCCCTGGTAGAGCTGCCGTCCGCTGCTGGGCTGGCTGAGGGTGTCGTCAATGACGAGGACGGCGACGTACAGCGCGTCATTGTCCCAGGCGAGCCAGATGCGCCCGCCCAGGTCGCCTACGCCGGACATGTTCTCCTGGCCGAACACGACGGCGTCCACCGCTTGCGACGCGCCCTGCCACTCGCCGAGCTTGCCGTCGATGGTCGGGGGGCGGTTGAGGCGCACAGCCTCGAGCTGCGGGCCGGTATCCACGGGACCGGCGGGCGCGGCAGCGGGTTGCGCCTGCGCAGGGGCAGGCGGATTTGCAGCTACCGGCGGAACCTGGGCCTGCGTGTTGGCCGGCGGATTGGCAGCCGGAGCGGGGGTATTCGCGGGCCGATTGGCGGCGGGCGGCGCTGCTTGTGGTGGGTTGTTCGCCGGTGGGTTGGCGGGTTGATTGGCATTCGCCGCTGGCGCTGCGGGTGGAGCCTGAGCAGAGTCGTCGGCGGATACTGGAGTTGCGGCGGCTTGCGCGGCGGGCGAGGTATCCGTCGTCGCCGCTGCGTTGCGTGCGTTCAGGCGCGAGCCGAGCAGGAGCAGGAACGCCAGCGCGCCGAACAGGAGTAGGCTGAGGGCGATGAGCCACACGCGGGAGCCGCCGGAACGCGCGGGCTGAGCCTGGGGCTGCCAGGCGGGACCGTCCGGTGGGTAGGGCTGGGACTGTTGAGGCGGATTTTGTGTCGGGTAGGGTTGTTGTCCGGCCAGGCCGGGCGCCGCCTGCCCCGGCGGGGGCAAGATCGCGCCGCACTTTCCGCAATAGAGGTTGCCGGCCGGGTTCTGAGCGCCACATCTTGGACACTGCATGCAGGGTTCCTTCTAGACTCCTCCGAATATCTGCATACAGCCCGTTTGCAAGATTCCTGCCACGCAGTAGGGGCGATCCCCCCGTGGTCGCCCTGGCGGCGATCCCCGGTGGTCGCCCTAGAGCCGCGTACCCCTCCTAGCCCCGACTGCGGAGGCGGCGATCCCCGACCATTTTGATGGTCATGCCGCGCTCCGGACGTGAGACAACGCGCACCTCGTCGCCCGCCCCTAGCTCACCGCCCCGCAGGATGCGCAGGTATGCGCCGAGGCGGCGGGCGTCGGCGAAGCGCGCCTCGAAGCCCGGGTCGCCCATGCGGGCACTGAGCTTCCAGCACGGGTAGCGCGGCTGCGTGACCTCGAGCTCCACATCGCCGATCTGCCAGCGCTCGCCGATGACGGCGTTGGTCACGTCGATGCCTCGCAGCGTCAGGTTCTCACCGAACGCGCCCGGCCCCAGCGTCCGGCCAAGCTGCTCTTCCCACCACTCCGTGTCCTCGGTGGCGTAGGCGTACACAGCCTTGTCCGGCCCGCCGTGCGCTTCGAAGTCGGCCTGGGCATCGCCTACGACGTTGACACCGCGCACGGCGACGCGGCCCTCGACCGGAAATTTCCAGATGCCGCTCAGCGCGCGCCGCCCCTGCCACTCGATCTCACGCGGCCGACCGACGCTCACCGCAACGACGCGGCCTATTCCGAGCTCCCCAACCTTATTCCTACCCTCGCTCACCAAGTGGGTCTCCTTCCGCAGCTACAGTGGCAAGAAGTAAATTTTGTTTGTCCACTCTTCAGCCTCAGTTACCGTCCAAATGAGGAGCAGTTCTTCCGCCGCCTGAGCAATCGGCATCTTGCGTGAGACAATGATTACACCTGCACTTGTCTGCATCGCTGTGAAAGTGGCGAAGTGCATGGGCATCGTCTTTCGGTCGTGGGTGACAAGCACTCGTCCCGCGCTTGCTGCGATCGCCAGCACTTCCTGGTCGCTTTGCCCAACCAGATTCGCGGCATGCGCGGTCTGGAAATCTATGGATGGTTCGCGGCGAAGCACGGCCTTCACGATGATGTGGTTCAAGTCGGCGTCAGCCTGAAAGCAGACTTTCATCAACGCATCGTCAGCATGTGCCGACGCGCCTCAGCCAGCTTCTGCGAGAACACAGAGTCAGTATTGTTTGTCACCTGCCGCAAAGCCTCGAAGTCGCTCTCGCTTTCCTTGAGGTAGACGTCGATCTCGGCGCGATGCGCAAGGTAGTAAGTGATCGTGCCGTAGACTTCTTCCAGTGTGAGCGTGGGGAAACACTCGGCTGCGATTGTCTCAGGTGCCAGCCCAGCGAGGAAGGCGAGCACGACAGAATCGAGCGCTACCCGCGTATCCGCTACCCAGTATCCCTCGTCCCGCTGTTCCACATATTGTCTTTCCACTTGCTGCCACTCCTCCTAGAAACAGCGCTCTCGTGAGGATCACTCTGCGATTATCGCATCGGCAATTCTAGCACGGCTTCATGCGCGCCGCAACGCTCTGAGCTATCTGACATCACTTCGCGGCCGCCATATGGGCGGCGATGAGGTCTAGCTCCTGGCGGTAGATGCGGCGGGCGACGAGGACCGTCATTTTGCCTTCGAGCCAGCCACTCAGGCCGGGCTTGGGCCGCCACGCAGTCGCAATCTCGACGTGGCTGCGCGTACCGCCGTCAACGGGTGTGATGGTAAAGCGGGTGCAAACACCCACCGCCGTGTCCTCCTCCTGAAGCACGCGGCCCGGCGCTGGCTCCGTGACGGTCAGCCGCATCGTCTGTTTCGACCCCATAACGCTCATGGTCACACGCGCGACCGTACCGGCGCCCTTGCCGCCTTGCTCCACGGTGAGCGTCTGAAAGTAGGGCTTGGGGAGAATCTGTGGGTGCCCGACTTTGTAGTCAGACAGCAGATCGTACACAGCGGCGGGCGGCGCATCCACAACCTTCGACTCGACCAGGCGCGGGCCACTCATGTCTTGCCTCCCTCGGATGCCTGTTGCTGGGTGAACAAGAAGCTGCCGATCCAAACGGGTCGGCAGCTACAGTATAGCGAAGCGTCTTTCGGCTGTCCAGGGAGCAGATGTCACGACACTACTTGGCCGTGGAGCGAACGTCGTTGGCGCGCGTCTCGTTGGAGTCGGCTGGCTGGCCGCCGAGGGAGTTGGGCGCGTTAAGGTTCGCGCCGCGATCGATGCCCACACCCAGGCGGTCCACAAGCTCGCCGCCGAGCCAGCCTGTGACCGCGCTGATGGCGAAGCCGAGCACCGACATCGCAATCGCGCCCGCCGTCGGCACATAGTCCGGGCTGGAGTAGCGCAACAGCCAGGAGCCGAGGAACAGCAGCAGGACCAGGAGATTGCCGCCGCCGTGGAGCAAGCCAATGGCCTTCGCCCGCGTGCCGCCTGGAATTGCGAGGAAGTCCCACAGGCCAAACACGGCTGCGACGACACCGCCGATGACGCCAGCGGCAATCATGACGAACGACACGAACGGAAAGCGAGTATTGCTCGTAATGAGGTATAAAATGTCCACTACCACCGATACACTCAGCAACCCCAGCGGGAACACGATCAGCATGGGGTGGATCGGGTGTCCCAGGGCCTTCGCGCGACTCTCCATGTGCCACCTCCACTAAACCTATATAAACCTTGAACGTCCTTATACGGCTGCGGAGCAATTCTTGGGCCACGGCCTGATACGGCACAGCTTGCCCGCGCCCGTTGCGAAGGCTACAATATGCGCGACAACGCCATTCTCGGAGAGGACGACGCTATGGACCTCAAATCCCGCATTCGTGAGATTCCGGACTTCCCGGTCAAGGGCGTGCTATTCCGGGACATCACGACCCTCCTGAAGGACCCGACGGCATTCCGCGCCGCCATCAACAACCTCGTCGAGCGCTACCGCGACACCGGCATCGACATCATCGCCAGCATCGAGTCGCGCGGCCACATCTTCGCCGCGCCCCTGGCGTATGAGCTTGGCGCGGGCTTCGTTCCCATCCGCAAGATGGGTAAGCTGCCGTCGGACAAAATCAATGTCTCGTATTTGCTGGAATATGGAGCGGAGACGCTGGAGATGCACACCGATGCCATCGCGCCGGGGCAGCGCGTGCTCATCGTGGACGACCTCATCGCCACGGGTGGATCGGCGAGCGCGGCAACTCAGCTCGTCGAGCGGCTGGGGGGCGAGGTGGTCGGCCTAGCGTTTCTGATTGAGCTTGTGGACCTGGGGGGACGTACGCACCTGCCGAACCACGACATCTACGCCGTCCTACAGTATTAGCTGGCCCACTGCACGACGCCAAGACATTTGAAACGCAGAGGCGCAGAGACAAGAAAGGGCGTTGGCCTTTTCCCCTCTGCGTCTTTGCGCCTCTGCGTTACCTTTTCCCTCCGAGACCTCCGAAGCGGAGTATTCTAGCTAAGCCCCGGTATCACCGCCGACCGCGACGACGAAGGCGATGGCGTGCTCGTGAGTATGGCTGAGGCTGAGGGCGAAGCGCCGCAGGCCCAGCTGGGTGGCCCGCGCTGCCGCCGGGCCGTGGAGAATCACGAACGGCGCGCCGCGCTCATCGCGGCCGATCTCGATGTCGCGCCACGCGAACTCCCCGATGCCGGTGCCGAGCGCCTTGGCGACGGCCTCCTTCGCGGCGAAGCGGGCGGCCAGGCGCGGCGGGTTGTCGCCGAGCGTCGCGCGCTCCTGGGGTGTGAACACGCGATTCAGGAAACGCTCGCCGAAGCGGTCGATGGACCGGGCGACGCGCTCGACCTCGATCAGGTCCACACCCGTTGCCAGCACGCTCAGGCGACCGGCGTATGAACAATGACTGGCTGGCTGTCCGCCTCCTCGTGCGTCTCATCGCCGTGGCCGCGCCCAATTCCGCGATACACGAAGCCGAACGAGCGCATCTTGGCCGGGTCATAGATGTTACGCCCATCGATGAGGATCGGACGGCGCATCACGCCCTTGAGACGCGGCATGTCGAGCTGCTTGAACTCGTTCCACTCCGTCACCACAATCACCGCGTCGCAGTCCTGCGCCGCCTCATAGGCGTCCTCGCACAGCGTCACATCCTGCAGGAAACGCTGGGCCACTTTCATAGCGACAGGGTCGTAGGCGCGGACGTCGGCGCCCTCGTTCTGGAGCAGGTGGATAATCTCGACGGATGGCGCTTCGCGCATGTCGTCCGTGTTAGGCTTGAACGACAGGCCCAGGACGCACACCCTTGCGCCATTGAGCTTGCCGATGAGCTGCCGCGCCCGCTGCACAACGCGCCGCCGCATGGTCCGGTTGATCTCGATGACGCCGCGCAAAAGTTGCGGGTGCGCCCCGTAGGCCGACGCCATGTACTCCAGCGCCTTGACGTCCTTGGGGAAGCACGAGCCTCCCCAGCCAATGCCGGCGTCGAGGAAGGCCCGCCCAATGCGCTTGTCGTAGCCCATCCCGGTCGCCACTTCCTTGATGTCGGCGCCAAGCTGCTCGCAGATGGTCGCGATCTCATTAATGAACGAGATGCGCGCCGCCAAGTAAGCGTTCGAGGCGTACTTGATCATCTCCGCCGTGCGCTGGTCCGTAATCATGATCGGCGCGCGCAGGGGCAGGTAGAGCTGGGCGACGGCCTCGGCGGCATCGCGGTCCACGGAGCCAAGGACGACACGGTCGGGGTTGAGGAAATCCCATACCGCCGAGCCTTCGCGTGTGAACTCTGGGTTGGAGACGACGGCAAAGGGAATGTTGCCCTTGATGTGGGACTGCACGACATCGTGCACGAAGTCG
Organism: Anaerolineae bacterium; assembly: GCA_039810085.1. Taxonomy (GTDB): domain Bacteria; phylum Chloroflexota; class Anaerolineae; order Epilineales; family JAHCIE01; genus JBDHWG01. The sequence goes on from JBDHWG010000003.1 coordinate 180,952, forward strand.
CCCGTGCCGATGGGCACTGTGCTGCGGTTGATGACGATGAGCGGCTTCCGCATCACCTGGGCGATGCCGAGCGCGGCGCTACGGATGTATTTCAGGTCGGCTTCGCCGCCCGCGCCCGATGGCGTATCGACGCAGATAAAGACGAAGTCAGAGTCGGGAACGCTTTCCTCGTACGAGGTCGTAAACGACAGGCGACCCGCCGTGACATTGCGCCGCACAAGCTCCTCAACGCCCGGCTCGTAGATGGGCATGATGCCGTTGCGCAGCATCTCAATCTTGTTAGGGTCAATGTCCACGCAAGTGACGTTGTTGCCCAGGTCCGCCAGGCACGTGCCAGTGACCAGTCCCACATACCCTGTCCCGATCACGGAGATGTTTTTCATATCTGTTTGTTTCCTCACTATCACACGCGGCCAGCGGCGCTGCTGGCCCTGGCTGAGAACCATAACTCTACGCCAGTAGCCCAAGTTTGTCAAATCGTCGCTGGCTCTGTCACGCTAAGGGCAACGAAGCGTCTCCCAGTGCTCCTGGCGACCCTTCGCTCCGCTCAGGGCGACAACTTAGGCGACGACAATGCTCCCCTGTCCTTGAAGCGCCGGATCCGCAATCACCGTTCGGGCGACGCGCTGCCCGATCTCGACAGCGAAGTTCGTCCCGCGGTCCCACGGGTAGACCTGGCTCATGCTCGCCCAGAACAGCCCCGGTAGCGGCGTCTTCAGCGGCGGGATGTTGCGCGAGTGATTGACGGTCACAATGGGCTGGGCGTACGGCTCGCGGTGCAGCCACGACGCGCGCACCCACGCGGCGTCGAAGGCCGGATTGACGCGCTTGAGCGCCGGCAGGAAGCGCGCCAGAAGCTCGTCCTGGCTGAGCCGGAAGTACTCGTGGGACGGGTCGAGGTAGTCGCCGCAGTAGATAAGATGGTCGCCACCGTAGCGCGTCGGCTCGATGAAGTTGGTATGCTCGACTAGCGCCAGGAACGGGAACTGGTCCTTGGGCATGTTCACCCAGTACAGCCCATTCGTGAGCGGCCGCCGCAAGGCGATGGTCATGACCACCGCGCCCATCGAGCGCAGCGTCTTGAGCTGGCCCAGGTACGTTGGCGGCAGCGACGGGACGAGGCGGTTGAGCAGCCCAGGCGAGCCGGTGACGATGACGTCGTCATAGATCGAAGCGGGCGCTGTCGCATCCGTCGCCGGCGCTGTAACCTGCCAGCGGCCATCCGGCAGCGGAGTCAGCGCCTGAATGGGTGTGCCCAGGGTGACGGCGACGCCAGCGCGGCGAACGTGCGCCAGCAGCGCATCCGAGAAGCCCTGGAAGCCGCCGACGAAGTAGCCCAGCTTGAAGCTGCGCGTCTTGAAACGCGCCCACAGCCAGGCCATGTTGACTTCCTCGGCATACGGCCCGAACTTGCCTTCGAGCAGCGGGTGGATGAGCGTCTGGTAGACCGTGTTGCCCATCGCCTTGCGCGTCCACTCGGCGGCGGTCGTCTGTTCCAGGGGCCGCCAGTCGCGCACGCCGTACTTGAGATAGGCGATGGCCGCGCCGAAGCGCACCCTATCTGCCACGGGCAGCGCCGGGAAGCGCAGGACGGGCAGCGGACCGTCGAGCGGGTAGCCCTTGCCCTGCCACCACTGCGCCGTCACGGGCGCGCGGAAGAAGGTTTTGTCGGCGTAGCCGATCTCTTGCGACAGGTCGAGGATGGCCTTGTCAGTCTGGAAGATGTGGTGGTAGAAGCGCTCCAACGGCCACTCCCACGCCGCATCGCGGAAGCCCGACGCCAGCCCGCCTGCCTGGGGCGCCGCCTCGTAGACCGTGACGCGGTAGCCCGCCTTCGCCAACTCATTGGCGGCGGTTAGCCCGGCAATACCGGCGCCGATGATGGCAATGCGCAAGGAACCGTTGGTTGTCTCAAACTTCGTGTCTGTCTGTATGCTCATCGCTACCTGCCCGGACTTGTCGGCGCTACAACGGGCGATTCGCTCTCGCTCTCCTCAGCCAGTTCGGCCTGCACACCCTGCCACGACAGGTGCGCCCGCCACATGAACCAGATGCCCAGCAGGGTGATGGGCAGCCACAGCGCGGCGTGCAGGACAAGGGTGTACGCCGTCGCCACTTCCGGGTCAACCCCCGCGTTCTTGAGAATCTCGATGCCCGGCGCGTCGAATGTGCCGACGTAGCCCGGCGCGGCCGGGATCGTCGTGAACAGGTTAACGATGCCGTTCATGAGCATCAGGGTGAAGAAGCTCACGCTGAACGGGAAAGCGTGCATCACGAACCAGTACTTGAGCGTCTCCAGCAGCCAGATGACGATGGACGTGCCGAAGATGATCGCCACGTCACGCCCGCTACGCAGCGACGACAGGCCGCTCATGAAGCGGTCCAGGCTCGTTTCCACAGCGTTACGGAATTGCCCTGGGATGAAGCGCGCGACGACGAGGGTGTAGAGCCACATGGCGCGATGGGGCGCGCTCGCCAGGTAGAGGAACAGCGCCAGGCCGACCAGGAACAAGATGGTGAATGCGATGACGAACTGGCGCATCGTGTCGCTGATGGTGAAGAACGGCAGCGCCAGGAAGACGAACACGAGCATGGTCAGGCCGTCGAACAGGCGCTCGATGAGCACCGTCGCCAGGCTACCACTCATCGGTACGCCGTCGCTGCGCCGCAGGACATACGACCGCAGCACCTCGCCCGCGCGGGCCGGGTAGATATTGTTGCCCATATAGCCGATGACCACCATGGGGAAAAGGCGAGGAATCGGGATGGACTTCATCGGCCGCAGCATGTAGTGCCAGCGCCACGTGCGGGCGACGACGCCCAGGAAATACACCGCGATGCCGGGGATCAGCCACCAGTATTGAGCGTTCCGCAGAGCGACAAAGACTTCATCGAGTTTCTGACCCCGCAGCGCGACGTACAGGAACACCGCGCTGACCGCGATGCCCAACCAGAAACGCCAACTTCTCACCATGTCCTCCAGGCGGCGGCCATGTCTACCCACGACGCCGCCCCGCAGATACCATAACGTGCAACCGAAGAATTATACCCGCCAGAGCGCCGTTTGCCCAAACTTCCGAGGTGTCCCTCACCCCAACCCCTCTCCCAAAATGGGAGAAGGGCGAATGTCCATTTTCAATTTGACGAGCGCGGCCAAAACCCATAGATTAGCGTTGGTATTATGGACGCAAGATAAGGAGGCGCGGTGTCATCCTGTCCGCTGCCAGTCGCCGACGGGCCAACTGGTCTCAAGGTCTTGCGCGGTCTAGTCCGCGACCGCTCGCTGCTCACGGCGCTGGCGCTGATGCACGCCCACGTCGGCAACGTCTTCCAGATTACCATGCCGCGCTTCCAACCGGCCGTGATCATCGGCCGCGAGGCAGCGCGCCAGGTTCTCGTCACCGACCGCGACCGCCTTCAGTGGCGCAGCGAGACCGACCCGGTGACACGGCTGCTGCGGCGCGGTGTCCTGGTCGTGGACGGCGAGGAGCACGACCGGCTGCGCGCCACAATGGAGCCAACGCTCCAGCGCCCCCAGACGTTACGCCACGTCGCCGCCATGTGGCAGTACACCGACCAGGTCGCCGGCACCTGGGCCGATGGCGAACGACGCGACATGCTCGTCGAGATGCGCAAGATCGCCCTACTCATCCTGGTCGGCACGTTGTTCCGCATCGACTTCGCGCCCGACATGGACCGGCTGTGGCCGACCATCATGCGCATCCTGGCCTACATCTCGCCTGGGCCATGGATCATATGGCCCAACATGCCGCGCCCGCAGTACCGCAAGGCGAAGCGCGAGATGGACGACTACCTCTACAGCATCATCCGCCAGCGGCGCGCCCAGCTGGCTGCGAGTGGCGAGCGGCCCGACGCGGGCGACCTGCTGGGGCAGCTCATCGTTGCGCCCGGCATGACGGATGACCTCATCCGCGACCAGCTTCTAACGATGCTCATCGCGGGCCACGATACCAGCACCGCCTTCCTGGCTTGGGCGCTGTACCTCCTGGGCAGCTATCCGGACGCGCTGGATAAGGTCGTCGCCGAGGTTGACGCCGTGATTGGAACGAGCGATGCGCCACCGACGCCGGAGCAGATTGAGCAGATGGACACGCTCGACCGGGTCACTAAAGAAACGCTGCGACTATACCCACCCATTCACGTGGGCAACCGCATGGCGCGCGAGCCGATGCAGGTTCACGGCTACGACATCCCCCAAGGAACGCGGGTGATGTACTCAATTTACCTCACCCACCGCGAGACGGCGGAGTGGCCGGAGCCGGAGCGCTTCTGCCCCGCTCGCTTCGACCCCCACGAGCGCCGCCCCCCCTTCGCCTACATCCCCTTCGGCGGCGGGCCGCGCAACTGCATCGGCGCGATCTTTGCTCAAATCGAGGGCAAGGTCGTGCTGAGCCGCCTGCTCCAGAAGTTCAATTTCGAATTGCTGAACGGGGCGCAGATCAAGCCGTACATGGGCGCGACGCTGGAACCCAGGCCGGGCGTGATGATGCGCGTCACCCGGCGGGAGAGACACCATGCTGATTAACTGGCGGCAAAATGCCGTGATCGGGTTGTTCGCCATTCCCCTGGGGCTTCGCGCGCGCCAGATCTACGACAGCCTGCCGCGCCTGGCGTGGTCAGTCGTCGATGCGCCGCTGCCCGCGCTGTCCATCATCGTGCCGGCCCGCAACGAGTCCGCCAACCTGCGCCGTCTGCTGCCGACGCTGACCGCGCTGGAGTATCCAGGCGAGGTCGAGATTATTGTGGTGGACGACGGCTCGACCGACGATACCGGCGACATTGCCCGCGCGTTCGGCGCGCGCGTCATCCGCGTCGACGGACTGCCCTTTGGCTGGCTGGGCAAGCCCTACGCCTGCCACAAGGGCGCGATGGCAGCAAACGGCGAGTGGCTCCTGTTCACCGACGCCGACACGGCCCACGCGCCCGACGGTCCGGCCCAGGCCGTGCGCACCGCTCTGCAGCGCGGCTGGGACGGCCTGAGCTTGTTCCTGGACCAGCAGTCCTTCGGCCTCATCGACCGGCTGACGCTGGACGTGGCCTACGCCGGGCTGTTCGCCGGTCTGCGGCGCGACGCGGGCATGCTCAACGGGCAATATATTCTCATGCGTCGAGGCGTCTACGAAAGAACCGGCGGCTTCGGCAGCGTCAAAGATGAGATGATCGAGGATGTCGCTCTGGGCGGGCTGCTCCGCCGCGAGGGCTACCAGGCGCCGATGATGCGGGGCGAGAACGCGGCGAAGGTGTACATGTACGCCGACACGGGGCAGATGTGGCACGGCATGGCGCGCCTGGCCTCCGGCTCGGTGGGGCAGATTGGCTTGCGCAGCCTCATCACCATGCTGTTCGTCACGGCCCAGGTGACACCGCTGATGACCGCCGTCGGCTTCCTAAGGGGCAAGACTCGCCTGCACTGGCTGCTCCTCTCGTGGGGCGCGGCGTCGCTGGGCATGCTGCCGTGGACGCAGCGCACGGGCCAACCGTGGCTCGCCCTGCTGGGGCCGGTCGGTGGCGCTATCGTGTTCGCCGCGTCGCTGTGGGGCATTGCCCGCAAAACAGTCGGCCGTGGTATCCACTGGCGTGGTAGACAGGTATAACCACCCGCGTCATTGCGAGGAGGGCGGTAGCCCGACGAAGCAATCTCACAGCGGGTGAGAACGCTGCTGTGACTACATTGGCGTGTCTCTTGCACTGACGTGGGATTGCTTCGCTGGCGCTCGCAATGACGGCCTAGCTTCAACGGGATATGTAATAAAGGCTAACGAATGACTTATTTTGGATTCCTGCTGCGGTTTGTGTTTGTTCCCCTCATCATCCTGGCCGTCGTTGCGCTCATAGACTCCAGGCGGGGCAAGACCGTTCCGCCGCGCCTGCGCCACTGGCCCATCTGGGGCGCGATCCTGCTCCACGTTGTTCTGGCCGTGGTTTACACGACGCCGTGGGACAACTACCTCGTCGCCAGCGGCGTCTGGGTGTACGACCCGCAGCTTGTGACGGGCATCGTCCTCGGCTGGGTGCCCATCGAGGAGTACACCTTCTTCGTCGTCCAGACGATCCTGGCCGGGCTGTGGCTGCTGTTCCTGATGCGCCACGTAGGGTTGCCGCGCCACATGGCCCCGCTACGCCCGGCCTGGCGCTACGCCCCGCTGCTGGTGCTCGGCGTCGTGTGGCTCGCCAGCGTGATCATCCTGGCCGTCGGTTGGGCGTCGGGCACATACCTGGCGCTCATTCTGGCCTGGGCGCTGCCGCCCATCGCCTTGCAAGTCGGCTTTGGCGGCGACATCCTGCGCCGCTACGGTCGGTTGACGCTACTCGCCATCGCCTCGCTGACGCTCTATCTCGGCTTTACCGACTCCCTCGCTATCGGTGGTGGGACGTGGACCATTAGCCCGGCAACGTCGCTGCCCATCTTCATCGGCAGCGTTTTGCCGGTCGAGGAGCTTGTCTTCTTTCTTGCCACGAACACTCTCATCACGTTCGGCACACTCCTGGTCATGTCGCAAGAAGGCGGCGAGCGCCTGCGCGAGATTCGCGCGCGCTTCGCCCCTGACAAGTCCGCCTCCCAGGTTAACGAGTGAACCCCGTCACGCCGCTGTGGTTCATTGTGGCGTTCATTAGCGGCGCGCTGCCGATGTCCTACTGGCTAGGGCGCGTCGCCTTGCACGTCGACATCCGCAACTATGGCGATGGCAACCCCGGCGCGACGAACGTCTTCAAAGCCGGCGGCGGCTTCTGGGGCATGACGGCGATTTTGCTGGACGGCTTCAAGGGGGCCATTCCGCTGTGGCTGGCGATGGGCATTGGGGGCCTGGCCGGGTGGGACCTAGCGGTCGTGGCCCTAGCCCCCATTCTAGGGCATTGCTACACCCCGTTCCTGCGCTTCCAGGGTGGCAAGGCCATCACCGTCTCGTTCGGCGTCTGGACCGCGCTCACGACGTGGCTTGGCCCGGTCACCCTCGGCCTGGCGCTCACGGTCTGGGTGCTGGCGCTCAAGGTCGAGGCGTGGGCGGTCACGCTGGGGATGCTGACGCTGCTGGCCGTCCTGCTGTTCATTCACGCCGGCCCGCCGCTGCTCGGCGCGTGGCTGGGCAACTTCCTCATTCTCGTCTGGCGTCACCGCCACGAGTTCCGCCGCCCCCGCACCGTACCGCCCACGCGGGTGTGACCACGACGCTCGTGGGGATTCGGGCATCTACCTTGCGCCCGTGCATGCCGGGCTGTCGCGCGGACGCCCGGCTGAAGCACTGGCGCTGAGAGGGCAAAGTCTTTCGGACTGCTAGAGTTCAGCCCGCCCCTGACCCCTTCCCGTCTTAGGCTTCCGTGTCTTCCGTGTCTTCCGTGGTTCCACCTCTTGGCCGCCCGGCTACTTTTTGCGCGTCAGGGCGATGCCGACGAGGACGATAGCGCCGCCGACAAGCTGGAGGGGCGCAATGCGCTCGCCCAGCAACACCGCCGCCAGCGCCAGGGCGACCACCGGCACGAGATTGCTGTAGACCGACGTCCGCGAACTGCCGACGCGCTGGATGCTGACGTACCAGATGACGTAGGCGATGACGATAGAGAAGAACGCGGAGTAGAGCAGGCTCAGCCACCCGATCGGGCTGATAGCGGCCCAGTTCTGCTGCACGGCCGACGGCACGGCGATGATGTAGAGCGGCCACGTGCCCAGCACCATCGTCAGCGCCGTGAGCTTCAGCGGCGAGTAGCGGCGCAGGAACGGGCGCGAGATGACGGTGTAGAGTGCCCAACCAACCGCCGAGAGCAGCAGCAGGAAGTCGCCGAAAAGGTGCTCAGCATCGAGACCAACGCCCGTCCCGCCCTGGATGAGCAGAATCAAGCCCGCGAACGAGAGCAGGATGCCAACCCACGCCCCGCGGCTGATGCGCTCGCCAATGATCAGCCCCAGCAGGGCGACAAAGATAGGCGACGTCGCCAGGATAAGCGAGGCGGCGCCCGCAGAGGACGAGCGCGCCATGCCGCTCATGAAGATAAGCTGGTAGCCGCCCTGCCCCATGATGCCCAGGCCCATGATCTTCCAAAAGTCGCCCCGGTGCATGTCCAGGTTCTCGCGGGCGATGCGGACGAGCGCGACCATAGTCAGCGTGGCGATGAGGAAGCGGGCGGCGGCGAAGGTGAGGGTGTTGATTTCGGACAGCCCGACTTTGAGGGCGACGAAGTTCAGGCCCCAGATGAGCACCACGGCGAGCATCGCGCCGTCGAGTCGGGTCAGGCGCGGGCGAACGCGCGGTGTAGCGGCGGGCACAGCGGCGCTTGTCGATTCCTGCTGCATAGCTCCAATTCTCTCATTACGCCGTCATTGCGAGACCCCGATACCACGCATGGCAAAGGCGTCAACAGAAACTCCCGAATGTCACCCCGACGTAGGAGGGGTCTGGACTGCGGCGGCCCAGATGCCTCCTACGTCGGCATGACAGCTCTCTAGCAGCCCCACTAGCGGTTATCCTCGCGCGACGGGCAAAACCATGGCGACTTCGTCGCAGTTGGCGAACACCGGGCAGTGGATGCAGTCCTTCCATACCTTGCGCGGGAAGCGGTCACGCTCCGTGACCGTGAAGCCCAGCCGCGCGAAGAACGGCACCGCTCGCGTCAGGCAGAACACGGTCGGTATGCCTAACCGCCGCGCCTCCTGGACCAGCGCCAGCACCACGGCCTGGCCAAGACCATGCCCCTGCCAGCCTGACTTGACGGCGATGGAGCGCACTTCGGCCAGGTCGGCCCACATGATGAGTAGCGAGCCGCAGGCGACGATCTCGCCGTCGATCTCGACGACGACCCACTCGCGCACCGATTGGTAGATGTCGCTGATCGAGCGCGGCAGCAAGTCACGCTGGTGCGCGTAGTAGGTGACCAGCTCCGCAATCTGCGGCACGTCCGCCACCCGCGCTGACCTCACGACTGGCTCAGGGTGCGGAGCCAGGACGGCGATATCCGCCCCTGCAATGACGGCGCTATCGGCGACAGGCCGTCCCTGACGATACATCTCAGGCGTCGACTCCATCAAAAATCTCCTTCAACCCTGTCAGAAGCTCGTCCACGTGCCACGTCTCCAGGATAAGCGGCGGCACAAAGCGCAGCACGTTCTCGCCAGCGCTAGTGAAGATGAGGCCACGCTTGTAGCCCTCGTCGATGAGCGGCGCCGCCGGAATGTCCATCTCGACGCCGACCATCAGGCCCAGCCCGCGCACCTCCTTGACATGGGGCGTGCCGAGGGATTCAACGCCCTTCTTGAGATACGCGCCGACCTCGGTCACGTGCTGCAAGAAGGCCGGGTTGTTGATGCGCTTGAGGACGACCTGGGCCGCGCGGCAGATGATGGGGTTCGCGCCGAAGGTCGTGCCGTGGTCGCCGGGGTGCAGCGCCTCGGCCACGTTGTTTGTGGCAAGAACCGCGCCCATCGGTAGGCCGCCGCCGAGGGGCTTCGCCAGGGTCATCATGTCCGGCGTCACCCCGAAGTGCTCGTAGGCCCACAACTTGCCGGTGCGCCCCAGGCCGCACTGCACCTCGTCGTAGATGAGCAGCGCGTTGTGGCGGTCGCAGATCTCGCGCAGCCCGGCCAGGAACTCCTGGGTTGCCACGTAGATGCCGCCCTCGCCCTGCACCGGCTCGACAATCACGGCGGCCACGTCGTCGCCAATGGCGGCGGCCGCCGACTCCAGATCGTTGTAGGTGGCGAACTGGACATTGGGCATCAGCGGGCGGAACGGCGCTTGATACTTCTCGCGCGGTGTCGCGGCGAGCGCGCCCATCGTCCGCCCGTGGAAAGCGTTGGTGAAGGCGACGATGCGCGACTTGCCCTCGCCGTGGTGGTCCAGCGCCCAGCGGCGGGCGAACTTGAACGCCGCCTCGTTGGCTTCCGCGCCAGAGTTACAGTAGAAGACCTTGTCGGCGAACGACGACGCCACCAGGTCCCGCGCCAGCTCCAGCATGGGTACGCTGTAGTACAGGTTGGAGACGTGGCCGAGCACCTGGGCCTGCTCGCCGATGACCTCGGCAATCTCGCGGTCTGCGCTGCCGAAAGCGTTAACGGCGATGCCGGCGACGAAGTCCAGGTAGCGCTTGCCCTGGGTATCGAACAGGCACACCCCATCGCCGTGCTCCAGGACAAACGGCGGGCGCTTGTACGTGGGCGCCACGTATTGGCGCTCCATCTCGATGAGATCGTCGGTTGTGTAGTTCACGACCATAAAGTCCTCCTATCGGGCTGCGCAGCCCTAGATTCTCGCCTACCGCAGCAATCGCATACTGTCGTGACGGAGTGACGATGTGACGACGTGAATTCACTCGTCACTTCGTCACCCCGTCACCTCGTCACTCTCTCTCGGTCACTTCCCGTAATCGCCGTACCACCCTCTCCTATAGACGCCAGGTTGACGATGCGTACCGTCCCGACGCCATCACGGATTGCGTCGAGGGCCGCGCGCACCTTGGCGATCATGCCGCCCGCGACCACGCCGTCGCGGATCAGGCCCTCGGCCTCGGGCGCTGTCAGGTGGGGCACGAGCGCCCCATCTCGCAGCACCCCAGGCACATTGGTCACGAACACCAACTCGCCCGCCCCCAGGCTGCGGGCTATGGCCTGCGCCACGTGGTCGGCGTTGACGTTGTAGAGCTGCCCCGCGTCGTCGGCGGCAATCGGCGATAGGACGATGACCGCATCCAACGCCAGCAAGCGCTCGAACGCCTCCACGTTGACGCTAGCGACGCGCCCGACAAACCCCAGGTCGCCGCTCGGCTGCACCCAGCGCGTCACGCGCACCAGGCCCAGGTCAACGGCGCTCACGCCCAGCGCCGGTATCCCCGCCGCCTCCATCGCCGCCACGAGGCGCTTGTTCGCCAGCCCGGCCATGACCATCACCGCCAGGCGCAGTGTTGCGGCGTCCGTCACGCGCATGCCAGAGACGAAGGTGGCCGTCAGCCCCAGGTCCAGGCTGAGCTGCGAGATTTCCTTGCCGCCGCCGTGGACCAGAATGGGCCGCTCCAGCATGGCCTTGAGAGCTTCGAGCAGTCCGGCGACGAAGGCCGGGTCATCCAGCTCGTGGCCGCCGACTTTCAACACGTGTCGCGCCATGCCGTCTTACTCCTCTTCATCGGCATCTGAGACGTCATCGCCCACGTGGGCCTCCAGGCTCAGCTCGCGCGTCAGCGCCGCGTGGAAGTCCTGCATCGCGGTCAACCGCCGCCGTGCCTCCGCCCGCGCTGGCCCGGTGTTCATGCTTGCCGCGATGCGGGGCTGGAAGTTTGTCACCCACTCCGCGTTCTCGGCCATGAGCGCTTCAGTGCTATCGTTGGACAGGTAGCCCACCGCCAGCCAGTGCAGGAACGCCATCGCGCCGAGCTTAGAGAGCTTGTCGGCGTCCCACAGAATCGCCGCTTCGACCGGCTCGACGGGCGTCTCGCGGAACAGTCCCTCGTGCTTCTCAATCGCGTCCACGACCCGCTCGATACGCTCCAGCGGAAAATCGGTTTCCGCCAGGATGCGCCGCGCCTCGCGCGCCCCGGCCACGGCGTGCTCCGGCTCCGCCTTGCGCGCGTCGTGCAGCCAGGCCGCCGCTTCGACCACGTCGGTGTCGGCGTCGAGCTGCCGCGCCAGCCACAAAGCCAGCTTGACCACCGCCCGCACGTGCTCCCAGCGGTAGTTGAACGGCCCTTCACCCCGCTCTGCGCCCTCGGCCATCGCCGCCTCATAAGCCGCGTCCCGCGCCACTTCACGCCACGTCGCCACGCGCTCGGTCATAGGCGACTCCTGCGGGACGCTCGTCGGCGGGAGGCGTTGCGACTGCCGCTTACGCGCAGCACCCACACCTGCTCTTCGCTCCCTGTGTCGAACGGGCGGCGGTTGAAGTCACCGTACAGCGCCTCGACCTCGAAGCCGGCGCGGATGAAGAGATGCTCGGCTTCGTAGCGGTACATCCAGCGCAGCGTGAGCTGGCGGTAGGTGCGCTCGACAAGCTGACCGTCGGCGGCGACGCGGTCGTACATGCGCTCGGTGCGCGAAATCTGGGTGGTGGCGTCGTAGCGCGTGCAGGCCCATTGGAGCAGGCGCTCGCCGTTCAGCAGATCGTAGCTGTCTTCGAGAAATATCGTTCCCCCGCGCTGGGTCAGCCGTGGCGCGATGAGGTCCAGACGCGGGTTGAAGAATGCTAGGGCCAGCCGACCATCCGGGCGCAGGCTGCGGCGGATGGCGGCGAGCGCGGCAAGCTGGTCCTCGACGGTCAGCAGGTGTAGGAACGAGCGGAACGGAATGTACACCAGGGCGAAGCGCCCCTCGCCCAGGTCGAAGTCGCGCATGCTGCCTTCGTACAGCGTGATGCGCCCCTGAACGTCCGACGGCAGCAGGCTCACCTTCTCCTGGGCAACGGCCAGCATCGGCGCTGACACGTCGATGCCCACCACCTCAATCCCTGCCTCGGCGACGGGGATCAGCACCCGCCCGGTGCCGCACGCCAATTCCAGCGCCGGCCCACCCGACTGCACCGCCAGGTCGCGGTAGAAAGGAATGTCATCGACGATATCGTCGTACTCGAAGTCGTATATCTTCGCGTACAGGTCATACTCCGGCATTGCGCCTCACAGCAAGCCCAGCGTCTCGTCCAGGCCAAACATGATGTTCATGCACTGCACGGCCACGCCCGACGCGCCGCGCACCAGGTTATCCTCCGTCGCCACGATGATGGCGTTACCCCCATCATCCACCGCCGTGGCGGAGAATACCATCCAGTTCGTGCCAACGACGTGGCGCAGCGTGGCGAGCTTGCCCGGCGCCAGGACGCGGATGAACGGCTCGTCGCGGTACACGTCGCGGTACAGGGCGACGAGGTCCTCAGTGGTCATGCCACGATTGAGGCGGACGTAGAGCGTCGTCAGGATGCCCTGGTTGGTCGGCAGCAGATGCGGCGAGAACGTCACGGTGAACGGGCCATCGTTGGCCTCGCTGAGCACCTGCTCCATCTCCGGCACGTGGCGGTGGACGTGGCCGATGTTGTAGGGCGAGAAGTTGTCGTGGGCCTCGACGAAGCTCGTCGTCAGGTTGGGCTTGCGGCCCGCGCCGGAGACGCCGGACTTGGAGTCGGCAATGGCGCAGGCTTCCGCCATCAGCCCGCACTTGACCAGCGGGTACAGGCCGAGGATGACACTCTGGGGGTAGCAGCCCGGGTTGGCGACCAGGCGCGTCTGGCGAATCTTGTCGCGGTACAGCTCCGGCAGGCCGTAGACGGCCTGGGCCACCAACTCCGGCGCGGTGTGCTGCGTCTTGTACCACTTCTCGTACGTCGCCACGTCGCGCAGGCGGAAGTCGGCCGACAGGTCAATGGCGCGGACGCCCGCGTCGACGACCTTCTTGACCATCGGCACGGACGCACCGTGGGGCAGGGCCAGGAAGACGACGTCGACGTTGTCCAGGGGCGCGTCCTCGCTCTTGATAAGCGGGTCGTCCCAGACCGTGGCGAAGGCGTCGCCGAGGGTCTGCCCGGCCGACTGCTCGCTCGTCAGCCAGGCGATCTGGACCGCCGGGTGACGCTTGAGGATGCGAATCAGCTCAAAGCCGGTGTAGCCGGTCGCGCCGTAAATTCCAATGCGGAGCATAGGGCAACTCCTATCCGGGCTAACAAAAAAGCTCCCAGACGAATGTCTGGGAGCAGGTGAGAGAATGCAGCATCAACGTGGACCGGCCACGGCTTCACCCCGACCCAGACAAGCGCGTCCCGCGCACCGTACGGGAGCGGGGGCAGAAGACACGGGCATAGGCGAAAGCCAGCGACTGGAGCACAGGGTCCTCATGATTGCAACGCCGATAACGTGTTTCTAATATATCATGCTTTAGAGGCCATGTCAAAGATTTTGGCCGCCGATTTCACGCCGCAGGTCAAATTGGGCGTGTTTGGTGTATAATCAAGCCCTGGGTTTCCCGTCGGCTGTCTTGAATTATCCTGGAGGAAAGTCTCGTGCTGAGTATTGACCAGCGCCTCGACGAGCGTCTGCTCGCCGCCATCGACGAGCAGCGCCCACTCATCTTCGAAATCTCCGACGCCATCCACGACCGCCCCGAGTTGCAGTTCAAGGAAGTGTTCGCGTCGGACCTCCTGACGCGCACCTTTGAAGACCTGGGCTTCAAGGTGACGCGCGGCGTGTCCGGCATGCCAACCGCGTTCACCGCCGAGCTGGATAGCGGCAAGCCCGGCCCGACCGTCGCCTTCCTCGCCGAGTACGACGCCCTGCCCAACCTGGGCCACGGCTGCGGCCACAACCTCATCGCCGCTTCGACCGTCGCGGGCGGCATCGGGATGAAGGCCATCCTTGAGGAGACCGGCGGCAAGCTCATCATCTTCGGCACGCCGGCCGAGGAGGGCGGCGGCGGCAAGATTCCGATGGTGAAGGACGCCCTGTTCGAGAAAGTGGACGCGGTGATGATGGTACACCACGGCGGCGACGAGACCAGCGTCCCCACCGAGGAAGGCACCGGCCGCTGCCTGGCCGTCTCCCACCGCCGCTACGAGTTCTTCGGCAAGACGGCCCACGCCGCTGCCGACCCGTGGAACGGCGCGAACGCGCTCAACGCCGTCATCCACCTGTTCCTGGGCATCGACTCGCTGCGTCAGCACATCCACGACGACGTGCGCATCCACGGCATCATCAGTCACGGCGGCGACGCGCCCAACGTGACGCCACACTACACGTCGGCGGAGATTCTCGTGCGCGCGCCGGAGGCCGCTCGCGTCATCGAGGTGAGCGGCAAGGTGGACCGTATCGCCGAGGCGGCAGCGATGATGACGGAGACGACGACGAAGATTAGCGAGACCGGCGACATGTACTACGACATGCGCCCGAACTATGCCCTGGGGCGGCGCTACGCCGAAAACCTCAAGCGCATGGGCCTCGCGCTCCGCCAGCGCGAGCCAGGCGTGGGCATGTACTCGACGGACTTCGGCAACGTGAGCTACGCCGCGCCCTCGTCCGGCTGCCAATTCGCCATCAGCAACGAGCCGATCCCCGGCCACTCGCCCCAGGTCGTCGCCTGCTCGGCGTCGGACATGGGCCGCGAGAACATGCTGCGGGCGGCAAAAGCGATGGCCCTGACGGCGCTGGAAGTGCTGACTGATCCGGCGCTCGCTCAGGCCGCCCGCGACGAGTTCAACGCGTCGAAGGCATGAGCCAAAGCGTGGGGGAGCGGCCGCCACTGCCGCCGCCACCAACTGGCCGCGACACCCGCATCCTGGCGGAGTACATCCGCGCTGCGCTCGACCTGGGCTACACGTTGGAAGAGATCCGCGCTGCGTACCCGCGCCTGACGACAGACCAGCTCTACCTGGCCTATCGTCAGGCGCTCAGAATGCGAAAGTAACGGGGGAGAAGGCATGAACCGTTCTGGACCGCCGATGTGGATGTGGATACTGGTGGTCGTGCTGGCGTTAGTCATCATCGGCCTGGTATTCTTGCTGTTGAGGAAGCCCTCGACGACAACGACCCAAGCGCCGCCCACCGCTGTCGCCGGTAAGGTTGCGACATCAACGCCCTCGGCGGCCGGCAAGGCCGCGCCGACAGCCACGCCGGCCACGCAGGCCAGGGCCACAGCGACAGTGGCAACTCAGGGCGGCTTCCCCGTGCTGGCGACCAAGCCGAAGGCCCACGTGGTGGCATTCCAGGACTGCCCGCCGGATGGCGACGACAACTCCACGGGGTTGAACCAGCTCAAGAACCGCGACGACAACGCCGCAACATACTACCCGGTCGACTTCGACACGTACCTGCACCTGCCCACGCCAGACGGCGTGGGCCGCAAGCAGCGCAAGAACTTCACCGCCGCGCAGACGACGGCCGTCGAGAAGTATGAGGGCGTACCCGTCGTCGTGGAGGGCTACCTGGCCGGGGCCAGGCAGGAAGGCCCGGAGTCCACGAACTGCCACGGCAGCGACCCGAGCATGGAGGACTACCACGTCTGGTTCACCAAAGGCCCCAACGGCGACCGGGCTCAGTCCGTCGTGGTCGAGGTCACGCCGCGCATCCACGCCCAGCATCCGGCGTGGACGACGGCGCTGCTGGGCCAGATCGTGAAGAACGACAACAAGGTACGCATCAGCGGCTGGTCGATGCTCGACCAGGAGCACCCTGAGCAGCTCGACCAGACGCGCGGGACGCTGTGGGAGATCCACCCCATCATGCAGATCGAGGTGCAGGACGGGGGCAAGTGGATGACCCTGGACGACTACGCCAAGAAGAAGTAGGAGGCGGCATGAAGAAGGCGGCGCAGCTCCAGGTGACGCTGACCATGGACGGCCCGACGCAGGCGACGGCCTCGCCGCAGGCTGTCATGGCGACGCTCCAGAATATGCTCTCCCAGGTCGCCGGCAAGTACCCGGCCATCACTGTCACGGTCAAGAGCATCAAGAAGGAGGGCAGCCCGACGAGCGCTGCGCCAGCGGGCACGCCCAACGCGCCTCAGACGGGCAGCGCCAGGCCAACCGCGCCGGCTCGCCAGGCGAAGGCGACAGGCAAAGCCGCCAAGCTCACGCCGAGCAAGACCGCCAAGAGCACGCCGTCGCCTCTCCACCTCCGTCTGTGGGTCGCCGGGGAAGACGAGCCAGCACACAACTTCGCGGCGTCGTCGATTCAGGCGGTCCAGGACATGCTCTCCCAAGTGCAGGCGCAGACGGCGCCGGTGAAGATCAAGGTGCAGAGCGTGGAAGAGGACGCGAATTACGACGACGAGGATGACTGGATTGCGTCCGACACGGGCGCGTGACCGAGGAAACTGGATGGTGAACCCTGGTCTGCGGCGGCTCATCCTGGCCGCCCTTGTTTTGCTTGCCTTCGCTGTGCGAGCGTTCCAACTGCATACGCCGACCCTCGCGTGGGACGAAGGCTGGAGCGTCGCCCTGAGCCAGCTTCCCCTCGGCGACCTGTTCAACATCACCGCCTACGACGTCCACCCGCCGGGCTACTACCTTCTGCTGCGCGCGTGGCTCACGCTGGGGCGGCCGGAGTACGTCATCCGCTACCTGTCGCTCATCGCGGGCGTCGTCTCCGTCCCCCTCGCCTACCAGGCGGGGCGCGCCTGGCTGCGCCGCGGCCCCCATGCCGACCTCGTTGGGCTGCTGGCCGCCGCGTACGTCGCCCTCGCGCCGCTGCTTATCTACTACTCCCAGGTCGCCCGCATGTACGCCCTGTGCGTCGTCGGCGTCCTGTTGGCCGTGTGGGGCCTGCTCGATAGCCTCGATTCGGCGCGGCCGGCGCGCCCCATCGCCCTGCTCGGCTGGGTCGTGGGCGCGCTGCTGGCGCTGTACTCGTTCTACTACAGCGCCCTGGCGATTGCGGCCCTGGTGGTGTACGCCGTCCTGGTCGGTCTGCCGCTGGCGCGCTCCACGCTTGGACGGCGGGCGCTGCGGCGGATTGCCCTCGCGTCGGTAGCGATTGTCGCGCTGTACCTACCCTGGGTGCTCTACGCAGTCGGCCCCGTGCTCCAACGTGTGACGACTCACGAGAACGACCGACTCACCCTGGGCGAGCTGCAGCGGCTGGTCCTGGAGGCCATCTTCAACGTCATCTTCGCCTACGAGGCAGGCTGGATTGTCGTCTGGGTGCTGGCGATTGTCGTCGCCGCCGGTTTCGTCCTGAGCCTGAGCCGCCGCACTGCCAACGACCTCTCGCCCATTCATCTGTTTCTTCCCGCCTTCGCCATCGTCCTGACCGTCGGCGGGGTCATCGTCGGCACGCAGGCGCACATGTTCGCCGGACGCTACCTCATCGCCGCCAGCCCGTTCATTGCCCTGGCCGTCGCGTTCGCCGTGACCGTGCTCAGCGCGCGGGCCAGATGGCTCGGCGCGATGGCCGTCGTCCTGGTTGCTGTGACGACGCTCTGGCCGACGTGGGTCGGCGCGGTGTACGCCAAGGGTCTGGAGCGCACGGGCGAGTTCGACCCGACGGTGGATGTGCAATCCCTGCGCGCCATCGGCGCTCAGCCCGACGACATCGTCGTGTTCAACGTGCTCAGCCTGGCCGGTCTGTACGACGCCTATCGCGCGCCGACCGACCCGATGTGGACGTTCGCCCAGCGCTGGGACCCGGTGACCGAGGACATGCGCCGCATCGCCGACCGGCTGTCGGTTGAAACGCCGCGCTACCCCCGGGTCTGGGCGTCGCTGTACCAGGGAACCGCCGGACCGAACGCCGAGCTGAAAAGCTGGCTGGACCGCAATCTCTACCCGGCCGGTGGGACATGGCGCGAGGACACTCTATTCGCCCTCTATCTGCCCCAGGCCAACCCGCGTGTCGATGCAGAGACAAGCGCAACATGGCCCGCTGGGCCACAACTCGAGGGCGCGACGTACACCTCGGCGGCAAAGCCGGGCGGAAACGTGACTATCGACCTCAAGTGGAAAGCCACCCGGTCGATGGACAAGAATTATGTCGTGTTTGTCCACCTCTACGACGCCAGCGGTCGCCTCGTCGCTCAGCATGACAGCCAGCCCCAGGGCGGCAGCCGCCCCACGTCCACCTGGAGCGCGACGCGCAGCGTTCCTGACTTCCACGGCCTGGTGCTCCCACGCGATGCGGCCGGCCCGCTCTCGCTGCGCGTCGGCCTGTATGACCCGGCGACAGGCGTGCGGCTGCCCCTCGCCGATGGGCGCGACATGGCCGAGATGGGAACGGTGGAGGTGAGTCCGTAAGGTCGTGTGCTGTGGGCCACTCTGGCCCGTTCTCTCTATACTTTACTGCAGATTGCCAATTGATTCCCACAAGGAGCATCAAAATGAGCGCACAAGCATCATCTGGTCAGCCCGTGGATATCCGCCTCACGATTAAGCAGGAGCAGGTCGCCCCTGGCGAAACCGTCTCGTTCACCGTCGACGTCAAGGCCAACGAGCGCATCTCCGGCATTGCCCTGGTCGCCGAGCTTGTCGGCGTCGAGGAGCTGGACATCTACGGCGACGAAGAGGATGAGTTCGAGGACGACATGGGCGAGGAGGAAATGGACGCGTCCATGAACGGCACCGACGTGGACGACGACGAGGAGGACTTCGAGGACGAAGGGGACGAGGAAGAGATTGCCAACGAGACGTACAGTGAGGAGATTGTCCTCACCAGTGATCTGACGATGCAGCCTGGCGAGACGCGCACCTTCGAAGGCTCCTTCGCCCTGCCCGAGGACGCGCAGCCCACGTACAACGGCGTCCAGGCATGGCACACCTGGTGGCTCGATGCCTTCGTCGAGCTGAACTCTGGCGACGAGGTCGGCGACAGCCAGGAAGTCTACGTGCGGTGACCGAGCTAACGCGTCTCACTATCGAACATCTAGCGCCGCGCCTGGCTGCCGGTGAGGTGTCGCCCGTCGAAGTCACGCAGGCGTATCTCGACCGCATCGCCGCCCACAACCCGGCGCTCAACGCGTATATCCGGGTCACGCCGGACTCCGCCCTCGCCGAAGCGCGGGCGGCGGAGTCGGCCATCCGACGGGGAGAGTATCGCGGACCGCTGCACGGCATCCCCATCGCCCTGAAGGACCTGTTCGATGTCGCGGGCGTTCCCACGACAGCCGCCTCGGCGTTCTTCCTGGACAACGTTCCGAGCGAGGACGCGCCGAGCGTGACGCGGCTGCGGGCGGCCGGTGCGGTCATCCTCGGCAAGCTGAACCTGCACGAGATGGCCTTCGGCGTGTCTGGCGATAGCTCGTACTTCGGTCCCACGCGCAACCCGTGGGACCCAACACGGATGCCCGGTGGCTCGTCGGGTGGCAGCGGCGCGGCGGTCGCGGCGCGGCTATGTGCAGCAGCAACCGGCTCCGACACCGGCGGCTCGATCCGCATCCCGTCGGCGCTGTGCGGCGTCGTCGGCTTGAAGCCGACCTATGGGCGCGTGAGCAATCGCGGTGTCCTGCCCTTGTCCTATTCCCTGGACCACGTCGGCCCCATGGCGCGCTCGGTGTATGACGTGGCGGTCATGCTTCAGGCCATGAGCGGCTATGACCCCGACGACCCGGCCAGCGTCGACCAGCCGGTGCCGTCGTTTACCGCCGACCTGGAGCGCGGCGTGCGAGGGGTTACAGTCGCCCTCGACCCGCAGTACTCGCTGGTTGGAGCAACGCGCGACGTTCTTAAGGGGCTGCATGAGACTCTTGAGAGCCTGACCCGTCTCGGCGCTGAGATCGTCGAGGTGTCCCTGCCGCGTCTGGCCGAAGCGAACCGCGCCGCCCTCGACCTGCTCAACGCCGAGGCGACCGCCCTGCACGAGGAGCGCCTCAAGACTCAGCTCGACAAGTTCCAGCCCGATGTCGGCGCGCGTCACCAGCTCGGCTTCCAGGTCAGCGGCCTGGCTGTCGCCCGGGCGCTACGCGTGCGGGCCGAGCTGATGGTGGACTTCCGCCGCCTGTTCGAGACCGCCGACGTGTTCATCGCGCCCAGCTGCGCCGTCCCTGCGCCGCCCATCGGGGCGAGCGAGGTGGACATTGACGGGCAGACCGTCGGTGCGCGCGAAGCCATCGCTCGCTACACCCGCCCGTTCAACCTGGCCGGGCTGCCCGCCCTCGCCATCCCCAGCGGCTTCACCGCCGATGGCCTGCCGGTCGGCGTCCAGCTCGTCGGCGCGTGGTGGGAGGAAGCGACGCTGCTGCGCATCGGCCGCGCGCTCGAAGGCACGCGCCCCTGGCCGACACCGGATTAATGCCCATGACAGACGCCGTGTCTCCCCTCGCTCACCGCCTGACCGGCGCGAGCACATCCATTTTTTCGGAGATGAGCGCCCTGGCAATGCAGTACGGCTCGGTCAACCTGGGCCAGGGCTTTCCCGACTTCCCCGGCCCGCCCTGGGTCAAAGCATCGGCCCAGGGTGCAATCGACGCCGACGTCAACCAGTACGCCATCTCCCACGGCGCGCCCGCCCTGCGCACCGCCCTGGCCCGCCACTACAGTGGATCCCTGGGACGGACGCTCGATCCGGAGCGCGACATCGTCGTCACGTCGGGCGCGACGGAGGCCGTGTTCGCGTCGTGCCTGGGTCTCATCAACCCGGGCGACGAGGCCATCGTCTTCGAGCCATTCTACGACTCCTACGTGCCGTCGGTGACGTTCGCCGGCGGTGTGCCGCGCTTCGTGCCGCTGCGCCAGCCCGATAAGACCCACGCCGACTGGTGGTTCGACGCGGACGAGTTGGCCGATGCGTTCGGGCCGCGCACGCGCCTGATTCTGCTCAATACGCCCCACAACCCGACCGGCAAGGTCTTCACCCGCGACGAGCTAGAGTTCATCGCCCACCTGTGCCACAAGTGGAACACGCTTGTGCTGAGCGATGAGGTCTACGAGGCCATCACCTTCGACGGCGCGCAGCACATCTCCATCGCCACGCTGCCGAGCATGTGGGAGCGCACCCTGACCATCTCCAGTTCGGGCAAGACGTTCAGCCTGACCGGCTGGAAAATCGGTTGGGTCATCGCCCCGCCCGCGCTGAACGCTGCGACCCGCGCGACGCACCAGTTCATCGTCTTTTGCTCAGCTGCGCCACTCCAGCTCGGCATCGCCGCTGCGTTCGAGCACGCCGCCGCCCAGGGCTACTACGCCACCCTGCGCGCCGAGTACGCCGCGCGGCGCGACATCCTACTGGCGGCGCTGCACGAGGCGGGCCTGCCGGCGTTTACGCCGCGCGGGACGTATTTCGCCCTGGCCGACATTCGCGGGCTGGGCTACCCCGACGACATTGCTTTCTGCCACAGCCTCACCATCCAGGCGGGCGTCACCGCCATCCCCCCCAGCGTCTTCTACTCCGAGGCGCACCGCCATCTCGGCCGCGGCCTGGCCCGCTTCGCCTTCTGCAAGAAAAAGGAAACGCTGGAGGTGGCCGCCCAGCGCCTCCGCGCCTGGGCGAAGAAGTAGACAATTTGCATTTCCAACTTTAATCCCAAGCGAGGAAGCCATGTTTGTCAATACCCCTTATGTAGATTGGGCAGCGGCGGAAACCGAGGTGGTCGAGCTTTTGCGTGGCCTCCTGCGCCTCGACACAACTAACCCGCCCGGCAATGAAATCATCGCCGCCGAGTACATCGCCGCCATCCTCACCGCCAACGGCATTGAGCCGACCGTCCTGTCGTCCGCGCCGGGCCGCGGCAACGTCGTCGCTCGGCTCAAGGGCGACGGCAGCGCGCCGCCGCTGCTGCTCATGGGCCACATCGACGTTGTGCCCGCCGAGCCGGACAAGTGGCGCTATGGGCCGTTTTCCGGTGAGCTGGTGGACGGCGAAATCTGGGGGCGCGGCGCGACGGACATGAAGAACGTCGTGGCGATGGAACTGATGGTCTTTTTGCTCGTCAAGCGCCTCGGTCTGCCCCTCAAGCGCGACCTCATCTTCATGGCGACGGCCGACGAGGAGGTGGGCGGAAGCATGGGCGCGGGCTGGCTGGTGGACAACCACCCGGACCTGATCCGCGCCGAGTACGCCATCAACGAGGGTGGCCCGACGGCGATTGTGTTCGGCGACAAGACATTCTTCGCGTGCTCAACCGCCGAGAAAGGCACGGCGCGGTTCACCATGCGCACGCGGGGCGCGCCCGGCCACGCGTCGCTGCCCCACAACGACAACGCCATCCTGAAGCTCGGCGCGGCGCTTGCCCGCCTGGGTGCGACACACCTACCGATGCACGTCATCCCGACGGTTCAGGCCCACGTCGAGGCTATCGCCGCGCACCTGGACGCCGAGCAGGCCGCAAATCTCCGCAACGTGCTCAGCGACGATCCGGCTGTCCAGGCCGAGGCCATCGCGCGCCTGCCGCTGCCCGACGTCGCCAAGCGGCGACTGTTCGCGGCGACGCACAACACCGCCACTCCCACCATCCTGAACGCGGGCAGCAAGATCAACGTGATCCCGGCCGAGGCGGAGGCGCTGGTCGATGGCCGCATTCTGCCGGGGCAGACCGGCGAGTCGTTCATGGCCGAGCTGCGCGCGGCGCTGGGGAATGATGTCGAGCTAGAGTTCCACGAGCCGGTGTCGCCCAGCCTGGAGGCCGACCCGGCCTCGCCGCTGTTCGCCCTCATCCAGGACGTCGTCGCGGAACACGAGCCGGGCGCGGTGGTCGTGCCGGCGCTCATCACCGGCGGAACAGACGCCAAGAGTGTCGTGAAGCTGGGGACGAAGGTGCTGGGGTTTGTGCCGATGCGCTACGAGGGGCCGTCCCTATCGGGCCTGGCGCACAACCACAACGAGCGCGTGACCGTCGCCAACCTGTCGTTCGGCACGCGCATCTACTTCGATGTCGTCAGCCGATGGTGCGCGAAGTAGTTAGGCGCGGGGGAGGGTGAAGCTAAAGCGTGTGCCGTGGCCGACCTGGCTCTCGACCCAGATGCGGCCGCCGTGCGCCTCGACGATGCTGCGCGCAATCGCCAGCCCTAATCCCGCGCCGCCGTAATCCGCTGAGCGCGACTTCTCCGCTCGGTAGAACCTGTCAAAGACGTGGGGCAGGTCCACTGAGCCGATGCCCTCGCCCGTGTCAATGACATCGACACGGGCGTCGCCGTTTTCCGCTATCGCTGTGAGGCAGACCGAGCCGTCGGGCGGCGTGTGGCGGATGGCGTTCTGGACGAGGTTATAGAGGACGCGCTGCACCTTGTCTGGCGCCATGAGCACCAGGTCCGCCGCCGGATCGACCTGCCCCGACAGGCGCACCCCTTTGCCAATGGCTTGCGCCTGCATGCTCTCTAGTGTGTCAGAAATCAAATCGCCCAACGACGCCCGCTGCATCTCGAAGCGCATCACGCCCGCGTCGAGTTGCGCCAGCTCGAACAGGTCGTCGATGAGCGCGCTCAGGCTCTCCGTCTGGCCTTGAATCGTGACCAGGTAGCGCTGGACGGTCGCCGGGTCCTGGACGACGCCATCGGCCAGCGCCTCAACCATCGCTCGGATCGACGCCAGGGGCGTGCGCAGGTCGTGGGAGACGGCGGCGAGCAGCTCGCGCCGCGCCTCCGCCATCTGGTCGCGCTCGGTCGCCGCCTCGGCCAGCCGCTCGCTCATGCGGTTGAAGTCGTGGCTCAGCTGCGCCAACTCATCCTGGCCCTCGACGTTGACGCGGACCGAGAGGTCACCGGCCGCGACTTTCTCCGTCGCGTCAGCGAGACGCCGCGCCGCCGCGCTGAGCATGCTCGCCAGCATCGCGCCAAAGCCGAGGGAGACAACGGTACTGAACAGGAGGAGCAGCGCCAGCAGCTCCAGGTCATGCTGCGATAGGAACATCAGGCGCGCCGTCACGGCGATGTTCGCCAGCACGACGAGAAGCCCAAGGCTATAGGCGATGAGCACTTTGAGCCACAAAGAGGGGGCCGAGCGGCTGAGCCAGAAGATGCACGTCGCCAGGGCGAGGGAGAGAAGCGTCGAGAGGCCCAGGTAGACCATCAGGTCGCGCATGTCCGCGCGCGACGCCTGTAGCCACAGGCTCCCCACGGCCAGGGCCAGGGCGAACGCGAGGACGACCGCGCCCCAGACCACCAGCCAGCGGCGCATCACTGGGCTGCGCCGGCGAACTTGTACCCGACTCCCCATACCGTCACCACGAACTGTGGATTGGCCGGATCGGTCTCGATCTTCTCGCGTAGACGACGCACGTGGACGGTCACGGTGCTGGTGTCCATGGCGACCTCGTAGCCCCAGACGCGGTCCATGAGCTGATCGCGGGTGAAAACCTGATTGGGGTGTTGCGCCAGGAACAGGAGCAGGTCGAACTCGCGCGCCGTGAGCAGGATGGGCTTGCTATCCACAGTAACGACGCGGGTAGACGGCTCGATGCGCAGGTGGCCGAAGGTAAGCGCTGCCTGGCCCGGCGGCGCAACAGTGGTCGAGCGGCGCAGAACCGCTTTGACGCGGGCAGTCAGCTCGCGCGGGCTGAACGGCTTGACCACGTAGTCGTCCGCGCCCAGCTCCAGGCCAACCACTCGGTCGGTCTCGCTCCCGCGCGCCGTCAGCATAATCACCGGCAGCGAGCGGTTGTCTTCGTTGCGCAACGCCTTGTAGACTTCGAGGCCGCCCAGTCCGCCGGGCAGCATCAGGTCGAGAATCACGAGGTCGGGTGGCTGGCGGCGGGCTGATTCGAGGGCTTCCGCGCCGGTCGTCGCCGAGACGACGCGAAAGCCCTCCTGGCTCAGGTAGAGCGTCACCACCTCGCGAATGTTCGGCTCATCGTCCACGACCAGGACGAGTTCCCCACCCATCAAACCTCCTGGCGACGCGAAAACGCTCTCTGCCTGGCTCCCTCTCACCCGAACCACATCCATCGGCTGCATCCGCCCCTCCTGTATCATCCCTTGGCAGTCAGCCCGTAACTGCTATGCTGTACGTCGATAACAAGGGATAATACACGGAGCAGGTTACACGCGCTTGAATGGATGCTTACGAAGTCCTTAACTACCGCGCCGTCACATCGACAAGGTCCTGGCCGCTGCGGTTGACGAGCTGGGCGGCGGCAATGCGGATGGCGGGTGCGCCATCGCGCAACGCGCGGAAGCGCAGCGTCACCAGATTGCCCTGCCGCACCGCCGTCGTATCCGTGCCCATCGTGACCGCCGCGTAACGCGCTTGCCCCGCGGCTGCATCGACAGCGTTGCGCACGACCAGGAGCCGCGCCGAGTCGAAATAGCCGCCAGCGTCCTGGGGCGACGGCTCGACGCTCAGCGCCTCGAGCGCGTCGGGGTCGAAGGACAGCCCCAGGTCCACGCCCGCCAAGTCCCGCGCGCCGCTCACGCGCACCTTGGCCTCAAAGACCTCACCAGCCGCCACGCTATTCGGCGCAACCACCGACAGTAGCGGCCCGCGTCGCGTCACGCGCTCCGGCTCGTCCGTCGCCGACTTGCTGCTGGCCGCCTCGGCTGCGGCTGCCCAGGGGGTAGGGCCGGTCGCGCCGTAGTTTCCGGCTACGAGAACCAGGTCGGTCAGGTTGATTCTGAGGTCTTCGTTGATGTCGGCCTGCGGGTTACCGGGCGGAACTGTTTTGTCGTACTGGCCCGCGACGAGGGTCAGGTCGAACAGGTCAATCGCGTCGTCGGTGTTCGCATTACCCGCGACCAGCGTAGTTGAACCTGCCTGCACCACACCGGACGCGCCGATCGTCATGTCTTTGCTGCTGGATAGGTGGCCCGAGTGGCTCGCCGTCAGCGTATGCGGCCCCGGCGTGGTCAAGAGGGTAAACGAGCCGTCGGGGAGAGTAAAGGTTGTAGCGTTGTCAGTTTGGACCCGGATGCCGCCCGAGTCGGGGCGCACCGGCGTTGTGACCCGGCCGCTCACGACAACCTGGTTACTGAACGTGACGGTCACGGGCGCATCCGCCAGAGTCGGGGTCGTCGTTTGGGCATTGACGTCTGCGGCCAGGAAACGGGCAATGTGTAGACTTGTTACGCCGCTACCCACAGCGCGCACGGTGACGCGGGCAAGCGGAACATTGCCGTTCGAGCCTTGGGTCTGGTCGCCGTAGCTGTACGCGCCAAAGCTAATGAGACCAGACTGGAGGGTGACGAAGGTCACGTTGGGGTCACTGGAAGCGGGGAGGCTGGCCCAGGTGCGGCCCGGCGTCGTGGCAAGCCCCTCGACCTTGTCGATGGCGACGACCGCCGGATCGAAACCCAGGTCAAGCTCGTAGCCACCCAGGTTCTGCGCCCCGTTGAGCGAGAGGTCCACCGTCGTCGTGGCCCCAATACTCGTGAGCGTCACCGCTGCGGGAGACCACGCGGCAGAGGCAGCGGGGGCTGCTTGGCCGCCCAAGGTGGCGGTAGTCAGAAACAATAAGGCTGCCGCGAGGGCGGCCAGAAGTCGGCGCATGCATCCCTCCAACTGTGCTACCCCCCGGTGCGCCAATTATAGCCAAAGGACGCGGAGACGCGAAATGTCCGGTTATGCCTCCCCCTCGCGCTCGAGCATGCGAACGATGCCGACGGTGAGCATGTAGAAGAACGCCAGGTCCACCAGGAAGAACGAGTTGTCGATCAGGCCGTGGGCCAGGAAATCGACCATGCTCGCCGCGAAACCCAGGATGAGCCAGCGCATGTCGCCGGATAGCGCGTGGAACAGCCGCCAGGCGCCACGGAAGAAGGCGGCCAGGCTCCCGACAAGGGCGACGAGGGCCAGGATGCCCAGGCGCGACCAGAAATCGAGCAGGATGTTGTGCGGGTGAGACAAGTTCTGCTCGACCTCCGCGCCGGGCAGGTAGTAGGCGTCGCGGAACTCATACAAGAAGTTGTCGAGGCCCACGCCCAGCCACGGATGGTCGCGGATCATGTTGAGCGCCGACTGCCACAGGAGCTGCCGCCGCTCCCACGTCTCCGCCTCGCCCAGGTTGAGCAGGCGAGCGACACGCTCGGTGCGGGCAAAGGGAATGAGAGCCAGGGCCGCCACGCCCACCGCGCCGAGCATGGCGAGGAGCGCGCGTCGGCCGCGCCCCACCCCCAGAACGAGCAGCGCCGCCGGCACGCCCAGCAGCCATGCGCCGGTCGAGAACGTCAGGAACAGGCCCGCGACGATGGGCGCCGCCGCCAGCCCGTAGGCCAGCCGCCGCCACCGCGACTCGCCCCACAGCGCCAGGGCCAGGAGAACAGGCAGGATGCGGCCGAGCATCAGCGCCAGGTTATTCGGCGAGCCGTAGACGCTCTTGAGGCGGCGCACCCCTTCCGCCGCCGTTCCGCCTGCGCCCGTATACGTGGCGAACCCGTACAACGTCAACAGCGCGCCGGCGAGGACCGCAGCGTCAGCAAGGCGGAGCGTCTGGCGGCGGTCCAGGCGCGCATCGCGGAGGACGACGTAGAACAGGATTGGCTCCAGGACGACGACGCGAAACTCGCGGTTCGCCACGCCCGCCATCAAGGCCCACAGCGGCGACAGGCCGCCCAAGAGGAGCAGAAGCAGCACCGCCCCATCCTGGAGATTGAGGGGGAGCTGGGCTTTGAGCGCAGCGAGGCCGTTCTGCGTCAGGCGACGCGCCACCCAGGCGGCGAAGGTGATGAGCGTCAGGCGACGCGCCACCCAGGCGGCGAAGGTGATGAGCGTCAGCACTTCGACCAGCGACACTTGCAGTGGGCCAAGTCGGATGGTCTTGAGGAAGAAGGGCGCGGCGACGACGATGGCGGCGAGGGCCAGATCGAGGCGCGCGGCGGTCAGCAGAGCCAGGGGCAGCAGGAACACAACGTTGACCGGCCAGGGCAGCAGGGCGAACAGGAGCGCCGAAGCGGCGAAGGCCACCATCCCGCCCGTGTCGCCCAACCGTCCGATCATGGCGTCCAGCGCCACCCATATCGATACCCACGGCAGCCGCCGCGCCAGCGCCAGCGCCCCGCCGCCTGACAATACTATGCCTAGGGCCAGCCCTGCCAGCGTCAGATACAGGGTCAGCGGATTGGGTGGCGAAGGCGGCGAGATGGGGGCCTGGGCGGCGCTCTCGATAGCTTGCAGGAGTGGACGCGGCTGGAGCCGGTCGTCCAGCATAGCGAAGCCCCAGACGGGGTCATCGGGCGGCGCGTCGGGGCGAAGGTGAGTGACGAGCATCGATGCCAGCCACGGCCACTCGGCGCGGGCGCGCAGGACAGCCTCGGCCTCGCGCGGCGTCTGCTTGGCGTCGCTGTCGCTACCCGAGACGGCCGGCCGGCCCGGCCAGTCCTTGGGCAGCACGTTCCAGCCCCACTCGACCGCCCACGCTGACTTGTCGGCGTCGCCATAGCGCGTCATGATGTCGCGCAGCAGAACGACGCGCGAGAAGTTCAGAACGTTGGCGTCGACGATGCGGTCATCCGGGCCGCTCCAAAAGCCATAGGGCTTGACCGCCAGGGCGTCGAAGTAGGGCGCGGCGCCCGCGCGGTAGAGCGTCTCCAGGTAGCGCACGTCGTCCTGGTTGCTCGGCGTGTTCTCCGTCGTTGGCGCGAGGCCGCCGCCCAGGACAAGAACACCCGAGTCCGCCGCTTTCGCCGCTGCGTAGGCGGCTTTGAGCAGGGCAACGTATTGGCGCGGCTGGACGAACTCACGGTTGGGGCCGGTCGCCAGATTGGGGCTATCCCAGAGCTGAACCGCCTCAATCCGGCCGCGGTAGCGCCCCACGACCGCGCTCACGAAGCGCGCGTAGCTAGCCGGGTCGGCGGGCAGCGCGCCGGGCGCATCCTGGTCGAGGGGCTTTCTAGCCCAGGCTGGCGCGCCTGTGAGCGTCAGGACAACGTGTAGCCCGCGCGCTGAGGCTGCATCAACCACGCGGTCCAGGGCCGTCCAATCATACGCGCCGGACGCCGGCTCGATGTCGGCCCAGGCGACAGGCTGGCGTAGCGTCAGCAAGCCGGCGGCGCGCGCCTGGTCGAGCTGGCCGGCGATCTCGGCATCGCTGCGCTTGAGCAAGGCAACGTTCGCGCCGACCTGCAGGGGCGCGGGGCGCGGCTCGGCTTCGATGCCGGACGGGACACGGGCGCGGGCGAGGGTGCGGGCGAACAGGGCGGCGAAGAGAAGGGCGACGATGCCCAGGAGCGCGGCCAGAAGGAAGGCGCGCCAGGGGTGCGATGGGATTCGGAGAGTCTGCATAACTCTTGCATGATAGCATAGATTGCCCACATCGACGTACTTTAAGCAAAGCCGAGTGTATTGCGATTCTTTGCCTTTTGCCCCTCGGCCTGCTATAATAATCGCTTGCAAAGTTCATCAGGAGTAACGTCGATGTCGAAGCAGATCCAGCTCGTGGCTGAGAACCGAACAGTCACGGGCAAGAAAGTAAACCAGCTCCGCCGCCAGGGGATTATTCCGGCCGTTGTGTACGGCCACCACGTCGCGGCGACAACCATTCAGGTCAATGAGCGTGAGCTTAACCACGTCCTGCATCGCGCGGGCATGACTCACCTGCTCAATATCCAGCTCGCTGGCGGCGATGGCATGGTAGCGTTGGTGAAGAATATCCAGCGCGAGTCGACGACACAGCGCGTGACCCACGTCGATTTCCAAGCCGTTTCGATGGACGAGCCTATCGTGACCACGGTTCCCGTCCTGCTGGAAGGCGCGGCGCCAGCGGTCGAGGATGGCGGCACACTCTTGCACAACCTGACCGCCGTCGAAATCCGCGCCCTGCCCGCCAACCTGATTGACTCGGTCACCGTGGATGTCAGCAGCCTGACCGACTATGACGCGGCTATCCACGTCTCCGACCTCAAGGTTCCGGCCAACGTCGAGGTGCTGAACGACCCCGAGGAGCTTGTCGCCAAGGTCACACCGCCTCGCGTCCAGGAGGAAGAGGAAGAGGGTGCGGCTCCAGGCGAGGGGCCGAAGCTGCCTGAGGTCATCTCCGAGACGGAGGCCGAGCGCCGCCGAGGCGAGCGCGGCGAAGAGTAATCGTGGCATGATGCACGCAGGGCGAAAGGCGGAGCTTGCCCAGGGGTAAGCCACGTCCTTTCGCCCTCCTTTTTTAGCCTAACGTTGCCGGGCCAAGCCCGTATTGATTGTGCGATTCGTTGGCACGTGCTGCTAGCACGATGCGCAGGAGGCATGCTAAACCGTGGTCAGCCTCATCAACAGTTTCCTGGGCCTCTTCTCCCACGACATCGGTATCGACCTGGGAACGGCGAACACCCTCGTCATGGTGCGCGGCCAGGGCATCGTCATCAACGAGCCGTCCGTCGTCGCTATCGACAAAAAGACTCGCAAAGTCCTCGCCATCGGCGCCGAGGCGAAGGAGATGGTGGGCCGCACGCCGGCCAACATCATCGCCATCCGCCCGCTACGCGACGGCGTGATCTCCGACTTCGACGTCACGCAGAAGATGCTGGAGTACTTCATCCACAAGGTGCATGAGAAGTACCGGCCCATCCCCAAACCCCGCGTCGTCGTCGGCATTCCCTCCGGTGTCACGGAAGTCGAGAAACGCGCCGTCCACGACGCCTCGATTGCTGCAGGCGCGCGCGAAGCCTACCTTATCGAGGAGCCGATGGCGGCAGCGATTGGCGCGGGCCTACCTGTGACCGAGGCGATGGGCAGCATGATCGTCGACATCGGCGGCGGTACGACCGAGGTGGCCGTCATCGCCCTGGGTGGCATCGTCGTGAGCAACTCGATCCGCGTCGCGGGCGACGAAATGGATGAGGCGATTATCCAGTACGCCCGTCAGAAGTACAACCTATTCATCGGCGAGCGCATGGCCGAGTGGGTCAAGATTGCTATCGGCTCCGCGTACCCACTGGAACACGAAGAGACCCGCGTCCTGCGTGGCCGCAACCTGATCACCGGCCTGCCGCAGCAGGTCGAGGTCAGCTCAGTCGAAATCCGTGAGGCGCTCGCCAACCCCGTCAGCGCCATCGTTGACCTTGTGCGCGATACCCTGGACGACACACCGCCGGAGCCGATTGCCGACATCCTGGAGCACGGCATCGCCCTCGCGGGCGGCGGCGCGCTCCTGAAGGGCCTGGCGCAGCGGCTGTGCGAAGAGACGAAGATGCACGTCTACGTCGCCGAGGACCCGCTGGCGTGTGTCGCCAAGGGCGCAGGCAGCGTCCTCGATGACCTGGACGGCCTACACAAGGTGCTGGCAGCAACGCAGCGCCCGAACCTGTCCCGCTAGAGGACGGTTTTCTGACTTAAATGATGAGTCGTCTCGTTGAGCGCTCCTGGCTGTTCGCCACTCTTCTCGCTCTGACAATTGCCGGCGCGGCCCTGTATCAGACAGGCCGCCTGGCGCCGGTCCAGCGCGCCCTCTCCGACGTGTCCTCGCCCATTGGCGAGCCATCCAGCGCCCTCGCCGCACGCGCCAGCGACGCCATCGACGCGGTGCGCCGCTTCCAATCCCTGGCGAGCGAGAACGAGGACCTGCGCGCCGAAGTCGAGCGCCTATCGCTCGAGAACGTGCGCCTGACCGAGCTGGCGAACGAGACTGGCCGTCTGCGCGATGAGCTGGGCTACAAGCAGACCAACCCATCGCTGCAATTGCGCGGCGCAGAGATCGTCAGCCGAGGCGGCGGCGGCCTGGTACCCGGGCGGGTGACCAGCCGCGACCCCAGCCCGTACCTGTCGGTGCTGACCATCAACCTTGGCCAGCGCGACGGCGTCAAGCAAGGGCAGGCGGTAGTGACACCGCTGGGCCTGGTCGGGCGCATTGTGGATGTGGGCGAGCGAACCGCTCGCGTGTTGCTGCTGACGGACCGCGCCAGCTCGGTCAACGGCCAGGTGATGCGAACGCGCGTAACAGGCGTTGTGCAGGGCACTGGCGACGGCCGCCTGGTCATGCGCTACATCGAGCAGGGCGGCGACATCAAGATCGGGGATATCGTGCTGACGGCTGGGCTGGGCGGCGTCTTCCCACGCGGCCAGCCCATCGGCCAGGTCACGAGCGTGCGCCAGCAGGATATCGAGCTGTTCCAGGAAGCCGAGATCCGGCCGACGGTAGACTTCAGCCGGCTGGAGAATGTCCTGGTCGTGACCCAGTTCGAGCCAACGCCGCCGGAGAACCCGTAGTGTTGAATGGACGCAAGCGCCGCGGCCTGTTTGCCGTGCCGGTCAACGTCTACCTCCTGCTGGCGCTTGTCGCCATCGCGGCGCTCATTCACGTGACGTGGCTGCCGAGGCTGCCGGTGCGGCCCGACCTGATGCTGGCGCTCGTTGTGGCGTGGAGCCTGCTGCGCGGCCTGGAAGAGGGCCTGCTCTGGGCCTTCGTCGGTGGCGTCTTGCTGGACCTGCTCTCCGCCGGACCGTTCGGGGCGTTCACCATCGGTCTCCTGGTCGCTGCACTGATTGGCGGCATCGTTCACCGCACGGTGTTCACCTCTGGCTTCTTCTGGCCGACCGCCACCATGATCGCCACAACGCTCCTCTTTCACCCCATGTACCTCGCGGTTGTCAATGTGGCGGGACTCAAGGTTCCGTGGAGCGCCGTCTCCCAGGTCATCGTGCCGGTGCTCGTCTGGAATGTTGTGATCTTGCTGCTTCTGCTGGCGCCGCTGGCATGGCTGCATCGGCGCACAGCGCCCGTTCCCGTGAGCGCGTGACGGCATGTACGACTTTATCCCTGACGACCCGAAGACCCAGCATTGGGGCCAGCGCCCGCCGCCGCCGCCCGCGCCCCCACCATCGCCGCGCCCGCGGCTGTTCTTGCTGCAAGCGCTCATCGTGGTCGTGTTCGTGCTCCTCCTGGGCCAATTGCTAAAACTCCAGATTTTCGACTCGGCCATCTATCGCCAGCGCGCCGACGTGAACCGCCTGCGCGTCCGCACCGTGGATGCCGAGCGCGGCATCTTCTACGACCGCAACGGCAAAATCCTGGTGCGCAACCAGCCCAGCTTCTCCGTCTACATCACCTACGCCGACCTGCCCGACGACGAAGACAAACAGGCCGCCGTCCTCGAGCGCCTGGCGCATATGCTCGACATTCACGCCAGCGGCGAGCCGGGCGGCGAAGCGCAGCCAACAGCAGCGTGGATCAAGACCACCGCCGCGGACGTCTGCCGGGGCACCTCGACTTATGTGCCGCCTGGCCCGACCGTCCCCCACGGCGTCAAGGAGTACATCGCCGAAGCCTGCCGCGCGCCCTACACCCAAATCAGTGTCAAATCGCAAGTGCCGCGCGACCTTGCCCTGACCATCGAGCAGGACCGCCTGAACCTGCCGGGCGTCACCATCGGTGTCACCCCGGTGCGCCAGTACCTCGCCGGCGCCAGCGTCGGCCAGATTCTCGGCTTCATGGGCAACATCCCGGCTGAGGAGAGCGCCGACTACTTCAAGAACGGCTACGAGCACGGGGACAAGATCGGCCTCGCCGGCGTGGAGGCGTCTTTCGAGAACGCCCTGCGTGGCGCCAAGGGCCGCAAGACGGTCGAGGTGGATGCGGCGGGCCGCGAGGTGGGCCTCATCGGCGAAGCGACGCCGCCCACGGCCGGGCACAACATCGTCCTGACGTTGGACCTGGACCTGCAGAAGAAAGTGCAAGAACTCCTGCAGAAGGGCCTCGAACAGGTCAGGGCGACGCGCGGCGTCGCGCTGGTCATGAATCCCCAGACCGGCGAGATACTGGCGATGGTGTCCATCCCCGGCTACGACAACAACGTCTTCTCCGACGGTATCAACGCCGATAACGTCAAGGAGTACGTGCGGCTCAGCGAGGACAAGAGCCGCCCGCTGATGAACCGCGCTTACCAGGGCATCTACCCCACCGGCTCTGTCTTCAAGATTGTTCCTGCATCGGCGGCGCTCCAGGAAGGCGTCATCGATGTCAACACGCGCATCCACGACCCCGGCACCATCTACCTGCCCATCAAGGGCAACCCCACCGCCAAGGGCACGCCCTTCTACTGCTGGAAGCCAGAGGGCCACGGCGACATCAACGTTATCCAGGCGCTTGCCCAGTCATGCGACGTGTTCTTCTACGAAGTCACGGGCGGGTACGAGCCGAACAAGTTCCAGGGTCTAGGCATCGATCGCTTCGCCAAGTATGCCCGCGCCTTCGGCTTCGGCCAGCCCACCGGCATCAACCTGCCCGGGGAAGCCAAGGGACTAATGGCCCAGGACGGCGACGCTTGGGACCGCTGGAAGCGCCTGAACTATGCCGATGTCTGGTACGTCGGCGACACATACAACATGGCTATCGGCCAGGGCTTCTTCAACGCCACACCGCTGCAGATGCTCAACGCGACGGCGGCCGTCGCCAACGGCGGAACACTCTATAAGCCGCAGATGATGTACCAGGAAGCGACCGCCGACGGCCAGGTGGTGCGCGCCTTCCAACCCGAAGTCATCCGCCAGCTGCCGGTCAGCGCGAGCAACCTCGGCCTCGTGCGCGAGGGCATGCGCCAGGCGACGGTTCCGCCCCTGGGGACAGCCTCAGGCGCCGGTCTCCCGACGGAGATCAGCATTGGGGCCAAGACGGGAACGGCCGAGTTCTGCCTGTGGGACGAAACGCAGCAGCAGTGCCAGAAGGATAAAGACGGGCACTGGCCGACCCATGCCTGGTTCACCGCCTTCGCGCCGTTCGAGAACCCCCAGGTCGCCCTCCTCGTCATGATCGACGGCTCCTCCGTGCAGGGGCCGCCCACGGTCATCCAGGGATCAGAGGTTGCGGCGCCCATCGCTGCCGAGATTCTGCGCGCCATCTTCAAGTTGCCTCCCCCCGAAAAGCCCGTCATCCCAAAGAAGGCCGGGGACTAAAGTTAAGAATTTCTCCAATTGACACTTGACTTATTACCAGGTATACTACATGCAAGCCGTATGGCCGTGATGCCCACTACATCTAGTAGGCGCGGGAGCTGAGGTGACTGTCGAAATCAAGGGTACGGCTGATGGCCTCGTGGTAACGCTGGGTGAGGGGGAGTGGAACGACGTGTTGGCCGCCCTGGCCGGGCGGCTAGACGGCTCGGCCAAGTTCTTCGTCGGCGCAGAGGCCACCCTTCATGTTGGCGACCGCAACCTGGATGCGGCGGAGATCGCGCACCTGCGGGACTTGTTCACACAGCATGGCGGGACGCTGCGCGGACTCGTGGCCGAGGATGGCTCGACCCGTGCCGCTGCGCGCGCCCTCGGCCTGACCGCCAGCACGCCTCGCGCTCGTGTCGCCGCCCCGCCGCGTCCTGAGAATGACGCGCGCAGCGGCCTCGTGGTGCGGCGCACGGTGCGCTCCGGCCAATCGGTGCGGCACATGGGACACGTGGTGATCATCGGAGACGTGAACCCCGGCGGAGAAGTGGTGGCTGGCGGCGACGTGGTCGTCTGGGGACGGCTGCGCGGGCTAGTCCACGCGGGCGCGACGGGCAACCCAGAGGCCTGGGTGTGCGCTCTGCAACTTGCGCCAATGCAGCTACGCATCGCTGACCTGTTCAGCCGCGCGCCAGACGCAGCGAGCGAGCGGAAGCGCCACGCGCTTCCCGAGGTCGCGCGGATCCGCGATGGGAAAATTGTTGTCGAAGCCTGGGACGAACCGTAGGAGAGGATTTTATGGGGGCGCGAGCCGTTACGATTACTTCGGGCAAAGGGGGCGTGGGGAAGACGACAACGACGGCCAACATCGGCGTCGCCCTGGCGCTGAGCGGCCTGCGCGTGGCCTGCATCGACGCTGACATCGGCCTGCGCAACCTGGATGTCGTGATGGGGCTAGAGAACCGCATTGTGTACGATATCGTCGACGTGGTCGAAGGCCGGGCGCGGCTGCGCCAGGCCCTCATCCGCGATAAGCGACTGCCGGAACTGTGCCTGCTGCCCGCCGCGCAGACACGCGACAAAACCGCCGTCACGCCGGCCGAGATGGTGCAACTCGTCGAGGACATGCGCAAGGACTTCGACTTCATCCTCATCGACTCACCGGCCGGCATCGAGCAGGGCTTCAAGAATGCCGTGGCGCCCGCCGACGACATCGTTATCGTCACCACGCCTGAGGTGTCCGCCGTCCGCGACGCCGACCGCATCATCGGCCTCGTCGAAGCCGAGGAGAAAAGCCCGCCCCGCCTCATCATCAACCGGCTCAAACCGCAGATGGTGCAGCGCGGCGACATGCTCAGCCAGACCGACGTCCTGGACGTGCTGGCTATCGAGCTACTTGGCATCGTGCCGGACGACGAAGCGATTATTGTCTCCACCAACAAGGGGACCCCGGCCGCGCTCCACAACCACTCCCCGGCCGGCACCGCCTACCGCAACATCGCGCGGCGGCTGCTCGGCGAGGACGTGCCGTTCATGACCCTGGAGCCGCAAACGGGCTTCATGGGGTGGCTGAAGAATCTGTTCCGCGTGGAAGGGGGGTAGGCATGAGCTTCTTCCGACGCCTTTTCGGCGATCCTCAGCCATCCAGCAGTGCCATCGCTAAGGAGCGCCTGCAAGTGGTGCTGACGACAGACCGCAGCAACATCAGCCCGGCGCTGCTCGAAACGCTCAAGGACGACATCGTCTCCAGCATCTCGCAGCACGTCGAAATTGACCGCGCCGGCATCAAGATTTCCGTCTCCAACGAGCGCGGCTACCAGCGGCTCGTGGCCGACATTCCGGTGATCCGCACCCGAGAAGCGGGTGAAGCGCGCAGGAGCGGTCCGGCTCAGCAAAGGCCCAACAAAGGCTCAGGCTCAACCCGCCCCGCCCGCCGATAGAACATTAACTCATTGCTAGACCTCCAGGCCATATGACGGCATGCGCCGACACGAGAACGCTGCCGATCTGTCATTGCGAGCATGAGCGAAGCAATCTCCCGTCGTTGCAGTGGACTCTCTACTGCAAGAGTAGCATCGCTTTCGCCACTCGGGAGATTGCTTCGTCGTCCTATCGTCCTCCTCGCAATGACAGCATGGCGAGACACAGCGCGAGCGCATAGAGAAACAGCGGGGCCAGCAAAAGGCCCCGCTGTTTGTGTTTAGATTGTCTCCGGCTACCCGACGTATCCCGACTCAGCCAGGTGCTTGACCGTCTCAACCGCGTTGTGGAGGCGCTTCTGGTCGAAGGGGTTGCCACCCGTGATGAAGTTGCCGACAATGGGAACGGCCGAGTTGTACTCCATGTGGTAGTTCAACCATGCCTTCCCGCCGCCGCCCATCAGCCCGTGCTTCGACCCGACGCGGAACCAGTTCACCGAGCGGTTGTTGTTGATTTCCGTCACGACCTCCAGCTCCCGAGTATCCCCGCCGGTGCGCAGCGCGGTAATCTGGCCCTGGCCGGTCGCGCCGCCATGCTGGTACTGGAACGTGCCGCCCTGCTGCAAGCCCGTGAAGTTGCTGACGCTCTCTATCTCTGGGAACCACTGTGACCACGTGTTCGGGTTGCTCACAATCGCCCAGACGGTATCCGCCGACGCGTTGATCTCATCTTCGAACTCGAATTTTGGCATAGTGTCATCTCCTTGGTGATGTCGGTCCCTCAATGTGTATCACAATCCGTGCCACATTAATGATATAATGACCTGCCCGATAAGGAAAACTCGCGACGCACTCGCGTCCAGCCCAGGAGACGGTTCCCATGCACGTGTCCGATATCGAGACCCCAGCCCTCGTCCTCGACCTTGACCGCGTCGAGCGCAACATCGCCGACATGCAGGCTTACTGCGACGAGCATCACCTCGCCTTCCGCCCGCATATCAAGACCCACAAGATACCGGCGCTGGCGCACTGGCAGATGCGGGCGGGCGCGGTCGGCATCGCCTGCCAGAAGCTCGGCGAGGCCGAGGTCATGGCGGCGGCCGGCATCGACGATATCCTCATCCCATACAATATCATTGGGGCGTCGAAGCTGGAGCGCCTGGCGCGGCTGACACGGCAGGCCGCCATGAGCGTCGTCGTCGACTCCGAGGTGACGGTGCGCGGGCTGAGCGAAGCAATGGCGGCGCACAAGACGCAGGTCGGCGTGCTCATCGAGGTCGGGACGACCATCGAGCGGGCCGGCGTCGTCTCACCCGAGGATGTAGTGCATTTAGCGCAACTCATCGACAGCCTGCCGGGACTTATGTGGCAGGGTATTATGCTCTACCCGACGAATGCGGAGAATGCCGGCAAGCTTCAGGCCGTGTGCGAGGCGCTGGATAAGGCCGGGCTATCGCCCAAGGTCGTCAGCGGTGGCGGCAGCCCGTCGATGCGGTCGCACCACGAAATCCCGCGCCTGACCGAGGTGCGCATCGGGACGTACATCTTCGAGGACATGACGGGCGTGCGCGGCGGCTACTTCAGCCTGGAGCGCTGCGCCGCGACGCTGCTCTGCACCGTCGTCAGCGCGCCGACGCCGGAGCGCGTCATTCTCGACGGCGGCTCCAAGACCCTGACGACCGAGGGTGGCCCACCCTTCGGCCATGTCGTGGAGTTACCAGAGGCGCGCATCTACAAACTCAACGAGGAGCACGCCTACGTGGATGTCTCCGCCTGCCCGGCCCGGCCCGGCATCGGCGACCGGGTCCACGTCATCCCCAACCACGTGTGCGTCGCCGTCAACCTGCACAACCAGGCATACGGCGTGCGCGGCGACTGGGTCGAGGTCATCTGGCCCATAGCCGCCCGCGGGCTGGTGCAATAGGTGGCACGGAAAGTTCTTGTAGGTTGTACCGTGATTGCAGAAGGTATCGTACTGGAGTAAGCTATATTCCGACCCTTGTTCCAGCGAGGGCTCATGAATCTGCGATTTGAGTGGGATGAAAAGAAGGCGGACGCCAATCTCCGAAAGCATGGTGTCAGCTTCGAAGAAGCTATCACAGTCTTCCGCGATCCCGTGGCAGTGACTATCTACGATGTCGCACATTCGGAGGTCGAGGATCGCTACATTGACATAGGGGTATCCGCGAGTGGATATATCCTGGTAGTAGTGTACACAGAGCGCGACTCCAGCATCCGAATCATAAGTTGCCGACAAGCTACTCTTTCAGAACGGAGACAGTATGAACGACGAGAATCCTGAGCACATTTCTGAAGAGGACGACATGGCGCCGGAGTATGACTTCTCTGGTGGCGTTCGCGGCAAACATGCCCTCGCTTTCCAACGCGGCTATAAGGTCATCATTCACAAGGCGGATGGGACCACTGAGGAGCGAGAGTTCGCCCTACCTGAAGGTACCGTCGTGCTCGACCCGGATGTGCGAGAGTACTTTCCTGATTCAGAGGCGGTTAACCGTGCCTTGCGTGGGCTGATCGAGCTTATTCTGCATCGGTAGGTCTCAAGTTGCAGAGCAAAGCCGTCATATTTCCGCAGATCGAGACGCGCAACCTGGAAGGGCGAAAGTTCCATTTGCCCGCCGATTTCGAGGGCGACCTCAACATCGTCATCCTGGCGTTCCAGCGCTGGCAGCAGGACATCATCGACGTGTGGGTACCGCACCTCGACGCCCTCGCCGAACGCTATCCGGGCCTGCGCATCTATGAGTTGCCGACGCTCGCCAACCGCTATCGCATGGTGCAGCGGTTCATAGACGGCGGCATGGCAGCCGGGATTGCCAGCCGGGAAGCGCGCGAGCGCACCCTGACCATCTACACCGACAAGAGGCGCTTCCTCGCGCCCCTCGGTGTGACCGACGAGAGCACCATCACCCTGCTGCTCGTGGACCGTCAAGGGCGCATCCTGTGGCAAGGGGCGGGGGCATACAATCCAAACCTGCTAGCGTCGCTAGAGGCGGCGCTGGCGTCAGCACCATAGTGACTTGCCTCTCACACCCTGATCTGCATCCACTTGTTCTGGCGGTAGCGCCACCACATGGCGACTGCGCGCACCGCGCCATCCACCACCGCCGACACGAAGACCCACGCTAGGCTCAACCCCATGACCGGCCCGAACAGAAACGCAAGCGGCAGGCGCACCAGCCAAATGGACGCGCTCGTGACGACCATCGGGTAGCGCGTGTCACCTGCGCCGCGCAGACCGCCCGCCAGCGCCTGGCCGATGGCCTGGAAAGGCTGCGAGAGCGCCAGCACCTTGAGCGCCGTGACGCCAATCGCGATGATCGCCTCGTCCGAGGTATAGACGCGCATCAGCGGCTCGCCGAAGAAGAACATCACCACCGCCACCGCCGTCATGATGACGAGCGCCGCCAGGGTCGCGTAGTCCGTGGCACGTTTCGCGTTCTGAGGTTCCTTCGCGCCGAGATACTGGCCAGTTAGCGCAGTCGCCGCGATGGCATAACCCAGACCGGGCATGAAGCTAAACGACATCATGTTCAAGGTCACGCGCTG
The DNA here is from genome assembly GCA_039810085.1 of Anaerolineae bacterium. Taxonomy (GTDB): domain Bacteria; phylum Chloroflexota; class Anaerolineae; order Epilineales; family JAHCIE01; genus JBDHWG01. The sequence continues at coordinate 221,556 of JBDHWG010000003.1, forward strand.
CGCTGCGTAAACGTCGGTGCCCATGCGAATCGCGACGACACCGAACAGCAGCATGCCCACGCTCATCATGAGCTGCTCGCCCATGGACGGCAGGCCGATGTTGAACATGCGCCGCATCACGGACAGGTCGAGCCGCCAGGTGCCGCGTAGCTGCAAGTGCAACTTGCACTTGCCCCAGATAAGGAAGCCGAGCAAGAGCAGCATGCCGATGGCGCGGGCAATCGCCGTCGCCCAGGCGGAGCCAATGATACCCAACGACGGAAAGCCCAGGTGGCCGTTGATGAGCGCCCAGGCCAGGACGGCGTTGATGATGTTGGCGACGACGGCGACCCGCATCGGCGTCTGGCTGTCGCCCGCACCGCGCAAGGCTGCGCCCAGGATGAACATGCCGAGGATGAAGATACTCATCGCCGCGGTGATGGCGAAGTATGTCGCGCCATCGGCCACCATCTCCGGCTCCCCGCCCAGCACGGCAATGATGGGGTAAGAAAAGTACCAGCCGAGAATGCCGATGAGGACACCGAGGATGCCGGCAATCGTCACCGATTGCTTGAGCACCCAGTTAGCCTCGTCCCGCTCGCCTGCGCCGATATTGTGGGCGATGAGCACCGTAGTTCCCGTAGTAATCGCGGCGAACCCGGATTGAATCACCCACAGCACCTGGATCGCGCTGCCAACACCCCCTAGCGCGTCGGCGCCCAGCCCGCCAACCAGGATCATGTCCACGACGCCCATGAGCGTCTGGAGCAGGTTCTCGACGATGACAGGCCCTGCCAGGTGGTTCACCCGGCGGCTGATGCTCTCGCCCTCACCAACTGCCGTTCGACTCCACGGCCATACTTGCGGCCACAATGTTAGCACGCGCTTCATAGCAACTATCCCCGCATAAAAGTTACGCCGACAGGTTCGCTTGCGCTTCTCTGTCGGCCATTGGTCCCTATTGGAGAACTGCTCTAGCAAGACAGGGACCATCATCTTGCCGTCTATGATAAAGTTTACCATCGAATCTAGCAAGAAATCATCAATCAACAGGTGGATTTGTTGTCTACCCATCGAATCATCGGCACAGAGACAAGGGCCTGGGCGTGTGAGAGTCACGCGCAGGCCCTTGTCTCTGAGAGGTAGGTGGGAGGTTAGCCACCGTTACTGTGTAGTATAGGTGACCGCGATTAAGCCTCCATTAAGCCTACCTTAGCCGATCATGAATGCTTTGCGGCTCTGCCGCCGAAACCCGCTCAGCTGGCGGGCGGACCGGCTGGAGCGCCATGTCCAGCGCCTCTCCAACCGACCGCGCCTCCAGCACTTGCAACCCGTTGGGGGTGTTTAGCTCACTGTTGCGGGGGTGACGCGGCATGAGCACGCGCTTGAAGCCGAGCTTAGCCGCCTCGTTGAGCCGCTTCTCGGTATGCCCGACGGAGCGCAGCTCGCCAGACAAGCCGACTTCGCCGAACACCGCCAGGTCAGGTGTGACCGGCGCGCCCCGCTGCGACGACGCCAGGGCGACGGCGACGGACAGGTCTACCGCCGGCTCGGTGATGCGCAGGCCGCCGACGACATTGACGAAGACATCCTGAACAGCCAGCTTCAGCCCGACGCGCTTGCTGAGCACGGCGGTCAGCAGCAACAGGCGATTGAGGTCGATGCCGTTGGCGGTCCGGCGCGGCACCTGGGAGGCCGTCGCGGTGGTGAGCGCCTGTACCTCCACCAGCAGCGGCCGCGTCCCCTCGACCGTCACAGCCACGGTCGAGCCGGGCACGGCCACCATGCGCTCGGCCAGGAACGCTTCTGACGGGTTCGCCACCTCCACTAGTCCCTCGCGGCGCATCTCGAACACGCCGACCTCGTCCGTCGAGCCAAAGCGGTTTTTGACCGAGCGCAGCAGACGGTAGGAGTGGAAGCGCTCACCTTCCAGGTAGAGAACGGTATCGACCGTGTGCTCGAGGATGCGCGGCCCGGCAATCGCGCCCGCCTTGGTGACGTGGCCGACGACGAAGACCGGGATGTTGTCGCCTTTCGCCAGGTGCATCAGGCGCGCCGCCGACTCGCGCACCTGGGAGACCGAGCCGGCCGTCGACTCTAGCTCCTCCAGGTACACGGCCTGGATCGAGTCGACCACCAGGAGGCGCGGGCGCAGTTGGCGCGCCTGGTCGATGATGGCGTTCAGGTTCGTCTCGGACAGAAGATAGAGGTCGTCGGCGTTCACACCCAGGCGGTCGGCGCGGAGCTTGACCTGGCGCGCCGACTCCTCGCCGGAGACGTACAGCACCGGCTTCATGAGCTGGGCCATCCGCGCCGACACTTCGAGCAGCAGCGTGCTCTTGCCGATGCCGGGATCGCCGCCGATGAGCACCAGCGAGCCAGGCACGATGCCGCCGCCCAGCACGCGGTTGAACTCCTCGATGGGCAGCTCGACGCGGGTCAGCGAGTCGGCGGCGATGTCGCCGAGGCGCTCCGGTTGGTTGCCGTTGCCGACGCCGGTGAAGATAGTCTTGCTGCGGGCCTGGCGGCTCTCGTCCACGACAGTCTCGACGAGGGAGTTCCACTCGCCGCACTCGGTGCAGCGGCCATTCCACTTCGGGAATGAGGCGTTGCACTGCTGGCACACCCAGCGCGTTTTCAGCTTAGGCATAAGCGCATCTCTCAGTCGCCTGCTGATAAGAGGCGTTCTAGTTACAGAACATATGTACGTATATTTTAGCCGAGGATGCTGAGTTAGGCAAGTGAATTGAAGGCACTGGGAACTTGAAACGCAGAGGCGCAGAGGCGCAAAGAAGACTCTTCGAGTTCTCTTCTCTGCGTCTTTGAGCCTCTGCGTTCCTATTTTCAACGCGCTGAGGCAGGAGTATCGCTACGACGCGACACTGGCGCGGCGCGCGTTCTCGTTGATGAAGGCAACGATATCCTGGGTCGAGGTGCCGGGACCAAAGATGCCCGAGATGCCGAGCCCCTTGAGCTGCGGGATGTCCTCGTCCGGGATGATGCCGCCGGCGATGACCAGGACGTCGTCCAGGCCGTTCTCGCGCATCAGCTCGACGATGCGCGGGAAGAGCGCCATGTGCGCGCCGGATAGGATGGACAGGCCAATCACGTCCACGTCCTCCTGCAGCGCCGCCTCGACAATCATCTCCGGCGTCTGGCGGATGCCGGTGTAGATGACTTCCATGCCCGCATCGCGCAGGGCGCGGGCGACGACCTTAGCGCCCCGGTCATGGCCGTCCAAGCCCGGCTTGGCGACGAGAACACGAATTTTGCGATCCATAAATCTCACTCCTTTTCATGCCCTGTCAGGCGAGGGCATCACGATTTCCGCGACGGAAGGCGCTTGCAGGATGCGCTCGGCAATCTGGCGCATCGTGCGCCGCTCGCGGCGGCTGGTGAAATGAATGTATTTGTAGGCATCCGGCTCGGCCATGCCTGCTTCGGCCATCAGCCGCGCCTTGGCCTGATCGACCAGGGCGCGCGTCTGATCGGCTTCGACGAGGGCGTCGTGTTCGCCGCCGAGGGCCACCTTCTCCGCGAAACGCGCCTGGGCCATCGCAATCGTTGGCGCGAGGTCGGATTCCTTGACCGGCTTGACCAGGTAGGCCAGGACATCGCCCTCCCGCGCTCGATTGATTGTCTGGGCATCAGAGTACGCCGTCAGCAGGATAATCGGAATGGGGCGCTCCTGGCTCATCTCGGCTGCCGCCTCCAGCCCATCCTTGCGCGGCATTTTCACGTCGAGGAAGGCCAGGTCCGGTTTATGCTCGCGCGCCATCTCGACGGCCTGCTGGCCGTCTCGTGCGGTGGCAACGACCTGGTGGCCCAGGTCAATCAGCATCGCTCGTAACCCCAGGCGAATAATCGCTTCGTCGTCGGCAATTAAGATGCGTAGGCCCATGCTTAGCTCCCTGCTTTCAGGATGGTCAGTGTGGCCGCGGTCCCGCCCGACCCCGCATTGGCAAGGCGGAACGTGCCCCCCAGATCCTCCTCGATCAGGGTGCGGATGATTTGGATACCAAGATTCGACTCGACCGCCGCGTCGAAGTCCGGCGGCAGCCCTCGCCCGTCGTCTGTCACCGTCACAACGACCTCTGGCCCAGTGTCGGCAATATCGATGTGAACATGGCCCGCCCTGTTGCCAGGGAAAGCGTGCTCCAGGCTGTTCTGAACCAGCTCGGCGACGGCCAGGGCCAGGGACGTGGCGGGCTGCGACGGCAGCGTCGGCGCGTCACCGCCCACCGACACCTCCACCGCCTGCTCCGGGTGCAGCATGTTCCGCGTGACCAAACCGGCGACACGCTCCACCAGGGCGCGGGCGTCAACGCGGCCAATCGACGCGCCGGCCAGAATCTCATGCACCGCCGCGATGCTGAGAATGCGGTTGATGCTCTCTTGGAGCGCCGGCCGCGCGGCCGCCGCGCGGGGGTCGCTCATCTGGAGCCGCAGCAGCATCGCCACCGTTTGCAAATTGTTCTTCACCCGGTGGTGCATCTCCTGCACCACCGCGGCGCGGACCGAGAGTTGAGCGTTCTCGATGGCAAGGGCCGTCTGGTTCGCCAGCGTCGAGAGCAGGTTGACGTCGTCGTCGCTGAACAACTGGATCGTCGTGGTGTAGCAACGCAGGACGCCGATGACTCGCTCGCGCACCATCAGCGGCACAGCCAGTAGTGAGCACAGCCCTTCGCGCCGCGCCCGCTCCGGGTCGCGGAAGCGCGCGTCCAGGCGCACATCGGCCACGACGATAGGCTTGCGCGTCTGAGCGACGACACTCGCCAGCCCCTCGCCTGGCGCTCGCGGCGGCCGGTGTATCGCTTCGGCGCGACCACCCGCTGTGGCATAGATCACCAGCTCGCCCTGGCCCTGGTCGAACAGCAGGAGCGACGCCGAGTAGACCTTCATCGTTTTGGCGACCATCTCGACGATGACGCCCAGCATGTCCTCCAGGTAGAGCGAGGACGTGATAGTCTGGCTGACTTCCTGGACCGCCGTCATCTCGGCGACCTGCCGCTGGAGGCGCTCGGCCATCAGCGCCTTCTCCAGCGCGCCTGCCGCCAGGTCGCCAATCAGCCCCAGCAGCTCGATGTCCTCCTCGCTCCACTCGTGGCGCGAGCGGGTCTGGACGTTGATTGCGCCAACGACATGCCCCTGGTTGACCAGTGGCACGGCCAGCAGAGACGAGAACCGCGCCTCATCTGTGCCAGGCACAAAGTGGAAGCGTGGGTCGGCGTGCGCCTCCGACGACCACGCCGCTTTGTTGTGTAGCACCGCCCAGCCGGTGAGGCCCTCGCCGACGTGCAGGAAGCCACGGCCAATGGCGGCGCGATTGAGGCCAGTGGACGACTTCAGCACGAGGCCCTTGCGGCCCTCGTCGAGCAGGTAGATCGAACAGGAGTCCATGCCCATGACCTGGGTGGTGCGCCGGGTGATAAGCTCGAGCGTGCTTTCCAGGCCCCACGCCGAGTTGATGGCCTTGCCAATCTCGCGCAAGGCATCGAGCTGTATGCGCTTGCGCTCGATTTCGCGCTCCAGGACGCCTGTTTCCATCACCTCTTCCTAGCTGCCACGGCCAGACGTGCCGGCCGGACGTCCAGCCAGGCCGCCATCCCAGCCGCTAAAGTGGTTCGTGATGGGCAGGCGGCGGTCCTTGCCGAAGGCGCGCTGGGTAATCTTGATACCGGGCGGGGCCTGCCGCCGCTTGTACTCGTTGATGTTGACCATACGGATCACACGCCGCACAATGGCCTCATCGTAGCCCATCGCCACGATCTCCGCCACCGAGCGGTCATCCTCGACGTAGGCTTCCAGGATGCCGTCCAACACGTCGTAGGGCGGCAGGGTGTCCTGGTCCGTCTGGTCGGGCCGCAGCTCGGCCGAAGGCGCTTTCGTCAGCGACCGCTCCGGGATGACCATCCCCAGTGTGTTGCGGTAGCGCGAGAGGGCATACACCGCCGTCTTGTAGATGTCCTTGATGGGCGTGAAGCCGCCTGCCATGTCGCCGTAGAGCGTGCTGTAGCCGACCGAGACTTCGCTCTTGTTGCCCGTGGTCAAGACGAGCCAGCCGTACTTGTTGGACAGGGCCATCAGGATGTTGCCGCGAATGCGCGCCTGGAGGTTCTCCTCGGCGACATTCGGCTCGGTTCCCGGCCAGGCGGGGGCCATCGTTTCGAGATACGCCTGGAACGCAGCGTCGATGGGGACGAGGCGGTACTCGATGCCCAGGTTCTTCGCCAGGGCCTCGGCATCCTCCAGGCTATGGCTGGACGAATAGCACGAGGGCATGGCGACGCCGACGACGTTGGCTGCGCCTAGTGCGTCCACGGCAATCGCGGCGGTCAGCGAGGAGTCGATGCCGCCGGACAGGCCGATGATGACCTTCTTGAAGTTGTTCTTCTGCACGTAGTCGCGCGTCCCAAGGACGAGCGCGCGGTAGACCTCGGCGGTGTCGGATAGCGGCGGCGCGATGGGACCGCGTGAGACCGCCACGAGCGGCTCGGCCTCGCCCACGGCGGGAATATCCGGTAGGCGCACCGTCTCAATGATGCCGTCGCTGGCGTACACCAGGCGGTCCTTGCGGCGGCGCGGGTCCTTCAGGCGGCGGCGGAACACGTCGTCGATGTCCAGGTCGGCGACGACGAAGTCCTCCTCGAACGCCGGGGCGCGGGCAATCAGCTCGCCGCCCGCAGAGTAGACGAGGCTCGACCCGTCGAAGAGCAGCTCATCCTGCCCGCCGACCAGGTTGCAGTAGGCGACGATGGCGACGTTGTCGGCGGCGCGCGTGGCAATCATGCGCTCGCGGTTGAGGCGCTTGCCGGCATAGTACGGTGAGGCGGAGATGTTGATGAGCAGCTCAGCGCCGCCCGCCAGCGCCTGGGTCTCGGCTGGGCTGGTCGGCGACCAGATGTCCTCGCAGACGGTGACGCCGAAGGTCACGCCGCCGGTCTGGAAGACGCAGTCCGAGTTACCCGCCTGGAAGTAGCGGTCCTCGTCGAAGACACTGTAGTTGGGCAGGTAGGTCTTGTGGTAGACGCCGACTAGCCGCCCACCGTGGCAGATCGCGGCGGCGTTGAAGATGTCGACGTTGGCATCCACGAAGCCGATGATGGCGGTCATGCCCGCCGTGTCCGGCAGCAGGGATTCCAGGGCCGCGAGGTTGGCCTGGATGAACTCGGGCTTGAGGAGCAGATCTTCCGGTGGGTAGCCGACAATCGCCAACTCCGGAAACACGACGATCTGGGCGCGCGCCTCGCGGGCGCGGGCGAGACCCTGGCGGATGCGGGCGCAGTTACCGTCGATGTCGCCGACGGTCGTATTGAGCTGCGCCAGCGCCAGGCGAAGCCGGCGCGGACGAAGCGCGTTGATCTCGATATCCAGTGTCTCTCCGTTTGGCATAGACGTCTTCCTCTCGCGTTCAAGGCCCAATTATGGCGTAGTATGCGACGCGAGTCAATCATTATCAGGTCGCGTTCGCCACAGGGGCAGATGTTTGATAGACTATAGACATGAAGAACTTCTGGGGCTTCCTGCTACTTCTCTTCCTGATCGCCATCATCCTGCGCATCGATTTATTCTTCTACATCTTTTACCTCTTTGCCGTGATGGCCGTCGTCACCCATTGGTGGACGCGGCGGTCCCTTCGTGGCGTCACGGTGCAAAGACTATACCAGGACCGCGCCTTTCTGGGCGAGACGGTGGATGTGACGCTGACGGTGCGCAACAGCGGGCGGCTGCCCGTGCCCTGGCTGCGCGTTCAGGAGGGCGTGCCGATTGAGATGGCGACGCCGCCATTCGTGCGGCGGGTCGTCTCCCTCTGGCCCGGCGAGAGCACGACGCTGACGTACGCTCTGGATTGCCGACGGCGCGGCTACTACCGCCTCGGCCCGACGAGCCTGGGCGCGGGCGATGTCTTTGGTTTCGGCGAGGATGAGGCGCGCGAGGGTCGAGAGAGCTACCTGACGGTCTACCCTAAGATCGTGCCCCTGGCGCGGCTTGGCCTGCCGTCGCGCTCGCCGTCCGTCAGCCTGCCGAGCCGCCAGCGCCTGTTCGAGGACCCCTCGCGCGTGCGCGGCGTCCGTCCCTACCAGCCCGGCGACTCGCCGCGCCGCATCCACTGGACGGCGTCGGCGGCGACCGGCGAGCTGCTGCTCAAGCAGTACGAGCCGGCCATCGCCCTCGAAACAATGGTGCTCCTCGACCTGGCCGAGGGTGACTACGCCCTCCACCACCGCTACAATGCTTCCGAGGTCGCCGTGACTGTCGCGGCGTCGATCCTCAGCCATTTGGCTAGCATCCAGCAAGCCGTCGGGCTGGCGGTCAACGGCTATGACCCGCTGACGGCGACAGCGCCGATGACGCTGCCGCCCGGCAAGGGCCAGGCGCACCTGATTCAGACGCTGGACATCCTGGCCCGCGTCGAGTTAGGAAAGGCCGAGCCGGTAGTCGGGTGGGCGCGGCGGGAGACAGCGGGGCTAAGCTGGGGCAGCACTATCGTGCTGGTCATGCCAGCCGAGCCAGAGGAACTGGCCCCGCTGCTGCTCCACCTCCAGCGCGCCGGGTTCAGCGTCGTCCTCGTGCTGACCCAGGGAACGCCCAGCGGCGCGGCCCAACAACTTGGGATACCTGTCACACAGATTTATTGGGAAACAGACGTCCCGGAACTCGCCCATCTGCGAGTATAATTTCTGCCAATGCTAGTCACACCGCCACGCGCTTTGCGCATCTTGCGACCTATTCTTGTCGCGCTCATGTTTGCGTGCATCGCGCTGAGCGTGGCGCAGTTCGTGCGCGCCTTCATCCCTGACTGGAACGCGACGTACATGGTGGTCGGCGTGTTCTTGGTGAGCCTGGAAGCCTTCTACGCGCGGCAGATGGTGCGGCGGCAGCGGCTATGGGGCCGCGAGTGGTGGACCTTCCGCCTCGCCGAGTGGGTCGTCATCCTGGTGGCGCTGAAGCTCGTCAGCTATGTCGCCCGCAGCCCGCAGGATTTCCTCGCCGACCTGGCGTCATGGCAGCAAGACCCGCGCAACATCCTCAGCCTGGAATTCATGATCGTCATCGTGCTCGCCTACTTCGCCTGGCTTGGCGCGGGCGACGTGGCGCGCAACTTCGAAGAGTTGCAGCAAGCGCCGGAGAGCGGCTACTTCGACCCTTCGCTGAGCCTGGGTGAGCTACAGCGGCTGTTCTTCAACGGCGGCGTCATCCTCCTCATCCTGACGGGGCTGACGCAGGTGGGCCTGTCGATGGTGCTACAGATGGACCGCCCGCCGGTTGGTGGCCTCATCCTCAACGTCCTGCTGTATTTCGTCGTCGGGCTGCTGCTGCTCAGCCAGGGCCGCTTCGAGCTGCTGCAAACGCGCTGGCGCTTCAACGATATTCCGGTCGCGCGCAACGTGGCCGCGCGATGGGCGCTCCTGGCGGGCGTGACCCTGGTGATCGTCGCCGCAGCCGTGTCACTCTTGCCGACGCGGTACACCATCGGGCTGCTGACGGTCCTCAACTGGCTGCTCAGCCTCGTACTCTCCATTCTGTTCTTCGCCTGGCTCATCATCAGCTACTACATCTGGGCCTTTGCAAGCTGGCTGCTGACCTTGCTATTCGGCAGGCCCCAGCCAGCGCCCATATCCCCCGCCCTGCCGGCGCTGCCCGCCGCCCCGCCCATCGTGCAGACCGGCGAGAGCGACTGGCTCGCCATGTTTCGCGCGGTCGTCTTCTGGGCTGTGCTGCTGTTCGTCGTCGGCTACGCCCTGGTCCAGTTCACGCGGTCACGCCGAGAGTGGCTGGAGGGCGCGGCGCAGCGGCCCGGCGTCGGGCGGTGGCTTGCTCTGCTCGCCGCGTGGTGGGCGTGGGTACGCGGGACGACGAAAAGCGTCGCCAGTGCGGTGCGCGTGCGGATGGCGCGAGCATCTCCCAAGTCGATGCCCGCCCCGCCGCGCTGGCTCCGCCTGGGCGGCTTGTCGCCCCGCGAGCTCATCGTCTATTTCTACCTGTCCACCGCGCAGCGCGCCGCGCAGCTGGGCGTCGGCCGCCGGCCGAGCCAGACGGCCCGCGAGTACGCCGCGCAGCTCCGCTCGACCGTCCCCGAAGGCGCGCCGGACGTCGATACCCTAACCACGGCCTTCGAGGCCGCGCGCTACTCAGCCAACACCGTAACGCGCCAGGACACGAGCCGCCCGCGTCGAAGCTGGGAGCGTCTACGACACCTGCTCCGGTCCCGACGTTCGCACTAATTTAGCCTCCATTTCAGGCTTTGTAGGAACGAAACTTGCTTGTGATTGGGGCACGGAGGGCCATGTTAGGTCGTTTTAGCCCTATGCCCGGAAAGCCGTCGCACCAGGCTTCGTTTCCCCTCAGCCTCAGCCCTCCCGTACCCGTCGTGATCCGTACCAACAACCGAGACCCGTGTGGAAGGAGTAAGGAGTTAAGATGGCTTCCCTGCATTTGTTGTCGAAGGTCGGTGACGTTCGAGTCGATTGGGATCCGGAAGCGGTCAAGATCGGCGACCCCGAGGCCCTGGCCGCCATTGCTGAGGCTGAGCGCATTCTGGCTGAGGCGCGCACGACTGGCGCGACGGCGTTCATCGTGAAGGATGGCGAGCCGGCGCGGGTCATGGACGAGTTCGACCCGCAGGCAAACCAGAAAGTCGTCGTCGTCCCACGCATCGTGGGCGGCTGAGGTAGAGGAACTCCCGTATGCCGGCTGTGCTGATTCCCGTAGTTCTTGTGGCGCTGGTCATCCTGGGCGTCCTGGCGGTTGTGTGCTACGTCCCGCGACAGCAGCTCGCCAAGCCCTGGAACAAGTTCGTGGATTACGTGGCCGCGCAGTATCGGGCAGAGCAGACGGCGCGTCGTCTGCTGCGTCAGACACTGGGCACAGACGAGTACAAGCGGCTGGAAGAGCGCGGCTACCTGGAGGTGCCAAGCCCCAGCATGCCAGGCCGCGTGTACCGGATCCCCTACGGTCCGGGCCGGGTCGCGGTCTACGACAACAACCGCTTTACCATGAGCCTCTGCGTTCAGCCGACCCAGTGGCTACCGAGCGGCGACGTCATGCTCATGCACAAGCTACATATCGAGGCCAACGAGGAGCAGTACCTATCGACGGCGAACCATCTTCGGTTCGCTTGAGACACAACCGCCACAGAGCCATAGAGAACACAGTGGAGGTCCTATCCCCTCCCTGTGCTCTCCGTGTCTCTGTGGCGCTGCTTCTCCTACGTCCGCATGACGACGGGGAGGATCATCGGGCGGCGGCCGGTGCGCGCGTAGACAAACTCGCCTAGCGTTCCCTTGATCATCTCCTCGACACCCTCCGGAATGCGGTGGGACTGGCCGCCAAGCGCCTCGACCACGACCTGCCGCGCCTCGTCCAGCAGCTCTTCCGAATCGGGCCGATACACGAACCCGCGCGACACCAGCTCCGTGTCCACCAGCTCGCCCGTCTCGTCCAACACCGCGATAGCGACCAGGAAGCCGTCTTTCGCCAGGTGATGCCGGTCGCGCAAGACCACCTGGCCGATGTCCCCGATCCCCAGCCCATCCACGAACACGCTCACCGCCGGCACTTCATCGATGATCTCGCCGCCATCCTCGCCCAGCGCCAACACTTCGCCGTTCTCCAGGACGAAGATGCGCTCGCGCGGGATGCCCAGCGCCTCGCCTAGCTCGGCGTGCATCACCAGGTGGCGGTACTCGCCCTGGATGGGCACGAAGTAGCGCGGGTGCGTCAGGCTGATCATCAGCTTCTGCTCCTCCCGCGCGGCGTGGCCGGAAACGTGCACCAACCCCACGGTCCCGCCGGGCATGGGCGCCGACTGGTAGAAGACCCGCGCGCCCAGGCGGAACAGGTTGTTGATGGTGCGGTAGACCATCTCCTCATTGCCCGGAATGGGCGTCGCGGACAGGACCACTGTGTCGCCCGGCTTGATGCGCACCTGGCGGTGCTCGCCGTTGGCGATGCGCGTCAGCGCCGATGTCGGCTCGCCCTGGGAGCCGGTGCAGACGATGGCGACGCGGTCATCCGGCAGGCGGTCTAGCTCGTCCACGCGCAGAATGCGTCCCTGGGGGACCGTTAGGTAGCCCAGCTCCCGCGCCATTGCGCTGTTGTCCTGCATGCTCCGCCCCACCACGCCGACCTCGCGCTCGTAGTGGTAGGCGGCGTCGATGATTTGTTGGACGCGGGAGATGTTGGAGGCGAAGGTCGCCACGATGACCCGGCCTGGCGCTGTGGCGAAGATGCGGTCGAACGTCCCGGTGACCACCTCCTCCGACGGCGTGTGGCCGGGTCGGTCGGCGTTGGTGCTGTCGGACAGCAGGGCCAGAACGCCGCGCGCCCCGAACTCGGCCAGCTTCTGCACGTCGGTCGGTCGGCCGTGGCGTGGGGTGTAGTCGAACTTGTACTCGCCGGTGTGGATGACGAGGCCCGCCGAGGTGGTGATGGCGTAGCCGACGGCGTCCGGTATCGAGTGGCTGACGGGGAACGCCTCGACGGCGAACGGGCCGAGGGTGACGCGCGAGTCCTGGGCGATGGTGTGCAGGTCGGCGTCGCGCAGCAGCCGATGCTCCTTGAGCTTGACCTCGATGAGGCCGCGCGTCAACGGCGTCGCGTAGATGGGCACGCGGTACGCGGGCATCGCCGGCGACTCCGGTGAGTCAGAGCCGTTCGTCGCTCCCGGCGCGCCTTGCAGATCACGCAGCAGATACGAGATCGCGCCGATGTGGTCCTCGTGGCCGTGGGTCACGAACAGCGCCAGGAAATCGTCGCGGCGCTCGCGCAGGAACGTGAAATCGGGGATAACGATGTCGATGCCGAGCATGTCGCGCTCGGGGAACATCATGCCGCAGTCGATGGCGATGAGCTTGCCGGCGTATTCGATGACCGTCATGTTGCGGCCGATTTCGCCGACACCGCCCAGGGGAATGATATTGATTCGTTCAGGCATGGAAACCTCAATTATTGTTTGCGCATCACGACCGCGCTTTCCCGCAGGTAGGTGCGGCTGCCGCCCCATCGGGCGAGTTGTTGGGCGCTGGTGTTCATCCGCCGCGCCACGTAGATGCCGTCGGTCATTAGGCCGAGGCGCTGCCCGATGCGCGCCAGCAGCGCATCCGTCGGAATCGGCACGCCGCCGTAAGCCGAGTTGGCGACGACACACACCAGGGTCGCGCCCGATTTCAGCACCCGCGCCTGCTCGGCCAGCGCCAGGTACATATCATCGAAGTAGCCTCGGATCATGGCCGGGATGCGCGGGTTCCACAGATTCGCCTGGTCAATGGCCTCGATGAGCGCCGTCAGCGGCGGATAGTTCAGGTACGCCGTCGGCGCGATGGGCGTGCTGACGTGGGAGCGCAGCGATGAGCCGCGCACCTGGCGAAACTCGCTGGCGCTCTGCACGAAGTCGAGCAGCCACATCTCCAGCTTGTAGACCTCGGCGTAGTCGAACGAGTTGAGATACGGCGGCGAGTAGACAATCATGTCCACACTGTAGTCGGTGACGCCATCGAGCCGCCGCGCGTCGCCCTGGCAAATCCTGGCATCCGCCAGCCGCGCTCGGTCGCGCACGTCGGGCCGCTGGATACGCAGGTCCTCAACCATGCGCCGCGCCTGGCCAATGAACGCCTCCCGCACCGGCGCCGGCGTTCGATCGCGGCGGACAACCTTCAATCCCTTGCCGTCCTTGCGCGCCAGGCTCGTGCGCTCCACAATCGCCGCCAGAGCAAGTTGGAAAAAGCACCGCCAGCCGTCATCGTCCAGCGCAGCGATGCGCTCCTTGAGCAAGAGCAGGTCGGCCAGGGCGTCCGGGGTGTAGAGGCGGTTGAACGAGGACAGGTTCGGCGGATCAATCGCGGGCGTCCCACCCATCGCCGTCAGGTCGGGGAGGAGCGCGGCGAGGACCTCCGGCTCGAAGGTCGGCCACGCCAGCTTGGTCTGGCCGACAAAGGCGAGGAACGGGTTGTGCTCAATGCCGAGGGCGTCGATGCCCGCGAACTGGCACGTCAGCGCGGTCGTGCCGGATCCGCTGAACGGGTCAAGCACCAGCGGACCATAGGCCGCCTCGGAGCGGTAGGCGCGCCGCGCGCCACGCCGAGCAACGTGGTCCGGCCAGGTCGGGTTGGCGAAACGCTGGAACGCCCAGTGTACGATGCCCGGCGCGAACCCTTCTTTGAAGTAGTACCAGCCGTGGATGGGGTGCTCGAGGTTCGTCCCGAAGTTGACGATGGCTTTGAGCTTGGGGACGTTGTCGTAGTCGTACGGGACCCCCGCGTCGATGTCGCGGTAGACGGGTTCGAGGGCATTCATGGGCAGCAAGAAAGGCGACGCCTGGCATTGAAATGCCAGGCTGAGGGTGGGAAGCCCACTGAAGTGGGCTGGGAAAGTGCGGGTAGCGCAGCCTGCTTTAGTAGGCTTTGTCCTCTCAGCCACCGACTTGAGCCGGTGGCGTCGGCGGGCAATACCGTCGCGGTGCGCATAGAGCCGCGACGTGTCGGCCGGCGACGCCTGGCATTGAAATGCCAGGCTAAGGGTGGGAAGCCCACTGAAGTGGGCTGGGAAAGTGCGGGTAGCGCAGCCTGCTTTAGTAGGCTTTGTCCTCTCAGCCACCAACTTGAGCCGGTGGCGTCGGCGGGCAATACCGTCGCGGTGCGCATAGAGCCGCGACGTGTCGGCCGGCGACGCCTGGCATTGAAATGCCAGGCTGAGGGTGGGAAGCCCACTTCAGTGGGCTGGGAAAGTGCGGGTAGCGCAGCCTGCTTTAGCAGGCTTTGTCGTATCAGCCACCGACTTGAGTCGGTGGCGTCGGCGGGCATGAAGGTTGGCAATGTCATTCAGAGACCAACCTAAAACAAGGATAGCTGAGTCGGCGGCGTTTCGTCCGGCCCCTTGTCGTCCCCCGGCTTCGGCTGCGCCTCTTCCTTTTCCAGCGCCGCGAGGAGGCGCGGAATCTTCGCAAAATCCTCCTCGATCTGCCGCTTGACCTCCGGGCTGCGCAGGCCCGCCGCCGGGTGGTACATCGTCATCACCACATAGTCACCGCAGCGCCGCGCCCGCCCGTGCACCTGGCTAATCTTGAGGCCCGCGCCGCAGAACCAGGCCATGCTGAAACGGCCCAGGGTGATGATGACCTTGGGCTGGATGAGGGCGAGTTGCTGCTCCAGCCACGTCTTGCACGCCTCGATCTCGGCGGGCAGCGGGTCGCGGTTGCCCGGCGGACGCGACTTCACCACATTTGTTATGTAGACATCCTCGCGCTTCAGCCCCGCCAGCCCAAGCAACTCGTTGAGCCACTGACCCGACGCGCCGACGAATGGGCGGCCGAGCTGGTCCTCGCGCTGCCCCGGCGCTTCGCCGACCAGCATGATCTGGGCGTCCACCGGCCCCTCGCCCGGCACGGCCTGCGTGCGCGTGCTGCACAGGTCGCACCGCTCGCAGGTGCGAATCTCAGCGTGAAGCTTCTCCAGGGCCGCGCGACGCTCGCTCAGTTCCATGAGGATATCCTTGTGAGGCAAAGGTTAGGGGCCAGTCAGGTACTCAGCAAAACTCATGCTAGGGAAACGACGGCTTGCTAACACTGATAGTAGCGAAGTGCTGGCCTAAAGTCAACCACCAGAATGCGGCAGGATGTGGTATAATTGGAGTAGGTTTACCTATATGCGCGGGCGTCAGCGCCGCGAGGAGGCGGCTATGGCAGTCATTCAGGAAGTGGCCGTGACAGAAGAACAGGTCTGGAGCGCCCTCGAGGACGTGAAGGACCCCGAGATCCCGATGGTGTCCGTGGTCGAGCTAGGCATCGTCCAAAAGATCGAGGTGGAGACGGAGGGGGTGCGCGTGACCATCACGCCGACATTCTCCGGCTGCCCGGCGATGGATGTGATGCGCCAGGGGATTGCCGACCGGGTCCGCGCCCTGGACGTCGAGGACGTGGAAGTTATCATTTCCTTGACGCCGCGCTGGACGTCGGACCGCATCGCTGCGTCGGCACGGGAGCGAATGAAGACTATTGGTCTGGCGCCGCCGGCGAAGCACGGCGGGGAGTTGGACCTGGAGCTATTGCCGCTGGTAAGATGCCCGTACTGCGGCTCGTCAGACACAGTAATGGAGAACCCGTTCGGGCCTACGCTGTGCCGTGCGCTGCACTACTGCAATTCGTGCCAGCAGCCCTTCGAGCAGTTCAAGGGCCTGTAACCCAGGTCGCGCCATTCCCATATCAGGGCGGCTAGCTCAGTTGGTCAGAGCGCCTCGCTTACACCGAGGAGGTCGTAGGTTCGAGCCCTACGTCGCCCACACCGCGCAGCGATGACACCCGTCTCGCTGCGCGTGTCTTTAGAGAAATAGTAACGCAGAGGCGCAGAGAAAAGAACAAATCCGATCTTCTCCCTTTGCGTCTTTGCGTTTCAACCCATTCTTAAAGAGAGGCTATGGTTAGGGAAACTATGCGTCACGTAAGACCCTGGCTGATTATCCTTGCTCTGTGCGCCCTTGCGCTAGGTGCTGTATCGACGGCATCAGCCGCCAAGTCGTATACCGCCGACCGCTACGACGTGGACATCGACGTGGCGTCGAACGGCTCGGCCACCGTGACCGAGACCATCACGTTCCGCTTCTCCGGCGGGCCGTTCACCTTCGCGTTCCGCGGCATCCCGACACGCTACACCGGCGGCCTGAGCGCGTTCGAGGTCGAGGAGGAGGGCCGCGCCTACACACCAGGCAGTGGCCCAGGCACTTTCCAGATAGACCGGGCGCAAAGCAGCACCGAGATTCGCTGGTACTACGAGCCGACGACCGACTCGGCGCGGACGTTTACCCTGCGCTACAAGGTGGCCGACCTCGTTCGGCTTGACGAGGGCCAGGCCAACGTGCGCTGGGGCGCTGTCCCGCCCAACCACGACTACGCCATCGCTGCTAGCCGCGTGACAGTTCGGCTGCCGCAAGGCGCGAACACCCTGCGCACCCAGACCTGGGAGCACGACGGCGACGTCCAGGCGAACGGCACGGTGACGACGTTCGAGGCGTCGAACATCGCTCCCAACGAGCAGTTCGTCGTCGGCGTCTGGGCGCCCCTCGCGGCCTTCAGCAACGTGCCACCAACGTGGCAGCGCGAGGACGAGGCGCGGGCAGCCCAGCAGCCGCTGCAAATCATGCTGATGACACTATTGTCCGGCGCAACGGTGCTCCTCGGCGCGCTGGGCTTACTCGCGCTGTACCGCCAGGCCCCGCGGACGCCCCGCGCTCCAAAGGAAGGCCCGCGCTACAGCCCGCCCGACAACTTGCCGCCGGCGCTGGCCGCCTCCATCGTGCGTGGCGGCTACGCGACGGGCACGCCCCTGGCGACGCTGTTCGACCTGGCGGAGCGGGGCATCCTGCGCCTCGAAGAGATTCCCAAGGGCCACGGCATCTTCGACCGGCCCGATTTCGCCCTGATCCGCGAAGATACCAACGTGACACTCGCACCGTTCGAGCAGGCCGTCCTGGACGCGGCGTATGCCAAGGCGAATAACCCGACGACCGTGACGTCGCGCGACTTAGCGAAGGGCCTTCAGTCCGGCCAGCGCGCCATCAAGAAGGCGGTCGAAGCGAGTCTGACCGAGCTGAGCCTGCTCGACCCGGCCCGCGCTGCCGTCAGCCGGCGCATCACCATTGTCGGCGTCGTCCTGCTCGCGCTCATCGTCGTGCCGGTGGCGCTGACCTTGCTCTTTGGACCGGCAGCCATCATTCTTGCTGCGACACTGTTTCTGCTTGGCATGGCCGCGGTCATCCTGGGCGCGTCGCTCTCCAAGCGCACAGCAACGGGTGAGGTCGAGGCGGCGGCGTGGGGCGCATTCGAGGCGCACCTCAAGCAAGTCGCCGACGGCAAGACGCCGGAGCAGCCGGAGATCATGGAACCGTACCTGCCGTATGCCACAGCGTTCGGCCTCGAAAAGAAGTGGGCGAAGCGGTTCGAGCTGGCCCACGCGCCAACGCCGGCCTGGTTCCACGCCAGCAGCGGGGGCAGCGCGAACTGGTCCGGGTTCGTTGTGGCGGTGAATGCCGCATCCAGCTCGGCGGGCGCGTCGAGCGCGGCCGCCGGAGCCGCGGCCGCCGGCGGGGCGGCCGGTGGTGGCTCCAGCGGCGCGGGGTAAAGCTAGGCGGCTACCCTGGGAAAGCGCCGGCAATACCAGCCCGTGTAGGGCAGCCAGCAGCAGAAGACGCCCGGCTGCGGGCTGTAACAGAACTGCGGCACGATTTCTTGACCGCGGTCGGGACTCCTCGGAGTCCCGACCGCGCGATAGTGGACGCTAGAACCATACAGCGCGGCTTCGGCTGTAAAACCTGGCATGCTCATTAGCTCGTCTCCTTTCCCGACCACGCTTCCGTTAGTGGCAACATCTGTGGCGGCAAGCCGCACGGCAAGCAGCCGCGGCGCGCAGGCAACTGGCACGTGCCTGCGGGTTGGGAAGGTCCCAGCAATCCGAGGGATCGATGCATAGATCAACACAGTTGCTCAGGCAAGTCGGGTTGCAATGGTAGGCGGGCTGTACCACCGCCCCAACCTGGTCTATGCTCCCTGCCTGACGGTATTGTTGGCGCGTCGTGTAGAGCGACGCGTCCGCCGTAAACCCTGGCATACTCATCGGGTCGTCTCCTTTCCAGCCATGCCCTTTGCTGCAGGACCTGGCTGCGTCGCCAGGCTTCCGTTAGTGACAACACTCGCGCCGGCACATGGCCCTGTAAGCCCTCTGGATAGCGCCGCAGTTCGCGCCCGGTGGGAGTTCCCAGCAGTCGGGCATACCGTCGAGGCAGTCGCCCAGGCATTCTAGATCGCAGTGAGGCAGTATTGTCTGTGGCACGATCATATCACCTGGTTCGAAGCTGCTAGCCTGCCAGTATTGTTCGCTCGTCATGTAGAGCGACGCTTCGGCCGTAAACCCTGGCATCGTCATGATGTCCATCTCCTTTCGCGTCTGCACTTCATAGCTCATAGAAGGGCGACAGCTTGGTTACCAGGAACGGGAACTCCTCGGTGACGTCGACGCGCACAAAGTACCTGTCCATGACATCGGTCTGGCGGTTGGTGTAGGAGAAGATGACGTCGACGACGTTGCGCACGCCGCTCAGGCGCGATGGCCGTACCTCCACACCGGTGAGCGAGAAGTTGCGCCCGAACAGATCGGTCGTCTGAGCGTAGATGTTGGGGTAACGCACCGCCAGGTAGTTGAGCGCGCGGTGCTCGTCGGTCGCGCCCGCGTTGTCGGCCATCAGCATAATCCGGTCGAACAGCTCGCCGGCCGCCGGCTCAAACTGCTCGGCCGCCATGTGCTCCGGCCGCGGGATCGCGCTGATGAGCGCGTTGCGGTCGAAGGACCACACCTGGTCGACGACGACAATCGGCGCCTGGAGGCCGTTGCACTGCTGCGGCGACGCCATACCGCCTCGTATGCCTACAACGACATCCAGGTCGTTGCGCTGCGGCTCCGCGCGAATTGCCTCTAGCAGCAAGTCCAGGTCGGCCGGGTCGCCCGGCACGAGAATGTACGTCTCCAGGCCCTCGATGGTCAGCACCCAGCATAGCTGGCGGGCCAGGTAGCGATTCTGGCGCTGCGAGAGCACAGCGTGAAACGCCTGGCGGTCGGTTCGACCGGCGGTCTCCGCGCGCCCCGTTGCCTGGGCAAATTCCCGTTCGACGCCCAGGCTAGGGAAGCGCGCTTCGATACGCCCAATGGCAAACACATAGGCGGGAGCGCTGCCCATGCCCTCGGATGCAGCGCCCCCTCCACACGTCGCGCAAGTACCCCCATCAAGCTGAGGCGAAGATATCATCTGCGGTGGTTCCATGCATCTTCTCCTTGTGGCAGCAGTACATCCCTGCGCCGCTGCCTCTACCTCTCCCGACGCCCGGAGAACACCATCCAGCGGTTCAACGCCGCCGCGCGTTGCGCACAGTCTCCACATGGAGCAATGCCCATCGCGGACGTGGCGCGCTTCACAACGTCGCCCAGGCCGATCTCCTCATCGACGATAAACCCCGGCAGCCGCACGCGATGCGGCTCGCGTGCCTGTCCAGCCGCAGCCGGCTCACTTGTGCCCCGCTCTGTCATGTCTTCTCCTTCTTCATCGCCTGATAGGCTGCCCACGCATCGAGCAGGGGCGGGACGATGACGGCGCGACGCCGCGTGGCGTGGGTCATCGCGAGCTTTATCTCTCCGGCCGTCGCGGTCGGGAATTCCGACCACAGGAGCGCCGCTGCCCCCGTCACAAACGGAGCCGCTACACTCGTCCCGCCCATCATCATCGGCTGGGTATCGACACCGAGGCTAGTCACGTCTGCACCCGCCGCGCCCAGCCCTCGTCGTCCAATCGACTCGCCGAAGTTCGACATAGCCAGCGGGCGGCCCTGGAGGTCATAACCCACCACCGGGATCACCCAGGGATGCCGCGTGATCGCGGAACTCCCCAGCGTACCCTGGTTGCCGGCCGCCGCGACGACGATCACGCCACGCCGGGTTGCATAGTCCAACGCGTCCTGGAGCCTGCGATGGGAGCCGGACGAGGGTTGCGCCAGGGCGAGGCTCAAGTTCAACACGCGCGCCCCGGCCTCGATGCAATCGATAATCGCAGCCGCCAGGTCCTCGGGCGTGGCGCTCGGCATCGAGCTGTTCGCCGTCGTTGTCTCGCCGAAAATGGGCCGCACGAGGAGGGTGCAGCCCGAGCAAAGCGCAGGAGCAGTCGAGCCGCGCGCGGCACAAAGAATGCCCGCTACAAAAGTACCATGTTGACAGGCGATGCTGTCCGACTGCGCGCACGCTGCTCGTCCTGCTTCGCCTACCGGCCGGATGTTCTCTCGCACGAGGTCAGGATGCTCCAGGGCCACCGGCCCATCCAGCAGCCCAATCACGATCTCGGCGCGGCCGCTGGTTCGGTTCACCAGCAGGTTGAGCTTAACAAGCTCCAGTGGGTCCATGTCTCTCGGCTTGTCAATGCGCTGCCGAAATCGTGCGATTCCGGCGGCCTCGTACAGCATGGAAAAGCTAACCCTGGCGTATCGGCGCTTCGAGGGCGGCCCTGACAATGACCTCCTCCGGCGTCGGGATACCGAGAGGGAATACTTCCAGGCCACGGAGGGTGGCCGACTGCAATCCTAGCAGCCTATCCACGACCTCTTCGAGGGGGTGAATCTGGAGCAGCCGCGCGCCTTGCTCGGCGGCAAACTGGGCGACCCACTCCATCTCGTGGAGATTGTGCTGGGTAAGAGTGAAGATGAACCCGAAGGGGATACCAGCATGGCGCAGCCCATCCAGGCGTGCGGACATTTGCTCGAAGGCGCGCGGCGCCGCGCGAACACGGTTGTGGGACTCGGGAATGCCGTCTAGGCTGATGGCGAGGAGGTCCACCCGGCTGCGCAGCATGTCTAGGCGACGCTTGTCCAGCAGAATCCCGTTCGTCGTCACGGTGGCAAGTAGATTGCAGTGATGGACGTGATCGAGGAGTTCGGGGAGCGGCTTGTACAACAGCGGCTCGCCGCCGGAGAACGCGACGACGTTGTACCCTTCAGCGGAGGCGTCGCTGATAGCCTCCCGCAGAGTAGCGACAGGCAGAGTGTCTCGCTCCTCCGGACTGGAGAACGAGTAGCAATGAGTGCAGCGCAGGTTGCACCGTCGCGTCGGATGAACCTGCACAACGCGTGCAGCGCCAGTAGGGCCCACGGCAACTCCGCTATGTAAATTGCAGTACTCAGGTGATGTGCTCATCACCGCGACGAGACGACGCTTATCGGAACTCGTGGCAGATGCGGCGGCAAGCGGAAGAGAGGATGCGCGTCAGAGTGAGAGAAAGATGCATACGCACACGAAGAAGGATATCATTATACCACGAGAAGCGGCAAATGTCAATACGTCCGCAGCTCTTTTTTGTGAAAATCCGACGAACGGCGCTCTCGAACAAGTGTTCCCGCGTCCGTAAGGTTAGGTAAGGAATCATGCGCCCGATATCTCTAAACGGTTGAGATTAATCAACATACGTGAGTCGAACACGCTCAACTTTAGAACGAGCTGACGTAGGAGACCCGACAGGTGTTGAATGACCTGTCGGGTTTTGCCTAGACGACGCGGGTATAACGAGACAGTTAGTTTCCTTACGAAAGGCTTGACACGCTATGATGCGATTTGACCGATTTACAGAGAAAGCGCAAGACGCTATCGCTCGGTCTCAGGAGATCCTCCTGCGCTATCGCCATACGCAACTAGACACCGAGCACCTCTTCCTCGCTTTGCTGGAGCAAGAGGACGGGCTTGTGCCGAAGATACTTGAGCGCATGGGCGCCTCTACACCGGCGTTGCGAAAGCGCATTGAAGACGTTTTGAAGACATCCCAGGCGACGGTTGCGCCGGGCAGCGCCGCTCCCCAGCAAATCTTCGTCACACCGCGTCTACAGTACGTGGGTGTGAACGCGCAGCGGGAAGCGCAGCAGCTCGAAGACGAGTACATCTCCACCGAGCACCTCCTCCTGGCGATTGCCGAGGACCGCGACGGCCCGTCGGCCCGCCTCCTCCGTGAGTCGAACATCACCAAGGACAGCATCTTCGCCACCATCAAGGAGATGCGCCAGGGGCAGAAAGTCACCGACCCGAACTCTGAGACGAAGGGGCAGACCCTTCAGAAGTATGGCCGCGACCTGACCCAGCTCGCCCGCGAGGGCAAGCTGGACCCGGTCATTGGCCGCGAGGACGAGATTCTGCGCTCCATGCGCGTTCTCGCCCGCCGCACCAAGAACAACCCGGTGCTCGTCGGCGAGCCGGGCGTCGGCAAGACGGCAATTGTCGAAGGGCTGGCGCAGCTCATCGCCATCGGCGACGTGCCGGGCACACTGGAAGGCAAGCGCCTAATCGAGTTGGACCTGGCAGGCATGCTGGCCGGTTCGCGCTTCCGGGGTGAGTTCGAGGAGCGCCTCAAGTCGGCGATGGAAGAGGTGCGCAGCTCCAACGGCGAGATCGTCCTCTTCATCGACGAGCTGCACAACGTCGTCGGCGCGGGCGCGGCCCAGGGCGCGATTGACGCCTCCAACATGATGAAGCCGGCCCTGTCGCGCGGCGAGCTGCACGTCATCGGCGCGACGACGCTGGACGACTACCGCATGCACATCGAGAGCGACTCAGCGCTCGAGCGTCGCTTCGCCCCGGTGTTCATCGACGAGCCGAGCGAGAGCGAGGCCATCGAGATGCTGCGCGGCCTGCGCGACCGCTACGAGAAGCACCACGGGGTGAAGATTACCGAGAAGGCGCTGGAAGCGGCAGTGCGCCTGTCAGCCCGCTACGTCACCGACCGGCAGCTGCCGGACAAGGCCATCGACCTGATCGACGAGGCCGCCGCCAAGACGCGCATCGACATCTACTCCATGCCCAAGGACGTCCGCGACATGCGTGTTGAGGCCGCCCGCCTCTCGTCCGAGGAAGAGGAAGCGTGGCAGAGCCGCGACTACGAGCGCGCCGCCCGTGTCAAGAGTCAGCGCATCCAGATGGAGCAGCAGTACCAGGGGCTTGTCGAGGAGTGGCGGCAGGAGAAGGGCCTGGACGAGATTGTGGATGAGGAGGACATCGCCCAGATCATCCATTCGTGGACGGGCATCCCGGTCTCGCGGATGATGGAAGCCGAGAGCGCCAAGCTCCTCAAGATGGAAGAGGCGCTGCACGAGCGCGTCATCGGCCAGGATGAGGCGGTCGCCGCCGTGGCGGACGCCATCCGCCGCTCGCGCGCTGGCCTCAAAGACCCGCGCCGGCCCATCGGCTCGTTCATCTTCCTGGGCAGCACCGGCGTCGGCAAGACCGAGCTGGCGAAGGCCCTGGCCGAGTTCCTGTTCGATGAGGACGACGCGATGGTACGTGTGGACATGAGCGAGTTCCGCGAGGCGCACACGGTGTCGCGCTTGATCGGGTCGCCGCCCGGCTACGTCGGCTACGACGAGGGGGGGCAGCTCACCGAGGCGGTGCGCCGTCGCCCGTACCAGGTGGTCCTGTTTGACGAGATTGAGAAGGCCCACCCGGAGGTCTGGAATGTCCTGCTGCAAGTGCTCGAGGATGGGCGGCTGACGGACGGCCACGGTAACACCGTGGACTTCCGCAACACCGTCATCATCATGACCTCGAACATCGGCACGCGCATGGCGCAGCAGGGCGCGCGTGGCGGGACGATTGGGTTCCGCACCGGCCCCGAGAGCGCCAACGTGGCGAGCATCGAGAGCTTCCGCGAGAACGTGGTGGATGAGCTGAAGCGGGCCTTCCGCCCTGAGCTGCTCAACCGCATCGACGAAATCATTGTCTTCCACAACCTCGCGCCGGAGCACATCCGCCAGATCGTCGATCTCCAGGTCGCCTACCTGGCCGAGCGCATGGCCGAGCAGCACTACAGCCTCGAGCTGAGCGACGCCGCCCGCGAGTGGCTGGCGAAGGAAGGCTACGATCCGGAGTACGGCGCGCGCCCGTTGAAGCGCGTCATCGCCCGCGAGATCGAAAGCCCGCTGAGCCGCGAGGTCCTGGCCGGTCACTTCAAGGCCGGCGACACGGTCATCGTGGACGTGGCCGAGGTCGATGGCAAGCAGAAGCTCGTCTTCGACCGCCACGAAGGTGCTGTCTCGCAGCTCGAAGACGCGCTGAGCGATAGCGAAGCTTAAGCCCCTGCCCAAAAGAGGTGGAAACGCAAAGGCGCAGAGGCGCAGAGGAAGAAAAAGCTTTCGACTCTGCCCTCTGCGTCTTTGCGTCTCTGCGTTGCCTTTCTCTTGGAGATTTGCAAGAGGCGGTATATTCTATTCTTAAGTTCTGTCATTCTGATTAGGTGTTATTATGCAGCGTATGCCTGTGCCCCACGTGGGGCGCAACGATCCCTGCCCTTGCGGCAGCGGCAAGAAGTACAAGAACTGCCACATGCGGCAGGACGAGGCACGCGCTGCCGGCCCCGGGCTGCTCAAGCAGGCGCGCGGGACGTTCAACGACAAGCTCGTCGCGTTCGCCCAGGCCCCGCGCTTCGCGCCGGAGATGGCCGCCGCGTTTGACCTGTTCTGGGATAACCGCGTCCCCCTGGACGAGTTCGAGCGCATCGCGCCGCTGCACCGGCAGCGCTTCTTCGACTACTTCCTGCACGACTACCGCTTGTCCGAGGGCGCACGCGTCATCGACCTTCTGGCTAATCAGGGGCCGCGGCTGACCTCAGAAGAGCGCACAGTGTTGGGCCAGTGGCGCAAGGCCGCCATTGGCATTTTCGGCATCACCCGCGCCGACGCCTTCAACGCGCAAGTCAAGGATTTGGCGCAAGGCGGCGACCTGACGCTGGACATCGCTCTGCCGCCACCCCTGGCGCAGCCGTCGGTTGCGCTGGTCGGCCGACTGGCGCGGGACGGCAAGCCTTACCTGGTGCGCGACTTCGCCATGCCGCTGCCCCAGGAGCGGGCGCAGGCGCTCGTGGAGTGGCTCAAGCCGCGTTTCGCCGCCTACCAGGCGCAGCACTACGGCGCGACGTGGGACACGTTCATGCGCGATGAGAGCTACCTGGTGACGTACTTCCTACAGGAAGACCCGGAGTTCATGCCCCCGCCGCAGCGCGTCGCCCAGGCGCAGCAGGACAAGGACCAAGAGATTGCCCGCAACCTGGTGCGCCAACTCCACAGCGGTATCATCATCGGCACGCTGGACCAGCACTACAGCGCTTTTCTCGACAAGCCCGTCGAGGGGTGGGGCAACCGCTCGCTGCGGCAGCTCATGGCCGACGAGCGCGGGCGCGAGCGCGTGGAGCTCTGGCTGGAGATGCTGGCGGACGCCGAGGAGGCGCGGCGAGCGATGGGCCAGCCGGCCTACGACGTCAACCGTCTGCGCGGCCAGCTTGGCATGCTCGGCAAGGGCGTGTTCTAAGATATTCTGACAATGCAGGGGCGCAGAGACGCAAAGGGAAGATCAAGATTTCTTTCTCTGCGTCTCTGCGCCTTTGCGTTCCACCCCTCTTGGCGTCATTGCGAGGCGGGCTTTGCCGCCGAAGCAATCTCACGCCAGGTTATAAGCCCGCTCGCCCCGCGCTAGACTGTCTAATACAAGGGCGTGGGATTGCTTCGCGTGCGCTCGCAATGACAGGCGCGGCGTCACTTCGTCACGCTTGTCTCCGCGAGCCACTCCCATACAGGAAATAGTTCGCCGTCTGGCGCACATCCACGTTCCAGCCGAGGTCGGCGAGGCGCGTGGGCAGCGCGGCCGGGTCGTAGTAGACTTTGTAGATGGTGAATGCGCGCCCATCGTTGAGCTGGCGCACCTGCAGCGACTCCTCCACAGCCCCGAACGACTGGTTAGCGGCTGAGCCGGTCGGGTTGAACAGCGAGTCGATGAAGAACACCCGACCACCTGGCGCGAGAGCGTCGCGCACGGTCGCCCAGAACCCCGCGAATTGCTCCGGCGGGACGTGGGACAGCCAGAAGCTGAAGAAGGCCACGTCGTACGTGCGCGTCGGTCGCCACTGGAAGATGTCCGCCTGAACGTACGCGACGTTGTCGCTGCGAACACGCTCCTGGTTGAGGGCGAGGGCCTCCGGCGAGCTATCCACCGCCGTGATGTGCTCCGCGTGCTGCGCCAGGCGCTCCGTCCACCAGCCCGTCCCGCACGCCAGCTCGAGCACTGCACCTTTCGGATTGAATGCATCCAGGGCGTCGGCCACCTCCCGAATCTCGTCGAACCACTGTCGATTCAGCGCCGGACCTTTGTCGTAGCGGCCCAAGCGCAAGAACCACTCGTCGTACTCCGGCGCTCGCGCGCGATAGTAGTCGATCTGCTCTTGCAGCCAATCATTAGTTGATGTCATGCGTTGTCTCCATTTCCTTCTCGACGTATTATACCTCTGTACAAAGAACGAGGTAGGAATGAGCAAGTTATGAAAATTGTCGGCTAAATGTCGGTTATATGTCAGGTAAGTGTCGGGACAAAGTGCGTTCAGTTGCCCTTTTCGCCTTCCGGGCTTTTGCACCTGGCCTGACTTCGTGCTACACTTTAGCCCGTTACGCTACAGACAGCGGGCACGCCGACTAACACACTCGCTCGCCGCTGATGAACCCTCACCGCCTGTCTCTCGTTCCCTGATGGCTAAATGCGCATGAGCGTAGTCGACGAGATCAAGGCCCGGCTCGACATTGTAGATGTAGTAGGCAGCTACGTCCAGCTCAAGAAAGCGGGCCGCACGTTCAAGGGACTGTGCCCCTTCCACAGCGAGAAGACACCCTCGTTCATTGTCAACCCGGAGCGGCAGACGTGGCACTGCTTTGGAGCATGCGGCACGGGCGGGGACATCTTCTCCTTCACCCAGCGGGCTGAGAACGTTGATTTCCCCGGCGCCCTCCGCCTGCTGGCCGACCGCGCCGGCGTCGAAGTTACCCCCCGCACCCCGACTGCGCAAGCGGAAGACGACGCGCGCACCCGGCAGTATGCGGTGAACAACGCTGCCGCGCAATTCTTTAACAGCCAGCTCGCTCACTCGCCCGCCGCTGCGGGAGCGAGGGCTTACCTAGAAAAGCGCCAGGTCGACGCGGCTACCTGCGAGCGGTTCGGCTTGGGCTATGCCCCAGACAGTTGGGACGGCTTGCTGACGGCGCTCACGGCGCGGAACTACCGCGTCGATGACCTGGCAGCAGCGGGGCTGGTAGTGGAGCGCGAGGGTGGAGGCTACTACGACCGGTTCCGCGGCCGCCTCATCTTCCCCATTCGGGACGAGCGCGGCCAGACGATTGGCTTTGGCGGCCGGACGCTGGGCGACGGCCTCCCTAAGTACCTTAACTCACCCCAAACGCTGCTGTTCGACAAAGGCGCTCTCCTCTATGGGCTGGACCTGGCGCGGGAGACCATTCGGCGCGTGGGCACAGTGGTCGTCGTCGAGGGCTACATGGATGTGGTCAGCCTGCACCAGCGCGGCTTCCAAAACGTTGTCGCCTCACTGGGCACGGCGCTGACCGAGGCCCAGGTGAGCCTCGCCGCGCGCTACGCCCCTCAGCTCGTCCTGGCCCTGGATGCGGACAGCGCGGGCAATGCGGCGACGCTGCGCGGCTTGCAGGTCGCGGCGCGGGCCGTGGCGACGCAGAAGCGACGCATGCCCGGTCCGGGCGGTCGGCTCAATACCGTCGAGAAGCGCGCCATCGAGCTGCGCATCACGGTTCTACCGGCGGGCCTGGACCCGGACGACCTGGTCAAGCAGAACCCGGCCGAGTGGGAGCGGCGCGTCGCGGCAAGTAAGCCGGTGCCAGAGTACTATTTTTCGGCGCTGGTAAGCGATCTAGACTTGAACACGTCTACCGGTAAGGAGGAAGCCGCCGAACGTCTGCTGCCCGTCATTCGGGATGAGCTGGACAGCCCGGTGGAGCAAGGCCACTACTTGCAGTGGCTGGCGCGCCTCACCCGCGTCGATGAGCGGCAGCTCACCCAGCGCTTCCGGACGCTGGGCCGACGCTCCGTTGATCATGGCGCTTCCCCACCGCCGATGCGGCCAGCGCCTCGGAGCGAGGAGCCTCGCGCGCGGGAGACCGCGCCAGAGGTGAAGCCGCGGCAGTTCGGGCTGGAAGAGGTGTTGCTGGGCTGGCTCATCCGCGAGCCTTCAACAATGGGCGCGCTCCAGAGCGCGTTGGCTGAGCGGGGACTGGTGGAGTTGACAACGGCCGACTTCACCGCGGGCGACAACCAGGCGCTTTTCGAGGCGCTCGCCGAGGGGCGTGACGTGAGCGCCGACGCAACGTTAAGCGGCCACGCGAGCGCCATCGCCGAGTACACGGCCCGCTCGCCGTCGTTGGAAGGCGACCAACTGGTTGAGAACGCGGTCAAAGTTATTCTGCGAATGCGTCGCGGGCGGCGGCAACAAGAGGTTGAGCAGTTAGAATTTCTCATCGCGGAAGCTCGGCGCGACGGTGATATAATTGCGGCTGAACGATACGAGCTGCGCATGAAGTATCTGTCAACCGAGGTCGTGCGGTTGATGAGCGCGCTCTATCAAACGGGCCCTCGCTAAACCGATATGAACGATCAGCGCCATACCAAGGGGTGTGGGTGAGTACCGACCGAGCGCGATACACTGGGCGCTCTAGATAGGGACTCAATTGGGTAGAGTTATGACTAAAACGCCCGAGACCGAGGGGATCCCCCGTAAAATACAGGAGCGCATCGACGCTGGCGAAACGACCATCGCCATGCGCGACGTGCGCGAAGCCCTGCCGAAGGGTGAGCGCCGCCTCGAGCGCCTCGACACGCTGCGCACTCAGCTCGCCGAGTTGAGCATCGACATCATCGAGGATGACGAGCCTACGCCCGAAAGTCTGGCGGAGCTGGTCAAGGAAGCCGAGGAGCCGGAGGTCCACATCGACTTCATCGGCCTGGGCGACGACCCGGTGCGGATGTACCTGCGCGACATCGGGCGCGTGGCGCTGCTCAACTCGGACGAGGAGAAGAAGTACGCGCGGCTCATCCTGGCCGGGGAGGCAGCGCGCGTCAAGGTGCGCAATGGGGGCGCGAATGATGTCGTTGCTCTCCAACGCATCATCGAAGAGGGCGAGATCGCCAAACACCGCCTGACGGAAGCTAACTTGCGCCTGGTGGTGAGCATCGCCAAGAAGTATGTCGGTCGGGGCATCAGCCTGTCCGACCTCATCCAGGAAGGCACGCTGGGGTTGCTCCGAGCCGCCGAAAAGTTCGATCCGGAGATGGGCTACAAGTTCAGCACGTACGCCACGTGGTGGATTCGCCAGTCCATCAGCCGCGCCATCGCGGACCAGGCGCGCACCATCCGCGTCCCCGCCCACATGGTCGAGACCATCAATAAGTATTATCGCGTCTCGCGGCAGCTGACGCTCGAGCTGGGCCGCGATCCCCAGCCAGAGGAAATTGCGCTGGCGATGCGCATTCTCCCCCAGGACGAAACCGAAGCGGTCGAGGCGTACATGGCGCGCGGCGAGCGGCTGCCCATTGACCTGGACCGTAAGCTCAAGATGGCCGCCAGCAAGGTCAAGAAGATCGTCCGCATGGCGCAGGAAACGCGATCTCTCGATGAGCCGATTGGCAGCTCCGACGACGAGAGCAGCAGCGAGTTGGGCGATTTTGTGCCCGACGATACGACACCGATGCCGGGCGATCATGCCTCGCAACAGCTTTTGAAAGAGCAGATGGAGCAGCTGCTAGACACGCTCGAGCAGCGCGAGCGCCAGGTGCTCGAGATGCGTTTCGGTCTCCTCGACGGTCAGTCGCGCACGCTGGAGGAGGTAGGACAAGCATTTGGCGTCACCCGCGAGCGGGTGCGCCAGATTGAGACGAAGGCCCTGCGAAAGCTGCGCCACCCGTTGCGTAGCAAGAAGCTGCGTGACTACCTGCAAGGCTAACTCCTCTCAACGCCGTCTCACCATCGGGCGCGTCAGAGAGCCGCGCCCGGTAGACGCGCATGGTGACAGCGCCGCTTACCCCTGATGACAACCCTTCGCAAGTGGCTTCAGCCGGGCCTGAATGTGAAGCGGTGGCTAGTCGCCCTGGTCATCGGCGTCACCTTTCTGGCCTTCGGCCTGGCCTACTTGCTGGTCGATGTCTACCGTACTCAGCCCCTGCCCGACGTCTTCTACTTCCTGACACTGCAATTCATTCCCCGCCTGGGCCGCGCCGTGCTTTTCGCCACGCTCGGCATCGGCCTGACGGTCTACGCCCTCGCCTCCCTCAGTACTACCCTCCTGTCGGCCGCGACACGCACGACAAGCAATACGTCCCTCGTTGACGTGCTGCACCGCCAGCGGGCGCGGCGCGGGCCGCGCATCGTAGCGATTGGCGGCGGCACCGGGCTTTCGACCCTGCTGCGCGGTCTCAAGCAGCACACCGCCAACCTCACGGCCATCGTCACCGTCGCCGACGATGGAGGCAGCAGCGGGCGGCTGCGGCGGCAGCTCGGCGTCCTGCCGCCGGGCGACTTCCGCCAGTGCATCGCTGCCCTGGCTGAGGCCGAGCCGCTCATGACGGAGCTGTTCGAGTACCGCTTCGACGAGGGCGCCGATCTTGAAGGTCACAGCTTCGGCAACCTGTTCATCGTGGCGATGCAGCGCATTACCGGCTCGTTCGAGCGAGCGCTTGAGGAGTCGGGGCGCGTTTTGAAAGTGGCAGGGCAGATTTTACCGGCGACGCTGTGCGACGTGACGCTGTCGGCCGAGCTGGCCAACGCCACGGTTGTACATGGCGAGTCCGCCGTGCCCCATAGTGGGGAGGCCATCGATCACGTCTTTCTCCTCCCGCCCGAGCCGCCGGCCTATCCGGGCGCGGTGCAGGCGATTCGCGACGCCGACCTGATTATCGTCGGGCCGGGCAGCCTGTACACGAGCATCATGCCCAATCTCCTCGTGCCGGGCTTGACCGAGGCGCTGCGGGAGGCGCGGGCGCTCAGAATCTATGTTGTGAACGTCGCAAGCCAGCCGGGCGAGACCGATGGCTACGCGCTCAGCGACTACCTCAGGGCGTTGCAACAGCATATCGGGCGGCTGCCGGTCGATTACATTCTTGTCAACGACCATCTCGTCGAGCTACCGGCCGAGTGGGGCGTGACACAGGTCGGTCCAGAACCGGCGGCCGACGCTTTCGCCATTCCCATCGTCAGTGATGATTTGCTCGACATGAATCGGCCAACTCGCCACGATCCGGCGAAACTGGCGGCACGAATTTTGCGTTTATATAAAGAGAAGCGTCGCGTCTGGCCCCTGGCCTGGCGCTAGCAGTGGTTACGTTCTGGTCCGGATTCGACATTTCTTGATGTCGGCCTATACTTTTCGCCCACGCACACCTTGAACATCCCGGCTCGCTTGGAGATTCTGCGGCAGCAGTATAAACCGGCAACGTCACAGCGTCTAAAGGGTGTTGGACAAATTCCTAGCGGCTATGTGATGGCCCCGTCCACAAGGAGTGATCTGGAATGCTGAAGCGACTGTTGGAGTCCCTGAAGACGCTGCTCGGCCCGGCCCCCCAGCCCCAGCCTGCGCGTGTTCCCGTTCCCGTCAATCAGCCGCGCCGCCGCGCGCGCTAATTCGCTTACAAACAATCAAACACCCTCTCCAAAGCGACAGAAGTTCGCCCGAGGTGAGGTCCTATTTGACGTGCGCCCACGGTCTATCGACTGTGGGCGCTTTTCTCTTTTTAGCGGTATGCGGCAATCGTGGGGCGTGGACCAGGGCCGCGAAACAGCGGGAAAAGCGGCGTCGGTGTGCCGTTCGGCCGGGGTGGCGCCGTCGCGATGGCGGTAGCGCGCGGCCCGACCGTCACGACAGTGGCGACACTATCCGTTGGGCTGGTGGTAGATATCTGGCGTTGCGCCCTGGAGAGCAACATGATGCCATAGATGACGACCGCACACACCGTCAAGAACACTCCAGCCGCTGCGAGCATCGCCAGCGGCTTTCCCCACCTGTTGAAGAACTGTTTACCGGCCTCAATAAACTGCCGCCACCATGTTGCTGACGCTGCCACGGCTGATACCTGGTTGGACGCCGGGCCTTCGCCGCCTGCGTTCTCCGCCCTCACCTCGTAGTAGTACGTCGTGCCGTTGCTGACAGAGTTGTCAGTGTACGAGAGGACGTTGCCCAGCGCCATTTGCCATGTCCAGTTGATGCCGTCCGTCCCCCGGTACAGCGTGTAGTTCGTGACCGGCGAGCCACCGGCAGAGACTGGCGCCTGCCAGCTCAAAGTGATCTGGGCGTTGCCCGGCGCCGCCGTGAGGTTCTGGGGCGCGCTTGGCGCCGGGGGTGGCATAGGCGCGACTGACACCTGGCTGGACTTAGGGCCTTCGCCGGCCGCGTTCACCGCCCTCACCTCGTAGTAGTATGTCGCGCCATTAGTAAGGGCCGTGTCCGTGTGCGAGAGGACGTCGCCTAGCGTCGCCGACCAAGTCAGGTTGTGGCTGGTTGTGCCCCAATAGACGTTGTAGTTCGTGACGGGCGAGCCACCATCCGAAGCCGGCGCTTCCCAATCCAACGTGACCCGGCCATTGCCCGGCGTCGCAGTAAGATTCTGAGGTTCGCTTGGAGGCGACGGCGCGGCGGGCAGGGCTGACACCTGGTTGGACTTAGGGCCTTCGCCACCTGCGTTTACCGCCGTCACCTGATAGTAGTACGTCACGTTGTTGGTGACGGCCTTATCGGTATACGACTGAACGTCGCCCAGTGTCGTCAGATGGGTCAGGCTACCGTTGGCCGTGCCGCGATAGACGTTGTACTGCGTAATGGGCGAGTCGCCCTGCAACGTGGGCGCCTGCCAGTTCAGAACTATCTGGGCATCGCCCGACATCGCCGTGAGGTTCTGGGGCGCTCTGGGCGGGGTGTAGACCCTTCCCATGTCGCCAGTTCCCTCGCTCTTGAACAGTCGTTTGCGCCCCACCATTGCCTACTCCCTCCCTGAGCGCACACGTCAGCGCATATCATCCGGCGGGTGGCCTCGATACCTGCCACGGCGTGTCAAAGTCGAGGCGGTCTAGTATCACCCCGGCGACGCCACGCTCCGCCTGGAAATCGTTGATGCATATCTCGTTGAGGCGCTGACCGATAGTCTCTACGTCTACACAGTCTGTGCATGGGTTACCCAATTGCTGGGATGTATAACGGCCGAACGTGTAGCGAGCGGCCGTTTGCACAATCAAGACCAATTTACCCTTAGGATCAGGTTCATCAACGAGATCGGCAGGCGAGGTAACTTGGACACAGCAGTGGAGATTCAGGTCAACGTCGCAGCGGTCGAGGCTCTGGACGATGATGGGCGGCAGTTGTAGGGTCATCAACCCGGTGCGCACGATATAGAGCGTACCACTCTGCGCACCATCTGCCAGCAGGCTTTCGAAGGGATAGTCACCCGGATAATACGGATCGGACTTTTTCCCCTGGGCGACGACGATCCCGACGGCCCGATCATGAATCACGGCGCGTCTTGGGTCACTCCGTGAGAAAGAGTAGGCGTCGTAGAATCTATCGTCCCTGTCGTCGCCCTCTTGAGAGACCGGGGCGTTCGGGGCGACGTTTTCATCATGCTGAGTCGGCGGCATGAGCGTCTCCCGATTGCGGATGCCTAAGCACGGTGAGGATTTGCTCGCCAAACAGGTGGGACTTGTAGTCGGTCATCACATCGAGAGCCTGAAGCGCCTCCAACGTCGTCGGCGTGCGGCGGGCAAGCGTCCACAACGCTGCGTTCGAGAGGATGACATCCGGATCGACACCCCGGGCTGCGCCGACACCCTTCCGCCAGGCGCGCAGAGCCTCGAACCGCGCCTGGGTATCCTCATCCGGCCGGTCATGGTCGCGCTGGCGCTGGGGAATAGGCGCTGTCTGTCCGGCTCGGATGGCGGCCAGAATGCCGTGACCATAGCGCCGCAGCAGGTACGGCGTCAGAATCTCGGTGCGCCGCAATTCATCCAGGCCGCGCGGCTGCGCCTGAGCCAACCGGATGAGCACATTGTCCGACAACACTTTGAACGGGGGGCGGTCGGCCGCTTTAGCCTGCTCGTCGCGGAAGCGGTACAGCTCACGCACGATGGCGCGCTCGCGGGGCAATATCTCGTAGACGCCCTTGACGCGCCAGAATCCCTCGCTGTCGAACGTGCGCGGCGTCGGCGAGACACGGCTCAGACGCTCGAATTCCTGACGCGCCTCCTCCCAGCGATCCGCCGCGATGAGCGCCTGCTGGAGCTTGTCACGCAAGGGCAGCAGATAGTGCGTATCCTCGGCGGCGTAAGTCAGGGCCGCCGGGTCCAACGGCCGCGTCCCCCAGTCGTAGCGCTGCATGCGCTTATCGAGGGTCACGCCAAAATACTCCTGGAGCAGATCGGCCAGGCCGACGTGCGGCATGCCCAGGATGCGGCTGGCGAGCATGGTGTCAAAGATGCCATGCACCTCGAAACCGAAGTCACGCTTCAACCCGAGAATGTCGTTCTCAGCCGCGTGGAACACCTTCTCAATCGTCGGGTTGGCAAAGAGAGGCGCTAGGAGCGAGAGATCAGGCAGGGCGATGGGGTCAATGATGTAGTCGCGCTGGCGGGTCGAGACCTGGACCAGGGAGGTATGCTCGGTGTAAGAGTGGAGGCTGTTGGCTTCGGTGTCTACGGCCAGGGCGGGAACCTGCGCCCACTCGCCGACCGCCTTGCCTAGCGCAGCCGGGGTGCTAATATACTTTGCAGAGGATCTGACGACACTGTCGGGCACGCTCGCCTCGATACAGTCAATCTAGCCGGCGGTGGCATGTTCAGGCGGGAAGGAGCGCCGAAGACGGTCAAAGTGATACTCCTATTCTATCAGAAAATGCGAGGATGAACAATCCATAATCTCACCTTGACGCGCCTGCCAGGATATGTTAATCTTTGCGAGCGTCCTGACTGACATCCTCGCGTTGCGGGAAGCGCCAGTAGAGAAGCATACACGCGGCGACATAGGATAGTCTACTATGAGCGGCAGTCCCCCTGCCCGTGAATCCTCCGCCATCTCCCAACCCCATCAGCCGGCCAAAAGCCCGCTTGAACACGTCAACCTGGACCTGCGTAGCGTCCTTGATAGCCTCTTCGCGTTCGTCGGCGTGCTGACGCTCGACGGGACGCTTATCGCCGCCAACCGCGCGCCGCTCGAAGCCGCCGGCATCACGTTCGAGGACGTGTTCGGGCGCAAGTTCTGGGACTGCTATTGGTGGGATTACGACCCGCAGGTCCAGGCCCAGCTGCGCGAAGCGTGTGCGCGAGCCGCGCAGGGGGAGATGTCGCGCTACGATGTGCCCGTGCGCATGGCCGAGGGCCAGCTGATGATGATCGACTTCATGCTCAGCCCCATGCGCGACGATGCGGACAACGTCGCGTTTCTCATCCCCTCAGGGGTGGACATCACCCAGCGCACGTTTGCCGAAGAGGGGCGCGAGAAGCTGATGCGTCAGGTCGAGGCTGAGCGGGCGCGCCTTGAGACTGTTTTGAGGCAGATGCCAGCAGGCGTCATCATCGCCGAAGCGCCATCAGGTCGGATTATCCAGGGCAACCGACAGGCCGAGCAAATCTGGGGACATCCGCTGCTTGGCTCCGAGGACATCGGCCAGTACGCCGAGTGGCAGGGCTTGCATGCCGACGATCGACCGTACGAGGGACACGAGTGGCCCCTTGCGCGCTCCATCGCAACGGGTGAGATCGTCTCCAACGAGGAGATTACCTTTGTTCGCAGCGACGGTAGTCACGGCGTCATGCTCGTCAACTCGGCCCCCATCCGCGACTCCGACGGCCAAATCACCGCTGGTGTGGTCCTCTTCCAGGATATCAGTGAGATCAAGCACGCAGAGGCCGAGCGGGAGCGCCTGCTCGCCCTGGAGCAAGACGCTCGCCAGCAGGCCGAACGCACCGCCCACCGCATGGCCCGCCTGCAAGCCGTCACCTCAGCCCTCTCTCAAGCCCTCACCCCCGCCGAAGTCGGCAGCGTGGTCGTCGGCGAGGCGATGAAGGCGCTGGGCGCTGTCGGCGGCGTGATGTTGCGTCTGACCGAGGACGGTCAGGCGCTGGAAGTCGAGCAGGCGGTTGGCTACGCGCCGGAGGTCATCCGCCAATGGCGGCGCCTGGGCCTTGACCTGTCGTTTCCGCTAACTGACGCCGTTCGTACCGCTTCGGTTGTGACGGTGGGTAGCCCGGCGGCGCTCCTCGCGCGTTATCCCCATCTCGCCAGCCGCAGCAACGTCGGGAGCGCCTGGATTACTGTACCGCTTCTCGCGGACCATCGCATTCTTGGTGTGATGGGCATGAGCTTCGACGCGCCGCGCGCCTTCGACGACGATGACCAGCGATTCCTGATTGCCCTGGGCCAACAATGCGCCCAGGCGCTGGAACGGGCGCGGCTGTATGAAGCGGAGCGAGCCGCGCGGGTGGCCGCCGAGGCGGCCCAGCAGCGCCTGCATGTTCTGGCCGAAGCAAGTGTGCTCCTTGAAACGGCCCTCGACTACGAAGCCCGCCTCCAGCAGACGGCGCACATGGTTGTTCCGAGCATGGCCGACTGGTGCGGTGTGGACATCCTGCGCGAGGACGGTAGCTTTGAGCGCGTGGCGCTGGCCCACGTTGACCCAACCCAGGAAGCCATAGCGTGGGAAATGTGGCATCGCTATCCGAAGGATAATAGAGCGCGTTTGAACGCGCTCTATGTTGCCACGACCGGCCAATCCGTTCTTGTCGAGAGCACATCTGACGAGACGCTCGCGCCCAATGACGATCTGGTCCTGCGCGATCTGCTGGCGCGTCTCGCGCCGCGCTCCTTCATGATTGTGCCGCTGAAGGCGGGCAGCCAGGTCTTCGGCACCCTGGTCATGGTTTACGCTTCATCCGGCCGGACGTACACCAAGGAGGACCTGGCGGTCGCGCAAACCCTTGGGCGTCGCGCAGGAATGGCGATCGAGAATGCGCGTCTGTATGAGCAGGCCCAGGCGGCGATTCGCGTGCGCGATGAGTTCCTATCCGTCGCCTCCCACGAGCTGAAGACGCCGCTGACCTCGATGCTCATCCACATTCAGATGCTCCTGCGCTATGCCCGCGAGGAGCGGCTGACCAACATGGCGCCGGAACGCGTCGTCAGGATGTTGGAGACGAACGAGCGGCAGGTCAAACGCCTCGCCTCCCTCATCGCTGACCTGCTCGACGCCTCCCAAATTGGCTCTGGGCGCTTGGAGCTGGACCGCGAGGAAACAGACCTAGTCGAGATCGTCGCCTCCGTCGTCGAGCGTTATGCCAGTGAAGCCGCCGACCGGGGGAGCGACATTCGCGTCGATGCTCGCGCCACCGTTATCGGTCTCTGGGACCCCCATCGGCTGGATCAGGTCGTCACCAACCTGCTGACGAACGCCATCAAGTATGGCGCGGGCAAGCCCATCGACATCGTCGTTGGTGAGACGGCTGGCGTTGCGACGCTCACAGTGCGGGACCAGGGCATTGGCATCCCAACCGAGCAGCTTCCACGCATCTTCGACCGCTTCGAGCGCGCCGTCTCCGCCCGCACTTACGGGGGGATTGGCCTCGGCCTGTATATTACGCGCGAGATTGTCGAGGCGCATGGCGGCCGCGTCGAGGTCGCCAGCGTACCGGGTGAGGGAGCAACTTTCACCGTCGTGCTGCCATGTGAGAGCGCCGCAGCACGCGAAAGGCGATAACATGGCTTACTACGCTCTGATGTACGACGTCGTCGACAACTTCGTCGAGCGCCGCGCGCCCTACCGCAACGCGCATCTCCAGCTTGTCAATGAAGCGCACCGTCGTGGGGAGCTTGTCATGGCCGGCGCGCTCGGCGACCCGCCGGATGGGGCGCTGCTCGTCTTCCGTGCGGAAGGCCCTTCGACCGCCGAAGACTTCGCCCATCACGACCCCTACGTCACCAACGGCGTCGTGACGCGCTGGGAGGTGCGGCCCTGGAACGTGGTGACGGGCGGTTAATGGGGCTTGGGACACGGCACGCTGCGCTGCGATTGCCCTGGCGCAACTCTTGCGTAGAGGTCGTGTCTGGGTACCACGACGACGCTTCGGCGCAGAAAGAGACAGCTTAATGAATGACGGACGCCGGCAAAGCAGTCGCGCCCGGCGGTGGGCCAGATGGGGCATCAGCTTCGTCAACGGCTACGTCGGCGACTATCTGCGCGCCCGCGACAATGGGCTGGCCATTGAGATGGCCTTCTATCGCGCAGGGCGCTTGCTGCCCCTTACCCGTATTGCTCTCGCCCGGGCTTACCCCGACGCAACCCCGAACATCTGCATCCTGGTCCACGGCCTGGCGTGTAGCGAAAGCACGTGGATGTTCGCCGACCCAGACGCGCCGGAGCACGAGACATCCTACGGCGAACTCCTCCAGCGCGACCTGGGCTACACGCCGTTCTATCTGCGCTACAACACTGGCCTGCCCATCGCCGACAATGGCAAGCGGCTGGCAGAGCTCCTCGGCCAATTGCTCGCCAATTATCCCGTCGATGTGGGCAACATCGTTCTCATCGGCCACAGCATGGGCGGCCTGGTCATCCGCAGCGCGTGCCACTACGCCACGTCCGCCGAGATGGCATGGGTGGAGCAAGTGCGCCAGGTGTTCTACCTGGGAACGCCTCACGAGGGCGCGCCGCTGGTGAAAATCGGCCATGCGGCCATGGACACGTTGCACGCTATCCCCGACCCCGTCACGCGCCTCATCGGCGACGTCATCAACGTGACGAGCCAGGGCATCAAGGACCTGCGCGACGGCACGTTTATCGACGACGATGACCTGGCCGCAGCGGCGCAAGAGGGCCATGTGCCGTGGCTGCCCCACGCCAGCCACCACATGATCGTCGGCTCCCTGGGCAACGGGCCAGACCATCCAGCGGCCATTCTCCTGGGCGATGGCCTGGTGAGCGTGTCGGCGGCTCACGCGAAGTCTGGTCACAGTGAGGGCAAAGCGCCGGACAACCATCACATCCGCTTTATCCCCCAGATGAGCCACCTCAGGCTCACGCGCGACATGCAGGTGTATGAGCAGATCCGTGACTGGTGCGCGAGCGAGTCCGACACGACGCCCACTCACCATCAGGGGCATGCCAGCCAGACTTGACAGGTTTTGAAAACCTGTCAGGTCTGCCATGCCGCTATTTTCCGAGGAGGCAGAAGATGGACCACGAGACGGTGAAGCAGATGCGGGGCGCGAAGGACTTGCTGCAAGACGGAGTAGATGCGGCGGTGACGTCCATTCAGAAGGCGCAGCGCGGCGTCGTGCATCGGACGTACATGATTGTGGCGCATGTCAGCCATCTTGACCTACCTGTGCAGGCAATCGAGAGCGTGCAACAGACCATCACTGATAGCATCTATGCCAGCATCCGTCTGGGCGCCCACGCCGCCGGCGCCGCCGCGACGCTCGCGCTCGACTGCCTAGAGTCGCGTGCTACAGATGAAGAGCCGATAGGCACTGGACTCGAGCAAGAGACGTAACGCTCCATTTCCAGAGGAGTGGGAGAATGAATGGCGGACCCGAAAACGATAAGCGTTGTCCTGTTTGCGGGGGACGAATGAGCACAGGTTTGGCAACGGTTCCTTTCGTGCTTGCTGAGACGGTTATCGTCATTAAGCACGTTCCGGCGGAGATTTGCCAAAACTGCCACGAGCCGTTCATCGCGGGCAAAGTCACTGATCGGGTCACGGACCTGCTGAACCAGCTTCGCACGCTCCAGACCGAGGTTTCGATTGTCTCATTCGGGGAACCACAGACAGCTTCTCATCAATAACCACATCTAAGGAACTGGGATGAGCACTGCCGCGATTGAGCTTCACGCCAGCACCAATGCAACAATATACTGCGTTCGAGTGGCTCGAATCCTTTCACTTTCGAATTGGCTTAAGGTCAAGGGTCAGAAGAGGCCTTTGGTGTCGAGCCAGTTGGTTACTGCGCCAATAGTGGTGGGCATCTACCATCAATTGGAGATGGAATTTTAACGACCGAGAAATCTAACTCAAGCATCCTCCACACAATACAATAGCCACCAATTATAGAGTGGATGAGATTTGCTAGGGACGTACGGAACCTCGACACGTATTCTAGCGAGAGCGTCGCGTACAATCTCGAATGAAGGTGCATCAGAATCAACCCAATTCTTCACCAATTCTAAGGTCGAAAGGATCTGAAGGTTAGGTGTCGTCTGGACGAAAAAGGAGATCGCCTTTCTGTCGTCTGTTGCTATTGCCCAATTCCGATGTCTTGCTATAGCTCCAGTAAACGACTCGCCGTTGTCTCGTAACACCGCTGCGAAATCAACTGCCGTGTTCTGTTCGGCCGGGGACTCCAAATCCACTACCAAAAGCAATCCTTCGTCAATGAGCGGTTGTAGGTCGAACTGCAGGATTTCTTTCTCCTTAACATACGCTGCTACGGCTACAAATGATGGTACACATCTCAAGACCTCGTTCATGTGGCCCGACTTATACAGCGTAATGAGACAACATGCGTCCAGAATTACGCAGCTATGCTTGAACGTGACCATTGTCTGACTCGACTTACTCAATTGCCTATAGATTGGGTCAGATCAAGGTTGCGAAGTCCATCCGCAAGACTCGCAATACGTTGCCTAGTCTGTCGGGCAATTCGACGAGCCTCAATACGATCTACGCCGAGAAGACGCGCATAATGACCCTCAGTAATCAGTTCATGATCTAGTGCGATCGTAGCAAGATCTGTATACCTCTGTGGTAGTCTCGAATTGTCCTCAGAGTCCTGGTTCAAGCCAAGTTGTTGCTGGGCTTCACGAACCTTGAACTTGCCAAGACGTAGTTTGTCCCAAGTGCCTGTTGGCAGTAGACGAAGATCCTCTAGGTGACGTGTTAGGGCCTCGAACGATACTGCGTAATAATGTGCAAGAGTAATCAAATCAGCTGGTGTAACTGTTCCTTTCGTACGCCTGATGTCATTGAAGCGTCTAGTTAGCCCACTTGCAGGCATCAGAAAGTGGCGAGCAAATTCATCAGCAAATCTTTCCTTGGCGGGGCGTCGTGTGTAGCCGTTTTCAACCAATACGTCCACGTTGTTTCGATCCACGAGAAATTCCGCATACTCATGTGCCAGCGTCCATAAGCGACGCTCGGCAGGGTGTTGGGAGTTGACCGCAATACATCCCCCTACCTGCCTGTCGTAGCAATAGAAGCCAGAGAATTTATAAGGCAATGAAAGATAGAATACTCTTAGGCCAACATCTTGCTCTAGAACAGAACGAAGGAAAGGCACTGGACCATCTCCGAGGCCAAGCTGATTGCGTTCCTCTTGTGCCACTCCTTGTGCCGCCTGTTCTGGGGATAAATTGCTGATGTCATGCTCATGATGTCTTTGTACGAGAGGGCTCTTAACAAGCTGCTCCAGCTCGACATAGTTGCGGGCGAGATCCTCCAATTCATTGACGTAGGGCTCAATCGAGCTTCTATCAGCCTCAGATAATTGATGATATGCTCGAAATCGCGGTTGGAATGGATTGACTTGTGGACGAAGAGGAAGTAGATCGCTGATCTGCCTACCATAAATTTCGGCCAATTTGATCAGTTCATCAGCCTTGACTCGGCGCTCGCCTTTTTCAATGGCCACTATTGTCGTCCGCGCAACATCAATCGCGCTGGCGGCTTGCTCCTGGGTGAGCCCTCGATTGATGCGAGCTTTTTGAAGCTCTTGTCCCAACGCTCGTAAATCTACAGATTGAAGGATATTGTGCTCCATAGATCTGTCTCCTCTCGCCGGTCGCCCTCCACATTTTCGGATATGTAGCTAACCGTGCCGTCGAGCAAACCTCGGCCAACTATAGGCCTAACAATACTCCATTCATGGGTGTACCGATTATAGAGGTCATGCAGCTTCTGCTTGACTGCCTCGACACTTGTTCTCTCGCAGTGCGCAATACACTCTACAGTCTCAACAAGAGTTGGGTACTCGGTAACAAGGCGCTGCCACCAATCAACTGAGGCGAATATCGTACAGAGTCTGTCAACTTGCGATAACATGGCAAGCAGGTGAGTATCCTCACCTGTCCTGCTTATTCTGTCATTAGGCACAACGTACAGCGTTTTGTCATCTCCATAAATGCTAAGTGCCTGTCGACGTAGAAGACACGATGAACAATAGCCGCATTGCGCTGGGCAATCTTTCTGTCTGTGTCGACTATCGCAGCTAACTGTGCGAAATGCCAAATCCGCAAGTCTCGAGCGGGCTAGTTCTTGGCAAAGCTGTCCTTTTGTATAGAACAGGAACGGGTTGCTGACGGAGAATCGCTCGTTGATGAGATAGGATACCAGGTTGGAAGCATATAGAAGTGATTGAGGATGAACGGATCTTGCGTGATCTAGCCCGACCTCAGATCTTCGAAAAGGAAGATTGAGTGCTCCGATACCGTTCTCGAAGACATTCAAAATGCGCTGCCCTTGTAGGTACGCAAATGCAGCACCTAGAAGTAGAAATACAACGCCTCGGGATCGAGGTCTGCGATTGGCAGTGAAACGCCCGTCGGCGGAAGTTCGTACCACAATCTGTGATAGCCGAACTCGCCCAGGAAAATAGGAGTTAAGTTCGTCGGCAATCTGCCGTTGTGTACCTCTTATTAGAGGATTATTAACCAATCCAAATAAGAAGAAACATGTGTTTATGCTGCTTACAAGTCTCGCATACAATCCAGCCAGTGAATCGAGCCCGCCACTCCATAGTGCTACAGCGTCGGGAAACGATGAGGCTGCATCCTTTAACAGGCGCCGTTGCAGCTCCATTTCCCGCCCAGCCGATTTACGGGATTCAAAATCAAAGCTCCAATCATCACCGGTGTACCAGTATAGAAGGTCGCTAAGTTGGTCACGAAACTCCTCCCTACTTAATACGTCGGGGCATCGTACTGGCAAAACTATCTCGATACGGTATATCACGTCGTTGTGTCGGTGTGCCACACGATCTGCAGTGAAAATGGCAATCCCTAGATCAACCAGATCCACAATATGAGGAGGGATTGGATGAACAAATACGTTATTTAGTTGCGTATCATCTAGACTCACGTGAAGAAAGCCATGGGCACCCGAGTGGTGATCCCAAACATTCACAGGTGTGATGGCGTTAATGTCGCTGAATTTGAATGTGTACTTTGGACTGAGCATCTTAATCTCTACATGAGTTCAGCACTCACCGGTCTAGAGCAAGTTGTCATTCAAGGTTGCTCTATAGCTCAGACTTGCTTGCCTAGGCAACCTCAGCTTGCGCACGTCACATCCCTTGGTCAACTGAACTGCCAGAACCATCGCATTTTGCTCGACATATGGACGGGCAAGATCTAGTCGCATATCGATTGTCGCTTGGTCTACTCCCCGATCATGTGCTCGCGACAACGGGATTCTCTCTTCGAAATCAGCCCGGTATATGTCTATCACATACCTCGAAAGCGCATCCTTAAGAAGATGATCCCCATCTCTGCCTTCACAGGCATCTTGTATCACCTGTCGACAAGCATCCGTTGCCAATTCGATGCCCCGCTTAGGACCCTGTGCAGCGCGTGCAATTGAGGGAATAGTTCCACGGGCTTTCTCTAGAGCAAGACGCCTTAGGATCGGTTCTTTTGGCAGGCGGTCAATTGGGGTCATTACGTGCTTGACAAGCGCAATCGGGCCATCTCCATAATGCTCTAGCGATCGCCGTACAGGGCGCATAGCATCCCTGCCCAATTTTTCGGGGCAATCTTGGCCCTCGCAAACCTGCTTGTAGAGTTGCTGGTAGGGACCGGCAAGGTGCTTGTGAACTTTGTCGCCGTCGGGCATATTACTACGTCTTTCTACACGAGACTTTCGTGTTCTCCTAATAGTATTATAACCCGTTTTCTGACATTGTCAAGTAATATACGACTCAAGGTATGAAAAATGTCAGGAACAATATCCCGAGAATTAGTTTGGCTTCTGGAAAGCTATATTTGGTGCCGCAACCTAACAAGGGCAGGCTGCTAGGGCAGGGTAATGAAGCTGGTATGTTGCGAGAGGACACAGAGGAAGGCAGGGCAAAAATCAAGTTCCGCCTAGATGGATAAGGCGAGGATACGCAAGTTGTGGGCTCGCCAAGATACATGGATTTCAGGGACCCCGCGAAAGAAATTGCCTTGTAACTGGTACGTAATTCCCCTGAAACAGCCGACTGCTATAATAGGAGCAAGTG
This sequence comes from Anaerolineae bacterium, assembly GCA_039810085.1. GTDB lineage: Bacteria > Chloroflexota > Anaerolineae > Epilineales > JAHCIE01 > JBDHWG01. The sequence goes on from JBDHWG010000003.1 coordinate 266,173, forward strand.
ACTACCCCAAAGTACGCGGCCGGGATTAGGCTTTCGGGGAGAGTGTGGCAAAGAAGAGGTGGGCTTCGATGAAGACGGGGATGCCGCGCAGGACGGTGAGACCGACGACAAGGACGGTGAGCCAGAGGTCGACCGTGTGGAGGAGGGGAAGCGGGGGCGCGTAGACGTGGGTGGTCACCGAGGGGTTGGTGTCCGTCCACGCCACGTCGGCGGCGGCGAGGAGAGCAAGGTAGACGAAGACGACGGTCTTGGCGGTGCCGTAGAGGGCGCCCATGAAGCGGGAGCTGACGAGGAACTGGCCCCGGGCTGACTCCATCATGGCAAAGGCTGTGGCTCCTCTGGCAAAAGCGTTGGATGTTACGGTCACCGATGATGGTTTGTCCGTCGATCTAGACGATGGCCGCACAATCACCGTTCCTCTCGCCTGGTATCCGCGTCTACTCAATGGAACGCCGCAGGAGCGCAGCCATTGGCGGCTCATCGGCAAAGGTGAAGGCATCCACTGGCCTGACCTGGACGAAGATATCAGCGTCGAGAACCTCATTGTCGGTAAGCCGTCAAGCGAGAGCCAGCGTTCACTACAGCGATGGCTGGCCGAACGCCAACGACGCGAATAGTAAGCATTGCATCGCGTGATGAGCGGCTGCTGAGCGCTAACGAGCAGCGGCGTGACCCTCGCGGGGTCACGCCGCTGCTGTTGCCAGTTGTGGCCGCTACTTCTTTGTCGGCTTCGACGGCTTGCCGTCGCTCTTGCCGTCCTTGCCGTCGGCGCTCGTGTTGCCGCCGAGCTTGACGCTGTTGACGCCCTTGCCCGACGCGGGCTTGTCGGCCGCGCCCGTGTCGTCGCGCAGCTTCGCCAGCGCGTCCTCCTCGGCCTTCTTCGCCGCCCTGGCGTCCTTGATGCTGCGGGTCTGCTCCGTCGCGCTGGGCTTCGCCAGGACCGCGTCGGCGTCGAGTTTGGCCGCCTTCGACGCAGGCGACGCCTTGGGCTTCGCCGCCGGTGCGCCGTCCTTCTTGCCTGCTTCCGGCTTCGCCATTTCCTGCGGCTCGGCCTCGACCTCATCACTGCCATCGTTTGTCAGGCGCGGCGTCAGGTTCGTCACCGAGGCGACGAAATCGCCTTTCTTGAGGTTGATGACCCGCGAGCCGCGCGTCGGCCGCCCGGCTTGCTTGATACCCTTGACCTCGGTGCGGATGACGATGCCGTCACGGGTCATGATGGCAATCTCGGTGGACGGGTCCACAATCAGCGCCGCCACGATGGGGCCGGTCTCGTCTAGCTTGTTGACGTCGAGCGTGCGCACACCGCCCGTCGCGCGGCCCTTGTGGGGGTATTCCTCGATGGGCGTCCGCTTGCCGAAGCCGTTCTTCGTCACAATGAGCAGGTCATGCTTCGGGCGGGCAATGGCGACGGCGGCGATCTGGTCCTTCTCGTCGAGACGAATGGCGTTGACGCCGGTCGCCGTGCGGCCCATCGCGCGCACCTCGGTCTCCGGGAAGCGCAGGGCCTGGCCGTTGGCGCTAATCATCAGAATGTCCTGCGTGCCATCGGTCAGCTTGACCCAGTTGAGGGCGTCACCCGGCTCCAGGTTGAGGGCGATGATGCCGCTGGGCCGAACGGCCTCGAACTCGGATAGCTCGGTGCGCTTGATCTTCCCGTTGCGCGTCGCCATGACGAGGTAGTGCGCGCCGTTATTGCGCGGCACGGGCAGCATGGCCGTTACCGCCTCGCCCTTGTCCAGGGCGATGAGGTTGATGACCGGCAGACCCTTCGCCGTGCGGTCGGCTTCCGGAATCTGGTGCGCCTTGATCTGGAAGACGCGGCCGCGGTCGGTGAAGAACAACACGCCGTCGTGGGTGTTGGCGGCCCGCAGGTCGTACACCACATCCTCGTCGCGGGTAATCATGCCGGTGATGCCGCGCCCGCCGCGCCGCTGCGCCCGATAGGTGTCGGCCGGGACGCGCTTAATGTAGCCGCGCTGCGTCAGGCTGATGAAGACGTCCTGGTCGTGGATGAGGTCCTCGTCGGAGAACGTCTCGGCTTCGTCGGCCATGATGCGGGTGCGCCGCGCGTCGCCGTACTTCTCCTTGAGCGTCTTGAGGTCCTGCTTGATGAGCAGCAGGATCTTGCGCGGGTTAGCGAGCAGGTCTTCCAGGTAGCCGATGAGCTGGATGACTTCCTTGTACTCGTCCTCGATCTTCTTGCGCTCGAGAGCGGCCAGGCGGCCGAGTTGCATGTCGAGGATGGCCTGGGCCTGGATGTCGCTGAGCTTGAAGCGCTTGACGAGGTTGGTACGCGCCGTGTCGCGGCTCTGGGACTTGCGGATGATGCTGACGACTTCGTCCAGGTACTCCAGGGCGATGCGCAGACCTTCGAGGATGTGGGCGCGCTGGCGGGCGCGTTCCAGGTCGTACTCGGAGCGGCGGCGGATCACTTCCTGGCGGTGCTCGATCCACAGCGCCAGGGCACGCTTCAACGGGAGGACGCGCGGCTGGCCGTCCACCAGGGCGAGCATGTTGACGCCGAATGTCCCCTGGAGCTGGGTGTGCTTGAGGAGTTGGTTGAGGGTCGTCTTCGGGTTTGCGGCGCGCTTCAGCTCGATGACGACGCTCATGCCGCGGCGGTCCGACTCGTCGCGCAGGTCGGAGATGGTGTCGATCTTGCGCGTGCGGACAAGCTCAGCGATGCGCTCGATGAGCGTGGCCTTGTTGACCTGGTAGGGCAGCTCGGTGACGACGATGCGCTGGCGGTTGCCCTTCATGTCCTCGATGTGGGCCTTGGCGCGCATGACGATGCGGCCCTTGCCGGTGGCGTAGGCATTGCGGATGCCCTCGATGCCCAGGACTGTCGCGCCGGTCGGGAAGTCGGGACCGTGGACGAGCTTCATCAGGTCGTCGACGCTGATGTCTTCCTGCGTGTCCCAGTTGTCGATGAGGTAGAGGCAGGCGTCGGCGATCTCGTTCAGGTTGTGGGGCGGGATGTTGGTCGCCATGCCGACGGCGATGCCGGCCGTGCCGTTGAGCAGCATGTTCGGCAGGTTCGACGGCAAGACGGTCGGCTCTTTCAGGGTGTCGTCGAAGTTAGGCCGGAAATCGACTGTGTTCTTGTTGATGTCAGTCAGCATCTCTTCGGCGATGCGGGCGAGGCGCGCCTCGGTGTAACGCATAGCCGCCGGTGGGTCGCCGTCGACGCTGCCGAAGTTGCCCTGGCCGTCCACCAGGATGTAGCGCATGGAGAAGTCTTGCGCCATGCGCACCATCGCGTCGTAGACGGCGCTGTCGCCGTGGGGGTGGTACTTGCCCAGCACCTCGCCGACGATACGGGCGCTCTTCTTGTACGGGCGGTCGTAGCGCAGACCCATGTCGTACATGGCGTAGAGAATGCGCCGCTGCACCGGCTTGAGGCCGTCACGCACGTCGGGCAAAGCGCGCGACGTGATGACGCTCATGGCGTAGTCTAGATAAGCGCCCTTCATCTCCGATTCGATGTCGATAGGGCGAATAATGCCGATTTCCATAGCCACTCCTGCCTTACGATTAGCACATTTGAACACTTAATTATACTTCACTTTATTGAAATGAGCCAGTTGACGCGCCCCTTGAATCTCGTATAATCCCGCTACACACGCCCACCACTCCCCTCATTGATTTAGATTTGCCTATTTAAGCTCGTCCGGCTCTGCTGTCACTCTGAGCGCAGCGAAGAGCCCCCGCCGGGATGCTTCGCTGCGCTCAGCCTGAAGTCGCCGCGTCGTGATGTCTGCTCCAATGCCAGAAAGGAGGTTGAGCGCCGACACGACCCAATTTAGACCGAAAGTGAACAATCCTTTCCGCCCGGTGAACGGTTCTTGTCTCCGTTAGCCCGCACTTTCCCCTATCATGGGGGCTATACATTGGCCGATTTTACCAATTCTCGAAGAGGAGATAGCCATGCGGAAACTGGTTCTCGGAACCCTTGTCATCCTCATCGTTCTGTTCGCGGCGGCTTGCGCCAGCACACCGGCCGCGCCCAGTACGGCCCAGCAGCCGGCCCAGAGCGCAGCCCAGCAGCCGGCGCAAAACGCTGCCCAGGCGCCAGCACAGAATGCGGCTCAGCCGGCGGCGAAAGCCGGCGCGGAGAAAACGGTCACGATTGGATTCACCACATCTCAGACTGGCTCCGCCAACCTGGAATCAGGTCGGCAGACCAACGGCTTCAAGATGTGGATGGACGAGATCAACAGCAAGGGCGGCCTGAAGCTCGCCGACGGCACAGTCCTCAAGTTCACGTCGAAGTCGTATGACGACGAGAGCAAGAAGGACCGCGTCCAGGAGCTTTACACTAAGCTCATCAACGACGACAAGGCCGACTTCCTCATCAGCCCCTACAGCAGCGGTCTCGCCGATGCTGTCGCCGTGGTCGCCGAGCAGAACGGCAAGATCATGATCACGGCGGGCGCGGCCTCCGACTCGACCCACCAGCAGGGCTACACCCTGGTCTACCAGACCTACACCCCGGCGAGCCGCTACCTCACCGGCGCGATTGACCTTCTCGCCAAGCTCGACCCCAACGCCAAGAAGATCGCCATCATCCACGAGAAGGACAAGTTCTCGACCGACGTGGTGAACGCGGCGGCGAAGTACGCCCAGGACAAGGGCTACACCGTCATGATTAATGAGGGCTACGACACCGGCACCGCCGACTTCTCAGCCTTCATCAACAAGGTGCCGGCCGACGCCGACGCCATCATCGGCGGCGGCCACTTCGCCGACGGCGAGACGTTCGCCAAGCAACTCGCCGAGAAGAACACCAAGGCCAAGTTCATCTCGCTGCTCGTCGCCCCGCCGGAGCCGAAGTTCTCCGAGATTGGCGCGGCGGCCCAGGGTATCGTCGGGCCGTCCCAGTGGGAGCCGACCGTCAAGTACAGCGCCGACGCCGCCAAGGCCGCCAACATGGAGTGGTACGGGCCATCCGTCGCCGACTTCGTGAACGCCTATAAGACCAAGTACAACGAAGACCCGTCGTACCACGCGGCGGGCGGCTACACGGCTGGTCTGATCCTCCAGAAGGCGCTGGAGAAGGCCGGCTCGACCGACAAGGACAAGGTCAAGGCCGCCCTCGACAGCACGGCCATGATGACGATGTTCGGGCCGCTCAAGTTCGATACCGACAAGCAACACGGCTTGCAGACCGGCCACGACATGGTCTACGTCCAGTGGCAGAAGGGCGCGGACGGCAAGCTGGCGAAGCAGGTTGTGTGGCCTGAGGCCAGCAAGACCGCCAGCGGGGTCTACCCGCTGCGCTGATAGAGACTGTGGAACGGTCGGGGGATGGACGTGAGGGAGCCGTCCGCCCCCGACCGCGATTTCGGCGATTGCGCGTCCCTTGGAGAGACAATGCCTAACCAATTGTTGCAGTCCCTGGTTGACGGCTTATTGCTCGGCTCTGTGTATGGGGTCGCAGCCATGGGCCTCACGCTCATCTGGGGTGTCATGCGGGTGATCAACCTCACCCACGGGCCACTCATCGTCGTCGGCATGTTCGCTACATACCTGCTGTTCACCCACCTTGGCCTCAACCCCTACCTGGGCCTGGTGCTGGTCGCCATTCTGGGTTTGCTGGCGGGACTGGCCGTCTACTTCATCGCGGTGCAGCGCGTCATCAACGCGCCCTACCTCTCCAGCCTGTTATCCACGTATGCCGTCAGCATGATCCTCATCGGCGTCGGCACATTCGTGTTCACGTCGTCGCCGCAGAACGTGGATTATACCCTCGGCACGTGGGGCCTGGGCGCGCTGAGCGTTCCCGGCAACCGCGTCGTCGGCGCGATCACGGCCTTCATCGTGGCGGGCCTGCTCTACCTGTTCCTCAACCGCACACGACCGGGCAAAGCCATTCGCGCCGTCGCCAACAACCGCGCGGCGGCTGAGCTGATGGGCATTCCCTCCAACCGCATCCTGGCGCTCAGTTTCGGCATCGGCGCGATGCTGGCCGTCGTTGCGGGCGGCGTGATTGCCACGTTCTTCCCGTTCACCGTCCTGAGCGGCAGCGACTACCAGCTCAAGTCATTCGTCATCGGCGTGCTGGGCGGTCTGGGCAACCCCATCGGCGCGCTCGTCGGCGGGCTGCTCCTGGGCATTGTGGAGGGCGTCGTCCCGATGTTCATGCCCGTCGGCTGGGTTCCCGTTCTTGAGTTCGGCCTTTTCATCGCCGCCCTGGTCTTCTTCCCCAACGGGCTATTTGGAGCGCGACGACGATGAGCACAGCGACACAAACCCTGCCACAGACTGCCCCCGCGTTAGGCACAGTCGGCGCCACTCTGCGCAAGCCATCCTTCTGGGTGGTCAACGGTTTATTGCTCGTCGTCGGTGTCCTGCCGCTCATCACGGGCAACAGCACGCTGCGCGAGTCGATCTTTACCGTGCTGATCTCCGCCGCCCTGGCCGCCAGCCTCAACATCCTGATGGGCTACACCGGCTACGTCAACTTCGGCAACATCGTCTTCTTCGGCCTCGGCGGCTACGTCGGCTTCTTCGCCATGAGCGCCCTGGGGTGGAACCTGTTCCCGTCGATGCTGCTCGGCGGCCTCGTCTCCGGCCTCCTGGCGGCGCTGCTTGGCTTCGCCCTGCTGCGGCTGCGCGGCGCCTACTTCGCCCTGGCAACTATCGGCGTCAACGAGGCGGCGCGCGCGTTCGTCGCCAACTTTGAGCCGTTCGGCGCATCCACCGGCATGCACATCAACTTCGGCGTATACAGCCAGTACGGCGGCGCGGCCAGCGCCTTGCAGCTGAGCTACATCCTGATGCTGATCGTCGCCATCGTCGTGGCCTGCGTCAGTTTCTTCGTCAAGGACTCGCGCCTCGGCCTGGGCCTGTTCAGCATCCGCGAGGATGAGGACGCGGCCATCGTGATGGGCGTCAATGCCTGGCGCTACAAGACCATCGCGTACGTCCTGTCGGCCGTCTTCCCGGGCATCATCGGCGTGATCTTCTTCTTCAAGAACGGCAACATCGAGCCGCTGGATGCGTTCCCCTTCCAGCGCTCGCTGGAAATCCTGGTCATGGTCATGCTCGGCGGCAACGGCACGGTGCTCGGCCCGATCCTGGGCGCAGGCATCTACCAGCAGATGCGCGGCTTCCTGCTGACCAACGACCTGTTCAAGAACTTGCAACTCGCCTTCGCCGGCCTGGCGCTGCTTCTGATCGTGCTGTTCGTCCCGTCTGGCCTCGTCGGCTGGATACGCGGCCGGTTCCCCGTGACCCGGAGGTGGCTGGAATGACGATGCTTACCGTCGAGAATATCAGCAAGCGTTTCGGCGGCCTCCAGGCCCTCAGCGAAGTCTCATTTGAGCTGCCGGAGGGGCAGATCCTCGGCCTCATCGGCCCTAACGGCGCGGGCAAGACGACGATGTTCAACGTCGTCAACTCGGTCTACCCATCGGACACCGGCCGCGTCATCTTCCGCGGCGACGACATCACCAAGGGGCCGCCCAACAAGGTGGCGCACCTGGGCATGGCGCGCACACACCAGGTGGTGCGCCCGCTCAACGACCTGACAGTGCTTGAGAACGTCATGGTCGGGGCATGCTTCGGGCGCGAGCACAAGCGCCTCAAGGACGCGGCGGGCGTGGCGAAGGAGGTGCTGGCGCGGGTCGGCCTGGCGGAGCGCGCCAACCAGCTCGCCGGCAGCCTCAACGTGGCGCAGAAGAAACGCCTGGAGCTAGCGCGCGCCCTGGCCGCTCGCCCATACCTGCTTCTGCTGGACGAGGTACTGGCCGGTCTCAACCCGTCCGAGGTCGCCATGATGGTGGACCTCATCAAGCGCATCCGCGACGAGGGCGTGACCATCCTCATGATCGAGCACCTGATGCACGCCGTGATGAACGTCTCGGACCGCGTCCTGGTGCTCGACTTCGGCAAGCTCATCGCCACGGGCACACCGGACGAAGTCGTGAACAACCCCCAGGTCATCGAGGCGTACCTGGGCGACCCGAAGCTGGCCGAGAGTCTGATGGGCAGCGACGAGGAAGCGGCCGCGCCGACGCCGGCCGAGGGAGCGTGACACCATGGCGGTTCTTGAAGTTGACAACATCACGTCAGGCTACGGCGAGGTCCAGATTCTATGGGGCGTCTCGCTGAAGCTGGAGCCGAATAAGCTCACCGCCCTTGTCGGCTCCAACGGCGCGGGCAAGACGACCATGCTGCGCACCGTCTGCGGCCTGCTACGGACGTGGCAGGGCAAGGTCACGTTCGACGGCGAGGACATCACGCGCGTGCCGGCTTACGCGCGCGCCAATGCCGGGCTGACGCTCGTGCCCGAAGGCCGCCAGCTCTTTACGGACATGACCGTCCACGAGAACCTCGAGATGGGCGCGTTCACCAAGCGGTCCCAGGCCCACATGAAGAAGAACCTGGACCGCGTCTACGACATGTTCCCCCGCCTCAACGAGCGGCGCTGGCAGAAGTCGGGCACGCTCAGCGGCGGCGAGCAGCAGATGCTGGCCGTGGCGCGTGGGCTGATGGCCGAGCCGCGCGTCCTGATGCTAGACGAGCTGTCGCTGGGTCTCTCGCCGCGCCTGACGCTGGACCTGTTCGCGTCGCTCCAGCGGCTGAAGCAGGAAGGCGTGACGATGCTCCTGGTCGAGCAGAACGTGGCGATGGCGATGGCGGTCAGCGACTACGCCTATGTCTTCGGCGAAGGCAAGGTCAAGTTCGAGGGGCCAGCGCGCGAGCTTGCCAAGAAGCCCGAAATCCGCGAAGCCTACCTGGGCGTGTGACCTCTCGCCACAAATATAGGAACGCAGAGGCGCAGAGGCGCAGAGTAAGAGAAGAGATAGTTCTTTCCTCCTCTGCGTCTCTGCGTCTCTGCGTTTCCATCTCCTAAGCTCGCGCGTTTTGCGCCGTCTCCGCCGGGCGCTATACTCTCTCGTAAGCGACAACAACCGAGGCTGCGGAGGGACGTGGTGAGACTCCTGATCCTGGGCGGAACGGTTTTCCTGGGCCGGGCGCTGGTGGATGCGGCGCGGGCGCAGGGCCACGCGGTGACGCTGTTCAACCGGGGCCAGCACAACCCCGACCTGTACCCCGACGTGGAAAAGCTACGCGGCGACCGCGACGGCGACCTGAGCGCCCTCGACGGGCGGGAGTGGGATGCCGTCATCGATACGTGCGGCTACGTGCCGCGCATCGTGCGCGCGTCGGCCGAGCGGCTCGCCGACCGCGTCGGCCACTACACCTTCATCTCCAGCATCTCCGTCTACGCCAATTTTGAGGGCGACGGCCCCGACGAGGCGTCGCCCGTGGGCAAGCTAGAGGATAAGACGGTGGAGGAAATTACCGGCGAGACGTACGGGCCGCTCAAGGCGCTGTGCGAGCAGGCGGTCGAGACGGGCCTGCCCGGCCGGGCGCTCATCATTCGCCCCGGCCTCATCGTTGGGCCGCACGACAACCTCGACCGCTTCACCTACTGGCCGTACCGCATCGCCCACGGCGGTGACGTGATAGCGCCCGATTACCCGGACATGGCGGTGCAGATTATCGACGTGCGCGACCTGGCCGAGTGGACAATCCGCATGGTCGAACAGCATCGTACTGGTGTGTATAACGCGACCGGCCCTCAAGACCCGCTGACCTTCGCCGACGTCCTCGACGCCTGCTGCGCCGTCACAAGCAGCGATGCCCACATCGCCTGGGTCGATGAGGACTTCTTGCTAGAGCAGGGCGTCGGGCCGTGGATCGAGATGCCGCTGTGGATACCGTCGAGCGAGAACTCGGCCCTCTCGAAGACGTCCATCCGCCGCGCCCTGGATGCAGGACTCACCTTCCGGCCGCTGACGACCACCATTCAGGATACCCTGGTGTGGGCCATGACGCGGCCTGTGGACATCCAGTGGCGAGCGGGCATGAGACGCGAACGCGAACGCGCGCTGCTGGACACGTGGCGGCAGCGGCAGGGGGCGGGATAGCGTCCACAACCATACGGGAGAAGCCCATGCTCCTGCGCGACGACCCGAACGGCCCTATCGTTATCACCCAGCCCGCCCACGCCTGGATGGCCGGTCAGTTGGCCGCCGCGTGGGGCAATGACACCTTTGGCGAGGTCTCACCGCGCGACGAGGTGCGCCTGGCCGCCGCGCAGCACGACATCGGCTGGCTTGCCTGGGAGCAAGCCCCAACACTGAATCGGCGCACCGGCCGCCCCTACACCTTCCTAGAGCTACCGACCGGCGACCATGTGCGCATCTGGTCCACCGCCGCGCCGGCGATGCTCGTCGAGAGCCGCTATGCCGCGCTCCTCGTCTCGCTGCACTTCACCGGCCTGTATGCTCGCCACAACTACGAGCGTGACACGCCAGCGGAGGCGCGCGCCGCCCGCGAGCTTGTCGCGCGACAGACGGCATTCGAGGCGCACATGACGGACGCCTTGCGCCGCGAGCCGCGCTACGCGGCTGCCACCACGCCTGAGATGATCGCTCGCAACCGCCGCCTCGTCGCCGTGTGGGACGCGCTGTCCCTGGCGCTGTGCATGGGTCTGCGCGCCGCGCGCACGTTCGAGCGCGTCCCGACCGCCGACGGCGAGACGACGCTGACGTTGACGCCGGCGAGGGGGAATGGGGGTATCACGGTCGCGCCGTGGCCGTTTGCTGCGCGTGAGGTCACGCTGGCCGTCGAAGGGCGGCGGCTTGGGGACACATTCGACGACGAGGAAGCGATGCGCGACGCGCTCGGCCGCGCGTCGTGGGTCACGCTAGAGTTTCATCTATGCAACGCCTTATGAGACAAAGCGCAGCGATTAAGCCTGTCATTGCGAGACCCCCAAGTCCTGTGACGGCATGCGCCGACACGAGAACACCGCCATATTGTCATTGCGAGCGAACGCGAAGCAATCCCCCGCCGTTGCGATTGACGGTCTGGATAACTATGGCGTATCCGTTGCCCGGCGGGAGATTGCTTCGTCGGCGGGGGCGGAGTACCACCCCCGCACCCCGTCCTCGCAATGACCACTAACGATGAAGCATTGGATGGCCTGACGTCAGGAGTAGTATCATGACCGACTCTCGCCCGTCGTCTCGCACCTTCGCCGTAATTGGCGCGGCGCTCGGCTGCGCCGCGCTCCTCGTCTGCGTGTGTACCGCCACCGCAGTTGGCGCCTGGCTGTTCGCCCGCCCGACGCTGGCCGGGTTGCCAGGGGCTGCCTTCCTCCGCTCGGGGGCCGTCAACCGCATCGCCTATCAAGGCAGCGACGGCAACATCTACACCATCCGCCCGGATGGGTCGGACCAGCGCGCCCTCACCACGGACGGTGAGGCCGGACCAGGGGCCACGCGCCTGTATCGCTTCCCAACGTGGTCACCGGACGGGCGTTATGTCGCGTTCATCGACATCAAGGCCCAGGGCGGCGCGACCGACTCGCAGCTCGTGGCCGCGCCCGCCGATGGCGGCGGCAGCCAGGTCCTCCACAAATCCGGCGCGGCTCAGCCATTCTACCTGTACTGGTCGCCGGACAGCCGCCAGGTTGCGTTCCTGGAAAGCTCCGGTCAGAGTCTAGCGCTGCGTCTGGCGGCGTTGGGCCAGAGCGACGCGCCGGCGCTGGCAAACGGTTCGCCCTTCTACTTCGTCTGGTCGCCGGATAGCCGACGGCTGGCGTTCCATGTCGGCGGCTTGCGCAACGCGCTGTCGCCGGATGCGCGGGTCGGCCTGTTCGAGCCAGGTGGTGGCGAGACCGGCCCAGTGGATGAGCCGCCGGCGCTCTTCCTGGCCCCCGATTGGTCCCCGGATGGCGCGAGCATCATCTACGCCCGACGCTCCGCCGACGGGAGTGAGATAGTCGCCCTCGATGCCAACGGCGCGAATGGCCGCGTGCTGCTACCGTTCAACGGCGGCGTGTCCTTCGCCTGGTCGCCGACGGGCCGGCAGATTGCGTACATTCTGAGTGAGAACCCAGAGCTTGAGGGCCTGGGGCAGATTGCCTTCGGCAAGCTCAGCGTCATGAACCCCGACGGCAGTGGGCAGCGCACGCTGGTCGAGGACGACGTACTGTCGTTCTTCTGGTCGCCGGATGGCACGAAGCTCGCCTATATCACCATCTCGACCGACGAGCAAAGCCCGGCCCGCCTCAAGCTGGCGGTGGTGGATGCGGCCACGGGCGAGACGCGCACCCGCGCTCTGTTCACGCCGGCGGCCGGTTTCACCTCCTTCATCCCCTACTTCGACCAGTACCTCCGCTCGGTACGCATGTGGTCGCCGGACAGCTCGTCGCTGGTCTACACGGCCCGCGATCCCGACGGCAAGGCCGGTCTGTACGTTGTCGATGCCGCAAATGGCGAGCCGAAGCGGATTGCGGACGGCGTTCAGGCGATCTGGAGTTGGCAGTAGGCTGGCTCTACGCTCTCGCACACTCGTTCTAACGCTTGCATTTCGACCCTCGCGGTGCTACACTTCGCCGACACGCGGGAGGAGATAGCATGGCGGCGCAAGCCCTGTATCGTCGGTGGCGACCCCAGACGTTCGAAGACGTGGTCGGCCAGACTCACATCATCCAGACTCTGCGCAACGCCCTGGCGGCGGGGCGCATCGCCCACGCGTACCTGTTTGCCGGGCCGCGCGGAACGGGCAAAACGACCATCGCCCGCATCCTCGCCCGCGCCGTCAACTGCACCGCCCCTGACCCTGCGGACCGCCCATGTGGCGAATGCCACGCCTGCCGCAGCCTCGCCGAGGGCCGCTCCCTGGACCTCATCGAGATTGACGCGGCCTCGCACACCAGCGTCGACAACGTGCGCGACCTCATTGAGAAGGTACAGTTCGCGCCGACCGAAACGCGCTACAAGGTCTACATCATCGACGAAGTCCACATGCTCTCCACGTCGGCCTTCAACGCCCTGTTGAAGACGCTGGAGGAGCCGCCGCCCCACGCCCTGTTCTTCCTGGCGACCACCGAATCCCACAAAATTCCGGCCACCATCCTGTCGCGCTGCCAGCGCTTCACCTTCTACCGCATCCCCCTCGGCGAGATGATCGAGCACCTCAGCCACATCTGCGAGGCCGAGGGCTTCAACGTCGAGCCGGCGGCGCTCGAAGCCATCGCCCGCTATGCCCAGGGTGGTCTGCGCGATGCCATCTCGCTGCTCGACCAGATGGTCGCATTCGGCGGCGAGACGGTCACGCTCGCCCAGGTGCAGGCGGTGCTGGGAACGGCGGCGGATGCGGCCGTCGAGGTGCTGGCCGACCATATTGCCGCGCGCGACTCCTCAGCCGGTCTCCGCGTCGTCAACCAGGCCATTGACGGCGGCGTGGACCCGCGCCAACTCACGGCCCAACTCCTCGAATACCTGCGCGGCCTGCTGCTCATTCAGCATGGCAGCGCCGCCCTGCTCAATGTCACGCCGGAGACCCTCGAACGCATGGAGGCCCAGGCGCGGCGCATTCCCCCGGCGGCCCTCGTGCGCGCCATCAAAGTCTTCGGCGACGCGGCGCAGGCGCAGCGCGGCGGCTTGCAGCCCCAACTCCCGCTGGAACTCGCCGTTGTCGAAGCCGTCCTCGACCTGTCCCACGCGCCAGCCGCCACCCCTCCCGCCCCGGCGGTTCGAGAGGCCAGCCCCGCGCCTGCCCCTCGGCCGAGCGTGCCACCGGCTGCTGCCCCCGCGTCGCCACGACCTGCTCCAGCTGCTGAAGTGACGGCCGAGTCAGCCCCCGAAGCCGCGCCGCCGGAAGTGGCAGCCGAGATGCCCGTGGCGATGGAGGCAGCGCCTGAGACAGACGTTGCATCGGAGGTCGGGCCGTATCAGGCGGAGCTGCAAGGGCAGTGGGAAAACATCATCGGCATCCTGCACCAGCAGAACCGCCAGCTCGCCGCACTCCTGAAGGACTGCTACCCGCTGGACGCGGCGGCGGATAGCGTCACTATTGGCGTCTACTACCCGTTCCACCACAAGCGCCTGGAGGAGCCGAAGCAGCGCGGCCTGCTGGAAAAGACGCTGAGCGACACCCTGGGGCGGAAGATCCGCCTCGTGTGCAAGCTCACACCCAAGAGCAAGGAGGAGATTGCCGCCGAGCGGACGAAGAACCCATTGGAGCAAGCGGCGGACGACCCGGTGGTCAAGGAAGCCGTTCGCATGGGCGGCAAGATTACCGGCATTTCCCTGGAGTGAAACGTGTGGGGGGCAAAGCGATGCAGCGGGCGTACAAAGCGATTTACGACAACGGGAAGCTGACCTGGGAGGGAGAGGCTCCAGCCGAAGAACACGCGCGTGTGCTCGTCATCGTCCTTCCCGATACGCCTAACGGAATAGAGGATAAGGAGCGGGCTGAGTGGTTAGCAGCTAGCACGGCTTGGCTCGCGACGACCTACGATAGCGACGAGTACGAGTATACGATAGATGATGTCAAGGCCTCATGACACAACCTGGCGAAATCGCCCTCGCTCGTCTCCCGCAAGCCGACCAGGAGCCTAAGCTTCGGCCCGTTCTTGTGTTGTCTGTATTGCCTGGGCAATTCTCCGACATGCTGGTCTGCGGAATCAGTAGCTAACTTCGGCATGCCATTTCGGAGTGGGATGAGGTGCTGATGCTAGACGACGAGCGCTTCTCAAGCACCGGCCTCCGTGTTCCGTCGGTCGTCCGACTGTCGCACCTTGGAGCCGTTCCGCAATCGGAGATTGCCGGAGTACTTGGCGAGCTAGACCGGGATACACTCGCTCGCCTGCTTAACAGCCTGGCCCAGCACCTAACGGGTAAGCAGGCTCCCCTGAGTAGGTAAGGGATACAGTGAGCCGCACGTATTTCAGCCAGGTAGAGGCGTATAATTTGGTAGGGCGACAGCTACTGACACAGTAATGAGCAATCCAATCACCTCGATTTCTAGTGTAGAGCGCAAGGAGGCAACATGTCTAAAAAGGGCGGACGGCCGATGGGCCGCAGCAGCATGCCGATGGGTGGCGGTGGCGGCGGCCAGTCGCAGATGATGCGCCAGCTGCAGCAGATGCAGGAAGAGATGCAAAAGGCGCAGGAGGCGCTGGAGCACGAGACTGTCGAGGTAACGGCGGGCGGCGGCGCGGTGACGCTGGTCATGAACGGCCACCAGAAGGTTATGTCCATCAAGATCGACCCGGAAGCGGTGGACCCCGAGGACGTGGAGACGCTGCAGGACATGATTGTTGCGGCGGTCAACCAGGGCGTGGAGAAGTCGCAAGAGATGGCGTCGAAGCGCATGGAATCAGTGACGGGGCCGCTAAGCGGGTTAGGGCTGTTCTAGCCTGTGCTAAGCATTTCGTATGATCCGCAGGTCGATGCCCTCTACATCAGCGAGTACATGACTTGCATGAGGGTTGGAAAGAGGTTATAATTGTTCTGAGTTGAGAACGCGCTTATTGAGGAAAGTCCCATGAGTACTGTTGCCCGGCCCGTCGCACGCCTTGTGGAAGAGTTCAGCCGCCTGCCCGGCATCGGGCCGAAGACGGCGTCCCGCCTGACCTTCTACCTGCTACGTGCTCCCAAAGAGCAGGTGGACGCCCTGGCCGATGCCCTGCGCGACCTGCGGCAGAACATCGTCCTCTGCCGCGAGTGCTTCAACATCAGCGAGACCAGCCCGTGCGCCATCTGTTCCGACGAGCGGCGCGACCACGGCCTCGTGTGCGTCGTCGAAGAGCCGCTGGACGTCATCGCCATCGAGCGCACGCGCGAGTATCGCGGCGTCTACCACGTGCTCCACGGCGCGATCTCGCCGATGGAAGGCGTCGGCCCAGCCGACCTCAAGATCACCGAGCTGATGGACCGTTTGCGGTGGCAGCCGGCGCGCGAGGTTATCCTGGCGACAAACCCGAATATGGAGGGCGACGCGACGGCTACTTATCTCGCCAACCTTCTCAAGCCGCTCAACATCTCGATCACCCGCCTGGGCCGCGGCCTGCCCGTCGGCGGCGACCTTGAGTACGCCGACGAGATGACTTTATCCCGCGCCCTGGAAGGTCGCCGCGCCTTCTGACGTAAGAAAAGCGGAGCGTTTGTGTCTGAGTTATTGTGTGTGCGATGCGTCCGCTGTGAAAGTTAGCAGGTTGGACAGACGCAGTAAGATTGCTTGGGAGCGGCGCGTCGTACCAGTGCAAGCGAATTTTGGAGAATCGTGAAGATTCACCCTTCTGACGCTTGACAGCGGCAAGTATCTCTGGTATACTTATCCGCGCTCCGTGAGAGCACCGCAGTTCTAACATCAGACAGGAGGCAAACACCCCTAATCGAGCCGTATCGTGAATTGAGCGACTTCTAGGGTGTGTTGTCTCCGCCGATGGGTGCCGTCGGCGGATGTTTTGTCGGCGACCTTAACAACTGAAGAGTGACAGAGACAGCAAGCTCGTGCAAACGAGCAGCCAGACCGTCAAAGAAAAGAGCCTAACGTCGCGTGAGTGCGACGGTTTGAGTGATATAACGGAGAGT